>NZ_SMUS01000151.1 GCF_004353185.1 Clostridium cuniculi | reverse complement strand
AGTATCTTCAGAAGAATTATCACTATCTACAGTTTCATCATCCTTTTGAGAGTTATCATCTTCAGAAGGAGTAGTAGTTGTATCTTCTTGATCATCAGTATCTACAGATGGAGGAGTTACAGAACCACCATTATCACCAGGAATTTCATCTATATCGTTAGAAGGAAGTTCTGGATTAGTATCTTCAGAAGAATTATCACTATCTACAGTTTCATCATCCTTTTGAGAGTTATCA
>NZ_SMUS01000150.1 GCF_004353185.1 Clostridium cuniculi | reverse complement strand
ATGGGTCTATAGCTCAGCTGGTTAGAGCGCACGCCTGATAAGCGTGAGGTCGATGGTTCGAGTCCATTTAGACCCACCAATTTGTTCTTTGAAAATTGCATATGAATTATATAATATAACTTCAAAACATATTGAGAAGTAAGCCAAGAAATATTCTTTGTGATATTAAATGCAAAACTTTGAAAAATTTTGACTAAATAGGTCAAGCTACAAAGGGCGCATGGTGAATGCCTTGGCATC
>NZ_SMUS01000149.1 GCF_004353185.1 Clostridium cuniculi | reverse complement strand
TTCTATGGAGAAATGAAGTAACAAGATGTTTACTTCGTACTCAGAAGATACTGGTTTAACTAGTCTGTTCAATTTTGAGAAACCATGTTTCTCAAGAAATTGTTCTTTGAAAATTGCACATGAATTAATATATAACTTCAAAACATATTGAGAAGTAAGCCAAGAAATATTCTTTGTGATATTAAATGCAAAACTTTGAAAAATTTTGACTAAATAGGTCAAGCTACAAAGGGCGCATGGTGAATGCCTTGGCA
>NZ_SMUS01000148.1 GCF_004353185.1 Clostridium cuniculi | reverse complement strand
ACTACTACTCCTTCTGAAGATGATAACTCTCAAAAGGATGATGAAACTGTAGATAGTGATAATTCTTCTGAAGATACTAATCCAGAACTTCCTTCTAACGATATAGATGAAATTCCTGGTGATAATGATGGTTCTGTAACTCCTCCATCTGTAGATACTGATGATCAAGAAGATACAACTACTACTCCTTCTGAAGATGATAACTCTCAAAAGGATGATGAAACTGTAGATAGTGATAATTCTTCTGAGGATACT
>NZ_SMUS01000147.1 GCF_004353185.1 Clostridium cuniculi | reverse complement strand
TTTTGAAGTTATATTATATAATTCATATGCAATTTTCAAAGAACAAATTGGTGGGTCTAAATGGACTCGAACCATCGACCTCACGCTTATCAGGCGTGCGCTCTAACCAGCTGAGCTATAGACCCATATTCTTGAAAGATGGTTAATCTCTCAAAATTGAACAGACCAGTTAAACCAGTATCTTCTGAGTACGAAGTAAACATCTTGTTACTTCATTTCTCCATAGAAAGGAGGTGATCCAGCCGCAGGTTCTCCTACGGCTACCTTGTTACGACTTCACCCCAATCGCTGACC
>NZ_SMUS01000146.1 GCF_004353185.1 Clostridium cuniculi | reverse complement strand
CTACAACTATATAATCATAAATAAGTTTAAAGTCTTCTTCTTCTTCACCAAAATAACTCATATCTTGTATACCACCTGCTATAGCTTGTATAGTTCCTAGTCTTTTATTATAAAATATAGTCATTTTGCTTTGTTCTTGCGTAATATTCATATTTTCCCTCCTATGCTGTTACTGTAAGCGCTACAATAATATCCGTTCTTAATTCATTAAATGTATGATTTCTATCTACTACTGCATAATCATTATTAGAGTTAGCATTATAATTAAATTTAAGAGAACTTGCATATAAAGATATTTCAACTCTTCCATTTGTATAATCATAAGAAGCTATGGAGTTAG
>NZ_SMUS01000145.1 GCF_004353185.1 Clostridium cuniculi | reverse complement strand
ACAGAAGTTTTTCCTGTAATAGTATTTGTAACTGTAAATCCTAACTCAGCATTTCCTGTAATAACACTATTATATCCTGCTACAGCATCTTCTTTTATTGAGTAACTAATTTCATTTCCTGTTGTTTGATCATACTTAGTTAGTCCAGCAAAAGTATGACTCCAATTATTATCTTTTGTTAACTTTACTGAATTAATTTCAACTCCATCTGCAAATAATCTAACAGTTACACTTTCGGCTGCATCTCCAACCCATTTTTTAGTTACAGGAATATCTATAGTTTCTGTATTCGTATTTGTTATAACAAAACCATTTTGACTATCTCCTGAAATTAAAGAGTCATAACCTTGAAGTGA
>NZ_SMUS01000144.1 GCF_004353185.1 Clostridium cuniculi | reverse complement strand
CACCTTCAGAAGGAGTAGTAGTTGTATCTTCTTGATCATCAGTATCTACAGATGGAGGAGTTACAGAACCACCATTATCACCAGGAATTTCATCTATATCGTTAGAAGGAAGTTCTGGATTAGTATCTTCAGAAGAATTATCACTATCTACAGTTTCATCATCCTTTTGAGAGTTATCACCTTCAGAAGGAGTAGTAGTTGTATCTTCTTGATCATCAGTATCTACAGATGGAGGAGTTACAGAACCACCATTATCACCAGGAATTTCATCTATATCGTTAGAAGGAAGTTCTGGATTAGTATCTTCAGAAGAATTATCACTATCTACAGTTTCATCATCCTTTTGAGAGTTATCA
>NZ_SMUS01000143.1 GCF_004353185.1 Clostridium cuniculi | reverse complement strand
GAGAACCTGCGGCTGGATCACCTCCTTTCTATGGAGAAATGAAGTAACAAGATGTTTACTTCGTACTCAGAAGATACTGGTTTAACTAGTCTGTTCAATTTTGAGAAACCATGTTTCTCAAGAAATTAATTTACTGTTAGAAACAAGCAGTACAAGGAAATGACGAATGAGCATCGGAGCTTATGATATAAGTGAGAAGCGGAATGAGGAAATTGACGAAGTAATGCGAAGTTTATAACTGGAAATTTTGTTCTTTGAAAATTGCACATGAATTATATATAACTTCAAAACATATTGAGAAGTAAGCCAAGAAATATTCTTTGTGATATTAAATGCAAAACTTTGAAAAATTTTGACTAAATAGGTCAAGCTAC
>NZ_SMUS01000142.1 GCF_004353185.1 Clostridium cuniculi | reverse complement strand
GGAAGCGTCCTAAGGTAGGGTCAGCGATTGGGGTGAAGTCGTAACAAGGTAGCCGTAGGAGAACCTGCGGCTGGATCACCTCCTTTCTATGGAGAAATGAAGTAACAAGATGTTTACTTCGTACTCAAAAGATATGGTCTTAATTTCTGTTCAATTTTGAGCGATCATTAGATTGTTCAAAAGAATTGTGGGGGTATAGCTCAGTTGGGAGAGCACTTGCCTTGCACGCAAGGGGTCAAGGGTTCGAATCCCTTTACCTCCACCACATGGGTCTATAGCTCAGCTGGTTAGAGCGCACGCCTGATAAGCGTGAGGTCGATGGTTCGAGTCCATTTAGACCCACCAATTTGTTCTTTGAAAATTGCATATGAATTATATAATATAACTTCAAAA
>NZ_SMUS01000141.1 GCF_004353185.1 Clostridium cuniculi | reverse complement strand
GGGCAGCGGTTCTAGTGGGCTTTCTTCCTCATCGGAGTGACGCTTCTTGGGGGAGAGTGCGGACATCCTTCCTGGCAGCTCGCCTACACGGATCCGTGCCGGTCATTGAGGCTGGTGGCGTTATTGGACCATGCACCGATCCTCGTATCGCACCCGTCACCTGGTTGGAATCTTGGGGATTCCAGGAGGTTGACCCTATGAGCGCCGGAGCGATTCGTCGCATGAGGTTAGACCTGCGGCGGTCAGTTAAAACGGAAGAGAGCTGGATAGAGCGCTGGTTTGGGTGGTTGCGCGGCAACGGGTTAGTTCCAGCTGATGTTGGACGATTGCGATGGCCGATGAGTTTGGCCCGCCATGATTACGATGCCCCGGCGACCGTGGTTCAGACCAGCACGCAGTCCCCACAGCAAGCTATGC
>NZ_SMUS01000140.1 GCF_004353185.1 Clostridium cuniculi | reverse complement strand
CTTTATAGTTAATGTTTTGTGCTACAAATTTTTCTTATATTAAAGTTAATTTGTATATTAATATTTTTAGTTTATTTAAATATATATATTTAGAAGTTAACAATTTATTATATAAAATATAGCAGAAGTCATTAACCTTAAGGTGGTTACTCAGGAAATTGTATCCTTTAGCTTAAAAGCTAGTGATAGAGAAAAATTAATGATATTATCGGAAGGAATATTGTAATTAAGTTTTAGAATTTAATCGTTTTTGGAGGAAAAAGGGCGTTAAGAAGCTGAGGGAACAAAGTGACTTTCGAAGCTTTAGCACTTTTTCCGGAGAAAACAATATAAATTCTTAACGAAAATTACACTAATTCCTGGAGGTAATATCATTAATTTTCGTCATCACGGCACTTAAGCTTTAACGAACAATTTAG
>NZ_SMUS01000139.1 GCF_004353185.1 Clostridium cuniculi | reverse complement strand
GCCCTACGAGGGCGGCCCCAACGCCACGACGTTCCTCTTCACGGCCGAGGGCGCCGCGCTGGAGGGCTCGGTCGAGCAGCTCACCACCCCCGACACCCACTTCGACACCACCTTCGGCATGCAGATCGGCCCCTTCGCGGGCAAGGCACGCTTCGCCCAACGCGTGCGGCTCACGGCCGCCACGGCCACCGTCGCCGTCGACATCGAGTGGATGATCTGCGACGACCAGACCTGCATGCCGCCCGAAGACATCCGCCTCACGCTCACCGTCCCCGAGGGCTCGGAGGGCGCAGCGCCTGCCGCAGGCGCCGCCGAGGCCGAGACGCCGCAGGCCGGCGCCGCGCAGAATGCCGCCGCGGAGCAGCCTGCCGTCGCCCCCGCGGCCACGAAGGACGCCGCGGGCAGCGGCTCGCTCTGGGCCC
>NZ_SMUS01000138.1 GCF_004353185.1 Clostridium cuniculi | reverse complement strand
CTTCTCCTTCTCCCCTCCTTCCCTTCCTTCTTTTTCCCCTCCTTTCCCCGCTCTCTCCCCCTTCTCTTTTCCCCCTTCTTCCCCATCTTCTTTTCTTTCCTTTTCCCTCCGTTCCCTTGCTCTCCGCTCCTCCCCTCCCCCTCCCCCCTTTTCTTTCCTCCTTCCCCCCTCCCCTCCCCTTCCTTTTTTCCCTTTCCTTTCTCCCTCCTCCTCTCTCCTTCCTTCCTTCTTCTCTCCTCTTCCCTCTTCCTTTTTCCCTTTTTTCTTCCCTCCCTCCTTCTCCCCTCCCTTCCTCCCCTTTTCCTTTTTCCCTCTTTTTTCCCCTTTTTCCCTTCCCTCTCCTTTTTCTTTCTTCTTCTCTATACCCTCTTCTCTCCCCCTTCCCCTTTCCTTTCTCTCTTCTATCTTTCTCCCCTCTTCCCTCC
>NZ_SMUS01000137.1 GCF_004353185.1 Clostridium cuniculi | reverse complement strand
TGACTACTTTCCGGAAGATTTTGTGCTCGTCATTGATGAATCCCACGTGACCGTCCCGCAGATTGGCGGGATGTATGAGGGGGACATGAGCCGCAAGCGGACATTGGTAGAACATGGTTTCCGACTGCCCAGCGCGATGGACAACCGTCCTCTCAAATTCGATGAGTTCACCCAGCGGATCGGCCAGACTGTCTACCTGTCCGCCACGCCCGGTTCGTACGAGACCGAACGAGCTCACGGCGTCGTCGAACAAATCATTCGTCCGACAGGTCTGGTGGATCCGGAGATTATCGTCAAGCCTACGCGTGGCCAGATTGACGACCTTATGGGTGAAATTCGTACCCGAGTGGACCGTGGCGACGGTGTCTTGGTGACGACTCTGACGAAGAAGATGGCCGAAGACCTCACCGACTACCTCATGGAGC
>NZ_SMUS01000136.1 GCF_004353185.1 Clostridium cuniculi | reverse complement strand
AGGAAGCGTCCTAAGGTAGGGTCAGCGATTGGGGTGAAGTCGTAACAAGGTAGCCGTAGGAGAACCTGCGGCTGGATCACCTCCTTTCTATGGAGAAATGAAGTAACAAGATGTTTACTTCGTACTCAGAAGATACTGGTTTAACTAGTCTGTTCAATTTTGAGAAACCATGTTTCTCAAGAAATTGTTCTTTGAAAATTGCACATGAATTATATATAACTTCAAAACATATTGAGAAGTAAGCCAAGAAATATTCTTTGTGATATTAAATGCAAAACTTTGAAAAATTTTGACTAAATAGGTCAAGCTACAAAGGGCGCATGGTGAATGCCTTGGCATCAGGAGCCGATGAAGGACGTGATAAGCTGCGATAAGCTTCGGGTAGGCGCACATAGCCAGTGATCCGGAGATTTCCGAATGTGGGAA
>NZ_SMUS01000135.1 GCF_004353185.1 Clostridium cuniculi | reverse complement strand
GTTCGTCAGACTCCGGGTTGACTCCTCCTAAGTCTCGCTGAGCTGTCTGAGCGCACGTGTAGCCGGCTGTTGTGGGGTTGGAAGACTGCTCACTAAGCAGTAAAAATAAGGGAAAATTGCCAAGCGGCCTCACGTTATTTTTTATTCTCTGCAACAGTAAAAAATGTGTATATCAATGCGCTTGCATTTTATGGCTGCGTGAGTTATTAGTGCTCCTGGAGTGCTTCAATTCTATCGGCTAGCCGCCCACTATCCCTTCTCCTGACTCGAGGCTCTCGTGAACGCGCCCTTTTTGTCCCCTATGTCTCCCATATTTTCCCGTTCGTCTGTTTCATCAGTGTCTTCCTCGACGTCGAGGCGGCGGGGGCTGCTGAGGACCTCGGCTCCTGTGCTCCTCGCCCTGGTTCTTGGCGTTGGAATCGCCGGCT
>NZ_SMUS01000134.1 GCF_004353185.1 Clostridium cuniculi | reverse complement strand
CTTGATAACATACTAATTAAAGTAATTCCCCTCCTTCCTCTTAACCATCTCCTTTTTCCTTCAGACTCTCCCCTCCTTTCCTCCTCTCTTCCTTCTTTTTCCCCTTTCCCCTTCTCCCTTCCTCTCCTTTCCCCTCTCCCTTTCCCCCTTCTTTCCCCTCTTCCTCCTTTCCTTTCTTTTTTCTCCTCCTCCCCCATCCCTTTTCTCTTTCTCCCCCCCTCCTTTTCTTTCTTCCTTTTTTTTTTCCCTCCCCTTTCTATACGATTCTCTTCCTTCTCCCTTTCCCTTCCTCTCTTCTCCCCCCTCCCCCTTTCTTTTTCCCTCCTCTTCTCCTTTCCCTCTCCTCCCCCTCTCTCTTTCTTCTCTCCCCCCCTTTCTCCTTTTTCTCTTTCTACCAACCCTCCCCTTCTCCTTTCCCCTCTCCCTCT
>NZ_SMUS01000133.1 GCF_004353185.1 Clostridium cuniculi | reverse complement strand
TCGGGTATCTAATCCTGTTTGCTCCCCACGCTTTCGAGCCTCAGCGTCAGTAAAAGCCCAGCAAGCCGCCTTCGCCACTGGTGTTCCTCCTAATATCTACGCATTTCACCGCTACACTAGGAATTCCGCTTGCCTCTGCTTCACTCAAGAAAAACAGTTTCAAAAGCAGGTTATGGGTTGAGCCCATAATTTTCACTTCTGACTTGCCTTCCCGCCTACACTCCCTTTACACCCAGTAATTCCGGACAACGCTCGCCACCTACGTATTACCGCGGCTGCTGGCACGTAGTTAGCCGTGGCTTTCTTGACAGGTACCGTCATTATCGTCCCTGTCCACAGAGGTTTACAATCCGAAAACCTTCTTCCCTCACGCGGCATCGCTGGATCAGGGTTTCCCCCATTGTCCAATATCCCCCACTGCTGCCTCCC
>NZ_SMUS01000132.1 GCF_004353185.1 Clostridium cuniculi | reverse complement strand
GCCGAACACGCCCTGCAGGATGACCAGGGCGAGCGTCCACCACGCGAGGCGGCGCACGCCCGGACGGGCCTCGTCGAACTGCGTCCAGAAGGCCATGACCAGGATGAAGAAGCCGACCACGGTCGCGATCATCCGGTGGCCGTGCTCGAAGATCACCCCGCCCGTCATCTTGGGCAGCCAGGTCCCATAGGACAGCGGCCAGTCCGGAACCGCCATCCCCGAGTTCGTCGAGGTGACCAATCCGCCGGCGACGAGCAGCAGGAGCGCAGAGCCCGCGTTGACGAAACCGAGGGCCCGGCGTCCGGAGGCGATGCTAGGCGGCGACGCCGTAGTCATAAGGGTGTTCGGTGACGACCGGAGGAGTCTTGAAATTGCCGTGCGGCGGCGGCGAGGGGGCCTTCCATTCGAGCGTCTTGGCCTCCCACGGGTTG
>NZ_SMUS01000131.1 GCF_004353185.1 Clostridium cuniculi | reverse complement strand
GGGAGGCAGCAGTGGGGAATATTGGGCAATGGAGGCAACTCTGACCCAGCAACGCCGCGTGAATGATGAAGGTCTTCGGATTGTAAAGTTCTTTTCTAAGGGAAGAAGAAAGTGACGGTACCTTAGGAATAAGCCTCGGCTAACTACGTGCCAGCAGCCGCGGTAATACGTAGGTGGCAAGCGTTATCCGGAATGACTGGGCGTAAAGGGTGCGTAGGTGGTTCAGCAAGTTAGTAGCGTAACTCCGGGGCTCAACCTCGGCACTACTACTAAAACTGTTGGACTTGAGTGCAGGAGGGGCAACTGGAATTCCTAGTGTAGCGGTGGAATGCGTAGATATTAGGAAGAACACCAGTAGCGAAGGCGAGTTGCTGGACTGTAACTGACACTGAGGCACGAAAGCGTGGGGAGCAAACAGGATTAGATACCGAG
>NZ_SMUS01000129.1 GCF_004353185.1 Clostridium cuniculi | reverse complement strand
GTCGATGCGCAGGCCGGCCGTGAAGTGCCAGCGCCCCGCCGTGTAGGTCGACTCGTGGTAGAGGGCCGCCCCGTAGGCGGGCAGGCGGAAGTCGGAATAGAGCGGCAGCTCATCCGATGTCTTTTCGTAGCGGAGGCCCGTCTCCTGGGCCGAGGCGTTGGCGTTGTCGAAGATCAGGCGGTCGATGCCCGTCTGCTTGAAACGCACGGGCGCCTCCATCCTCGCGTGGCGGTAGAAGCCGAAGGCGCCGAAGAGCCAGCCGTAGGGGCGCCCCTCGCGCGAGCGGACGACCAGGTCCTCGGTCACGGCGTGGTCGCGGCGTGCTTGCCGCAGGGTGAAGTAGGAAAGGGGCGTGAAGTCCTGGTCGAGCGTCATTGCGTCGTCGGAGTACTGGTAGGAGGTGATCGACGAGAGGGTGTAGCGCGCGGCGTCGTAG
>NZ_SMUS01000128.1 GCF_004353185.1 Clostridium cuniculi | reverse complement strand
TTTTTCCCATCCCTTCTTTCCCCCCTTTCTCCCCCCCTCCCACTTATTCTCTCACCCCCCCCCTCCTTCTTCTCCCTCTCTTCCCCCCCCTCTTCCTAATTTAATTTTCTTTCCCTCCCTCCCCCCCTTTCCTTCCTCTTGTTCACCTTTCCACCCCTTCCTCCTTTCTCTCTCTTTCCTCCCCCCTTTTCCTTCTCTTCTTTTCCTTTTTCTTCCCCCTCTTCCTTTTTCTCTCCCTCCCTTCTCCTTTCCTCCTTTCCCCTCTTCTTTTCTTTCCCCTCCTCCCTCTTTCCTTTTTTCTCTTTTCTTTCCTTCTCTCTCCTTTTTCTTTCTCTTCCCTCCTCTTTTCTTTCCCTCCCCCCCTTCCTTCCTCTTTCTTTTTAATATTTCCCTTCCCCTCTCTCTTTTTCCTTTCTCCCTACTCAACTCTTTCTTTTT
>NZ_SMUS01000127.1 GCF_004353185.1 Clostridium cuniculi | reverse complement strand
AAGCTTCGAAGTTCGCTATCGCTTACCTCAGCTTCTTAACGCTAATTTTATTACAATAATAATTAAATTCTAAAGCTTATTATATAATACTTTCTTCCGGTTATATCATTAATTTTTCTCTATCACTGGATTTAAAGCTTAGGTCTGCAATTTAAAAGCGAAAAACCTATAAAGTTAATGTTCTGTGCTATAAATTATTTTGATAGAATAATTATCTTTTAATTTAAAAAAGTTTTGTTTTATCCAGGTTAAAATACTTTTAGTTAACGACTTGTCATATAACATGTAGCAAAAGACATTAACTGCAAGGTGTTATGCTATAGGTAGTTACGTGAAAAAAAGAAAAAATGAAATATTAATTTGGAAGGACCATTGAAATTAAGCCGTAGAATTTAATAATTGATGGAGTAAAGTTGCGTAAAGAAGTTTTTACTGTTTGAGCGAA
>NZ_SMUS01000126.1 GCF_004353185.1 Clostridium cuniculi | reverse complement strand
GGGCGGCTGCAGTGGGGAATATTGCACAATGGGCGCAAGCCTGATGCAGCGACGCCGCGTGCGGGATGGAGGCCTTCGGGTTGTAAACCGCTTTTGTTCAAGGGCAAGGCACGGCTTCGGGCCGTGTTGAGTGGATTGTTCGAATAAGCACCGGCTAACTACGTGCCAGCAGCCGCGGTAATACGTAGGGTGCGAGCGTTATCCGGATTTATTGGGCGTAAAGGGCTCGTAGGCGGTTCGTCGCGTCCGGTGTGAAAGTCCATCGCCTAACGGTGGATCTGCGCCGGGTACGGGCGGGCTGGAGTGCGGTAGGGGAGACTGGAATTCCCGGTGTAACGGTGGAATGTGTAGATATCGGGAAGAACACCAATGGCGAAGGCAGGTCTCTGGGCCGTTACTGACGCTGAGGAGCGAAAGCGTGGGGAGCGAACAGGATTAGATACCCTT
>NZ_SMUS01000125.1 GCF_004353185.1 Clostridium cuniculi | reverse complement strand
GGGAGGCAGCAGTGGGGAATATTGCACAATGGGGGAAACCCTGATGCAGCGACGCCGCGTGAGTGAAGAAGTATTTCGGTATGTAAAGCTCTATCAGCAGGGAAGAAATAGCGACCTTTGGGTCGCCAGACGGTACCTGATTAAGAAGCCCCGGCTAACTACGTGCCAGCAGCCGCGGTAATACGTAGGGGGCAAGCGTTATCCGGATTTACTGGGTGTAAAGGGAGCGTAGACGGCAGCACAAGTCTGAAGTGAAATGCCGGGGCTTAACCCCGGAACTGCTTTGGAAACTGTGCAGCTAGAGTGCAGGAGAGGTAAGTGGAATTCCTAGTGTAGCGGTGAAATGCGTAGATATTAGGAGGAACACCAGTGGCGAAGGCGGCTTACTGGACTGTAACTGACGTTGAGGCTCGAAAGCGTGGGGAGCAAACAGGATTAGATACCCTAG
>NZ_SMUS01000124.1 GCF_004353185.1 Clostridium cuniculi | reverse complement strand
CAAGGGTATCTAATCCTGTTTGCTCCCCACGCTTTCGTGCCTCAACGTCAGATATAGTTTGGTAAGCTGCCTTCGCAATCGGTGTTCTGTATGATCTCTAAGCATTTCACCGCTACACCATACATTCCGCCTACCGCAACTACTCTCTAGTTCAACAGTATTAGAGGCAGTTCCGGAGTTAAGCCCCGGTATTTCACCTCTAACTTATCAAACCGCCTACGCACCCTTTAAACCCAATAAATCCGGATAACGCTTGGATCCTCCGTATTACCGCGGCTGCTGGCACGGAGTTAGCCGATCCTTATTCGTATTATACTTTCAGTCAGGTACACGTACCTGAGTTTACCCTAATACAAAAGCAGTTTACAACTCATAGAGCCGTCTTCCTGCACGCGGCATGGCTGGTTCAGACTTGCGTCCATTGACCAATATTCCTCACTGCTGCCACCC
>NZ_SMUS01000123.1 GCF_004353185.1 Clostridium cuniculi | reverse complement strand
CACGGGTATCTAATCCTGTTTGATACCCACACTTTCGAGCATCAGTGTCAGTGACAGTCTAGTGAGCTGCCTTCGCAATCGGAGTTCTTCGTGATATCTAAGCATTTCACCGCTACACCACGAATTCCGCCCACCTCTACTGTACTCAAGACTGCCAGTTTCAACTGCAATTTTACGGTTGAGCCGCAAACTTTCACAACTGACTTAACAATCCACCTACGCTCCCTTTAAACCCAATAAATCCGGATAACGCTCGGATCCTCCGTATTACCGCGGCTGCTGGCACGGAGTTAGCCGATCCTTATTCATATGGTACATACAAAATCCACACGTGACTTTATTCCCATATAAAAGAAGTTTACAACCCATAGGGCAGTCATCCTTCACGCTACTTGGCTGGTTCAGGCTCGCGCCCATTGACCAATATTCCTCACTGCAGCCTCCC
>NZ_SMUS01000122.1 GCF_004353185.1 Clostridium cuniculi | reverse complement strand
GGGGGGCAGCAGTGAGGAATATTGGTCAATGGGCGTAAGCCTGAACCAGCCAAGTCGCGTGAGGGATGAAGGTTCTATGGATCGTAAACCTCTTTTATAAGGGAATAAAGTGCGGGACGTGTCCCGTTTTGTATGTACCTTATGAATAAGGATCGGCTAACTCCGTGCCAGCAGCCGCGGTAATACGGAGGATCCGAGCGTTATCCGGATTTATTGGGTTTAAAGGGTGCGTAGGCGGCCTTTTAAGTCAGCGGTGAAAGTCTGTGGCTCAACCATAGAATTGCCGTTGAAACTGGGGGGCTTGAGTATGTTTGAGGCAGGCGGAATGCGTGGTGTAGCGGTGAAATGCATAGATATCACGCAGAACCCCGATTGCGAAGGCAGCCTGCCAAGCCATGACTGACGCTGATGCACGAAAGCGTGGGGATCAAACAGGATTAGATACCCGAG
>NZ_SMUS01000121.1 GCF_004353185.1 Clostridium cuniculi | reverse complement strand
GGGGGGCAGCAGTGAGGAATATTGGTCAATGGCCGGAAGGCTGAACCAGCCAAGTCGCGTGAGGGAATAAGGCCCTACGGGTCGTAAACCTCTTTTGTCAGGGAGCAATGCCGTCCACGTGTGGACGGAAGGAGAGTACCTGGAGAAAAAGCATCGGCTAACTCCGTGCCAGCAGCCGCGGTAATACGGAGGATGCGAGCGTTATCCGGATTTATTGGGTTTAAAGGGTGCGTAGGCGGCCTGCCAAGTCAGCGGTAAAATTGCGGGGCTCAACCCCGTACAGCCGTTGAAACTGCCGGGCTCGAGTGGGCGAGAAGTATGCGGAATGCGTGGTGTAGCGGTGAAATGCATAGATATCACGCAGAACCCCGATTGCGAAGGCAGCATACCGGCGCCCTACTGACGCTGAGGCACGAAAGTGCGGGGATCAAACAGGATTAGATACCCTTG
>NZ_SMUS01000120.1 GCF_004353185.1 Clostridium cuniculi | reverse complement strand
GGGAGGCAGCAGTAGGGAATCTTCGGCAATGGGCGAAAGCCTGACCGAGCAACGCCGCGTGAATGAAGAAGGCCTTCGGGTTGTAAAATTCTGTTATAAGGGAAGAAAGGTGATAGGAGGAAATGACTATCAATTGACGGTACCTTATGAGAAAGCCACGGCTAACTACGTGCCAGCAGCCGCGGTAATACGTAGGTGGCAAGCGTTATCCGGATTTATTGGGCGTAAAGGGAACGCAGGCGGTCTTTTAAGTCTGATGTGAAAGCCTTCGGCTTAACCGGAGTAGTGCATTGGAAACTGGGAGACTTGAGTGCAGAAGAGGAGAGTGGAACTCCATGTGTAGCGGTGAAATGCGTAGATATATGGAAGAACACCAGTGGCGAAAGCGGCTCTCTGGTCTGTAACTGACGCTGAGGTTCGAAAGCGTGGGTAGCAAACAGGATTAGATACCCCAG
>NZ_SMUS01000118.1 GCF_004353185.1 Clostridium cuniculi | reverse complement strand
AGAGAGCTAGTACGTACAGAATGATTGTCCCTCTAGGCAAGCGTAACGAATCAAGGTAGAGTGCAGCCCAGCGGTAGAGTTCCAGCAGATCGCTGCTGGTTCCGGAAGGAACTGGAGTAGGAGGTGCCCAGTGCCTGGACTGGAGCACTACATGGCGCAGTATGACCACGAACACCACTCGACGTGGAACAAGCTGCTGCACGGCATCGGAATCCCGCTGATTTTTGCGGGAATCGTCCTCCTGGTGATGCTGCGCTGGCAGTGGGGTTTGGCGTGTTTCGTGGGCGGCTGGATGCTGCTATTCCTGGGTAACCGGATTGAAGGAAACAAACCGGCGTTTTTTCAAGGTCCCATTTATCTGCTGGTCGGGCCAGTCTGGGTCGCCAAGGAAATCTGGGAGACGGTGACGGGAGCGCATAGCCGGCAGGATGCGGCCGCGCCAAAGAAGCCGTAAGAG
>NZ_SMUS01000117.1 GCF_004353185.1 Clostridium cuniculi | reverse complement strand
GTGGGAACAGGTTGCAACATTTAAGGTGCTGATAGTTGTTCTTTTGTTTTTTTTGTTAGGCGTAATAAGTCCAATTGGAGCAAAGTATACAACCGCAGTTATTGGTGCATTATCAACTGATTTAATTAATCTACAAATGCCAGACCAGACATATATAGATGCTTGGGCTCAATATTTTAAAAATCTTTCACAGTTAGGATTTGTCGTTTTTGTACTTATATTTTATAACACTTTAGGAAATGAGCTTATAAAAGGAACATTGATAATTACGTTTTCTAAATGATTAGCAATAAGTGAAGTTGTTAATGCAAAATTTTGTGCATTGGTCATTAATTGGACTGTATCACTTGTAGTTAGCTTTTTTTCATGTAGCTTGTACACGAAAGTACTTTTTCCGGATGTGAACTTTACTGGAGTGATGCCATTGCTATTTTGTTCATGGCTATTTGGCGTATTTCTAATT
>NZ_SMUS01000116.1 GCF_004353185.1 Clostridium cuniculi | reverse complement strand
GCTTCGAAGTTCGCTATCGCTTACCTCAGCTTCTTAACGCTAATTTTATTACAATAATAATTAAATTCTAAAGCTTATTATATAATACTTTCTTCCGGTTATATCATTAATTTTTCTCTATCACTAGCTTTAAAGCTTAGTTCTGCAATTTAAAAGTGAAATGCTTATAAAGTTAATGTTCTGTGCTATAAGCTATTTTGATAGAATAATTATCTTTTAATTTAATGAGTCTTATTTTATCTAGGTTAAAATACTTTTAGTTAATGACTTGTCATACAGTATGTAGCAAAAGACATTAACTATAAGGTGTTATGTATAGGTAGTTACGTGAAAAAAAGAAAAAATGAAATATTAATTTGGAAGGACCATTGAAATTAAGCCGTAGAATTTAATAATTGATGGAGTAAAGTTGCGTAAAGAAGTTTTTACTGTTTGAGCGAATAGCGAGTTTAAAAACTTTAGCAAACTTTACG
>NZ_SMUS01000115.1 GCF_004353185.1 Clostridium cuniculi | reverse complement strand
GTAAGAGTTGCCGACAGTTTAAAAAACAAACTGGTAGAAGTACAGGCAAAAGGTATGAATGCTTTACAACCGAAAAAAGATGATAAAGCCCTTAATAAAACAAATGAAGACCAAGTAGAAGAAGGTACCGAGCTTACCATAGTGCATTTAAATGACCGTAAGAAGGCTGTTTTTAAATTAGTGGCTGATTATGCGGTGAGTAAAACAGGCAACAGCATTGCCTTTAAAACGAGCAGGAAAAATAGCGATTCGCTTGTTAAAGCATCGGTTATCCGGTTCAATAGTATTACCCATACCGCAGATACTTTGTTAAAAGGATTTAATGATGTTAAATCACTTACATGGGATGAAGCAGGTAAACAACTGGCTTTTGTTGCTGAAAGAGACAGCGCAGTAAAAGCATTGCAAAAATTTTATAAATTATATTATTATCATGCAGGTGATGACTCAGCTAAAATGATCGTTGCCAGAAATACCAAAGGCATGTTA
>NZ_SMUS01000114.1 GCF_004353185.1 Clostridium cuniculi | reverse complement strand
AAGAAGTTATTTTTAAGAACGATAAGGAAGAATTGCAGCACGATAAAGAAAAAAATCAGAACGATATTAAGACTATAGAGGTTGGAAGTATAGTTAAAGTTAAATATCAAAATAAAGAGTATATAGGGAAAGTAGTTAGAATATATGGTCCAAGTAATAAAACAGTAAATGTAATTTTCAATGGAATGCATTCGACTTTTTATATGGATCATGTAGAGAGTGTTAGTGAAGAAAACTGATAATTTGGAGGAAGAGTAATGAAGTATAGATTATATATTGATGAGGTTATAAAGTTTTAACATGAAATGCTTATAGAAGTTGATGAAGATAAGATAAGTGATGAAGAATTTCAAAGCATCTTAGATAAAGCAGAGAAGGAAGGAAAGCAAATGGGATGGGATTACATTGGAAACTCGTTAGAACATAAAAATATAAAGGTTTTAGAAATAGTAGAAGATGATAATGGCGATATAGATGAAGTTGAAATAACGGATTGTTTTGAAG
>NZ_SMUS01000113.1 GCF_004353185.1 Clostridium cuniculi | reverse complement strand
GAGGAGATGGAAGGGAAGGGGAAAAAAGAGGGTGGAAAAAAAAATAATGGAGGATGGGGAGAAAGGTGAGGAGGGAGTTAATTAAAAGTAATAAAAGAATGAAATTGAGAGGGAGAGATTTTAAAGAAAAAGTAAGAAAAGAGGGAAAAGAAGGAGAAGAGGAGAGAAAGGGGGAAAAAGAAAGGAGAAGAGGAAAGGAGATAAAAAGAAGAGGAAAGAGATAAAAGAGAGAGGGGAAGAGGCGAGGAAAAAAGCGGAGGAGGAGAAGAAGAAAGGAGAAAAGAAAGAGGGAAAAGGAAAGGAAAAAAAGGGGGAGGAAAGGGGGAAAGGAAGGAGGAGAAGGAAAAGGAGAGAGGAGGAGGAGGGAAGAGAGAAAGGGGAAAAGGGAAGGAAGAGGAAAAAGGAGAAGGAAAAGGAGAGAAAGAGGGGAAAGAGGAGGAGGAAGGAAGGAGAAAGGAGAGGGGAAAAAGAAAAAAGAGGAGGGAGGGAAAGGAAAGGGGAAAGG
>NZ_SMUS01000112.1 GCF_004353185.1 Clostridium cuniculi | reverse complement strand
GATCACTAATTATATGATTATCTAATGCATCTACTATAGCTTTTGCAATTGCTTTATATCCAACTTCAAGATACTTATTCGCATCTTCTGTGTCTACAAAACAAACTTCTATTAACATAGATTTAGCTTTTGTTCTTCTGATTACATAAAGTCCTGTACCAGCTTTAACCCCTCTATTATTAAATCCTAATGCTGATATATTTTTACATACATCTATTGCATCTTGATATTGTCTACCTTCATAAGTGTAGACCTCAACTCCTTGTCCCCCTCCAGCGTTGAAGTGTATAGAAATAAACCAATCTAAATCTTCTCTGTTAGCTTGTTGCACTACTAAAGATAAACTTTCATTTGTAGTTGCTGCATAATCAACAGTACAATTATAAACAGTATTACCTCTTTCCTTTAACAAGCTTCTTACTTCTTCTCCAACTAATCTAGTGTGTTCTCCTTCTTTTATAATTCCTACTGCTCCAGTTCCAGCACCTCTCAAAGTATGTCCATCATTTACTCCAATTTTCATTTTATATTCCTTCTTTCTTTTAAATATTTTTATAAA
>NZ_SMUS01000111.1 GCF_004353185.1 Clostridium cuniculi | reverse complement strand
GTATGATTTCTATCTACTACTGCATAATCATTATTAGAGTTAGCATTATAATTAAATTTAAGAGAACTTGCATATAAAGATATTTCAACTCTTCCATTTGTATAATCATAAGAAGCTATGGAGTTAGATATATTTCTAATTGCTGCAGGTGATGATCCTGGTCTTACATCAACTACCGAAACAACTGCCGAGAATTTTTTCCCCTTAAATTCATCTGGTAATTGAATGACTCTTCTTTTTCCTCCTTCGCTTCCTACAAAGTAGTCTGAAATAGTAGTTGTATAATTTAAATGGTGATATTCTCTCTTACTACTTCCAAACATATTATAAAATCCTTCTGTTGGTGAAATTACAATCTTTGAGCCATCTGGCATTTGACTTTCAAATTTACCTGTTTCCATGAAAATTTTAGTTAACCCATTTTTAGAAGCGAATAAACTTCCAACTATTTTTTCAGCTAGTATTCCTTCTGCTGTTATAGCCGTTGTAAACTCCCAATCCCTTCCGTCTGGAGTTCTTTGTCTACTACACATAAAACCTAAAGTACCAAGTGCTACTGCTCCATATGTTTCACTACTTTCGTCTAAATCTTCAAAAAGCATAGCTCTTATATGTTGCTTTTGTGC
>NZ_SMUS01000110.1 GCF_004353185.1 Clostridium cuniculi | reverse complement strand
AGGAAGCGTCCTAAGGTAGGGTCAGCGATTGGGGTGAAGTCGTAACAAGGTAGCCGTAGGAGAACCTGCGGCTGGATCACCTCCTTTCTATGGAGAAATGAAGTAACAAGATGTTTACTTCGTACTCGAAAGATACTGGTTTAACTAGTCTGTTCAATTTTGAGAAACCATGTTTCTCAGGAAATTAATTTACTGTTAGAAATGAGCAGTACAAGGAAATGACGAATGAGCATCGGAGCTTATGATATAAGTGAGAAGCGGAATGAGGAAATTGACGAAGTAATGCGAAGTTTATAACTAGAAATTTTGTTCTTTGAAAATTGCACATGAATTATATATAACTTCAAAACATATTGAGAAGTAAGCCAAGAAATATTCTTTGTGATATTAAATGCAAAACTTTGAAAAAGAAGATGATTGTGAAGTTTAGTATGACTTAGTACAAGGAAACGAGAAATGTACGTAGTGAACAGTACTTTAGGTACGTGAACAAGTAGATTTCGAAGTTGACGCAGTAATAAGGTATAATAAACGAACAAAGGTCAAGCTACAAAGGGCGCATGGTGAATGCCTTGGCATCAGGAGCCGATGAAGGACGTGATAAGCTGCGATAAGCTTCGGGTAGGCGCACATAGCCAGTGATCCGGAGATTTCCGAATGTGGGAA
>NZ_SMUS01000109.1 GCF_004353185.1 Clostridium cuniculi | reverse complement strand
TTGTATAAATGAATACTACCTGCTGTGCAGGTATGTTCAGAGTAGCTTAAGCGGTGAGTATATAAAAAAACTCCTTTTGTCAATAATTAAAAAAGGTTCGCAGCCAAATTTAATAGACAAAAGGAGGATCCATATAATGGATAACAATAGTTTATCACATACGAAATATAACTGCAAATACCATATAGTCTTTGCACCTAAATTTAGGAGAAAAGAAATATATGGAGAGTTAAAGAAAGAAATAGGAAAGATATTAAGACAACTTTGCGAGTGGAAAGGTGTTACAATTATCGAAGCGCATGCCTGCGTAGATCATATACATCTATTTGTAGAGATACCACCAAAGATGAGTGTTTCAAGTTTTGTTGGATATTTAAAAGGTAAAAGTAGTCTTATGATATTTGAGAGATTTTCACACTTGAAATATAAGTATGGAAACAGACATTTCTGGTGTAGGGGATTTTATGTTGATACTGTAGGAAGAAATCAAAAGGCAATTGAAGAGTATATCAGAAATCAAGAACGTGAAGATATGATAGCGGATCAAATAAGTTTTAAAGAATATAACGACCCTTTTAAGGGTAGCAAGTAAAATAAAATGCGGCTGCTGGACCATTTATGCGTCTTAAGACGCAAGCTAGCAATTTGCCCTTATAGGGCTTATGAAAAACCACCAGCTTAGCTGGTGGATATTTATT
>NZ_SMUS01000108.1 GCF_004353185.1 Clostridium cuniculi | reverse complement strand
ACGCCTTAGAAGGGCGTTGCTCTATCCAGCTGAGCTAAACACGCTTATGGAGCGGGTAGTGGGAATCGAACCCACCTTTCCAGCTTGGAAGGCTGGAGTATTACCGATATACGATACCCGCATATTTGGAGCGAAAGACGGGACTCGAACCCGCAACATCCACCTTGGCAAGGTGGCGCTCTACCATTGAGCCACTTTCGCAAATTTGGTGCAGATGAAGGGAGTCGAACCCCCACGCCAAAGGCGCTAGATCCTAAGTCTAGTGCGTCTGCCAATTTCGCCACATCTGCATTTTTTTGGTGGCTTACCGGGGAATCGAACCCCGGACACCTTGATTAAAAGTCAAGTGCTCTACCGACTGAGCTAGTAAACCGAATAAATGGCAGGGATAGCAGGATTCGAACCTACGAATACCACAGTCAAAGTGTGGTGCCTTACCGCTTGGCGATATCCCTAAATGGGGTGAACGATGGGACTCGAACCCACGACAACCAGTGCCACAAACTGGCGCTCTACCAACTGAACTACGTTCACCATATGGTGCGTGTTAAGAGATTCGAACTCCTGGCCCACGCCTTAGAAGGGCGTTGCTCTATCCAGCTGAGCTAAACACGCTTATGGAGCGGGTAGTGGGAATCGAACCCACCTTTCCAGCTTGGAAGGCTGGAGTATTACCGATATACGATACCCGCATATTT
>NZ_SMUS01000107.1 GCF_004353185.1 Clostridium cuniculi | reverse complement strand
AATCAGGACCACCCGTAAAACGGGTGGTTTGCTCTACGCCTATAAGGCTCTGTTACTGGCTGTGCTACTCGCACGTCGAACGGTTTGCCAACCGCATATTTTTACTGGCTACCCCTAAAGGGGCTTTATTACTTGCCTTTCTTTACCGGCTCACCCGTAAACGGGTCTATGTATTCTTTTAAACTCATTTGTTCATAAGCTAAATCTTCTTGAATTTGATTTTTTATATACTCTTCTATTACTTTTTTATTTCTTCCTACTGTATCAACATAATATCCTTTGCACCAAAACTGCCTATTTCCATATTTATATTTTAAATTTGCATGGCGGTCAAATATCATCAATGAGCTTTTTCCCTTTAAATATCCCATAAATTGTGAAACACTCAATTTTGGTGGTATACTAACAAGCATATGTATATGATCCTTACATGCATTTGCTTCTATTATCTCTACTCCCTTTTGATCACATAACTTTCTCAATATTGCTCCTATATCAGCTTTTATTTTTCCATAAATTATTTGTCTTCTATACTTTGGTGCGAAAACTATATGATATTTACAATTCCATTTACTATGTGCTAAACTACTATTATCCATATTGGATACCTCCTTGTATTATAGTTGTGGTCGGCAAACCTACTATAATTTTACAACGGAGGTTTTTTTATTTCTACTCACCGCTAGAAGCTTTCCGGAACCACAGGTCGAACCTGTGGTATTCTAAATACAAATAA
>NZ_SMUS01000106.1 GCF_004353185.1 Clostridium cuniculi | reverse complement strand
AAAATGACTATATTTTATAATAAAAGACTAGGAACTATACAAGCTATAGCAGGTGGTATACAAGATATGAGTTATTTTGGTGAAGAAGAAGAAGACTTTAAACTTATTTATGATTATATAGTTGTAGACAATGACGAATATGTAATTAATAACTCCAATAATTTCTGTGTTAGTGAAAGAAAATTAAAATTTAAAAATGCAGAAAATGTAAATAAATATTTATAAAAAAGGGGTGATTTTTTGATTACGAAGATAATTAGATTTGATATAAACAAAGATGTATATAACACATTAATAGCTAAGGAAGGAGATACAAAAAGTAGATTTTTACTTTTTCAACTTTTAGATGGAGCTATTCCTTTTAGTTTAGAAAATCGAAGCGTGAGAGTATACGCAATTAAACCAGATGGAACTGAAGTATTTAACGATTTAATAGTAAATGATAGATTGAACGGATATTGTACTTTAGAGCTTACAACTCAAATGTTAGCAGTAGCTGGAACTGTTAAACTTGAACTAATGATAATAGAAAATGATAGTAAGTTAACATCTAATATATTTTTCATGGATGTTAAAAAGAGCATAAACTCTGAAAAATCTGTAGTAAGTACAAATGAATTTGGAGCTTTACTAACAGCATTAGCTTCATTAAATGAATATGATAATTATAAAAATGAAATAATTGAAGCTAGAAAAGGGGAGAAATCTTTAAAATATATTATAGATAAAATATTAGAAGAACTTTTAAAGAAGATAAATAAAGGAGATGAAATATCTGTTGGACAATTAATAGGTCAGATTAATGAGAATCAAATAACAGATAGTTTAAAAGCAATAATTAT
>NZ_SMUS01000105.1 GCF_004353185.1 Clostridium cuniculi | reverse complement strand
ATTCCGTATCTTCTATCGTGACCTTTTCTATCTTCAACATACTTAATTAAGTTTTCAGTAACTTCTTTATCAACATTTTCATTTAAGTAAGATATTACTGTCTTAACTATTGTTATGTTAGTTCTTTCATTATGTCCACCAACATTATAAACTTCACCGCTTCTACCGTTGTTTATAACCATATCGATAGCTTTAGCATGGTCTTCAACAAATAACCAATCTCTTATATTCATTCCATCACCGTATACTGGTAAATCTTTGTGAGCTAAGCAGTTATTTATTAATAATGGTATTAACTTTTCTGGGAATTGGAATGGTCCATAGTTATTTGAACATCTTGTTATGTTCATTGGCATTTTGTATGTATCATGGTATGCCTTAACCATTAAATCTGATCCTGCCTTACTTGAAGAGTATGGGCTATGAGGATCTAATGGAGTAGTTTCCATGAAGTATCCTGTTTCTCCTAATGAACCATATACTTCATCTGTTGAAACGTGTAAGAACTTAACTCCTTCTTTCCATGTTCCATCTTCATTTTCCCATGCTGCTTTAGCACAGTTTAATAAGTTAACTGTTCCCATAACATTTGTCTTAGCAAATACTTCTGGTTCTCTTATACTTCTATCAACATGAGATTCTGCTGCAAAGTGAGCAACGTAGTCTATTTCATATTTTTCAAATAAAGAATTAACTAATTCATTGTCACAAATATCTCCATGTACAAATATATGTCTTGGATCATCTTGAATTGACTTTAAGTTTTCTAAGTTTCCTGCATAAGTTAACTTATCTAAATTAATTATTCTTATATCTTCATATTTTTTTAACATGTATAATACAAAGTTTGAGCCTATAAATCCAGC
>NZ_SMUS01000104.1 GCF_004353185.1 Clostridium cuniculi | reverse complement strand
TCAAAGATCTGGTGATGATGGCGTAGAGGAAACACTCCTTCCCATTCCGAACAGGAAAGTTAAGCTCTACAGCGTCGATGGTACTGCACGGGAGACTGTGTGGGAGAGTAGAACGTTGCCAGGTAATATGGGGGTATAGCTCAGTTGGGAGAGCACTTGCCTTGCACGCAAGGGGTCAAGGGTTCGAATCCCTTTACCTCCACCAAAAGCTACGATTTATATCGTAGCTTTTTTTGTTTATTAAAAAATAAATTATATACTTGTTAAAAGTTATTAAAAGAAATTTATAGCTATAAAAAATAAAATTTATGTGATATAAAACTTTATATAAGTTATTTAAAATAAATATAAAGAAGAAGGTAAAAGAAGGATAGAAATAAATATAGAACTTTTTGCAAAGAAAGATTAATATTATTATAGATAAAATAAGAAAAAATTTTTTTTTGACGATATTTTATTTGATCATAACATTAGAAGTATATAATATTAGAATTAATCAAAACCAGTAAAATACAAGGATTAATTAAGGTAATTTAAGTTATAAAAAAATAAATAAATTAATTTTAAAAAAGTGTTGACATAAATATAGTATAGTGATAATATAAAGAAGTCGTCAGCGACAACATATAAAAAACATAAAAAAATTAAAAAAATATGTTGACAATATGTTGTGATGATGATAAGATAAAGAAGTCGCTTCGGTGCGACAGAGCAAATGGTCTTTGAAAATTGAACAGAATATAGTTAAAGTAAACCAGCAATTCTTTTGAGAGTCTTAAAACAAAGACTCAAAGTAATTTGAGCAAATGATTAAACTTTTTAGTGAGAGTTTGATCCTGGCTCAGGACGAACGCTGGCGGCGTGCCTAACACATGCAAGTCGAGCGAGTGGAGTTCTTCGGAACAAAGCTAGCG
>NZ_SMUS01000103.1 GCF_004353185.1 Clostridium cuniculi | reverse complement strand
AATGATATGCTCCCTTTATAGTAGACAGTTAAAATAATAAAACTGTTTCTATGGAGGGAGTATTTTTAATGGGAAGAAAATTGAAGGTGTTACCTGAAATTAAAATAAAAGTTGTTAAGCAGTACTTAGCTGGTCAAAGAAGTGTAAAACAGATAGCATATGAGCTACATGTTTCAGAATACTCTGTTGAAGAATGGATTCGTAAATATAAAGTAGCTGGAGTAGATGGTTTAAAATATAAAACTAAAAATAAATATTATTCTCATGAAATTAAGCTTAGAGCTACAACTGATTATATTAATGGGGAAGGCTCTTTATATGATATTTGTGCTAAATATAAAATATCATCACATTCAATTCTCCAAAGTTGGATTAAAAAGTATAATAGTCATAAGACATTTAAACCGTACGGAACTAAAGGAGAAAAAATTATGACTAATGGAAGAAAAACAACTTACGAAGAAAGAATTGAAATAGTATCATTTTGTATTGCTAACGCTCACGATTATAATTTAACAGCTCGTAAATATGATGTTTCATATCAACAAGTTTATACTTGGGTAAAGAAATACAATAAAAATGGATATAGCGCGCTAGTCGATAGATGCGGAAAAAATAAAGCCTTTGAGGAGCTAACTGAATCAGAAAGATTTTCAGCACAATTAAAACTTTTAGAAGCCGAAAATAGACGTTTAAAAATGGAGAATGATTTCTTAAAAAAATTAGAGGAGATAGAAAGGAGGTAGATAAATACACGGTTTCATTTACTGACAAATATATTGTAATTAAGGAATTACATGAATTAGGGTATTCAATATCTGAACTATGTAAATGCGCTAAGATAGGACGTGCTTCTTACTACAAGTGGTTAAATCGTTCAAAAACTGAGAGATATAAAGAAAATAAGGTTATTCTAGATGAGATTATTAAATTATACTCTGAAGTTAAGGGGATTTATGGCTATCGCCGTATAACGTTAAATATTAATAAAATATTTAACTCAAGCTATAATCATAAACGTATATATAGA
>NZ_SMUS01000102.1 GCF_004353185.1 Clostridium cuniculi | reverse complement strand
TTAACTGCAGATTTAGCTTATGCTTTAGGTAGAGCTGGTGCTTTTGTATTAACAGAAGGAACACATAAACCTAAAATATTAGTTGCTAAAGATACAAGAATATCAGGAGATATGTTAGAAGCAGCTTTAGTTGCAGGTATTCTATCAGTTGGAGCAGAGGCAGTAATTTTAGGTGTAGTTCCAACACCAGCGGTAGCTCATTTAACAAGAAAGTATAATGCAGATGCAGGAGTTATGATTTCAGCATCTCATAATCCGGTTGAATACAATGGAATTAAGTTTTTTGATGGAAGAGGATATAAATTATCTGATGAATTAGAAGATCAAATACAAGCTGTAATAGAAGGTAATTTTGCAGATGTTCCAAGTCCAGTTGGTGGAGCTGTTGGAAGATCATATACTGAGGAAACTGCATTAAGAGAATATATAGATTATGCAATGGGTACAATTAAAACAGATTTAAAAGGACTTAGAGTTGCTTTAGATTGTGCAAATGGTGCAGCTTATAAGGCAGCAGTTAAAGCATTTAGAGCTTTAGGTGCTAGAGTTTATGTAATCAATGATAATCCAGATGGAAATAATATAAATGAAAATTGTGGTTCAACTCATATGGAAGAGTTAATGGATTATGTTGTAAGAAAGAATTGTGATATTGGATTTGCTTTCGATGGAGATGCAGATAGATGTTTAGCTGTTGATGAGAAAGGAAATATGATAAATGGTGATTTCTTATTAACTATTTGTGCAAAAGCTTTAAAAGAGGCTGGAAAGTTAAATGATGATACTTTAGTAGTAACAGTAATGAGTAATTTAGGATTAGACATTGCCGCTAAAAGAGAAGGAATTAACTTAGTTAAGACTAAAGTTGGAGATAGATATGTACTTGAAGAAATGCTTAAGGAAAATTATATATTAGGTGGTGAACAATCAGGTCACATAATATTCTTAGATCATAATACTACTGGAGATGGATTAGTTACTGCACTTCAAATTGCAGCAATACTTAAGGAAAGTGGTAAGACTTTTAGTGAGTTAGCTGGAGTAATGAAGGAATTACCACAAGTATTAGTTAATGCTAAAGTTCCAAATGAAAAGAAAAATATTTATTTAGAAGATG
>NZ_SMUS01000101.1 GCF_004353185.1 Clostridium cuniculi | reverse complement strand
CCTATATACTCTTTATTTTGATATTTAACTTTAACTATACTTCCAACCTCTATAGTCTTAATATCGTTCTGATTTTTTTCTTTATCGTGCTGCAATTCTTCCTTATCGTTCTTAAAAATAACTTCTTCGTCCTTGTATATAGGCTTGTCCTTATAATCAATTATCCATCCTTTGTTATTTATCACATGAACATTTATTCCACAGCTACTGTCCTTTGTTATAACTATATAACTAGAATCACCAAATCTTTTTATGACCTTATCAATATTTCGAGTTTTCTTAAACTCCTCCAATAATTGCTCTTGCTTATCATTAACCTTAAAATCTTGTCTAGCAAAAAGTATGTTGTCCATTGGTAGTAATGCTCTTAATTCATTAGTTCTATAATCCTCTTTGCCATTTCTATAAAGCATAATTCTTTCTTTTTCAGTTTCTATGGAATATCTGCCACCAAAACATTTTATTATTCTTAAAGCTATGCTTTTATATTTATTAATGATTTCATCATCTGTATTTTTATCAATTTCAATAACTTTCTTGACTTCTTCCTTAGGTGTTATTACTGGAAGGTCAAATATTGATACTTGACCTTCTATTACATCTAACATTGACTTTTCCTCCTAAAATAACACTTAGAACATTTCATCTTTTAAATCTTCTTCAAAATATTTAGGTACTTTAAAATATCCTATATCCTCACATTTCACAACTTCAATGCTTGTAGTTTTCTCATCATTAATCCAAGGTTCACATTTACTTTTTAGAACCTCTAATGAGTTTGCTATAATTGTATTTCTTATTACAGCATCTCTATAAATCACTGCTTGATAATACATTGACTTTTCCTCCTAGAATGGCATGTCCCCATCATCTACTGGCTCTTCATATCCGAACCCTGTATCTTCTGGTGGGTTCCATGCTCCTGGAGCACCTGTATTACCTTGGTTATTAGAATTATTTCCACCTATAAACTCAAAACTTTCTACAATCACATCAGTAGTGTATCTTTTAGTTCCGTCTTGAGAATCATAACTGCCTGTTCTAATACTTCCTGTAACTGCTAACTGTCTACCTTTTGTAACATATTGTGCAATTGCTTCTCCAGGTTTATTAAATGCTATACAGTTTATAAAATCTGTTTC
>NZ_SMUS01000100.1 GCF_004353185.1 Clostridium cuniculi | reverse complement strand
AAATGGCAAAGCAAAAGTTCGAAAGAAGTAAACCACACGTAAATATCGGAACAATCGGTCACGTAGACCACGGTAAGACTACATTAACAGCTGCTATCACAACAGTATTAGCAAACAGAGGATTCGCAGAAGCGTTCAACTATGCTGATATCGATAGAGCTCCAGAAGAAAAAGAAAGAGGAATCACAATCAACACAGCTCACGTTGAGTACGAAACAGAAAGCAGACACTATGCTCACGTTGACTGTCCAGGACACGCTGACTATGTTAAGAACATGATCACTGGTGCTGCACAAATGGACGGAGCTATCTTAGTTTGTTCAGCTGCAGACGGTCCAATGCCTCAAACAAGAGAGCACATACTACTAGCTTCAAGAGTTGGTGTTGACTACATCGTTGTTTTCTTAAACAAAGCAGATATGGTTGACGACGAAGAATTATTAGAATTAGTTGAAATGGAAGTTAGAGAATTATTATCTGAATACAACTTCCCAGGAGATGACATTCCAGTAATCAAAGGATCAGCTTTAAGAGCATTAGAAAACCCAACAGATCCAGAAGCAACAGCTTGCATCATGGAATTAATGAACGCTGTAGATAGCTATATCCCAACTCCAGAAAGAGCAACAGATAAGCCATTCTTAATGCCAATCGAAGACGTATTTACAATCACTGGTAGAGGAACAGTTGCAACAGGAAGAGTTGAAAGAGGAGTTCTTCACGTATCAGACGAAGTAGAAATCGTTGGATTAACAGAAGAAAAGAGAAAAGTTGTTGTAACAGGAATCGAAATGTTCAGAAAGTTATTAGATGAAGCACAAGCTGGAGATAACATCGGAGCATTATTAAGAGGTGTTCAAAGAACTGAAATCGAAAGAGGTCAAGTTTTAGCAAAAGTTGGATCAGTAAATCCACACAGCAAGTTCGTAGGTCAAGTATACGTACTTAAGAAAGATGAAGGTGGAAGACACACTCCATTCTTCGATGGATACAGACCACAATTCTACTTCAGAACAACAGACGTTACAGGATCAATCAAATTACCAGAAGGAATGGAAATGGTTATGCCTGGAGACCACATCGATATGAACGTTGAGTTAATCACTCAAGTAGCTATGGATGAAGGTTTAAGATTCGCTATCAGAGAAGGTGGAAGAACTGTAGGTTCAGGAGTTGTTACTTCTATAATCGAATAGT
>NZ_SMUS01000099.1 GCF_004353185.1 Clostridium cuniculi | reverse complement strand
TGGATTTGTGTCAATATCTTGGACACAAAAATTCGAACTTACTTAAGCTGCATTCAAAGCCTTAAATTCTACCTCATTAGGAGTATTATAATCAAGAGCTGAATGCAGTCTTTTACTATTGTAAAAACTTTCTATATATTGAAAAATTGATTTTTTAGCATCTTCATACTTTTCATAAGTATTTCTATAAACTTCTTCTTTCTTTAAAACAGCATGAAATGACTCTATACATGCATTGTCATAAGGACACCCTTTTTGACTAAAGGATTGTATTATATTAAATTCATTGCATAGATTTTTCATATCATTACTTGTATATTGTGAACCTAAATCACTATGAAATATTATTTTATTATCTTTGCCTATATCTTGAAGATAACAAGCATTTTTTAGTGCTGCTATAACAAGATCATTTGTCATATTTTTACCGAAAGAGTATCCCACTATTTTCTTAGAGTGTAAATCAAGTACAGAAGCCAAGTAGCACCAACCATCTTTTTGCGTTTTTATATAAGTTATATCTCCTACCCATTTCTCATTTATGCTTGTTGTTGTAAAATCACGCTTCAAAAGGTTTTCTAAACCTTCTTTCGGCTTTTTCTTAGATGTTGGCTTGTATTTTTTTATTATTATAGATTTTATTCCTAATTCTCTCATTAATCTTTGAGTTCTTTTTATAGATATATTAAATCCATTTTTAGAAAGCATTATTTTTATCTTTGGAGCTCCGTATCTACACTTACTTTCTTTATAATACTTTAATATAGCCGTTTTTAGCTTTTCATTCTCAATTTCTCTTTCTGATTTCTTAGGATTTTTCTTACTATAATATGTGCTACGTGGAACGTTTAAAATAGAGCACATTTTTTTAACTCCATAAGTTTCTTTATTGACTTCTATAACTTGTATAATTTTATTTAGTTCTCTTTCGCAAATATGGCCATAGCTTTTTTTAATATTTCATTTTCCTCTTTAATTCTAGCCATTTCTTTCTTTAATTTGGCTACTTCTTTTAATGTTATAACCTCGTCTTCAGATATTTTTATTTCTTTGTTAGCTTTTACCCAGCCATTTATAGTTGATTTTGCTATGCCATATTCACTACTTATTTCAGAAATTGTCATTCCAGATTTATATAAATCTGATATCATTTCTTTATAATCTTCTGTATATTTTTTACCTCTACCCATAGTAGAAACACTTCCTTTCTCTAACTAAATATTATTTTATCTAGTTCGATAAAATGTGTCCACTATTTTATACTAACACCA
>NZ_SMUS01000098.1 GCF_004353185.1 Clostridium cuniculi | reverse complement strand
CGCTAGCTTTGTTCCGAAGAACTCTACTCGCTCGACTTGCATGTGTTAGGCACGCCGCCAGCGTTCGTCCTGAGCCAGGATCAAACTCTCACTAAAAAGTTTAATCATTTGCTCAAATTACTTTGAGTCTTTGTTTTAAGACTCTCAAAAGAATTGCTGGTTTACTTTAACTATATTCTGTTCAATTTTCAAAGACCATTTACTCTGTCGCACCGAAGCGACTTCCTTATCTTATCACTGAGAAACTTTTCTGTCAACATCTTTTTTCAACATTTTTTGTTGTTTCTGTTGACTTAGATTTACTTGATTTCTCAAGTTTTTTGTCGTGTTCCTCAGAACATGATTTATAATACCACCTAATATAATTTAAAATTTTTCATTATTTATCTATTTTTTCATCAAACTATGCTTTTTCTCTCATTTTTGATTATATGCTCCTTTTTTCTTGTATTGATACACTAGGAACAGTGTTAGTATTTTAATTATAAGTTATCCCCCATATACACATTATCCACAATCTATTATCTAGTATTATATTACTTTATCAACATAATTAACATTATCCACATTAATAAAATATACCTTATAACTTGGTTATATTCTTCTATATTTTAAGTAAATACTTTTTTAAAATCTAAAATAATTATTTAAAATATATTATTTTAGATTCTTTTTTTATTTTTTACTATTAAAATAATGTGATATATTTTTATTTGAAAATTAATTAAAACTAAAAATAGTATAAATTTTTATCATATTATTCAAATTTTTAATGCTATAATCTTTATTAATATTTTATTATATAATTAATGAAGATTTGTATTATATAATTAGCCAACTTAAAATAATATACTCTATCCAATGTAAATTATTTAATTTATTTAGTTATTTGATCAATTTATAACTCTAAAAAAATCTTTTTCCAAATTAGCTAATAATCCTGTTTACATATAGAACACTATATCTATTTATTTTCAGTTTTATATTACTTTATAATAAAAAAGATACCTAGCTTAAACTAAGTATCTTCTTATATTCAACGTTCATCAGAGAAATTTTTTACGCTAACATTAATCTTCACTAAATTTCCCGGTAAAAGCATAACATTCTTTTATCCTATCGAGTAGAAGGCTAGAATATTATATCTTCAGTTTTATATTATTTTATAACAAAAAAAGATACCTAGTTTAAACTAAGTATCTTCTTACCTGGCAACGTTCTACTCTCCCACACAGTCTCCCGTGCAGTACCATCGACGCTGTAGAGCTTAACTTTCCTGTTCGGAATGGGAAGGAGTGTTTCCTCTACGCCATCATCACCAGATCTTTGAG
>NZ_SMUS01000097.1 GCF_004353185.1 Clostridium cuniculi | reverse complement strand
AAGTACTGCTTAACAACTTTTATTTTAATTTCAGGTAACACCTTCAATTTTCTTCCCATTAAAAATACTCCCTCCATAGAAACAGTTTTATTATTTTAACTGTCTACTATAAAGGGAGCATATCATTGAATAGCTAGCATTTAATAATTAATTTATAAATTTAAAAATATCATTTAGATGAAAAATTTGTAAAATTAACAAGAGTAATAATTTACAAATAAAAATAAAATATGGTATAATGTAATAAAAAAATACAAAAAAAACACAAATAATAATAATAAAATTTTATATTATTATTTGTGTTTTAATAAGGAGGAATTTAAAAATGAATGTAAAATTTAATGGAAATCCTGTTACTTTAGTTGGAGAATGTGTTAAAGTAGGCGATAATGCTCCAGATTTCTTAGTTGTAGATAATGATTTAAATAATGTTAAGTTAAGTAATACAACTGGAAAAAGAATTTTCTTAGCAGTACCATCTATCGATACTCCAGTATGTGATATTGAAGTTAGAAAATTTAATGAAGAAGCAGCAAAATTAAAAGATGTTACAATATATGTAGTATCTATGGATTTACCATTTGCACAATCAAGATGGTGTGGAAATGCTGGTATTGTAAATGTAAAAACTGTATCAGATTATAAGCAAAAGAACTTTGGAAAGAACTATGGAACATTAGTAGAAGAATTAGGTTTATTAGCTAGAGCAGTATTTGTTGTAGATGAAAACAATAAGGTTATATATGTTGAATATTGCGAAGATATAGTAAATGAACCAAACTATGAAAAAGTTTTAGAAGCTGTAAAATAATTTTTTAAAATTAAAGATAAAAGAGTACAGGGCTGTCTTAGGGACAGTAGATAGATTTGTATTTTACACAAATCCATCTACTGTCCCGAGCACTTAATCCCTAGCCTTTAATAATTATAAATTTAATAATTTTCTCCAAGTATTTTGACCAACAATTCCATCTATTGAAAGCCCTCTAGTCTTTTGAAACTCTCTTACTGCAGAATAAGTACCACTACCAAAGATTCCATCTACTCCATTAGTATTATATCCAAGTGAAACAAGTTTTTCTTGAAGTAACTTAGTTATATTGCCACTTGCACCTTTTCTAAGTGTAGGACATCCAGCTAATGTTGCTGGTCCAGCTATGCCATCAACATTTTGTTTGCTGAAACCTTGGTTATTACATTCTTGTTGTAATCTTCTTACCCAATCATCACCTTTAATTGTTGTCGTAGATTGAGTTTGAGATGTAGATGATGTATTTATATCATCTACTTGATCACTAATTATATGATTATCTAATGCATCTACTATAGCTTTTGCAATTGCTTTATATC
>NZ_SMUS01000096.1 GCF_004353185.1 Clostridium cuniculi | reverse complement strand
TATTTAAGTGCGTCTATTTTTATATTCAATTTGATTTTAATCGAAAATGTACAATTATTTTTTTGAAAATATAGAAAAAGAGCTATTGCTAGCGGATTTTTTTACCCGCTATTGCGACAGCTCCTTTTTATATATTTTCTATTTGCCAATCAATAGGTTTTTTATTAATAGAAATTAAGAAGTTATTAATCTTTGAAAATGGCTTGCTTCCCAAAAATCCTCTAGATGCAGATAAAGGACTTGGATGAACAGAAGTAAGAATTAAGTGTCTCTTATTTGTAATTAAATTTTTCTTTTTGATTGCATTATTACCCCAAAGTAAAAATACAACAGGATCTTCTTTTTCATTGACTAAAGAAATGATCTTGTCAGTGAATATTTCCCAGCCTATACTTTTATGCGAATTTGCTTCACCGGCTCTAACAGTAAGAGAAGTGTTTAAAAGTAATACTCCTTGATCTGCCCATTTCTTTAAGTATCCATTATTAGGAATATAGCAACCTAAATCAGAGTTTAATTCTTTATATATGTTTAGTAATGAAGGAGGTATTTTTATACTAGGATTAACAGAAAAGCTTAACCCATGTGCTTGACCTGGACCATGATATGGATCTTGACCAAGGATAACAACCTTTATATCTTTATAAGAGGTAAAGTGTAGAGCGTTAAAGATATCATATTTATCAGGATATATGGTTTTAGTTTTATATTCATTTATCAAAAAGCTTCTTAAAGTTTGATAATATTCTTTATTAAATTCATCTTCCAAAAGATCTTTCCAATCATTTTTCAATATATTTGCCATTATGATCACTCCTAATTAAGAATAGTTTTTTTTAATTAATTTATAAATATTAGATAATTATAACACAAACGTTACCTAGTATATCAATAATAGAAAAATAGAGAAAAAATAAGAAAAAATAAGCAATGTTAAATATATTTGAATATAATCAATTAAAAGTAATAATAATAATAAATGAATAGTGATATTATAAATCTCGTCGCTGATGACAAAAACAAACAAAGCGAATGACTGTTAGAGTTGATGTGACAAGATAGTTTCTTCAAAAATGATGAAAGTTAAAACTTTTTTAAAAAAGTTGTTGACAGCAGTCGGAAGAAATGATAAGATAAGGAAGTCGCTTCGGTGCGACAGAGTAAATGGTCTTTGAAAATTGAACAGAATATAGTTAAAGTAAACCAGCAATTCTTTTGAGAGTCTTAAAACAAAGACTCAAAGTAATTTGAGCAAATGATTAAACTTTTTAGTGAGAGTTTGATCCTGGCTCAGGACGAACGCTGGCGGCGTGCCTAACACATGCAAGTCGAGCGAGTGGAGTTCTTCGGAACAAAGCTAGCG
>NZ_SMUS01000095.1 GCF_004353185.1 Clostridium cuniculi | reverse complement strand
GGGAGAGTAGATAGATTTGTGTAAAAAACAAATCTATCTACTCTTTTTTTGTATGATTAGTTGGTAGATTTGGAATAATATACTATATAAATTTTAGGAGGATTTTCTATGGCAAGAAAAAATGATATCAATTTTGATTACAATTCAGAGATAAAAAAGTGTAAAACAATCGATGACGTTCTTGGAAAGAACGGATTAGTTCAAAGGTTAGTTAAGGATGTACTAGAAAATATACTTGAAGCAGAAATGGATGAACATCTTGGTAGAGATAAATACCAACGTCAAAGCAATATTGAGCCTGGCGAAAGAAATTATAGAAATGGATATAGCCAAAAAAATCTAAGAAGTTCATTTGGAGATGTTGATCTTGATATACCAAGGGATAGAAAGTCTGAATTTGAGCCTCAAATAGTAAAGAAATATGAAACTGTTTGTAATGAATTAGATAAAAAAATAATTTCTCTTTATGCTAAAGGTATGACTACTAGCGACATTCAGGCTGAAATAGAAGATTTATATGGAATAACAATCTCACCATCAATGGTTTCTAAAATAACAGATAAAGTAATAGCTACCGCTACCGAATGGCAAAATAGAATGTTAGATAAAATATATCCAATAGTTTACTTAGATGCTATGTACTTTAAGGTTAGAAGCAACGGAAAAATAGTTAATAAAGCTGTATATATTTGTTTAGGATATACGATGGAAGGATATAAAGATATTCTTGGACTATGGGTTGATGAAGCCGAAGGAGCTAAGTTTTGGCTAGGTATTTGCAATGACTTAAAAAATAGAGGTGTAAAAGAAATCTTAATTGCTTGTATGGACGGACTTAAAGGGCTACCACAAGCTATTCAGACCGTATTTCCATCAGCTAATATACAAACATGTATTGTTCATCAAATAAGAAATTCTATAAAATACATAGCTTCAAAAGATAAAAAATCATTTATGAAAGATTTAAAAGAAGTTTATAAAGCTCCTACTGAAGAACTTGCGTTAGCGCAGCTAGACAAACTAAAAGAAACTTGGGGAAATAGTTATGGAATGGTTATAGATTCATGGTATAACAACTGGAATAATTTATCTACTTTCTTTGATTTCTCACCTAGAATAAGAAAAATGATCTATACAACTAATGCACTTGAAGGATTCAATAGACAGGTACGTAAGTATACTAAATCTAGAACTATATTTCCTACAGATGAATCTCTAAACAAGTGCGTATATCTAGCGACTATGGAAATCATGGAAAAATGGACTCAACCAGTTCCAAACTGGGGTGCTACGTTAGCGGAGCTAACATTATTCTTTACTGAAGAATTAAAAGATGAATTAGCATAATAGCTTGTACTTTTTATAAATTTTATGCATATTATCTAACTTTTGTTAAATAATATAAAAGAACAGAAAAACACATTATTAGTATTTCTAGATAATAAAAAAATATTACTGGAAATCAAAATTTCCAGTAATATTTGATTTATAAGAAACTATATTACACAAAATTATCTACAGTCTCA
>NZ_SMUS01000093.1 GCF_004353185.1 Clostridium cuniculi | reverse complement strand
TTTTTACAATAGTAAAAGACTGCATTCAGCTCTTGATTATAATACTCCTAATGAGGTAGAATTTAAGGCTTTGAATGCAGCTTAAGTAAGTTCGAATTTTTGTGTCCAAGATATTGACACAAATCCAAATAATACAATTATGAGTTAATTATACCATATTTAGTAAATGTCGTACTATTCAATTTTTAAAGAACAAATTCTCTTAGTTAGTTCGCAATAATTTCAAAATGCTCGTAATTTTTTTGAATTGCAACTAAAAAATACCGCATATTCTTTTTTGAATAATACGGTATTTAATAAAAAATTTATTTTTTGTTTGTAATATACTAAGATTATTCATCATTTCTCCATTTGATATAAGTATAAATTAATTGCCATATGTAGAATACTACTAATAATATAGGCACTATTCTATTAATAAATACGTCATCTCCCATCAAAATAGTAAATACAATTAATAAAAAACATAATGGACCTTGCCACAAATTTCTTATAAACTTTCTTCTATAACTTAAATTCCAATAAGCTAATTCAAAACCTTTATCAACCTTATTTTTCATAATACTCTCCTCTTATATCTAAGTTTAAACACTATTATAATACCATATTATTCAATCTTCGAAGAACATTTAGTTCCCAATATATTCAAAATGCTCGTAATTTTTTTGAATTGTTCGTAAAAAAATACCGTATATTCATTTTCAATAGTACGGTATTTTTAGCATTATTCTTCAATTATAATTTTTATTGGAGAACATTTTCCCCCATTACACTTACTTTCAGATACACTACAAGCAGCAATACCAAGACGAACATCCATTTCTGCTTTTAAAACAACTTTGTCTCCAGCCTTTGAAATTGGCTCTTCAACAGAGATACTTCCATTCGAATTAATTTTTGTATACATAAAAAAATTAACAGGATAAATTATTGGTCGTTGTTCATTTAAACATCCATTTATGTTTTCAAAGCAATTATAATGATTTTCTCCATTTTCATAGAAAAAATCATACATTTCAGGTCTACAACAAGGATGAATCAAATCATGTTCTCCTACGTCATCTGATAACAAAGTAAACATAGGATGATAAAGATTAGTATATATAGTATCTCCAGCTTTTAATTTCAAAGAATCATTACAATCAATTGTTACCCCAGTGGATAGAAATTCTAAAGGATTATTTTTAGATTCTGCAAAGAAGTCAACAACTTGTTTCCCTTCTATATCTATAACTGTAATTCTTTCATTTTTCTTTACTTCTATCGCTTGTCCACTGCAGGCTTCTATAAAATATTCTCTTTTCACTGATTATTTCTCCTTTTTCATAAATAGTTTATATTATATCATCTCTAAATTATAACCTATTTTAGCATTATCGTACTATTAAATTTTCAAGGATCAATTTACTTAATTAGTTCATAACAATTTGAAATTAGCCATAAAATCTACTCTGCAAATTGGAATTTTAACTAGCACATAATATAAGTGTACTAATCCATAAATATATCAAAGTTAAGCAACAAATAAATGTGCTTTTACTTGTATCCTTACCATCTCTCACTTTATGTAGAATTGATACACAATTATTTACTAACACCACTA
>NZ_SMUS01000092.1 GCF_004353185.1 Clostridium cuniculi | reverse complement strand
CCTTTTAAGGGTAGCAAGTAAAATAAAATGCGGCTGCTGGACCATTTATGCGTCTTAAGACGCAAGCTAGCAATTTGCCCTTATAGGGCTTATGAAAAACCACCAGCTTAGCTGGTGGATATTTATTTTGTAAAAATATAAAAATATAGTTTTAATTTACAATAATATGGAAATAATCTATGATATGAAATATTAATTGTATGGAGGATCTATGAGAAGTAATATTGAAACGAAAAACAAATTGACTTTATTAGCTGAGTTAGGTAATGAATCTAAGTTTCAAATTTTAAAATATAATGAGCTTAGTGGAATAAATAGAGTAGATAGTGTATCTGCTATTAAGGCAATAGAAAATAGTGGACAAAGGCTTAAACAAGTAAGAATATTATTAAATGAAAGCGCTGTTAAAATACAAAATAATGAATTGAGTTATATGAAGGGATATATAGAAAGAAATGATTTGGTTCATGAATATAAGGGAATTAAAAAATTAATATTTGACTCTAAGCAAGTAATAGCTAGAAAGAATAAAACAATATTCAAGGGAACAGGAGAAATTTTATTAAAATCTAGTTTTAGTGACTTTACATTGATAGAATTAGTTGATGAAGAAATAATAATTAGTGATTCAATATTTTATGCATGTGATGAAGAAATAAATATTACAAGTATTAATGATAAAGAGTTAAAGCTTAATGGAAATGGTGTTGTAGTATTAAAGCTACCTGTTTCAGAAAAAGAAATAATAAGGTGTAAGTTATTTAATGATAAGTTAACTGTTAATGAAGATTTAGTTATATTAAAAAGTAATAGTATAAATATAAGTTATGAAAAATATGAAAATGAGATAGAGGATGATATTGTAGAGTATGTTAATACTGTTTATTATGGAATAGGAGAATTATGGTTATTACCAACTAGAAGTATATATGACAAATATGTTAAAATAAATTGTTGTTTAGAAGAGTGTGATAAATAAACCGAAGAAAAATATAAATTACATCTTAAATTTAGTGCGCTAAAGTGTTAAAATTAAGATGTAAGTGAAATAGGAGTGATAATATGGGCCTAAAGGATTTAGAGTTTAAAAATGATTTAGATATGTTGTTTAAGGCAGTTTTAGAATTACAAAATATAGATGAATGTTATAAGTTTTTTGAAGATATTGCAACTATTACAGAGTTAAAGGCTATATCTCAAAGAATTCAAGTAGCCAAAATGCTGAAGGAGAAAAAAGTTTATACAGAAATAGCAGAAGTAACAGGAGCTAGTACTGCAACTATAAGTAGAGTTAATAAATGTCTTAATTATGGTCAAGGTGGATATAATATAGTATTAGATAGGATTAATTCTGAAGAGTAATAGGCTGTAAAGCGTGATAAATACAAGGTTATATACTATTGTAAAAAATCGGAATAAAGGATATACTATAAGAGTTAAATTGAAATAAATAAGCGAGGTATTATATATGAGTAGAATGTTCGGAACAGATGGTGTTAGAGGAATCGCTAATACAGAGTTAACTGCAGATTTAGCTTATGCTTTAGGTAGAGCTGGTGCTTTTGTATTAACAGAAGGAACACATAAACCTAAAATATTAGTTGCTAAAGATACAAGAATATCAGGAGATATGTTAGAAGCAGCTT
>NZ_SMUS01000091.1 GCF_004353185.1 Clostridium cuniculi | reverse complement strand
AGAATAGTATATAATATGAACAATTAAAAGGAAGTAAATATGAGTAAAGAATCTGTTATAGATATAAAGAAGGGTAATATTTATGGAAGGGGCAAAGAGGAAATAGTAATTTTAAAAGGTGAGTATTTACATGAAGATAGCAATTATATTGAAAGAGCAACTATTGTTATTAAGGATGAAAATAATAATATAGAAGAATATCCTCTGAAACTTAATGGATATAATATTAAAATTTTTTTAGGAAAGTTTTCTAGTGATAATAGTGATGATATATATATTTATGGAGAATTAGATGATTCATATAGATATGCAGCTGCTTTAATATATAAATATGATAATGGAAAAATAATAGAAATATTTAATAGTGAAGATTTTTTAGAGAATAATAAAAGTGTTTCAAAGTATTTAGATGGATATAGAATAGAGGTTGCTTGTCAATCATATGAAAAAAAATATATCTTAGATATTACAAATATTGATAAGCATTATTTGAGACAAATTTATGATAGGAATGGTAATGTAAAAATTAACGAGAATCCTAGTATTTCGTATATTAATAAGATAGATTTAGTATATGATTTAGAAGAGGAATTAATTAACTTATTAGTTTGTCAAAAAATAATGGGAATTAATAATAGTAATGTTTTGGGGGAAATTAACAGCTTAATTTCCTTAAAAAATAATGAAAGTAGAGTTTTGAATAAGTATATTACTAATAGTGGAGAAAATATTTCTATTATGAATAGAGAAAATAATATTAAGGAAGAAATTTTAAGTCATCTTCCAGATGATACTACTCTTGTTAATTTGAGTAAGTTTGGTGGTAGTAATGAATTAATCAATGAGGATATTGATGGAGATGGAAATAATGAAATAATTTGTGGATATAAGTCTGAAAATACACAATATATATCTGTATTTAGAGAAGTTGAAGGAAGAGTAGAACTTTTAGATACAATTGAAGGAGACGGTTATGACATATCAGATTTAGTCATTACTAAATTAAAGCCAAAGTCTAATAATAATATTCTTATTGGTTGGAGAATTGCTTCAATATGGTCTGTTTTAGATATAGTAGAGTTTAAAGAAAATAAATTTAATAAACTACTAAGGGGCGATAAAATAAAATATTCTAAAGTTGAGATAGTAGAATTTGATGATAAAAGAAGTGGAATATCAGATATTGTTCTATGGTGCCATGAAACTGGAGAAGCTTATAAGGTACAAATATATTCATTTAGAGGAGATAATTTAGAAAAAACATCTAAATATGATAGGGATTATTTTGAAAAGGTTGAGGATTATTATAAAAAATTAATTAATAGGACAAGAGAAACACCACAATATTTATACTATCTAATTGATGCAGAGTATAGAAGTGGTAAAAAGAGAGAAGCCATAGCTAATATAAATAAGGCATTAAAACATCCTAAACCATATCCTTCAATAGAAGAACTAAAAAGACTAAAAAAAAGAATTAACTAAATTTTTTGTTAGAGCTTAAGTGCCGTGATGACGAAAATTAATGATATTACCTCCAGGAATTAGTGTAATTTTCGTTAAGAATTTATATTGTTTTTTCCAGAAAAAGTTCTAAAGCTTCGAAGTTCACTATCGTTTACCTCAGCTTCTTAACGGACTTTTTCTTCCAAAAACAATTAAATTCTAAAACTTAATTACAATATTCCTTCCGATAATATCATTAATTTTTCTCTATCAC
>NZ_SMUS01000090.1 GCF_004353185.1 Clostridium cuniculi | reverse complement strand
CACTTAAATAAGCCTAATGAAAAAAGGCTTTAAAAAATTAAATTATGCAGTTTTCTTTAATTCAAATAAATGCTTACCAGTTCGGTTAGCCTGTATTTTGTTATGCAATTTATTTATATTATGAGCTACAGCAAGTAGTATACTTTCTGCTAAGACATTATTTTGTCCACGGCACATAAACCTTCTAAAATTCATATCATGCTTTAATTGAGCAAAAGAACCTTCTGCTTGAATACTTCTATTCATTCTAAGTAAACAACCTTCATCGGTAATAATTCTCGTTAAATCTTCTTTTCTTTGCCTATTAAACTTTTTTGAAGTTTCAAATTTTTTAGTTCTTTCTTCTAATGGTATTTTAGAATTATTCCCTTTAATACATTTGCTCTTGTAAGTACAGTTACTACAATCCTCACATACATAAATTGTTTTTTCACTTTTATATCCAGTTTTAGATTTTACAAATTTTGTGCCTGACATTTTTAGTTTTTTACCATTTTGACATATAAATAAATCACTCTCAGCATCGTAGTCCATATTCTCTATTCTACTAATATCATTCTTGTATTTTCTTGTTTTAGATATTTCATAATTAGCAGGTTTAATAAATGCTATTTGATTATTATCTTCAATAAATGAGTAATTTTCTTCACTTTCATATCCAGCATCAGCAACTATTTTTAAATATTTAAAATTTAACTTTTCTTCCATACCTTTAAGAAATGGTATCAATGTAGTTGTGTCTGTTGGTTGATCACCAACAGTAAGCCACGTAATATATTCAGCATCAACACCATGCTGTACATTATAAGCTGGTTTAAGTTGTCCATTTTTCATAGCATCTTCTTTCATTCGCATAAATGTAGCATCAGCATCTGTTTTTGAATAACTATTTCTATTGCCGCAAGTGTATACTTTTTTATTGTATTCTTTAAATTTTAAAAGATATTCTTCAAGCTTTTCTATAGATTTTTGTAAAATAGTTTTTCTCTTACCACATCCGTGGACGAATTGTATTCCTTCTAATTTTTTTAACACATAAAGTTTTTTTCTAAGCTTCTTTACATGCTTCATTTGTACTTTATCCTTATAAATTAATTTAATGCCATAAAATTCTTCACACTCTTTTACAAGTCCGGCTATTTTAGTTAATAGTTTAGCCATATTTTTTGTAATAGCTTTCTTCCAAACAAAAGTATATTTATTAGCACAAGCTTCTATTTTAGTACCATCAATAAATATAGATTCACCTGATATTTCCCCAATTTTATAAAGAAAATTGGTTACTTCCGCTAATATTTTTTCAGAACATGGAGCAAAGTGTAAACTTCTAAACCTTGCAAATGTTGAATGATCCGGAGGCGAAGCACCCTCTAGTAGAAACATAAAATTGATATCCCTTCGACATGCAGTTTCTATATCTCTTGAAGAATAAAATCCATTCATATATCCATAAAGCATAATTTTCAGCATATTCATTGGCGGTACTTGATTTTCTCTTATTCTAAAATAAGTAGAATATAGTTCAGTTAAATCCATCTCCTCTACAAACTGACTTAGTAATCTCACCGAATCATTTTCTGGAATTATGCAATCTATATCAAAAGGAAGTTTTAATTGATAAAACTTTCGATTTAAAGTATAATTTTGTTGTAAGATTTTTTTTGTTAGCATGAAAAATATTTTACCATAAATCCTAGGCTTATAGAGTCTAGGATTTATTTTTTTAGCAAAAGGGGCTGTCGCACTAATTATTTAGTGCGACAGCCCC
>NZ_SMUS01000089.1 GCF_004353185.1 Clostridium cuniculi | reverse complement strand
TCTGACTTGTTAATTGATACTTTAACACCTACAGTCTACCCATAGGCAACATAACAACTCCTGGCACTCTAATACCTAGACTTCCACCCCGTATAATTTATTTGTCGGTCATACGTACCCGACTAAGGATATATATTAAGTCAGTTAATATATACCCCATAGACTTTCTGCATCTGCTCCATGTAACATTTATGTATTTATTTATAGTTGCCACTTATTGCTCTTAAACAACTCGTCCAAAAGAACCATTCTATATTTAATTATTTGTGCTGCATTTTTCCCGACATCGGGAATTATTTCGCTAAATCATCATTTTTCGAAATTATTTTTTTTAAATACATATTAACTATATTTATTACAAGTTAATTAAACCTTTTTAATTTTTGTCGTCAAAACACAATCTGACGACTTTTTTTTTGAATCGAAAATAGCATAACAATGCTACTTTAAAGGCATTTTTAAGCGAAAATCCATGGGACGTATTACAAGACTGTCAAACAAACTATTTAAAGCTTATAATTCAAATCATACTGAGAAAAAATCTCCAATACTTCTTCCAAACAATTAATAATAGAGAATCTTATATTTTCATCTGATTCATTATTTAACCTATCTCTATAATCATTGATCTTATCTAATAAATAACTTTGGAATGGATCCATTAATAATACCCCCTATAAATTCTTATAAAATAAAAAAACTCTAGGCAAATACCTAGAGTTAACAATCAAATTAATTAATGTACATTTAACGTACTTTAAAACGTACGTTTTTTTGTGAGTACATATTGAACTAAACCAAAAATTATATTATAATCACTGTATCGGGTTTAGTTGAATTAACTTCCTGCTCTGGTATTCGCATTACCTCGAGTAGCTCTGTTAAGTCGCCAAACTTAACAAAGAACTGAGCCAGAAAAGCACTCATTAATTGGGTGCTTTTTCTATTTAATTTTAATTATATAATATAACATAAATTCAAAAATAACAATATATTTTACATAAATTTGCTAAAATCTAAAACTTAATTAGTAAATTCCAAAAATATACCTCCTAAAAGCGCATGGTTGACACAAGTTCGCAAATGTTTGTATAAGTATCGAGAAAAGAAATTTAAAGCCATCAAAGGAAAGCAACGGCATAGACCACAAGGGACTATTACCGTTTGCTTTTCCTTTTGATTGGCAATTAAAATAAACAATTTGCTATATATTACATATAAGTAAATAAATTCTACATTGTTAAAAATTTATTTTGTACCCATTTTGATGTTTGACGACATTTTTTAAAAGTGAAGATACAAGCATTTTCAATGCTTTTAAGTACTTTTCAATAGAATTTTCGTGGGGCGTGGTACAAGACTGCCTAATATATATTTAAGCGTGTCTTCAGGACACTGTTGGGGCATTCCCCAAACCCCTACTACCGTCTTACACTCCAAGATCAATGATCTTAAAGTTCCAGTTGGTTTACTTCTAACTTATCAACTCAAATCATTTAATCGAAACATATTAAAATTTATACTTGCAATTAAAAGCCGAAGGCAATACAATTCCGTAGGGGATTTGAGCGAGAAAGACATAGTTTACCCTATTTTTTCATAGGATAAACTTTTTCACAATTCCGCTTTTTCATATCGCTTCATTGACTTTCTGACTTGTTAATTGATACTTTAACACCTACAGTCTACCCATAGGCAACATAACAACTCCTGGCACTCTAATACCTAGACTTCCACCCCGTATAATTTATTTGTCGGTCATACGTACCCGACTAAG
>NZ_SMUS01000088.1 GCF_004353185.1 Clostridium cuniculi | reverse complement strand
CTTTGTTAGGATCATCTTTCCATTGAGCTTTCTTCCTATTGTTTAACCAATACTTTTGAGCTGCTATATCTGGTCCTTTATATTTCTTTACAAGTGATATCTTTACATCTTCTTTAACGAGTATAGTTCCATTTTCACCTTCAACTTCTTCCTTAACCTTAGTAGCTACTTCTTCATAATAATGATAGCCTTTGGCACATTTAAATAAAGCATCTTCTACTTGTTCATTTCTAGCTTCTTTAACTTCATCAATTGCCTGCTTAAGCTTAGAGTTATTATTTTTTTTGGCCTTCCATGCACTTCTTGATATCCCTAGAAACTCTATGATTTCTTTATCCTTGCACCCGTCCTTAAGCATTGATATTACTTGTGTTAGGTTACTTTCAATAATTTCATCAACTGACTTTCTTCCCACTTTTTCACCTCCTTTTCGTGGCCATTTCATTTTTCATGGCTTTTTATTTTTTTAAGCTTAAAATTTTCATTTTTTAAATTTAAAACAAAAATAGTCTGTATCCATTGAAAATACTAACTTTAAACTACTTTTGTATTTTTTCATTCAATCAGTAATATAGGTGACGATTACGCATACTATTTTTTTAGTACATATATTAGTAATAATTTTTTATTTATCCCTTAAATAAGTACCATTTCTTTTTTTACCGATTTAACCTTTAAACAGTAATTTAATCTTATATTCCTGTATCAGCTATTCTTGCAGCATCTTTTGCCATTTGTTCTTTTAATCCTAAATATCTTTTAGTTTCCTCTATACTCTTATGTCCAAGTGCTATTCTTACTGCTTCTAAATTACCATTAGTTTCAGTATAGATTTTAGTAGCATATGTTTTTCTAGGACTATGTCCTGTTATATGCTCTAATCCAATAGCTTCTCCAACTTCTTTTAACTTATCGCTAAAAGATTTTTGTGTTAAAGCTTCATTCCCTTTACCTTTTCTACTAGGAAATGCAAACTCTGACCTTTTCTTTCCCTTAAGATATTGCTTTAGATGTTTTTCTAATGATGGTCCAATTTCTGCAACTCTTTTCTTTGGTTTTTTCCTATTAGGATTCTTAACAACTTCACTTTGCCATTGTTTATATTGCTTTTGCTCTTGAATCTCAAAGTACCCTTTATCTAATGCATCTTTTATTTCTCCAACTGTTAATGTTATTATGTCTTGCATTCTATATCCTGTTGCTCTAGCGAGTAAAAATAACATTAAATTTCTTTCAGGATATTCTTTACTTAATTCAACTAATTTTTCTTTATATCTTTCATACTTAGAGTCTGGAATAGGATTTGCCGAGCCTTTTTCCCATTCTCTTATTTTTTCTTCCATCATTACCTCACCTGCTTAATAGCTCCTCGTCTACTTCTCCTATATGATGAATGATGCATTAATTCCCTAATATCTTTTTCTTTCAGATTTTCTTTTTTATTTTTACTTCTAATTTCTCTTAATCTTTCATAACGTTCTGGATAATTTTCTTTTATAATTCTTCCAATGTTCATTACTACCCCTCCATTTTAAAGATAATAAAAGAGCTGTTATTTCTAACAACTCTTAAACTCATTTGTCAATCTTCTTGGTACATCCCAAGGAAGTGCACAATCTATATTCTTTTTTAATACTATATCACCATCTTTTTTTGTTTCATATAATGATCTATTCTTTAATATAAAAGTCTTATCACTCATATACTGCTTACTTTCATGTTTTGTTATTTTTCTTACTTCATTTTCATAAAAATTTAGATGTTTTCTATTTTTTAAGTGGATAGCTTTAAACTCTTTAAAGTTTCTTTGTATGCACTTATTTACTGCTGATTTATTTATATTTAACTGTTCTGCAATCTCTCTTGCATTTAATCCATTGCAATATAATTGCCCTACTAACTCTTTGTTCATTTCTATTCCCCCTTAAAAAATTATATAGTTTACCCCAACCCATTCAAAGTGGACA
>NZ_SMUS01000087.1 GCF_004353185.1 Clostridium cuniculi | reverse complement strand
AAGCGGTCTTCAGAAGGTTATGAGAAATGAGGGCGTGGGATATATTACACTTACTGATTTAGTTGATAATAAAGAAACAATTATAGCTTTACAAGAAATTGTAAGTTTTGGATATAGCAACATTTAAAAATAATTATTAAAGTTAGTCATTTGAATTAAAGAAGAAGGAGATGAGTTCAACATGACCAAAACGCAAATAGAAAGAAAATATAACGTTGAATTAAAAAGATTTTTAGTTGGAAGCGGAGCAAGAGCTAATCACAAATGGTATTGGAAATGTACTAAACAAGGAATTACAGTAATTGGTTACAAAAAGACATTAAAAGATGTGAAAGATGCGTTAGAACAACTTAAAATTATTACGAATTAATTAGGAGGGAAATTATGATTTATTTAATACAAGAAGAAACAACACTTTTTACACTAGGAATAACAACCAGAACGAAAATTAAAGGTTATTATGAATGTAATAGTGAAGAAGAAGTAAAAGAATTTTGTAAAAAGAAAACTAAAGCAATTAAAGGCACTTATAACAAAGATAGAATGGATAAGATATATTCTTATAAAGAAATATCAAAGTTAAATTAGCTCACAATTCAAAAATTTTGGGAGAAAGTTATGGCTAAAAAGTTATCAGAGATAATTAAAGAGTTAGAAGAAAAGGGAGCTATAAGAGATTGTTTTCTACATAGAGGATATTATGATGGAAGACTTGAGTTAAATATAGAATTTAATAATGATGTAGCGGATGAAATACTAGAGAAAAGCGAAATAAGAGAAGAAGATTTATGTGCTTTTTGGGAGTGATATTCGTGTTTACGAATAATTCAAAAAGGCGATTGTAGATGAAAAATAAAAGATATATTAGATTATCTAAAAAAATGAAAGCACATTGTACTGGTAATTGTCATGGTGGCAAAAAAACAGAATGTAAATATTACAAAACTTGTTTTAGTACAGGATATCTAATATTTCCTAAATTAGATAGTTTGAGATATTTACAACTAAGACTGAAAGGAATAACTGTTAGAAAGTAATTTACAGTTTTAAATAAAGGGGAAGGAGTAAATTATGGAAGAAATTAAAAATAAATTATTTAAAGTCCTTGATAACTGTGAAACTAAACAATTAGCACAGATTTTTGAAAATTATATGAAAAATAAAGGATTTAAAAAAGTAGATAGAAGAAGAAAAGATAATACAAATACCTATTCTATACATGGTGATTGTTGTAATTGGAATAGAGTTGAGTGTTATTTTCATAAAGAATTTAAGGGATATAATAACGATTGTGATTTAGATATAACATTAAGAAAAAGAGCAGGGTACTATCTTATTGTTGGTAATAAAGATAACAGAGCATTTGAAAGAAGTTTTAATGATATAGTGCATTATGATGAAAGTTTATTAAGTAAATTGTTTAAACAGCATAAAGAACTATTTGAAGAATTATTTAAGCTAATATAATTCACAATACAAAAAATTAGGAGCATTTTGAAATTATTGTAAAGGAGATTTAGGAGTTTTTATGAAAATATGTGATGGATTTGAATGTGATAATGAAAAATACAATAGAGGGTGTATTTGCTGTAATGAATGCGTTGTAAGGGATTGTAAAGATAGATGTGAACAAGAATGGAAAAATTGTGGTCAAGGTATAAAAGAAATTTTTAAATTAAAGTAACGAACAATTCAAAAATATTGCGAAGAAAGGAATGAAATTTAAATGTATGTATTAGTTTTTGAAGCTTGGAATGGGAAAAGATGTGAAGTTTGTTTCAGTGAGGAAGAAGCGAAAAAAAGATATTGGGAGCTAGATGAAATTTATTCAGAAGTTCATTTGCTGAAAGTAGAAAAAGAAATACCAATGTAGGAGGAATAGGGAATGAGCATTTATTGCAGCATAGTTTTAAGTGTTCATTCTCATATAAAAATCAGTATCAATAAATAAGGAGCGATTTTATGGAATTTAATGTTATGACCGAGTGTATAGCTTGTAATGAA
>NZ_SMUS01000086.1 GCF_004353185.1 Clostridium cuniculi | reverse complement strand
AAGAAGTTATTTTTAAGAACGATAAGGAAGAATTGCAGCACGATAAAGAAAAAAATCAGAACGATATTAAGACTATAGAGGTTGGAAGTATAGTTAAAGTTAAATATCAAAACAAAGAGTATATAGGAAAAGTAGTTAGGATATATGGACCAGGTAATAAAACAGTAAATGTAATTTTTAATGGAATGCATTCAGCTTTTTATATGGATCATGTACAAATAGCAGGTGAATAAATATGAGTAAAAATAAAATTATATCAGGACAATTAGATTTATTTCCAACAAATGAAGAACTTAATTTTACTTATGAACCGTTAGTAAAGGTTAAGCAAAGAGAGATAAAAGCAGGAGATATAGTTAAATGCATAGATAATATTTTCGGATATGATAGCAATGGTAAAGTTATGTATTATTACTTAACAAAAGGCAAAAAATACAGAGTTAAGTTTACTTTTGAACATTTTGGTAAAACCTATTGCTGCATTGAAGATGATGAAGGGAATGAAGTTTGCTATAGAACTGATAGATTTATTTAGAGAATAATTTGAAATTATTGTGAGGGAGTGAATCAAGTGGAATATATAAAAGCAGAACAATTTTTAAATCAACCTAAAGAAGTTCAAGAGGGATTGTTGAATTGGTGGAATCCTAATATCGGAGATTTATACACTTATGCTATAGAAAACGAACAAGATTATAGCGAATTACATTGTGTTACAAGTATCAATGTAGTCAAGATGACGAGTAGAAATAAAGGGGAAAGAATACCTTTATTTACAGAAGGGCAGTTAAGAAAATTTATAGAAGAAAAAGCTGAGTGTAAAGTAATAGTTGAATACACTTCTTGTGGGAATATAGTTATAAAAATGTGCACAGAAGATGAAGTTACTGGTTCAGTAAAATGTAAGAGAAAATTAACATTTCCTAGCAATAGGTTTAATTTAATAAACTCATATTGGAAAGTTGCAATAAAAATAATTGAAAATTAATTAACAATTCAAAAATATTGTGAGCAGATCTACAGGATAGAAAGGAAAATTAAAATGGTTGAATTTAAAATAAGATTTAAAAGTGGAGATGTAGGTTATTTTAAACCTACATCTGCAATTACAATAAAACAAGCTGATGAATTAATTGAAGGTATTAGTGAATTGATAAAGAATAAGGCAACAGGAACATTTAAAATGTTAGATTTGACTGACGATAAAGTAACTGTGATAAATGTTAGAGAGATAGTTACTTTTGGATATAGCTTAGTGGCAGATTAATTAGAAAAAGAGAGTAATTATAGGTAATGATAGAGATAGTTAAGACAAGAAAACGACAATTAGAAGAAAGAATTAAAAGATTAGAAAGTTATGTTTATGAAGGTGATGACACACCACAGCTTAAGAAAATATATGAAGATCAAATACAATTTTTAAGAGAAGAGTTGAAGGAACTAAAAAATAAAAATTAATCGAAAATAAAATACTCGTAAATGATAATAAAACTAAAAGGAGGGAATATGAGTAAATTACTAAATGTTGGCTATTTTAATAGTATAAATAAGGATAGAGTTGTATCAGTAGCAGATTATGAAAGTGCTCCTATAAAGAAACTTGTTAAGAATGCTAGAGATATGGGGATGTTAGTTGATTTAACACAAGGCAAAAAGACAAGGGCCGTTATAGTTATGGATAGTAGCCATATAGTTTTAACATCAAAAAGTGCGGAATCACTTGCTAAAAATGAATAAAAATAAAAGAAAATATAGTAAAAAGCATATGTTTTTTTAAAAAAAGCGGGGGTAAATTTCTCTCGCTTTTTTTATATTTATGATATTATGAATATAAATTAAATCGGAAATAACAAGAAGTTCATAGGGATATTACTTATTAAAATTAAAAAATGTCCACTTTGAATGGGTTGGGGTAAACTATATAATTTTTTAAGGGGGAATAGAAATGAACAAAGAGTTAGTAGGGCAATTATATTGCAATGGATTAAATGCAAGAGAGATTGCAGAACAGTTAAAT
>NZ_SMUS01000085.1 GCF_004353185.1 Clostridium cuniculi | reverse complement strand
TTCAGGTATCTTATTGGACCAAGGCATAAGATTATCTAAGCTTTCGCTATCCGATACATCTATCTTTGATAGAGTATCAAATAAATAAACCAAATACCTTTCTACAACTAATTTATTAGCCTTGGCAGTTTCAACAATACTATAAATATTAGCACTAGAAGTTGCACCTTTAGCAGTATTTGCAAAAAGGAAGTTTTTACGACCTATTACAAATGGCTTGATAGCTCTTTCGGCTGCATTATTATCAATTTCTAGTGAACCGTCTAATAATACATTTCTTAATCCTGGTAAATGCTTTTTAGCATAATCAAGTGCTTTACCTAGTGGACTTCTTGGAAGAGCATCTTTTATTTCTCTTTCAACATAGTAAATAAAATCATCTATAATTGGAGTTAGTTTTTCATTTCTAACTTTAAATCTAATATCATAATAATTTTCTTTACATGAATAAGCTTCTCTAAGGTCTTTTTCAAGTTTATAAATTTGCTCACAATAATTAAACCCTAATATTGCTCTAGAATTTTTTAAGGCTTCCTCATTTAAGTCAACTATTATATTGTGAAAGTATCTCCTTATGTGAGCCAAACAATATAACCTCGTAGCGTTGCTAACGGAATTATATCCATTGTACCCATCTGTTTGGAGAAATCCTTTGAAATCTCCCAAGAAATTTTTAGGACAAGAGCTTGATCTGGTACTTTGATAATCATATAAAATCACTGGCTTTAAATCAGTATTGCTCATATATAACCACATATACTTTTTAGATTTAGAATCCTTACCATTATCATTAATTACTTTCAAAGTAGTTTCATCAGCATGAATATAATTTCTGCTAAGCAATTCTGCCTTCATACGATTATATATTGGTTCTAAAGCTACCGCTGCCGACATTGTCCAGTTACATAGAGTCTGCCTCGAAAGCGTTGCCCCCATCATATCAAAGTAATTTTCTTGTCTATATAATGGTATAGCATGTTGATATTTAAGCATAAGTGTGTGAGCAATTAATTCATTAGAAGCCATACTATTATAAAAAATAGTTTTTGGTGCTTCTGCTGAAACTATATTACTTTCACCATTTTCTTTTTCGCATGATTTACAAGCATAGCTGTAAATCACGTGCTCTTCAACTATAAGTTTAGCTGGGATATATTTAATAATTTCTTTTTTAGATTTAACACCAATTTCAACAAGCTCTTCACCACAGTCTGTACAATTAAGATCATTGCCTTCTAATTTATGTTCAATAACAACTCTTTCTAAGTTTGCTAGATTATCTTTCTTACCAATATAATTACTTTTCTTAGCTCTTTTATATGTAATTTCTTCTAAAGTAGGTTCTTCTACCTTTGAATCACTATGTTTTTCAGCCTCGTTAAAAAGAGATAATTGGTTTTCATCTACTTTTTCACTAGACGATCCAAATATCTTTCTATTTTTATTTGATATAACACCTTTTAAGAATGCTAGCTCATTTTTAAGCTTTCTTATTTCTTCATCTTTTGAGCTTAACTCTTTATCTTTTTCATTAATTTTATTCTCCATCTTTTCAATTAATGATTTTGTAGCTTCATCAAGTTCATTTGTAAGAATTTCGTGACTCATAATTACCTCTTTAGACGTTTTTTTATGCATTTATTGTAGCAGAAAACCCCTTGAAAATAAAGATTTCAAGATGTTTTTTACACAAAAATTTCACTAATAATAATTACCTTGTTTTATAGGTTCAAATTTAGATTTTGTTCTTACTTCATAACCTTTTAAAAGCCAACGTAATTCATCGATATTTACTTTTAAGGCTTCTTCAGTAGTAGCAGGCCATTTGAAGCGATTTGCTTCTAAACGGTGATAATATAGCCAAAATCCTTCATCAAAGTGAAGAATTTTTAATTTATCCATTTGTTTATTACAAAAAACAAACAATGCTTTCTCAAATGGATCCAGCTTAAGCTGATTTTTAACTATCATCACTAATCCATCAATGCTTTTTCTTAAATCCGTGTAGCCGCAGGCAAGATAAACTTTTTCAATTTTATCTACATTTAGCATTTGGAAGCTAACTCCTTAATTATTGATGTTATTAAAGTAGTTTCACTAACGGGAATAGTTATACTAGCATTACCTATATTAATTTTCACTTCTTTTGAAATTGAAATATTTTGATTTATATCATCTTGCTTAGTATTTAATGGAATAGCATGAAAAATTGTTGTCGAATCTATTCTTTCAAGTCTTTTCTTATGATAATAAAATTGACTTTTACTAATCTTATTTTCTATACAAAAATCTTTTACAGTTATAGTGCCATTATAGGATATAAATTTATTGATATATTCTTCCCAAATAGCATTATCTAATTTTCTATACATAGTTTTCCTCCCACTAATAATCATTTAACTTAATTTTATCAATGGGATGCTATGCTATCTAGGCACTTAATTTTTTACGCTTAC
>NZ_SMUS01000084.1 GCF_004353185.1 Clostridium cuniculi | reverse complement strand
CACCATGCATACAGGTGATTTCTTTTTTCTAAATAATAACTTTATTGAATATTATTGATTTATTTTAAAACATATGCTATATAAATGTTATTGAATAGTTATTTTTTTATGTCGTTTTATTTAAAGTAAAAAAGAAGTCATGCATCCATTATTTGTGACTTCTTTTTTTATTTTATATAAGTAAATATAGATTGTTGTTCTTTGTGAACTTTTTAAAATGGTTATTTTTATACTTGTTTATCTTTTAGATTATATTAATATAGAGTTGTTTGATTTATTGTTTTATTGATTATATAATCAAACAATTCATCTGTTGAAATTACTGATTCACTTTCTTCTTTTAATATATTCATAACTTTTCTATATTTATCATAACTATCTTCATCAATATCTGTTACAAAAATTATATTATATTTATCTTGTAACTTATATGCATCATATGCCCACTCTTTTACAGAATGGATCATTCTTTTTTCATTTTTCCCCTTTAGGCTAAATGACTTAAATAAATAATTATTTACTTGAAAATCAAAATCTATCTTTTCATCAAAATATCCATCTATATTGCCTTTATATTTAAGATCACTTTTCTTTAGATAATTTTTAATAAATTTAATCTGTTCATCTACCGAGGGTCTCTTCTCTTTACTAATATCACCTATCAGATATTGTTTTTTACATTCTTCAATAAAATTTTCAATATTTTCAACCTCAACTTCAACTATTGCTTGAAATTTAACTTCATTAATATAAAATTTAGTATATTTACTTAATACAAATCTATCCTCTTTTACAAACTCTTCTAATTCTTCTTGTATGCCTTCCAGTTGCAATTTAATTAAATCTATATCTAAGTCATCATTGAAAGCTTTTAGTCTCTTCCAATTTTTAATATGCTCTAATACTATTTTTTTATCTTTTTCTATATAAAATAATACAGCTATAGTAATACAATCTGACGAAACCAAACTTGGGTAATGGCATAAAGAAGTGTATTGAATTTTCTCCATTATAACTCCTCCTAATAATTAGTACTTAAAATTAAATTGGGATAATAATCTATATGCTCAAATCTATAAATTATGTACTCTAATAATGCATCAATTTCTTCTGGATCACTCTCCCACTCTACTGGGATATAGTCTTTAAGACTTTTTATAAATTCTATATTTAACTTGCTTTTAAAATACTCAACTGATTCTTTCATATCTATAAGATTTATAGGATTTGCCTTTAAGAATTTTGAGTATAAATAACTATTAGAGTGCATTATCCAATCATCTTTATAGTCCTCTTCTTCTATTTTTCTTTTTAATCCTGTACTATTCCATATAGTTTCTAAATTAAATATATGAGTATGATCTATTAATAGTAATTCCTTATTATCCTTAAAGGTAGTTAATAAAACATTCCCTTTATTTCTATCTTTATTATAAAGCAAATGATCTAATAATAATAATTTGGGAATTATCCATTTAGCATTTTTAGCTAACATAATCATTTTCTCAGATGAAATAACCATAGTTCTAGGATTGAATTCAGAACAGAAAGCTAATCCATAACATTTTTCTGTGAACCAATCATTAGTAGATACATTATTATCTATATATGTAGCATTATCTATATATGCTATTTCACAATTAGGAATATTTAACTCCAATTTTTTTATTATCATATGTGCAACTAATTCATTAACTAAAGTCTTATTACCTTGCTCATTATTTATAGTTTTAATTGCATATGGTATTCCATTTATTGTTCCCATTATAGGGTTAGTATTTCCATTTCCTAAGGGATATTTTAATTCTTCTATATGTTTTCTAACAAACATTTATATCCCTACCTTTCAATTTTATCCTAAAAAAGGTTTTTGTATGCATGTTTTCCCTCCATTATTCTTGAATTTTCATTAGTAACCAAGTATAATGAAGATATTAAAAGTTAATATATCTATTATACTTGAAACTACTTTTGATTGGCCTCTTAGTAGTTTCTTTTATTTTATTATAAAATGGAAAGCTTGTCCACTTGTGGATTATATTTCTGATTTATATTTTTTATAAATCTAGTATACTATTTACAGCATTTAAAGCTTATTTAAATGAAATTAAATTAAATATAAGGATGGCTCTACTATGATGGAGATAATAATTATATTATCAATATTATTAAGTATTATTGTGATAAAAAGCTAAAGTAAAAATTCATTTATATCCCTTTCCATCAAGATAAATAATAAATAAAAAAAAATAAAGAGTCCTCTAAAAAATAAAAAAGGCTGATAAGCAATATTTTTTCTTACTTATCAGCCTTAAAATATATTATAAATTTAATAATTTTCTCCAAGTATTTTGACCAACAATACCATCTGCACTTAAACCTCTAGTCTTTTGAAATTCTCTTACAGCAGAATAAGTGCCACTACCAAAGATTCCATCTACTCCATTAGTATTGTAGCCTAGTTTAACTAATTTTTCTTGAAGTAACTTAGTTATATTGCCACTTGCACCTTTTCTAAGTGTAGGACATCCAGCTAATGTTGCTGGTCCAGCTATGCCATCAACATTTTGTTTGCTGAAACCTTGGTTATTACATTCTTGTTGTAATCTTCTTACCCAATCATCACCTTTAATTGTTGTCGTAGATTGAGTTTGAGATGTAGATGATGTATTTATATCATCTACTTGATCACTAATTATATGATTATCTAATGCATCTACTATAGCTTTTGCAATTGCTTTATATCCAACTTCAAGATACTTATTCGCATCTTCTGTGTCTACAAAACAAACTTCTATTAACATAGATTTAGC
>NZ_SMUS01000083.1 GCF_004353185.1 Clostridium cuniculi | reverse complement strand
AGGTCAAGCTACAAAGGGCGCATGGTGAATGCCTTGGCATCAGGAGCCGATGAAGGACGTGATAAGCTGCGATAAGCTTCGGGTAGGCGCACATAGCCAGTGATCCGGAGATTTCCGAATGTGGGAACACACATGGGAAACCCCATGTATCATATAGTGAATACATAGCTATATGAGGGTAAACCTAGGGAACTGAAACATCTAAGTACCTAGAGGAAGAGAAAGAAAAATCGATTTCCTTAGTAGCGGCGAGCGAAAGGGAAAGAGCCCAAACCAAAGATTTATCTTTGGGGTTGCGGACAGAGCATTAACGAGAAGTCTATTGTAACTGAACATAACTGGAAAGTTAGACCGTAGGAGGTAATAGTCCTGTAGGTGAAACGTTAAGATAACAAGCTCTGATCCAGAGTACCACGAGACACGTGAAACCTTGTGGGAAGCAGGGAGGACCACCTCCCAAGGCTAAATACTACCTGATGACCGATAGTGAAGCAGTACCGTGAGGGAAAGGTGAAAAGAACCCCGGGAGGGGAGTGAAATAGAACCTGAAACCGTGTGCCTACAACCGGTCAAAGCCCCTTATGAGGGTGATGACGTGCTTTTTGTAGAACGAGCCAACGAGTTACGGTATGTAGCAAGGTTAAGTACTTAAGGTACGGAGCCGAAGGGAAACCGAGTCTTAATAGGGCGACTAGTTGCATGCCGTAGACCCGAAACCGGGTGACCTATCCATGGCCAGGTTGAAGCGAGGGTAAAACTTCGTGGAGGACCGAACCACGTTGCTGTTGAAAAAGCATGGGATGAGCTGTGGATAGCGGAGAAATTCCAATCGAACTCGGAGATAGCTGGTTCTCCCCGAAATAGCTTTAGGGCTAGCGTCGGATATGTGTAGTGGAGGTAGAGCACTGAATGGGCTAGGGGGCATATCGCTTACCGAACCTTATCAAACTCCGAATGCCATATACATTAAGTCCGGCAGTCAGACTACGAATGATAAGATCCGTGGTCAAAAGGGAAACAGCCCAGATCGTCAGCTAAGGTCCCAAAGTGTAAGTTAAGTGGAAAAGGATGTGGGATTTCTAAGACAACTAGGATGTTGGCTTAGAAGCAGCCACTCATTTAAAGAGTGCGTAATAGCTCACTAGTCGAGAGATCCTGCGCCGAAAATGTCCGGGGCTCAAACTTACCACCGAAGCTACGGGCTTGCGTAAGCAAGCGGTAGGGGAGCGTCGTAATCGGGCTGAAGTCGTACCGTAAGGAGCGGTGGACTGATTACGAGTGAGAATGTTGGCATTAGTAGCGAGATGTAGGTGAGAATCCTACAGGCCGAATATCTAAGGTTTCCTCAGGAAGGCTCGTCCGCTGAGGGTTAGTCGGGACCTAAGCCGAGGCCGAAAGGCGTAGGCGATGGACAATCGGTTGATATTCCGATACCACTACCATCGTTATTATCGAGGGTGTGACGGAGAAGGATAGTGTGTGCTAGCGATTGGAAATGCTAGTCTAAGCGTTTAGGGAGTTACGGTAGGCAAATCCGCTGTAACAATTCTGAGGCGTGATGGGGAAGGCCATATAGGCCGAAGTACATGATTCCATGCTTCCAAGAAAAGCATCTAGAGAGAGAAGTAGTGCCCGTACCGCAAACCGACACAGGTAGATGAGGAGAGAATCCTAAGGCCGGCGGAAGAATTGCAGTTAAGGAACTAGGCAAATTGACCCCGTAAGTTCGCGAGAAGGGGTGCCTACGAGAGTAGGCCGCAGAGAATAGGCCCAAGCAACTGTTTAGCAAAAACACAGGTCTCTGCTAAAGCGCAAGCTGATGTATAGGGGCTGACGCCTGCCCGGTGCTGGAAGGTTAAGGGGAATACTTAGCGCAAGCGAAGGTATGAACTTAAGCCCCAGTAAACGGCGGCCGTAACTATAACGGTCCTAAGGTAGCGAAATTCCTTGTCAGGTAAGTTCTGACCCGCACGAATGGCGTAATGACTTGGGCACTGTCTCAACTGCAAATCCGGCGAAGTTGTAGTGCGAGTGAAGATGCTCGCTACCCGCGATTGGACGGAAAGACCCCGTAGAGCTTTACTGCAGCTTAGCATTGAATTCCGGTATTGTCTGTACAGGATAGGTGGGAGACTGGGAAACTAGGGCGTCAGCCTTAGTGGAGTCAACCTTGGGATACCACCCTGACAGTACTGGGGTTCTAACAGGACGCCATGAATCTGGTGACTGGACATTGTTAGGTGGGCAGTTTGACTGGGGCGGTCGCCTCCTAAAAAGTAACGGAGGCGCCCAAAGGTTCCCTCAGAACGGTCGGAAATCGTTCGTAGAGTGCAAAGGCATAAGGGAGCCTGACTGCGAGACCTACAAGTCGAGCAGGGACGAAAGTCGGGCTTAGTGATCCGGTGGTACCTCGTGGGAGGGCCATCGCTCAACGGATAAAAGCTACCTCGGGGATAACAGGCTGATCTCCCCCAAGAGTCCACATCGACGGGGAGGTTTGGCACCTCGATGTCGGCTCGTCGCATCCTGGGGCTGTAGTAGGTCCCAAGGGTTGGGCTGTTCGCCCATTAAAGCGGCACGCGAGCTGGGTTCAGAACGTCGTGAGACAGTTCGGTCCCTATCCGTCGCGGGCGTAGGAAATTTGAGAGGAGCTGTCCTTAGTACGAGAGGACCGGGATGGACTGACCTCTGGTGCACCAGTTGTTCCGCCAGGAGCACGGCTGGGTAGCTAAGTCGGGAAGGGATAAACGCTGAAAGCATCTAAGCGTGAAGCCTCCCTCAAGATGAGATTTCCCATAGCATAAGCTAGTAAGACCCCTTGAAGAACACAAGGTTGATAGGTCAGAGGTGTAAGTGCGGTAACGTATGTAGCTGACTGATACTAATAGGTCGAGGGCTTGACCAATAA
>NZ_SMUS01000082.1 GCF_004353185.1 Clostridium cuniculi | reverse complement strand
CGCTAGCTTTGTTCCGAAGAACTCCACTCGCTCGACTTGCATGTGTTAGGCACGCCGCCAGCGTTCGTCCTGAGCCAGGATCAAACTCTCACTAAAAAGTTTAATCATTTGCTCAAATTACTTTGAGTCTTTGTTTTAAGACTCTCAAAAGAATTGCTGGTTTACTTTAACTATATTCTGTTCAATTTTCAAAGACCATTTACTCCGTCACATCTAAGCGACTTAATTATCTTATCATCTTTTATGATATATGTCAACAATTTTTTTAACTTTTCATATTTATCATAATCGATATTAATCAATTTATCACTTCTACAGATATATGTCTATAACATATTTCTACGTTTTTCAACATTTCTGTCATTAGCAACGTATTTTATCTTATCACTATTAAATCACTTAGTCAATACATTTTATATAATTTTTTCTATAATATCTTCAATATTCTTTTCTTTTGCTTTATCTAATATTTTTACTGGTCTTTCACCTAATAAAAATACAGAGTCTGCTAAATCTAATATTTCATCTTTATCATGCGTCACTAAAATAATCGTTGTCTTTTTTTCTGAATTCAATTTTTTAATAATCTTCATCATATCTCGTTTACATTTAATATCTAATGATTTAAAAGGCTCATCCATTAATATAATTTCTGGATCTCCAACCAATGCTCTAGCTAAATTTACTCTTTGTTTCATACCACCACTTAATTGATATGGATAATAATATTTAAACTCACTTAGTCCAACTAATCCTAAAGTAATATCAACTTTATTATCTAACTCCTTTCCCCTTAAATATTTTTTTACTACTATTTTTAAGTTATTATTTACATTTTTCCAAGGTATAAGTGCATCACTTTGAAATACATACGCTATCTTTCTATTTTCTTTTAGTAATATTTCTGAAATATAATTTAATAATGTTGTTTTTCCACATCCTGATTTTCCAATAATGCAATTTATCTTATTATCGTCAAAATTTATATTGAAATCCTTATATATAATTTTATCTCCATATTTACAATTTATATTGCTTATTAACATAATTTCCAATTAACCTCTCTTAAAACTCACAACTTTATAAAACTAGTAAAAATAATTCTATCTACTTTTATAAATTTATCATATCTATTCACCTGTATTTTTTTTAGAAACTTTATCGATAATTAAATCAAAAAAACAAACAATTACAGTTATTATTATCATCCATGCAATAATTCTTGATGTATTTAATTGCATTTTTTCAAACTGAATTATAGATCCAATTCCATACTCTGGCTGAGCATAAACTTCCCCCGAAATCACAACTTTAAATATTAATGATAAAGTTGAATTAATTACTTTTTTAATTGCTATAGCTATTACTGGTATTATAAGTGTAATAATTTTATCTTTAGTTTCTACCCTGTATATTCTAAACATCTGTAATAGATTTTTATCAATATCAAGTAAAGAATTTAAAACAACGTCATAAAAAATTGGAAATGAGATTACTACACCTATTATTATTGGTGCAAAATCCTTAGATGTCCAAATTAATACTAATACTATAAATGCCATTGTAGGTATAGCTTTTAAAAAGACTATTATTACATATAAAAAATTATAAATAAATTTATTAAAATAACTAATAATAGCTAGTATTATGGCTATTACTAATGAAAATATAAAACTCTCTAGACATCTTAAAATACTACTAAGTATTAATATTATAAAATTATCTGTTAATATTATTTTATATATATCCAATAAAACAGTAAAAAAAGAAGGCAAAAGTAGCCCATTATTAACAATAACAGCTACTATTTGCCAAACTGATATAAGTATAAATATTGATATAATTAAATATTTTTTATTTTTTAATGAATATTGAGTCATACTCGTAACTTTCTCCCTTATTATCTGTATCTATAGTAGAAAAATAAGTTTCATATTCCTCTTTTGAATCTTCTATCTTAGTAAATTTTAAATTACTATTTTTTATAGATTCATTAATAACATCTTTATTCACAGTTATCCCCAACTCTTCACACTTTTCAGCGGCTAACTGTGGATTATCTATGACCCATTTTTCACTTTCATTAAATGCTTCTATTAATTTATCATATGCATTTGTATCTTTTATTTTATTATAAAACTCTTCTTTTATTAATAATGTTGATTGTGGATATCCATTTTCTACATTATTAGCTTTTATCCATTCATCATTTAAACTTAAAATAATTTTTATATCACTATTTTTAGCCATTACTGTTGATAATACTGGTTCTGGAACTACTGCATATTTAGCCTGTCCACTAATAAGTAATGGTGCAAGTTCTGATGCAGCTCCAACATAAGAGAAGTCTATATTCTCTTCATTAACATTATTTTTGGATAATATATTTTTGAATACAATATCTGGAGTAAGTCCTTTTCCAGTATTATATACTTCACATCCTTCTAACTCTGATATATTAGATATTTCTTCTGTAGATACTAAGTATAAAGATCCCCAGCCTATTGTTGCTGCAACTTTATATCCTAAATCTTTTTTATCTGCTTGTAATGCTAAATTTGATGGAACTATTGCTAAATCAGCTTCGCCTTTCATTAATTCTGATAAAAGTAAATCTGTAGTTTTCTCAATTGAACATTCTAAAGTAATATTTTCTATTTTGTTATTATCAGCTATTAATTTGCTTATAGCTATTGATGGTAAACCATCCGGAGAGATTAGTCTTGCATTTATTTCTTCATTAATAATAGAGCTATTTTCTTGGTTACAAGATATCATTAATATTATCATTGTTATTACTATTATAAAATTTAATATCTTTTTCACTTGAATCACCTCGTATTAAATCTTATCACAGTATTCCATTATTTTCTATATCTTTTTATTTTTACTATCTGAGTCTTTATATTAATTAATATAAAAAAAGAATATTTAAAAATACACTAAATACCTTATATTATCTATATATTATTTATTAAAATTAACCATAAGAATTAAAAATGTTAAAAATTATCTTTTATTAAATTTCCCAGGAAATGTATAATAAAACTTTTTATTTATTTTTTTGCACAAAAAAAAGATACCTAGTTTAAACTAAGTATCTTTTACCTGGCAACGTTCTACTCTCCCACACAGTCCCCCGTGCAGTACCATCGACGCTGTAGAGCTTAACTTTCCTGTTCGGAATGGGAAGGAGTGTTTCCTCTACGCCATCATCACCAGATGCTATGATTTTCTAAATCTTTGATTTAGTTAAAATCTTGTA
>NZ_SMUS01000081.1 GCF_004353185.1 Clostridium cuniculi | reverse complement strand
AAAGAAATATAGTGTAGGAAACTAAACCGTATTTATAGTAATTTAAATAATACTTTCATAGAGAAAAATAACGAAGAGTACAGAATAAATAGTTGTAATAAAAGTAGTTAAGATAGTAAACACTATGGTTAGAAAAGAAATAGCTATAGGAGTGAAGAATGAGTATGGAAGTAGTAAAGGTAAAAACTGATGAAGGTAAAGAAAGATATTATCTTGCAGATAGTGACGGATTACCTATTGAAGCAGTATTGAAATTTATTAGATTTAAAGATAATACAAACTACTCAAGAAATACTTTAAGAATGTACTGTCAACATTTAAAGTTATACTTTGAATATTTGGAACAACGAGAAATTAATTTTCAAGATGTTACAATAGATGATTTAGCTTTATTTGTTAATTGGTTACAAAATCCTTATAAGAGTTTAAAAGTTATACCAGTACGACCTACTGATACAGCAAGAAGTCCACGAACAGTAAATATTGTTATAAATACTGTGTTAACTTTCTATGATTATATTTTAAGACATGAGGAATATAACAATAATATATCAGATAGGCTTAAAAATTTTGTATCTACTCCAAGTAGAAACTTTAAAGGTTTTTTATATGGAATAGCACATGAGAAAAAGAAAGTAACAAGTAATATATTAAAACTGAAAGTTCCTAAATCTAAGCCAAAGACATTATCTAAAGAAGAAATAGGAACGCTTATAAGAGCCTGTAATAACCTTAGGGATAAGTTTCTATTAACATTATTATATGAAACTGGTATGAGAATAGGCGAAGGCTTATCTTTATGGATAGAGGACTTCGATATAAGTGATATGGTTATAGATTTACAAGACCGAGGTGAACTTGAAAATAATGCTGAAATAAAAACAGTATCAAGTCCAAGAAGAATAGATATATCTCAAAATTTAGCAGATATGTTTATGGAATATATAGCAGAATATCACACAGAAGAAGTTGAAACTAACCATATATTTATCAAACTTAGTGGAAGTAATAGATATAAACCTATGAATTATACTGACGTAGATAATTTATTTAGAACGTTAAAAAAAGTAACAGGTATATACGCTACTCCACATATGTTTAGACACAGTTCTTTGACATTATTAAGAATGGCTGGATGGCAACCTGAACTATTAAGAATAAGAGCAGGACATAAAAATATTTATACTACTTTAAACACTTATATACATCCTTCTGATGAAGAAATAACCGAAGAGTTCAATAGAACTCGACCTAATTTAGATTTGGATATTTATAACGAAGGGGATGAATAAAGTGAAAAATTTACAAGAGATAAAGAGTAATCAACAAAGTAAATATGATGAAATAATAGAATATCTTAGCCAAGATAATGGGTATTGGTTAAATAATGATAAGTGGGATGTTACGAAAGATTTCTTTATTGGGAAAGTAATAAGAAATATTAGATATATAAATTTTTCAAATATAAGTAATGAAGTGGTAAAAAATGAATTAAAGTTCTATTTTATTTATAGTTTTAAAAATAATTTACTTAAAAGTTCTTATATAGCTTGTTTATCTTCATCATTGAAACATTTCAATAGTTTCTTAAATAAGAATTATTCAAAATATAAAAGTTTTAATGATGTAGATACAAATAATTTTAAATTTAAGTTTAAAGATTACCTTGTAGAAGTAGGATTTAAGATATCAGACAAAGGCAAAATCAACGCTTATGAAATGAATAATATCATATATGTTTTAGATTTTATCAAAGATTTCTACGATGATAGAGAAGAAACTGAAAAAGATATATGGTATTCAAAGAACATTGTAGGTGCTAAAATTCCTGCAAGTGGAGCGGTTACAGGAACGTACAATTCTATTAACTTTACTAAAATACCAGCCTATTATAGAGGAACTGTAAAAAGATATTTTAAAACAATTATAACTAAAAAAAGTTGGAATCATTGTTTTCAAATATTAAATAATTTGAATTATTTCTTTGAAAAATTTTATTCAAATGGATATACAGATGGGTTTATAGAAAGCCTATCAAGACAAGATATAGAAAACTATATATATTGGGTTAATAATGATTATAAAGATAAAAATGCTACTTATAAAAGTAAGTTTATATCTTATATCAGAACGTTTTTGGAATATATTCAAATAGCTCAATATGACAAAGCTCCTCAAAAAGAAGTATCATTTATTATATTTCAAGATGATATTCCTAAAAGAGAACTAAATAAAGATGAAGTAAAAAAGGCAAAGTTTGTTCCAGAGCCTATCTTAAAGCAATTAGATAGTAATATTATGGATTTAGATAGACCACAGTTTATACCTATTTATATTTTACTTCGTGAAACGGGTTGGCGTGGAACTGATATATTAAATCTTAGATATGATAATTGTTTAGAACAAATATGGAATAACAAAGAAGAAAAATATAACTACTATCTTTGCGGAGAAATAACTAAAACGGGTATAGCACAACTTAAAATTCCTATAAGAGATAAAGTTGCGGAAATGGTTCAAAAATCTATTGATAAAGCAAAAGAATTAAGCACAGAAGAAAATAATCCTAAGAAGTATTTGTTTAACACTTATGAAGGTAAATTAAAAGGAAAACCGTTAGCGAAGCAAACTTTACTAAATACAATTAAAAGGTTAATTGTTCAAAAAGATATTAGAGATGCTAATGGTGAATTATATCATTTCAGACTTCATTCTCTAAGACATACAAGAGCTAAAGAGTATGTAGAGCAAGGTATGGGAATAAGTGTTATACAACAGATTTTAGGACATCAAAGTTTACAAATGACAGTTCATTATGCTACTGTTTCGGAAAATGTATTATATGAAAAATGGAAGAATACAGAGGATTTAGAACTGTTTAAAGTTGACACTACGAATAATGAACTTATAGAAGTAGATACATCTTCTACTGAAGGTGAAAATCTTATTAGATATGAATATGTTAAAAAGAATTTAGATGCAGTAAGAGTGCCTTTTGGAGTATGCTTTAAAGCCTCTAAATTGCCTTGTAAGCAACAGATGAACCATTGCCTAACTTGTGCAAGTTTCTGTACTACGATTGAAAATATACCTGAATATGAAGAAGAAATTGAAAAGGTTAAGCAACAAATTGAAATAAGTAATAGATGTGGTAGAGAACTTTGGGCTGAAAAGAATAGTCAATATTTACGTGTATTGGAAGAAACCCTACAAAAGATAAAGGAACAAAAGTTAGTTCATAAAAACGGTAAGTCAAGAGAGGATTCATGATGCCTGGAAGCACTAAAGGATTAAGAGAGTATGCAAAACAGAAAAGTAAAATAACTTTAGAAAAAGTTGATAAAGCTATTAGAGAACTTTCGTTATCGGAACAAAAAATTAACTTTAATAGTGTTTCTCAGTTAAGTGGAGTATCTAAAACTTATCTTTATAACAATGAAGAAGTTAAAAATAGAATCGAGGAGCTTCGTCAGAAGCAACTAAGTAAAACTATGAACAAAAGAGCTAAGTATGATAAAACTTCTAAATCAAAGGATATTATTATATTAGCTAAAGATAAAAAAATAAAAGAATTAGAACAAGAAAATAAAAAGCTCAAAGAACAATTAGAAGTTCTTAGAGGTAAATTGTATGAAAAAATGTAGACTACATTGTTTATATGTAGTCTACGTATAAAATAAGTAAATTACGTCTGTGTACAAGCATGTACACGAGATAT
>NZ_SMUS01000080.1 GCF_004353185.1 Clostridium cuniculi | reverse complement strand
AGCTCAAAGAACAATTAGAAGTTCTTAGAGGTAAATTGTATGAAAAAATGTAGACTACATTGTTTATATGTAGTCTACGTATAAAATAAGTAAATTACGTCTGTGTACAAGCATGTACACGAGATATTAAAAGGAGATATTAAAAATGAGCAATATAATAAACTGTAAAGCGATAAGAGATAAATACATAGAAGAGATTAAACAAAAAGATTTGACAGGATGTACAGTAGCATTTGTACAAGTGGGTGAAAATCAAGCATCAAATGTATATGTGAGAAATAAAAAGAAACTATGCGAAGAAGTTGGAATAGAAGTAGAACATTATAAACTATCGGAAAATACTACAGAGGAACAACTATTAGCAACAATAGATATGTTAAATAGGTGTAGTGTAATTACAGGGATAATGGTGCAACTCCCATTACCAAAACACATTGATGAAAATAAGGTTATTAATGCAATAGATCCTAATAAAGATATTGATGGTTTTCATGTTATCAATAAAGGTAAAGTTGTTATAGGCGATGATAGTGGAATTATTGCAGCAACACCAAAGGGAATTATGACTATATTAAAAGAAGAAGGAATTGATTTAAAAGGTAAAAATGTAGTTGTAGTTGGAAGAAGCAATATAGTAGGTAAGCCTTTAGTTAGTTTATTAATCAATGAAGGAGCAACAGTAACTTGTTGTAATAGTAATACAGACTTAAACAGACTATTAATTCATATATCAACTTGTGATATATTTATTTCTGCAATAGGAAAGGCAAACTATTGGAACTTAAATATATTTGAAGAAATTTTAAATGAAAGGAAGTTATTATTAAAATATTTTCCTGATGAATATAGAGATACGTTCTTCACAAGTATATGTCCAGTAACCATAGATGTTGGTATCAATAGAGATGAGGATAATAAACTTTGTGGTGATATAGATAAAGAATTATATCCGCATTTCAAAAAGGTTACAAGTGTTCCTGGTGGAGTAGGATTAACTACACAAATGGCCGTTGTAAGTAATATAATAGAATTATTTGAAAGAAATAAAAAACAAATATATAATAATTTAAAATAATTAAGAAATAAAGGGGGAATTAGAATGTTAAAAATAGGGGATAAAGTTAAGATTGAACCAAGTAGATTAGATTTTTATAAAAGACATACTTATTCATTCGTGAATTTAAATGAGGCTGGAGTTGTATCTCAAGTTATGGAGCAAACAGCAGTAGTAATGTATGGATGTTTAGGTTATAACATTGATAAAAATGATTTATATGTGGTTAAATAAAAGGTAAAAATAATTCACAATTCAAAAAGATTTAACAAATTCTAATTTTCAATAATAAATTAATAAAACAGAGGAGAGATTTGAATATGAAAGTAAAATTATTAACACACACTAACAATCCAGAAAAGGTAATAGCTATGGCGGGGAAATTATGTTATGCAGGATGTAATATAGATGAATTAGAAGAAAACTTAACACGAGAAGATATGGAAAAGTTTATAAATATGCTGATAAGAATAGGACACGAAAGTCCACTTGAACATGCAACATTTACATTTGCCGTGGAAGGAGTCAGTAGAGTAACAGAGCAACAATTAACTAGACATAGATTAGCAAGTTATTCAATTCAAAGTGGAAGATATGTAAGCAGAGATAATGCTGAATTTACAATACCAGAAGACATTAAAACATACGATTATTTAAATGAAGAATATAATGATTTTTGCAATGCAGCTAAAAATATTTATAAATACATATCAGATTCTTTACTAACAGAATACTGTTATGAATATTTAGTAAATAATATTAAAGAATATAGCCCAGATATACAACAAGACGAAACTTTTATACATAGTGTTATGAGAACTGGTCATAAGAAAGAGTATAATTTATTAAAAAAGAAAGCTATTGAAAATGCAAGGATGATGTTGCCTAATTCATTACAAACCAAAATTATATTTACTATGAATTTAAGATCATTAATCAACTTCTTTGAACATAGATGTTGCTTTAGAGCGCAAGATGAAATCAGAGAATTAGCAGATGAAATGCTGAAAATATGTAGAAAAGAATTTCCGCTACTATTTAATAAACTAGGTGCTAGTTGCAGAAAAGGTTATTGTCCCGAAGGCTCAATGCAATGCAACCAATTAAAAGGAGTGATTCCTACACTATCAGATTTACAAAAGTCTCACTTAATATTAAAACAAAAAGAAAATTAACTTAAAATCAGTATTTTATAGATAGGAGAGAATTAAATGAAGATGATGAGAAGCAGATTTAATTATCTAATAAAGAAGTATCCAAATCACAAACTGTACAAAATAAGAGAAGATGAATATTTAGAAATTAAGAAACCTAAATATATTTTTAGAAACTTATTTGAAGTATTAAAAGACATAGTATTGATACCGATAGGAATTATATGGTGCCTATTAGAATTTATATTAGAAATACCGAGACATTTATATGATATATTATTAGATCTAAAGGAATGTTTTCCTGTAGGTTATATAAAAGTTATAGATGATGAAAAATTTGAAAATCAAACAAATAAAAATCATGTGGCAAAATACATACGAGGAATAATAAAAACAATGAAAAATAAAAAATTAGTTGACAGACTTGCAATATTCTCTATATTTTTAATAACTATTGGTAATATATTTGCCGCAATTCCATTAATACAAATGCAACTTATAGGAATTATGATACTTTTCTTAGGTATATATTTTCTGTTTAAAATGATATGGATTGAATTTAGAGATGATATAATAAAATTCTTTAAAGAAATAAAAGAAAACTCTAAATAAAAAACGCAATCTTATAAAAAGGAGTGAATTAAATGATAAGAATAATATGTGATAAATGTAATAAAGATGCGAACTTCTTCGGTGCTAAAGAGCTTACTAAGGAAAAAATAGATAAGTTATCAATAGAATATAATACAGAATTTCAAAGTAAATTAATGATAGAAACTTATGTATGCTCTAGCTGTAGTGATGTAAGAGATTTTATACATGTGTTATATTAAATAAATTAACAAAATAAAGGTAATAAATTATAAACTCCTGCATATCATATAATATAAAGACGATGTGAAGGAGTTTTATTTATGATAATTGATATTTGTAGAGATGGGAATTATCTTGTTGCAATGCCAAGATGTACTATTAAAGAATGTGAGGTTAGACTTGAAATAACTGATCCAGAAAAAGATTCAGAAAAGATAGAGAAAATGGCTATTGATAAATTCTATGAAATGGCTAATAAATATTATACAAAGGGATTCACAAGCGAAGAAATATTCCAAGAAGGGAATATAATTGAGTTAAGGAATGGCGTTAGATATAGAATACAGGAAGGTGTTATTAAATCATGTTGGGAGTTTAACGAAGATAAAAAGCTAATGGAAGCAATCGCAATAACTAAAACACAAATAAAAAGGCTTATAGATGCTTCTTGGGATGACTTCGGATTCTATGGCATTAACACTTCTATGGATATCGTGAAAGTATTTGATAGGGATATGAATTTAAAAGCTGAAAGAACTCAATATAATGTACTTACCAGTAAAAGCTTAGAGAAGATGGAGGAGAATTAATATGTTGGCTGAAATTACAACATAATAAAAGAACGAGATAAACAAAAAATAAGGGGTAAATAAATCTCAAATTAATTGGGGAGAGTAGATAGATTTGTGTAAAAAACAAATCTATCTACTCTTTTTTTGTATGATTAGTTGGTAGATTTGGAATAATATACTATATAAATTTTAGGAGGATTTTCTATGGCAAGAAAAAATGATA
>NZ_SMUS01000079.1 GCF_004353185.1 Clostridium cuniculi | reverse complement strand
GGAGACCACATCGATATGAACGTTGAGTTAATCACTCAAGTAGCTATGGATGAAGGTTTAAGATTCGCTATCAGAGAAGGTGGAAGAACTGTAGGTTCAGGAGTTGTTACTTCTATAATCGAATAGTAATAGTTTTACTTAATACAGATAAGGACTGGGTTAGTTTACCTAGTCCTTTACAAAGCTAATATTATTGACATAATATCGGTTTTGTGGTAAGGTGTTTAAGTAATTAACGAAATAGATAACACAATATCATATAGACTTATATAATTATTTGGATAAACTGGAGGTGCAGACTGTGAGAGTTAAGGTAACATTAGCATGCACAGAGTGTAAGCAAAGAAATTACAACACAATGAAAAATAAGAAAAACAACCCAGACAGAATGGAAATGAATAAATATTGCAGATTCTGTAAAAAACACACACAACACAAAGAAACTAAATAGTTCGCTTTAGAGTGATGACACATACTCGCAATAGTTAAGGATGTGAAGTAATGGCTATTAAAGAAAATGTAAATGTAAATATTAATACTAAAACTTCTGAAAAAAGAGGGGTTTCTAAGTTTTTTAGAGAGCTTAAGGCAGAGGTTAAAAGAATAACTTGGCCTTCTAAATATGACACAAAAAAAGCGTTAATTGCAGTAGGCGTAGTCGTACTAATATATATTGTATTAGTAGGCGGGTTAGATTATATTTTTACAAACCTCTTTAAATTGATTTTTAAACTATAATAAAGGAGGTTTAGATGAGGTTTCTCATCTATAGTAAATATGAGTGAAAGAGCTAGATGGTATGTAGTACACACATATTCAGGTTATGAAAACAAGGTTAAAGCTAATCTTGAAAAGACTATAGAGAATAGAAATCTTGAACATTTACTTCTTGATATTCAAGTTCCTATGGAGGAAGTTATTGAAGAAAAAGATGGAAAGCAAAAGGTTTCTTTAAAGAAAAAGTTCCCAGGATATGTGTTAGTTAAAATGCTAATGACTGATGAGTCATGGTATGTGGTTAGAAACACAAGAGGTGTAACAGGATTTGTTGGACCAGGTTCTAAACCAGTACCTCTTACTGACGAGGAAGTAGAATCAATGGGTGTTGTTGAAATGCCAATTGATATTGACTTAGAAGTAGGAGAAAGTGTAAGAGTTATCTCTGGACCACTAAGAGAATTTGTGGCAATAATCCAAGAGATAAGTGTTGAAAAACACAAAATAAAAGCTTTAATAGATATGTTCGGCAGAGAAACATTAGCTGAACTAGATTTTAACCAAGTTGAGAAATTAGTTTAATATATTATATATAAAACTAATGTTTTTAATTAAGTGGGAGGACAAAAAGTCCGTATTACCACAGTATAGGAGGAATAGTAAATGGCTAAGAAAGTAACAGGAATGATTAAATTACAACTTCCTGCAGGTAAGGCAACACCAGCACCACCAGTAGGTCCAGCATTAGGGCAACACGGTGTTAATATTATGGGATTCTGTAAGGAGTTTAACGCAAAGACTGCTAATCAAGCTGGATTAATAATACCAGTTGTTATAACAGTATACCAAGATAGATCTTTTAGTTTTATCTTAAAGACTCCTCCAGCTGCAGTTCTAATTAAGAAAGAATTAGGATTAGAAAGCGGATCAGGAGTTCCAAACAGAACAAAGGTTGGAACATTAACTAAGGATCAAGTTAGAAAGATCGCTGAATTAAAAATGCCAGACTTAAACGCTGCAACAATCGAAACTGCTATGAGCATGATCGAAGGTACTGCAAGAAGTATGGGTGTTACAATAGCAGAGTAATTCTGAGTTTTTTAAAATGTGGGAGGTAAAAACCGCTAAAACCACGAAGGAGGCATAATAATGGGAAAGAAATATGTTGAAAGTTCAAAATTAGTAGATAAGAACGTTTTATATACACCAGCTGAAGCATTAGATTTAGCTGTAAAAACTGCAAAAGCTAAGTTCGATGAAACAATCGAATTACACGTAAGATTAGGGGTAGACCCAAGACACGCTGACCAACAAGTTAGAGGAGCTGTTGTTCTTCCAAACGGAACTGGTAAAACTGTTAAAGTTTTAGTATTTGCTAAAGGTGCTAAAGCAACAGAAGCTCAAGAAGCAGGAGCAGATTTCGTTGGAGCTGAAGAATTAGTTCAAAAGATCCAAGGTGAAAACTGGTTCGATTACGATGTAGTAGTAGCTACTCCAGATATGATGGGTGTTGTTGGTAGATTAGGTAGAGTTTTAGGACCTAAGGGATTAATGCCAAACCCAAAATCAGGAACAGTTACATTTGATGTTGCTAAAGCTATAGCTGACATCAAAGCTGGTAAAGTTGAATATAGAGTTGACAAAACTGCTATCGTTCACTGCCCAATCGGAAAAGCTTCATTTGGAGTTGAAAAGTTACAACAAAACTTCCATGCTTTAATGGATGCTTTAGTAAAAGCTAAACCAGCTGCTGCTAAGGGACAATACGTTAAATCAGTATCAGTTTCAAGCACAATGGGACCTGGAGCTAAAATTAACCCAACAAAAGTTTTAGATTAATATTGACATAGTGAAATTTACATAGTATAATAAATTTCGTTGTGAAAAAAGAGAATACTGTTTCCGTAGACAGTAGGTGCCGTAAGGTTTAAAGTAATCGCCTGCCTAGGATAACTAGATAAGTGATTGTTTATTTGGTCTTCCTGTGTCTATGGGAAGACCTTTCTTAATATATATTACAGTTAATAACTGTGAGGAGGTGGACACACAGTGATAAAGAAGAACAGACAAATTAAAGAAGCTAAAGTAGCTGAAATTAAAGAAAAGTTAGAAAAAGCTCAAGGTGTTGCATTAGCTAGCTACCAAGGTTTAACAGTTGAAGAAGATACAATGTTAAGAAAGAGCTTAAGAGAAGCTGGTGTTGAATATAAAGTTTACAAAAACACATTAGTAACATTAGCTGCTAACGAATTAGGTTTAGGTGATTTAGTTCAATACTTAGAAGGACCAGTTTCTATAGCATTCGGATATGAAGATGCTACTGCTCCAGCAAGAGTATTAAATAACTTCGCTAAGGACCACAAGAAGTTAGAATTAAAAGCAGGTATTGTTGACGGTATTGTTTATGACAAGGCTGGAGTTGAAAAACTTGCAACAATCCCATCAAAAGAAGTTCTTATTGCAAAACTTCTTGGAAGCTTCAAGGCTCCATTATCAAACCTTGCATACTTATTAAATGCAATTAAAGAAAAAAAAGAATCAGAGTCAGCTGAATAATAAACTGATAAAAATTTTGGAGGTGCAATTAAAATGACAAGAGAAGAAATCATTCAAGCTATAAAAGAAATGACTGTTTTAGAATTAAACGAATTAGTAACTGCTTGCGAAGAGGAGTTTGGTGTTAGCGCTGCTGCTCCAGTTGCTGTTGCTGGTGGAGCTGTTGCAGGTGCTGCAGCTGAAGAAAAGACTGAGTTTGACGTAGTATTATCAAATGCTGGTGCAAACAAGATCAAAGTAATCAAAGTTGTTAGAGAAATAACTGGATTAGGATTAAAGGAAGCTAAAGAAATAGTTGACGGAGCTCCTAAGACATTAAAAGAAGCTGTTTCTAAAGAAGAAGCTGAAGACATGAAAGCTAAATTAGCTGAAGTTGGAGCTGAAGTAGAAGTTAAGTAATTTCTTAACTTAATATAAAAAGGTGCTTTATAGCACCTTTTTTATTGTATAAATGAATACTACCTGCTGTGCAGGTATGTTCAGAGTAGCTTAAGCGGTGAGTATATAAAAAAACTCCTTTTGTCAATAATTAAAAAAGGTTCGCAGCCAAATTTAATAGACAAAAGGAGG
>NZ_SMUS01000078.1 GCF_004353185.1 Clostridium cuniculi | reverse complement strand
TTTTTACAATAGTAAAAGACTGCATTCAGCTCTTGATTATAATACTCCTAATGAGGTAGAATTTAAGGCTTTGAATGCAGCTTAAGTAAGTTCGAATTTTTGTGTCCAAGATATTGACACAAATCCAACCGTTTCATAGGCGTGAAAATATGTCTGCTGTACGACGGCTTTTTTCTTTTGCCGTCGTGCGGCAGATTATTGCTTATGGAATTGTTTTTCTATCACATTACTGTTATAAGTACAACAAGTATACCAAGCACAATTCGATACCAACCAAACACCTTAAAATCATGTTTTTTGATAAAGTTCATTAGGAATTTAATTACTAAGACAGATACCGCAAATGCCACAGCCATACCGAGAACAAGAGCGAGCAGTTCTGCACTTGTAAATTCAAACCCGAATTTTAACAGCTTAAAAGCACTTGCTCCAAGCATAGTAGGTACTGCGAGGAAAAAAGTAAACTCTGCTGCTGCCACTCGTGAAACTCCTATGAGTAAAGCACCTATAATCGTTGCTCCCGACCGTGATGTGCCGGGTATAAGTGATAACACTTGAAATGCCCCTATCAAGATTGCTGTTTTATAGCTGATGTCAGAAAGTGCCATAGTAGTAGGAGTACGCTTTTTATTCCAATTTTCTATGAGAATGAATAACAAACCATAAAAGATTAACATGATTGAAATCACAATGGGGGTTTGGAGGTAAGCATCCAAATAATCATCAAATAGAATCCCCATAATAGCTGACGGTACACAAGCTACCGCAACCTTGAACCACAACGAGAAAGTATCCTTTTTAACAATTGACTGTGCTTTGTTCTTAAATTGAAAGGGAAACATCTTGTTCCAAAACATTACAACCACTGCGAGTATAGCTCCAAGTTGAATAACAACAAAAAACATTTCTTTAAATGCTTCGCTCATATTAAGTGTGATAAATTCGTCCACAAGAATCATATGTCCTGTGCTGCTGATAGGTAGCCACTCAGTAATACCCTCAACAATTCCAAGAAAAATAACTTTTAAAATTTCTATAAAATCAAGTACCATTATTTCAAATCCTCCTTTTTAAAATGATGAAAGGTCATAAGAAAACCAACTGCTGATACAAGAATAATAATAGATACAGACAGCAGTGTAGGATAGCCGGTACTCTGAAGTTTACCCTGCACCAAGAAATAGGTGGCTGTCCACGGATACAACGCTCCCCATTCTTGATTTGAAAGTGCGGCACTTCCCATGACAATCACGGCAGAGCCAATCATCGGGGCGACAAATCCTTTTGTTTTCATAGCAACAAACACAAAAGGAGAAACTGTTAAAAACATCAGGATACTGCCAAACAAAAACTTGGGGAGCCATACTATTGCCACTAGTAAGCTATATCCCTCCAATGTAAAGACAGCGTCATATAGCCCACAAACGATAAATATACCTGCCCATGTTACAAGGGTTAGCATAACAATCCAAAGAAGCAGGGTGCAAAATTTTCCAATTAATAGTTTTGTCCTTGAAATGGGTATGGGCAATATGGTTTTGAGGGTGCTTTCTGTGTACTCTCTGCTAAACAAGTAAGCTGCAATTGCCACATATATCATCATGTTTACCAGCAGCATGATATACAGTACACTGTCGCTGTATATGTCAGACAAGGTAAAGATAATCTCCGGCTTATCAAAATGTGTTTGCAAGGCTTCTATTAACATCAAAAGTGGGGTAGATAATACCCCTGCCACACTAATTAGCACCATTTTTGAACGCTTTAGTTTTAATAATTCACAAGAAATAAGATTAAGCAATACCGCCACCTCCAATCAGTTTAGAAAAGTAGTCCTCTAAGTTTTCCTCACTATCATTTATCCTTGTCACGAGCAGTCCATTTCGTGCAAATTCTCGATTGATTTCTCCAACACTTTGGCTAAAGTCATAAATTCTCACCGTACCGTCCTGCACTGTAAAATCCGTCATGTGGTAGTGGTTTTCTAAAATCTTTCCGGCTATCTCACTGTCAGATAAATCAAATTGAATGTATTTTCGATTCCTTTTGTGAAGCTCGGATATATTCACTTCCTCTACTAAATGCCCCTCGTGCATAACGCCGATAATATCTGCTATCTGTTCAATCTCGCTTAAAACATGGCTTGAGATAAAAATGGTAATGCCATGATTGTGACTAAGTTCAGATAAAAATGAGCGTATTTCAACTATTCCAATGGGGTCAAGTCCGTTAATCGGTTCGTCAAGTATTAAAAGCTCCGGCTCGTGCATAATGGCGGCGGCAATACCAAGCCGTTGCTTCATTCCGAGGGAATAATCGGAAAAGACTTTTCTTTTCTCCTTATGCAGCCCCACAACTTCAAGAGCTTTTTCTACTCCACTTTTAGATACTCCCCCTCGCAGTTTAGCGAGAATTTGCAAATTCTCATACCCTGTTAAATTACTGTAAAATCCCGGTGTTTCGATAATAGAGCCTACTTTGCTATAAAGGGTATGGATATTTTCCTTATAGTTTGTGCCAAACAAGCGTACCGTTCCCTCCGTTGGGAAAGCAAGCTGCAACATCATTTTCATTGCTGTGGTTTTGCCTGCTCCGTTTCTGCCGAGCAAACCATAAATTTTGCCCTTTGGCACATGAAGATTTACCTTATCGACAACGGTGGCTGTTCCGTATCGCTTCGTAAGATTTTCTGTTTCAATGATATAATCCATATTTGATTCTCCTTTCCGTGGGTTGCTGTTCTTGTTTTCGCTGACCACAATCTTATTATCCACGAGTATTGCATAGAAGCCAAGAAATCTACCGTCACAATGCCGACACAATAGATGTCAGCACGAAAAAAGCTCCGACACTTATCGTGTCAGAGCCTATTTTAAAGGGTTTATGGCATTTTACTTTGTTTGGGTTTGCTTTATCCAGACAAATATTTTAGCAACAAATAGCAGAAACATAAGGGCGGTTACATAGGGTTGTCTTGCCGCAGCGAAGAAGCAGATAAAAAGCGTACTCAGCACGAGAGAGCATTTTGTGATTATGTTGCTCCATGATTCCTTTTCAAAACAAACACACATCAGTTTCGCTATCCCAAGTGCAATCAAAACAATAAAAACAATCCAATAGATTGCAAGATATATTGGGGTAGTGTCTGTAAATGAAAGTAGATTGACAGAATAAATATATCCGTCAACAAGGTTACCATACAACGGCAAAAGTATAAAAGTAACCGCCATCATATCTAATATTCCATAAATGAAACTGTAAATTTTTTTCAAGTTGGAACGATTTTCAGTTTCGGCAAGTGTAATCAGTTCTTCGCCCGATAGCAGTTCATCTATGGTCACAGAAAAGAATTTAGAAATACACTTGAGCGACTCAATATTAGGGTAACCCTTGCCGCTTTCCCATTTTGAAATGGCTGTTCTTGATACATATAATTGCTCCGCAAGTTGTTCCTGCGTTAAGTTCTTTCCAGTCCTAAGCTGTTGTAGCTTTTCATTAAATTCCATGATTCTCCTCCTGTTTGTTCCTTGTTTTCATACGTCCATCAACGGGTTTTTCTGCATCTTTTGGTATCATCCATGCACGACCAAATTTTTCAGTTCCGTCAATGCGATTTTCCTCACATAATTTTTGTATCCGTCTTTCCGATATGCCCCATTTTTCAGAAGCGGCTTTCACAGAAATGTAATCCATAATATCAACTTCCTTTCGCAAAGAGTATATAATTATTATATACGGAATGACGAATAATAGCAAGTTTCTCTCCACTAATACGAAATTATACACTACTAAACATAAAATCATACTTCGTTCAAATTGGTGTTAGTATAAAATAGTGGACACATTTTATCGAACTAGATAAAATAATATTTAGTTAGAGAAAGGAAGTGTTTCTACTATGGGTAGAGGTAAAAAATATACAGAAGATTATAAAGAAATGATAT
>NZ_SMUS01000077.1 GCF_004353185.1 Clostridium cuniculi | reverse complement strand
CGCTAGCTTTGTTCCGAAGAACTCCACTCGCTCGACTTGCATGTGTTAGGCACGCCGCCAGCGTTCGTCCTGAGCCAGGATCAAACTCTCACTAAAAAGTTTAATCATTTGCTCAAATTACTTTGAGTCTTTGTTTTAAGACTCTCAAAAGAATTGCTGGTTTACTTTAACTATATTCTGTTCAATTTTCAAAGACCATTTACTCTGTCGCACCCAAGCGACTTTCTTATCTTATCACTGAGAAACTTTTCTGTCAACAACTTTTTTCAAAATTTTCAACATTTCTCGCAATCGACATTAATTATCTTATCACCTCAAAAGCTACTTGTCAATAACTTATTCTCAAGCTATTAAGCGCTTTTTTATTAGCGACGCGTTTTATCTTATCATTCTTTTAGTATATATGTCAATATTTTTACTTAAATTAATTAAATAAAATTTTTATATAAAAAAACCTAAGAATATTTCTTCTTAGGTCCTTATTTTAATAAAGTTTCTATTGTTTCGTTAAATTAATAATTTATATTATAAAACTCCATTTTATCATTTATTACACAATTTATTTATATACAATATCTCACTATTTCTTACTCACTATTCTTTTAATTATAATTTTATTATAGTGAATTATATATTTCATATATAAAGTAAATAAATCTACTTATCACATCCTAATGCTTTAATTATTATTAATGCAGTATCTTCTATGGCTCTTTGTGTTACATCTATAGTTTTGCATCCTAACCTTCTAATTATCTTATCTGCAAAATCAAACTCCTCTAATATTCTAGCATCCCCTGCATATTCGATATTCGAAGGAATTCTATGAAATTTATCAAGTCTTCTTTTTCTTATCTCTATTAACTGCAATGGATTTATTGTTAATCCAAATACTTTATGTTTATCTATTTCGTATAATTCCTTAGGAACTTCAACTTCAGGAACTAATGGGATATTAATAGCTTTAATACCCTTATTAGCTAAATACATGCATAAAGGGGTTTTTGAAGTTCTTGAAAGTCCAACTAAGACAACATCTGCATTTTTTAATCCTCTATAATCCTTACTATCATCATACTGCATAGCAAACTCCATTGCTTCAATTCTTTTAAAATAAGCTTCATCAGTTTTCCACATAGCTCCTGGATTATATTGTGGTTGTTGATCTAAAAGTGATGATGCAACATTTATTATAGGTCCTAAAATATTTATTACAGATAAATTACTTTCCACGCATTTCTGTGTTAAATATTCTCTTACATTTACAGTAATAATTGTTGATACAATCATTGACTTCTCACATTCTCTTATATCTCTCATTAAATCTTCCACATCTTCTAAAGATTTAACATACGGTACTCTTCTTACTTCTACATTTTCAGAAAATTGACTTGCTGCCGCTTCAGCTACCTGTTCTGCTGTTTCTCCTATTGAGTCAGATACTGCAAAAATCGTTAACATTCTTAATAACCTCCTAATTTTACATATCAAATATTACTTTTAATAAATTCTCTTCCCAAATATCATTATAACAAGATTTTTGAATAAATTGCTAACATAGTGAATTATTATATTTAATATGATAAAATCTAAATATACTTATTACAACTTTAGGAGGAACTTATGAAATATTCTTTTAATAAAGATAAAATGCTTACAATTGGTATATTGCCAGCTATGTGGCTTATATATTTTTTATTTGAAGTTTTTAGTGGTAGAGTTAATGATTTATATACTTTAATTTTAAACCTATCTTTAATTTTAGTATTTGCCCTTACTGGATGGATTATATATAAATGCAGTACAAAAAGACCAAATGGACTAAATAATAAGTCTTTATTAGTAACATTTATAATATTAATGTTATTAGATCAGGGAATAAAACTAATTATAAAACTAAATTATTTCGATAACTATTTTGAAATAATACCGAATTTCTTATCCTTTAATCCAATAATAAATACTCAAGGTTCATGGTTAAATGCCAGATTCAATTTCAATATTAGTTTTCCATTATTAATATTAATTAATGGTATTTCATTAATATTATTTATTGAAATTTATAGATATATTAAATTTAAAACCGGGAAAAACTTTTGGACAGATATGTGCTTTTTATTTATATTTGCAGGCGCATTATGTTCGTTTATAGATAAGGTTTTTTATGGTGGTAGCTTAGACTTTATTGGTATAAGTGATTTATTTATAGCTGATCTAAAAGATATATATATTAATCTTGGTTTGTTATTTTTCATTATGTCATGCTATAAAAATGGATTCTTCTCTGAAGAAGATAGTAATTTAAAAGATGATATAAAAGCAATTAAAGATTTTTTCAAATTTATAAAAAATGATATTTTAAAAATATTAAAAAAGGAAAAGGCATAAATACCTTTTCCTTTTATATATATATTATGCTAAGCAAGTTCTTATTAAAAAATCACTTCTATAATAGAAGTGATTTTGGTGGCTTACCGGGGAATCGAACCCCGGACACCTTGATTAAAAGTCAAGTGCTCTACCGACTGAGCTAGTAAACCATTTTACCTGGCAACGTTCTACTCTCCCACACAGTCTCCCGTGCAGTACCATCGACGCTGTAGAGCTTAACTTTCCTGTTCGGAATGGGAAGGAGTGTTTCCTCTACGCCATCATCACCAGATTTATTTTTTTGTTTTGTTGATTTGTCCCTCAACAAGTATTAATTATATATATATATTCTACATATGTCAACATATTTTTAAAAATAATTTTATTATTCTCTAATTTTTATTTTTTATCCCCAAATCCCTTTATATTTAAATAGATATCTTATAAGTAACACACTTAAAAATAACTGTTTTTACATAAAGTTAAGTAATTTGATGATAAATTACTTAACTTTACTTTTAATCAAAAATATAAAATGCCATTAAATTAATCTTTTATTATATGTAACTTTTATTTATATTTCATATCCTAATTCGGAAATACATTTTCTTATAAAATCATTTGATTCCTTAAATTTATTAAGTTCCTCTGGTAACATATCAATCTCTACGACTTCCTTAACTCCAGTACCATTTAAAACAACTGGTACTCCTGTAAATACATTAAATTCTCCATACTCGCCATCTAATAATGTAGAAACCGGCATTATTCTATTCTCATCATTTATAATTGCTTTTATTATTGCAACTGCAGCTGTTGCTATTCCATAATATGTAGTTCCCTTTCTATTATATACTTCCCATCCTGCTTTAGCTGTATCTAATACAAGGTTATTTAAATTTACATCTCCAACTCTATCTTGATTGTCTTCAATAACTTTTAAAAATGGTTTACCTCCAACATATACATGTGACCATGGCACCATTTGCGAATCTCCATGTTCTCCCATAGAATATGCTTGAACACATCTTGGATCCACTTTTAATAATTCCCCAATAAAATTCTTCAATCTTGCAGAATCAACTGATGTTCCCGTACCTATTATATGACTTTTAGGTAATCCGGATAATTTATATACATGATATGCAATCATATCTACTGGATTAGATATAATTATAAAATATCCTTTAAATCCACTTTTCATTATTGGATTCACTATAGACTCTGCTATTTTAGCCGATAAATGTAAAGTATCTATTCTTGTTTGTCCTGGTTTAGGCGGTGCACCTGCTGTTATTACTACAATATCAACATCTCCACACTCTTCATATGAACCTGCTCTTACCTTTGTATTTCTATTTAAATACTCTATACAATGGTTTAAATCCATCGCTTCCCCTAAAGCACGTTCTTTATTCAAATCAATCATTAATATCTCTTCACACACACCTTGTGTTATTAAACTAAATGCTGTACTCGATCCTACTAAACCTGTTCCAACAATAGCTACTTTTCTACTTTTTAATGCCATTATTTAGCCCTCCTTTTACATTTTACTATTATATCATTTTTCATTATAAAGTAATTAAAAAACAAAAAAAACCTTAATTTATCTTATGATAAATTAAGGTTTTGGTGCGCCATCACGGGTTCGAACCGGGGACACCCTGATTAAGAGTCAGGTGCTCTACCAACTGAGCTAATAGCGCAAATTACCTGGCAACGTTCTACTCTCCCACACAGTCTCCCGTGCAGTACCATCGACGCTGTAGAGCTTAACTTTCCTGTTCGGAATGGGAAGGAGTGTTTCCTCTACGCCATCATCACCAGATCTTGAGATTGTTATCTCAAAATTGCACATGAATTATTCTATTTTATTGGTCAAGCCCTCGACCTATTAGTATCAGTCAGCTACATACGTTACCGCACTTACACCTCTGACCTATCAACCTTGTGTTCTTCAAGGGGTCTTACTAGCTTATGCTATGGGAAATCTCATCT
>NZ_SMUS01000076.1 GCF_004353185.1 Clostridium cuniculi | reverse complement strand
CTAATCTAGTGTGTTCTCCTTCTTTTATAATTCCTACTGCTCCAGTTCCAGCACCTCTCAAAGTATGTCCATCATTTACTCCAATTTTCATTTTATATTCCTTCTTTCTTTTAAATATTTTTATAAATTAAAAGAGAGCCTATTAGCTCTCTCTCTAATTTCACACCAATTTTAGCGTCGTTTATCATAATAAAGCATTTATTATAAAAATAAATGTTATATAATAATTGTTCATGAGTAAATCATATTAAGTCATCGCTCGTGTATATTTTATTTATTCATGAACAAAATAAAGGTGTAATAACCCTTATTATTACATTTAATTCTTTTTTGCAATTTAACGTGATAAGGTCAGAATCATTTTATATGATTCTGACCTTATTGTTTTATAAATTTTAGTACATTCTCTGTTAAAAACTTTTATAATAACTCTAATTGTTTAAATTTTCTTAACTCTAATAACTTACTTATTTGTTTTATAATTTTAGTTATCTTATTGCTATCACCTATACAAGTCTCTTCCCATTTTGTTATTCCTAATATTGCAAATGTACTCTCTTTTAACATTTGATATTCTTCTTCATTCTCTGTTAATGCTTTTATTAATTTGCTATAATCTAATTTCGTCTTATGACTAGGTTTATAATGCTTTTTAGCTTCTTCTGTTGCTTTTTTAAGTTCATTTACAGTATCTTTTAATTCTTCTATTTCTTTATTAGCAATTAATATTTTATTTTCCTCAATGCTTCTTTCCATGATATTAAATCTCTCGACATACTTAGCCGTAAATAATATCCCTTTCTCGCCTTGTTGTTTATTTCCTAATAATTCACAACCCATTTTAGTAACTAAATAACATTGATATGTCTTATTATTACCTTCGACTTTATAACTGCTTTCTATGAAATAATTCTGAGAACAGATACCTCCGTTTTCTAAAGTCGGAATTATCCCAACCACTCTATTAGACCCATTGATATATTCTAAAATTTCACTATGTCTTTTATTCATCATTTCAGCTACTTCTCTACTATCTATTGTTAATTCATTATTTGATAAGTTTAATAAAGATTTATTCATTTTTATATTCCTTCTTTCTTTTTAATATTTTTATAAAATTAAAAGACCATGATTACTCATGATCTTTTACTTCTTTAATCGCTTGTCTTGTTGAACTTTGACCAAAATAAAACGCTATAACCATACTAAATATAGTTAGAAACTCTGTTGCTCCTATTTGACCTTTTAAAGCTAATACTGAAAATACTAGCGTTAAAATCAAAGCTATTAACTTCTTAATTTGTAATAATTTCTTTAATGTTTCCATCATATTATCCCACCTTCTCTAATTTAACTTTTATATCAGCAACATCTTTTTGAGTAGTTTTTACCACTTCAAGGTTTTCTGCTAAATCTGAAATTACTTCTTGGTTCTTATCAATTATTTCTTGCAACTTTTCTTCTCTAGCCTTACTTTCTTTTCTTGTATCAATTAGTAGCCATACGAAAAGTACTGCCCATACTCCGTTATTTACTATAGTTTTAATAAGTTCATTTTCCACTGTTGTTCTCCTTTTCTCCAATCGCTTGGAATTTTAGATATAATAAAAGAGCCTTTTGGCTCCTAAATCTTCCACGAATATCTTTTATATTTTTTTCATAAAACATTTATGTGAATTGTTTCACCCCAATAAAAATAAGGATAGAAATAATAACTCCTATAAACAATAAGCAAACTTAATCACATTTAGCACATTAATATAGTTAACATTCTAAGACAATTTAATATTATGACTATCCTTATTTTTTATTAAATGATTAAAATTTTATAATTATGGTTATAATTTAAATACATATTCGTATAATTACCTTTCTAAAAAATAGAAGTTTCCTCTTAATAAGGATATTTCTATTTTTTTATATTTAATGAATATTTTAAAGCTATTCTCATAAAATATTATCGGGACTTTTTCTAAATAAAGAGAATAAGTTGATTGCTACGGGTTTTAATTAACAACTTATTCTCTTTCATTTTAATTTATTTTTAATACAGCATATCCATAAGCATTTTTAATAGTATAATTAACCCCTCTTACATCTACAGTATTATTGATAAGTTCAAATCCTTCGTTTTGCTCTAATATATTTATTTTCTTATCTATATACTTTGAAGGAATTTCTAAATTATCTACTATAGTATTTTTATGAATATCTATAAATACATATAAACTATCTCCAACCTCTATATAAGTCTTATTTGTTTCTCCATCTTCTAATATGGAAGTATCTATATATTTTCTATACATACTAAATGTTTTATATGCTCCAGCTTCTAAAGTTCCACCACTATATCCAACTGGATATGATTTTTTAGTACTTCTAAAATCCCAAAGTATAGAGTTTTTTAATCTTTCTTCATTAGATCCATTTCCTATGTCTAGTAAATACCCAGCAGTAAATCCTACTTTATTATTATCGGCATCATTTCTATGTTGTACGTATCTATTTATTGGATAATTTTGATTTATACAATCACTTATATAAAACTTTAGGTTATCTTTATACGAATTTATATTAGTTAATCGAGAAAAATTCCAGTTGCCTTTTTGCTTAGCGTTAGGCATATAGTGTTGTGTATTAGGTTGCAATCTTACACTTTGTAAAAATCCACAATTCCCTAAAGTAACTTTCTTTAATACTTTTAAAGAATGATTTATTAATACAAATCCTTTATCTTTAAATTTATAGTTAACACAAAGCTCCACAACACCATCTATTGCATTTAAATTATCCTCTATAAGTTCTTTCCCTACATTAGCTTTTAAATGCTCCTGTAGTGCTTTATAGCATAATATATTATATTTTTCAGTTATATTAAACTCGTTACCTAGGTTATCACCTTCAACTAGTTCTTTACCATCAATAAGCACTTTATAAGTATGTTTATTTGTAGATGGATAGAATTGTTCTACAGTTAGATTTGTTATATCTAATGCATTTATATTAGTTGCATTTAACTTAGCTTCTAAATTATTAACTGGTGCTATATTACTATAACCTACTATCCCTTGTTCATCTTCTGTATATGGATATAAGAATATACATTTATCATTTTCTACTTTTGCTAATACATAATCTGTTATTCCATCTGTCCATATACTTCCTATATCAGTAGTTGTTTGCCCGTTTGAAGGTATAGAAAAACAAGGGTATCCATGATTAGCCCCAACAGTATAAAATGTTCTAATTGGAGTTATATCGTCCCCTTGATTGTGTATTAATGTTTCTTTATTACCTTTTACTAAATACGTATTAACAAAGTTAAAACATTTATTTCTTACATTTTCTATTTCAGTTTCATATTTTATAGTTTCTTTATCATTTAATTGACTATATACAGTAAACTTATTATTCTCTTTTATTATCTTTAAGCTAGAATTATCATCAGAAATTGCTACTTCATCTTTTATTGATTCCATTTGCTCTTTTGTAAACCTAAGTTTATCCATACAATAACCATAACTTTCATAAGGTGTTAACTCTGAATTTGCTTCAAGTTGCATATTTGTTGCATCTGCAAAAAAGTTTATTCCTATCCATGACTTTTCATCTATTGTGAAAGTTATAGGATCATTCGCAGTGACATTAGAAATTGTATTTATTAATCCAGTTCCAGTTAAATTAGAATCAAATTGAAATACATTCCTTGTTCTACTTGAAACAGTATAAGTACCAGCTTCAAGTTCTATCATATATGCATTATATCCTGAATTCTCGACTATAGTATTATTCTTTGATATTAACTGTCCATTTAAAAATTTAGCTGGATTAAGTAAGTTTTTACCTACTTCAAAGAAATTACAATCATCACTTTCAACACTAAAATCTGTTACTTGGTTCTTTTTTATATTGATATTTTCTTGGACATCATAAGCTAAATATTGTTTATACTCTTCGTATCTTGTAGGAGCGTTACCTTCTTCTAATTGCCATGTATCTATATGTGTCTTATATAGACTAGCTCTTATATATCCAGTTTGAGGGGCTGTAAATGTAAACTTTGCTGTACTTGTAGTTAAACTTGTTGTTATTACTTCTATACATTCTCCAGCCGTATTAAAAAGATATATATTTCTAGCTCCAACATTACAAGAATATGTTTTACCCATAATAACAAATATATAGTCTGTTATATCATAGTTTTCACTTTCAACATGATTGTATGTGCTTGGTATACTTCCTTGCATCACTCTATTCAATGTTCTTCGTGTTTTATCATATAAATTCTTTCCACAAACTAAAAAACTAGCTTCTGGAACTCCGACGGAATTCCTAGCTAGTATTCTATTAGTTATACTTTTTTCTTTTAGAATTGGGCTTATTGGAGCAGTACCCATAATTATTGCTTTTAAACTATCTGTTATTTGATTCTCATTAATCTGACCTATTAATTGTCCAACAGATATTTCATCTCCTTTATTTATCTTCTTTAAAAGTTCTTCTAATATTTTATCTATAATAT
>NZ_SMUS01000075.1 GCF_004353185.1 Clostridium cuniculi | reverse complement strand
AAGTACTGCTCAACAACTTTTATTTTAATTTCAGGTAACACCTTCAATTTTCTTCCCATTAAAAATACTCCCTCCATAGAAACAGTTTTATTATTTTAACTGTCTACTATAAAGGGAGCATATCATTTTCCTACCTACTAGCCTTAATAATTATAATTTAGTTGTATAAGAAAGACTTATCCAACCAGCTCCACTCTTTAATTTACCCCAACCATTTTTCTCTTCTACTATTGTATAAACTTCATTTCTTTTAACAGTCGTAGCAATAGAATACTTGGTTCCTGCTCCTTTTCTTACATTTAGTACACTTGCTGTAATTCTTACTCTATAACCTGCCCCACTATTAGATTGATTAGCTGGAGTATTAACAGTTTGAACTTTCTTATTAGCAATTGCTTCAGCTATAGCTTTTCCAATTGCATCTGCTCCTAGCTTTCTATATAATGCAACATCTTCAGTCGCTTCTACGAAACAAGTTTCAACTATCATAGCTTTCATTTTCGTATGCTTTAACTCATACAAGCCAGTTCTAATTTTTTGACCTCTATTCTTAAATCCTAACTCTTCTAATGCATCAACAACTCTTTGAGCTATCTCATTTGTAGAATATACGCACACTTCACTTCCTAATGCTCCATTATAACTGTCATACGCCTTATTAAAGTGAATAGATACAAATAAATCAGCACCCCAATTATTAGCCTTATTTACACCATAAGCTAAATCTTCTGATGACCTTGAAGTATAGTTTACTGGTGGTGTTACGTCTAATGCCTCACGTCCTAATTTCTTTAAATACTTTACTACTGCAACTGTAACTTTTCTATCCTCTGGTAATTCGTTAATTAATGCACTTGCTCCTGTACATAGTTCGGTATGTCCACCTCTAACTGCTATCTTTTTAATTTCCATAATAAACTCCTTCTTTCTTAATATATTTTATAAATTAAAAGAACAGGACCTACTCCTGCTCTCCATTTAAACTATCTACAATTTTATTTCCTTTACCTTCTACAACTATCTTAAATTTACTCACAAAACTCTTTAAGAATGGTGGTATAGGTACTTCCATCTTTATAAGATTTTCTAATATAGATATTATTTCATTTAATATAAGCCATATCGCTACGAGCAACCCAAAGAATGTACTTAAAGGAATGTTAACTCCTATATTTTCAGCTATATTTATTATTATCCAGTCTGAAATCATAGCAACTGCAACAACTACTGAATACATTGCTTTTTTTATTACTCCCCACATTCCTTTTCTACTTTCTACCTCTCCTAAATATCTAGCTTTTGTCATACCTGTTGAATAATCAACTACCATGGCAAATAATAAAATACATAATATCGGAAATAGTATTCCTAGCTTATTCGATAAATAAGCACCTAAAGCACTTATTGCTAACTTTATAAAATTTTCTTTTTCCATTTTTACGCCTTCCTTTTCTCCAATCGCTTGGAATTTTAGATATAATAAAAGAGCCTTTCGGCTCCTAAATCTTCCACGAATATATTTTATATTTTTTTCATAAAACATTTATGTGAATTTTTTCACCCCAATAAAAATAAGGATGGAAATAATAACTCCTATAAACAATAAGCAAACTTAATCACATTTAGCACATTAATATAGTTAACATTCTAAGACAATTTAATATTATTACTATCCTTATTTTTTTATTAAATGATTAAAATTTTATAATTATGGTTATAATTTAAATACATATTCGTATAATTACCTTTCTAAAAAATAGAAGTTTCCTCTTAATAAGGATATTTCTATTTTTTTATATTTAATGAATATTTTAAAGCTATTCTCATAAAATATTATCGGGACTTTTTCTAAATAAAGAGAATAAGTTGATTACTACGGGTTTTAATTAACAACTTATTCTCTCCTGTATTTATACTTTTATAAATTGATTAAAAAATTCATTACTGGCTATAATCTAAATAAGTATATTATTTAGTAATCTTTTCTTTAAATTAATTCACACAATAAAAGTTCCCTTTTTAAAGGGAACTTTTTATTTTAAAAATAACTAAATCTATGAATATATTTTTTATTCTTTCATAATATATTTTATACTGAATTCTATTTTTTCTCCTTAAGAGAATAAGTTAGTATTTTGCTCTATGACTTCAATCAACAACTTATTCTCTTTCATTTTAATTTATTTTTAATACAGCATATCCATAAGCATTTTTAATAGTATAATTAATTCCTCTAACATCTACAGTATTATTGATAAGTTCAAATCCTTCGTTTTGCTCTAATATATTTATTTTCTTATCTATATACTTTGAAGGAATTTCTAAATTATCACATACAACATTTTTATGGATATCTATAAATACATATAAACTATCTCCAACTTCTATATAAGTTTTATTAGTTTCTCCATCTTCCAATATGGAAGTATCTATATATTTTCTATATATACTAAAGTTCATATATGCTCCAACTTCTAAAGTTCCACCACTATATCCTACTGGATATGATTTTTTAGTGCTTCTAAGATCCCAAAGCATATTATTTTTTAATCTTTCTTCATTAGATCCATTACCTATGTCAGGTAAATATCCAGCAGTAAATCCTACTTTATTATTATCGATATCATTTCTATGTTGTACATATCTATTTATTGGATAATTTTGATTTATACAATCACCTAGATAGAACTTCAAATTATCTTTATATGAATTTATATTAGTTAATTGAGAAAAATTCCAGTTGCCTTTTTGCTTAACATTAGGCATATAGTGTTGTGTATTGGGTTGCAATCTTACACTTTGTAAAAATCCACAATTCCCTAAAGTAACTTTCTTTAATACTTTTAAAGAATGATTTATTAATACTAATCCTTTGTCTTTAAATTTATAGTTAACACAAAGCTCTACAACTTCATCTATTTCATTTAAATTATCTCCTGTAAGCTCTATCCCTACATTAGCTTTTAAATGCTCCTGTAGTGCTTTATAACATAATATATTATATTTTTCAGTTACATTAAACTCGTTACCTAAGTTATCACCTTCAACTAGTTCTTTACCATCAATAAGCACTTTATAAGTATGATTGTTTGTAGATGGATAAAATTGTTCTACAGTTAGATTTGTTATATCTAATGCACTTGTATTAGTTGCAGTTATCTTAGCTTCTAAATTATTAACTGGTGCTATATTACTATAGCCTACTATCCCTCGTTCATCTTCAGTATATGGATATAAGAATATACATTTATCATTTTCTACTTTTGCTAATACATAATCTGTTATTCCATCTGTCCATATACTTCCTATATCAGTAGTTGTTTGTCCGTTTTTAGGTGTAGAAAAACAAGGATAGCCATGATTAGCTCCAACAGTATAGAATGTTCTAATTGGAGTTATATCGTCCCCCTGATTGTGTATTAATGTTTCTTTATTGTCTTTTACTAAATACGTATTAACAAAGTTAAAACATTTATTTCTTAAACCTTCTATTTCAGTTTCATATTTTATAGTTTCTTTATTATTTAATTTACTATATACAGTAAACTTATTATTCTCTTTTATTATCTTTAAGCTAGAATTATCATCAGAAATTGCTACTTCATCTTTTATTGATTCCATTTGCTCTTTTGTAAACCTAAGTTTATCCATACAATAACCATAACTTTCATAAGATGTCAGCTCTGAACTTGCTTCAAGTTGCATATTTGTTGCATCTGCAAAAAAGTTTATTCCTATCCATGACTTTTCATCTATTGTGAAAGTTATAGGATCATTCGCAGTAACATTAGAAATTGTATTTATTAATCCTGTTCCAGTAAGGTTAGAATCAAATTGAAATACATTCCTTGTTCTATTTGAAACAGTATAAGTACCAGCTTCAAGTTCTATCATATATCCGTTATATCCTGGATTATCAACTACAGTATTATTTTTTGATATTAATTTCCCATTTAAAAATTTAGCTGGATTAAGTAAGTTTTTACCTACTTCAAAGAAATTACAATCATCACTTTCAACACTAAAATCTGTTACTTGTTTCTTTTTTATACTTATATTTTCTTGGACATCATAAGCTAAATATTGTTTATAATCTTCATATCTTGTAAGAGCGTTACCTTCTTCTAATTGCCATGTGTCTATATGTGTCTTATATAGACTAGCTCTTATATATCCAGTTTGAGGGGCTGTAAATGTAAACTTTGCTGTACTTGTATTTAAATTTGTAGTTATTACTTCTATACATTCTCCAGCCGTATTAAAAAGATATATATTTCTAGCTCCAACATTGCATGTATATTTTTTACCCATAATTACAAATATATAATCTGTTATATCATAGCTTTCGCTCTCGGTGTGATTATAGGTACTCGGTGTACTTCCTTGCATTACTCTATTTAATGTTCTTCGTGTTTTATCATATAAATTCTTTCCAGAAACTAAAAAACTAGCTTCTGGAACTCCTACTGAATTCCTAGCTAGTATTCTATTAGTTATGCTTTTCTCCTTTAAAATTGGGCTTATTGGAGCAGTACCCATAATTATTGCTTTTAAGCTATCTGTTATTTGATTCTCATTAATCTGACCTATTAATTGCCCAACAGATATTCCGTCTCCTATATTTATTTTCTTTAAAAGTTCTTCTAAGATTTTATCTATAATAAACTTTAAAGATTGCTCCCCTTTTCTAGCTTCAATTATTTCATTTTTATAATTATCATATTCATTTAATGAAGCTAATGCTGTTAGTAAAGCTCCAAATTCATTTGTACTTACTACAGATTTTTCAGAGTTTATACTCTTTTTAACATCCATGAAAAATATATTAGATGTTAACTTGCTTTCATTTTCTATTATCATTAGTTCAAGTTTAACTAAACCAGCTACTGCTAACATTTGAGTTGTAAGCTCTAAAGTACAATATCCATTTAATCTATCATTTATTATTAAATCGTTAAATACTTCAGTTCCATCTGGTTTAATTGCATACACTCTAACACTTCTGTTTTCTAAACTAAAAGGGATAGCTCCATCTAAAAGTTGAAAAAGCAAAAATCTACTTTTTGTATCTCCTTGCTTAGCTGTTAATGTATCATATAAATTTTTATTTATATCAAATCTAATTATCTTTGTATTCAAAAAACTCATCCTTTTTATAAATATTTATTTACTTTTTTTGCATTTTTAAATTTTAATTGTCTTTCACTAACGCAGAAATTATTGGAGTTATTAATTACATACTCGTCCTTGTCTACAACTATATAATCATAAATAAGTTTAAAGTCTTCTTCTTCTTCACCAAAATAACTCATATCTTGTGTACCACCTGCTATGGCTTGTATAGTTCCTAATCTTTTATTATAAAATATAGTCATTTTGCTTTGTTCTTGAGTAATATTCATATTTTCCCTCCTATGCTGTTACTGTAAGCGCTACAATAATATCTGTTCTTAATTCATTAAAAGTATGATTTCTATCTACTACTGCATAATCATTATTAGAGTTAGCATTATAATTAAATTTAAGAGAACTTGCATATAAAGATATTTCAACTCTTCCATTTGTATAATCATAAGAAGCTATGGAGTTAG
>NZ_SMUS01000074.1 GCF_004353185.1 Clostridium cuniculi | reverse complement strand
AGCTCATAATATAAATAAATTGCATAACAAAATACAGGCTAACCGAACTGGTAAGCATTTATTTGAATTAAAGAAAACTGCATAATTTAATTTTTTAAAGCCTTTTTTCATTAGGCTTATTTAAGTGTGTCTATTTTTATATTCAATTTGATTTTAATCGAAAATGTACAATTATTTTTTTGAAAATATAGAAAAAGAGCTATTGCTAGCGGATTTTTTTACCCGCTATTGCGACAGCTCCTTTTAATAAAAAAATCTGGCAACATATCATTAGAAAGTTTCCAGATTTTTTTTGTTATACAGAATTTAATGATTTTACCATAGCACAATTAAGTGCTTGCTCAACATCAGATTGACTGATTAGACTTACTAAGGATTCATTTAATTCTTGAGCTTTCCTTAATAATTCTATTGATCTTTCAAAGTTTCCATTTTTATTTTCTATTAATGCTGTATAATAGTAGGGTTCAATAAAACGAACATTTTCATTAATTAAAGTATCGAAATATTTTTTTGCTTCATCAAACTTTTCAAGTTTATAGCAGATTTCAGCATAGTTAGATTTAATTATATTATTATCAGGATTAAATTCCATAGCTTCATTAATATAATTTTTTGCTTCATCAAATTTATTAGAGCATAATAAAAATGAAGTTAGTGTTTCATATATATAAGTGTTTTTATTATTAGCTAATAGATTTTTTAAAGAAGTTATTGCTTCTTCTTTAGAGCTAGTTTTCCAAGTAACAATTGCTTTTGTAACTTCTAAATTTATAAACTCATGTGGCTTAATACTTTTAAGATTTAAATTTTCATTTATATATTCTTTTGCTAATGAGGGTTTACCATATTTTAATTCGCAAATTAAGTAATTTATTATGATAGGTGCATTTGCCCAAGGAGACATAGCGGCATCTCTATAATATTCTAATGTAGTCTTATAATCTTCTAATTTATATGATTTCATAGCTTTAAATACTTTAATATAATGTTTTTTTGTTATTATTAAGTAAATTAAGAACAACATTAAGAATACAAGTATAGCAAATTGTATTCCAAGAAAAATTCCTAATAGTAAGGAAAGTACGCCTATAGATAGTAAAATAATAGTACCTTTGTTTAAATTTTTTCCCATAAAATCCTCCATTAATTGAAATGTTTTATCAAACCTTATTATAGATATAAAGTTAAAAAAAGTAGTAAATATTAGTATATTATAGTTATTATTATACAATATGTAAATAATTTCACAAGTGACTAATAAAAAGTTAATAGTTTTAATTGAGATAAAAAGTAGTATAATAAGTTTAGTAAAAAATTAAGGCAAGGAGAAAAGTTATGAGAGTAATGTCTTTCAATTTAAGAAGCGATTTTATTCTAGATTTTAAAAATAGATGGGATGATAGAAAACATATAGTTTATAAGATAATAGATAAATATAAATGTGATATTATAGGAGTTCAAGAAGTAAATAATAAAATGTATGATGATATAAATTCCAATGTAAATAATTACAATATCATAGGAAGTGCAAGAAGTAAGAGGTTTTTTTCAGAGAGAAATAATTTGTTTATTGAAGAAAGGCATAATATATTAAAACATAAAACATTTTGGTTATCTAAAAGCCCAGATAAGGTAGGAAGCCAACTTTGGTATTCCTTATATCCAAGAATTTGTACAACGGCTGTAGTAGAGTTAAAAAGTGGAGAAAGGGTGAGAATATATAATACTCATCTTGATTGTTTTTTACCTCAAGCTAGAGATTTCGGATTAAAGAAGTTAGGACAATTTATTGAAAAAAATCGTAAAGAAGAAAAATTACCTGTAATTATAATGGGTGATTTTAATGCAACACCAAATAGTAAAGTTATTAAAAAGTTTGCAGCTGGTGAATATAGTACTGATAGATTTATAGCTGTACAAGAAGTAAAAAAAGAGCTATATAGTAAATCAACTATGAGCAGTTTTAAAGGTAAAGAAAAGGGATTGCATATTGACTATATTTTTGTTAGTGAGGATCTAGAAATTGTTGATGTTGATATAGTTAAAGATAATATTAATGGAAAATATCCATCAGATCATTATCCATTAATTGCAGATATTAGAATAAAAAATAAATAAATATGGTAAAGGATAGCTAGAATTATTTTTAGTTATCTTTTTTATTTAGGAGGAAAGGTTAAATAAATGTTAACTGGTTTTAAAATAAGTAAAATATAGAATATTATAAGTTAATAAATGTTAAAAAAATACATTTAAGTATAGAAATGATATATAATTCGCTTTGTAAGTAATTACAAGGGGGAATTTTAAAATGATAAAAAGAACTAAAAAGGTAATGGCAGCTTTAATGTTAGCAATTATGCTGACTACTACAAGCTATACTGTATTTGCGGCAGAAAATGATGGATGGACAGAAGCACCATATACAGAGGCAGCACAAGGTGGAGCTTGGGAAGCTTGGTGTGAAAAATGGGAAACAATTAAAAATGATTGGACTCAATTATCAATTACACCAGGAAAAAATGAAACAGAATTAAACTTTGCTTGGTATTCTAATAAAGAAGAAACTTCACCCAAAGTAAGAATAAGCAAAAATTTAGATATGAGTAATTTTGTTGAATTTACTGGAAAACAAAGTAGAGCTGTTACTAACCAGAAAACTAATGTGGAGTATGTATCAAATAAAGTAACTATAAGTGCCCTAGAAGAAAATACTATATATTATTATACTTATGGGACTAATGAAAATTGGAGTGAACCTGTGGAAATTAATACACAATCGACTAATAAGTTTACTTTTTTCTTAGCAGGAGATCCACAAATAGGTTCGTCACTTAAAAATACAGCAACTGGTGAAACAGAAGTAATAGGACAAGAGAGAGCTGTAAGAAATGATAGTTTCAATTGGAATAATACTATAAAAAAAGCATTATCGTTAGTTCCAAATGCAAGTTTTATGATTTCAGTAGGAGATCAAATTTCAATAAGAGATAAAAATGCTAATATGGAACAAGCTCTTGCTTATACTGACAATGAAATTGAATATGCTGGATATTTAAGTCCAGATGCATTAAAGTCATTACCAGTTGCGACTACAATAGGAAATCATGATGCTATTAGTGGAAATTATTCTTACCATTTTAACAATCCTAATACAAGTACTTTAGGTTCTACAGTAGCTGGTGGTAACTATCATTACACATATGGAAATACATTATTTATTATGCTAAATACTAATAATACAAATGCACAAGAACATAAGCAATTTATAGAACAAGCTATAGCTGAAGCTGGGGATGTGACTTGGAAAGTAGTAACTTTACACCAAGATATTTATGGGTCAGGGGAACATTCTAATGAACCTGATATTGTAGAATTAAGGTATAAATTAGTTCCGATTTTTGAAGAAAATGATATTGATGTTGTTTTAACAGGACATGATCATACTTATGCTAGATCTGAGATATTAAAAGGTGGAGTAAAAGATAGCAGTACATTTTTAACTGAAGAGGAATTTGAAGAATTTTTTGATATAGAATTTGAAAGTGATTATACTGAATTAGTTGAAGATGAAAAATACTTAAATTACTTAGAAAGCATTGGAGATAAAAATGCAATACAATCAGATTTAATTGTTAAAGGTGAAAACATATATAATCCAGAGGGAATATTATATATAACAGCAAACTCTGCATCAGGTAGTAAGTACTATAATAATGTACCAAGACAACAAGCTTATATTGCAAGTAGATGGCAAGAGGATGTACCTACATTTTCAGCTATAAGTGTTGATAATGTAAGTTTATCAATTAGTACATATAGAACAGATACTATGGAAAAAATAGATGATACTATTACTATTGTTAAATCTGTTGAATATGGAAATTTATTAGAAAAGATTGAAGAAGCAGAAGCTAAATTTGAAGATAAAGAAAAATATACAGTATCAACTTGGGTTGAATTTGAAGCTACACTTTTAAGTGCTCAAAAAATAGCTGAAGATATAAATCTTAATGAAGAATTAGTTTCAGAAGTTTATGGAAATTTAAAAGTAGCTATGGATCAACTTGCATTAAAGGGAGATACTACAGAGTTAAATGTTGAAATTACAGCAGCTGAAGAATTATCAAATAATTCAGTAGTTGGAAATGAAGCTGGACAATATCCACAAGAAGCTAAAAATGAACTAGTAGCAGCCATTAATACTGCAAAGGAAGTATGTTCTTCTGATGATGCTAGCCAAATAATTGTAGATGAGGCAGTTTCAAAGCTAAAAGAAGCAGTCAATAGATTTAAAAACACAGTTGTAGTTAAAGAAGAAGCTTCAGGTGGAATTACTAATAATGGAAGTGATAGTAATGAAAGTACAATCAATGATTCAACTTCGACAAGTAAGCCAAATAGTAGTGTAAATACTGGTGATAGTTCTAATATATTTGTTTATGGAATTCTATCACTAGCAGCAGTCGGAATAGTAGCATTAAACTTTAAGAAGAAGAAAGAAATAGTAAAATAAGCTAAAAGTAAGTTCATTTCAAAATGAAATTTGTTCTGTTTTGAGATAAACTCTAATTAAACGGGAGGAATGTTATGTTAACAGGTTTATTAAGAAATATAAAAGGGAAGATTATAGTAGGAGTTATTGTTATATTATTTTTTATGTTTTTATATTTTTTTAATAACATTGAAAAGGCAGAGCTAATTAATCGTGCTGGAACGAGTTATGAAAAGGCTATTGTTATGGAAATAATAGAAGATAATCTTCAAGAAGATGGCTCAAGAATTGGATATCAAAAAGTTAAATTAAAGATATTAAGTGGAAAATTAAAGGGCGAGATATTAGATAGTACAAGTTTTGCAGGATATTTATATGGTGCGGATTGTACAGTAGGAATGAAAGTTATAGCCAGTATAAGTGAATATGACGGAAGTGCTTCAGCATCAGTTTATAGCTATGATAGATCTAATATTATTTATATGTTTGTAGGATGTTTTCTACTTATGCTTTGGGTTATTGGAGGTAAAAAAGGTTTTAAATCAGCAATAGGACTAGTATTTACGTTTATATGTATAATTTATTTATTTCTGCCTATGTTATACAAGGGATATTCTCCGTTTTTATCAGCTGTAGTTGTAATAATATTAATAACAATAGTTTCATTATATCTAATTGATGGAATAAGCAAAAAATCAGTTGCTGCAATTATAGGTACTATAATAGGAGTAATAATTGCTGGAATATGTGCAGCTGGATTTGGTCATATTGCAAAGATATCAGGTTATAATGTTTCAGAAGTTGAAGAGTTAGTATTTATAGCAAGTAATACAAATTTGAAAGTTGGAGGTATATTATTTGCTGCCATACTTATTGCATCATTAGGAGCTGTCATGGATGTAAGTATGTCTATAGCATCTACTATTAATGAGATATATATTCATAATAATAAAATAGGCAAAAAAGAACTTTTTAAATCAGGAATAAATGTAGGTAGAGATATGATGGGAACTATGTCTAATACATTAATATTAGCTTTTACTGGTGGCTCAATAAATACATTGATTTTAAATTATGCCTATGCACTAAGATATAATCAAGTTATAAATACATATGAAGTTGGTATTGAGATAATGCAGGGAGTTTCAGGAAGTATCGCTATAATATTATCGGTTCCATTAGTATCAATTATTTCAGCTTATTTATTAACTTTTGAAAGAAAAAGAGTGTTAATAGTGAGATATGTTATGACTAAAAAAATCAAAAATGTAATAAATATATTATTATTTATAATAGTTATCATATGCCTTACAAC
>NZ_SMUS01000073.1 GCF_004353185.1 Clostridium cuniculi | reverse complement strand
ATATAAAAGAACAGAAAAACACATTATTAGTATTTCTAGATAATAAAAAAATATTACTGGAAATCAAAATTTCCAGTAATATTTGATTTATAAGAAACTATATTACACAAAATTATCTACAGTCTCAAACAAATTGGCACTAATCCCATCACCCACTTATAACGTTTCAATAAGTTAAGATATTCTATTGCCTTAGCTTGTTCCATCTACCGAGCGACCAAGCTAAAGCAAAGAATAACTAAACTTATTTTTACTATAAGCGGGTACCCGATGGAGTGCATCCAAATAGGTAAGAAGTCCTTAGGGACTTCTTTTTTTATCTTGTTTTTTTGAAGCACTAGCCTATCATATTTCCGTTCAAGTTGTAAAGCCATTCCATAAAATTTTTTGTCGGCCAACTGGATCTGCAGTTAGCAGCCAAAAATTTTTATTCCATTTTCCTTTACAACTCACTCCAATATGTAGTCTTAGGCTCAACAAAAAAACAACAACACGACGGTAGGAGTGCTAATTTAAAGTTTATATTTTAGGAGTTGATAGTATGTGCCAATACAAAATTTTCTTATCTGCTACTGATAAAGAGATAGCTGATAAATCAAAAATGAGAGTTGACCTTTTTGGGGATATGAAAATTAAAGATATTGAAGAATTAAAAGATTTTAAGATTTTATATGTTTCCCAAGGGCATGAAGATTTAGTATCTATCAAAGGTAAAGAAGTACCTCGTAAAGTTAGATATATACAAGTTTTCAAAAGATAGTTTCATTTATTGAAAGGGGGTGATTTGGTGAAAAAAAAGAAAAAAAAGAAGAACAAAATCGGAACTGACAAATTAATAATTCTTTTAACTGCATTGCTCAATTTAGTTATTGCAATTATTAATCTAATCTCACTACTTAGCAAGTAGGCTAGTCAAGGGAGGGTTTACCCCCCTCCTGTTCCAAAATCATTCTTCTTTAATGATAACAAATTATTAAGGAGGTATCAATAAAAATGACAGAAAAAAAATTAAATATTGCTTCAATAATAATAGTTATATTAAACCTACTAGTTACCCTAGCAACATCATTTGTTCTAATTTTTAGATAAGCCAAAAGGTGTCCCCAAAGGACACCTACCAATAACAAATATAATGAGATTTTAAATAAATATTAATTAGAAAATGGAGGAATTAATTATGAAAAAAGTATCAATTTTTAATATAAAAGGTGGAGTTGCAAAAACAACTTCTACAGCTAATTTAGGGGCTTGTTTAAGCCAAGAAGGTAAAAAGGTATTATTGGTAGACCTAGACCCTCAAAGTAACCTTACAAAGCTATTTAAAGCCTATAGTATGGACGATTTAACTGTATCAGATGTTTTATTAGATAAACATTTAGATATACATAAGGTAATAAAGAAAACAGATTTTGAGAATATAGATATTTTACCCGCTAATATAAATTTAACTTTTGCTGATAGAAATATTCTTATTGATAATACAAGAAGTCAACAAAATAGATTATCAAAGGCTCTTAAAAATCTAAATAATGAATATGATTATTGTTTAATAGATTGTCCTCCTAGTTTAAATATGATTACTACTAATGCTTTATGTGCTAGTGATGAAGTTTTTGTCCCAATAAAAATAGACAAATTCGCTCTTGATGGACTTGAATATTTACTTGAAAGTATTGAAGATATGAAAGATGAATTTAACCCTAATCTTAATTTTAAAGGTTGTTTTATAACAATGGATAGTGCAACAACAGTAAATAAGCTTATAAAGAAGGAACTTAAAAATTTATTAGGTAATAAGATGTTTAATACTACAATAAAGCAAAATGTAAAAGTAATAGAAAGTACATTTGATGAATGTCCTGTAGTATTTGGTAATAAGAAAGCTAGGGCAAGTATAAATTATAGAGATTTATGTAAAGAAGTATTTTAAAAATGTAGGTGTCCCTCGGGGACACCCCCAATAAAAAATAGTTAAATAAAGAAAGGTTGTTATAGATATGAGTAAGAAATTTTCAATAAGCCAAGGAATGTTAAATAGTGTATCACAAAATGTTAAGAAAGCTAATGAAATTGAAGATAAAAATAACTTCAATGTTCAATATATAGATATAAAAGATATTGAAAGAAATAAGAAAAATTTCTATGAAATAGTGAATGTAGATGAACTGGCAGAAGATATTAAGATGAATGGATTAAATCATAATTTAGTTGTTAGAAAATTAGATAATGGAAAATATGAGTTAATAAGTGGTGAAAGAAGATATACTGCTCTTACACAATTAGTTGAACAAGGAAACGAAATATTTGCTTTAGTTCCTTGTAAGGTTATTGAAGCGAATGATATTGATAGTGAAATAATTCTTATTCAAGCTAATGCTCAAACTAGAGAGTTAACAGAAATAGAAAAGCTTGAACAAGTAAAAAGGCTTACTGAACTATATAAAACTAAAAAGAAAAATGGTGAGAAAGTTCCAGGAAAGATAAGAGAAATAATTGCTAATGATTTAAAATTATCTCCAACACAAGTAGGAAGATATGAAAGAATAAATAAAAATCTTATTCCAGAGTTAAAAGAAATACTTGAAAATGGTAATTTAACTATTGCTAATGCAAGTGAATTTTCAAGTTTAAGTGAAGATAATCAAAAAGTTATCTTAGAAATAATAAATAATAAAGTTGAAATTAGTAAGGAAGAAGCTACAGAGTTAAAAGTAAAGCTAAAGAAACTTGAACAAGAAAAAGCTGATGAACTTAAAAGGTTAGAAAATGAAAAGTTAGTTGAAATAAGAAAAATAGAAAATGAAAAATCAGTTGAGATAAGAAGAATAGAAAATGAGAAAGACGAAGCTCTTAGAAGTAAGAAACTTATAAGTGATGAAGTTTTAAGATTAAAAAGTGAATTAGATAAAAGTGAAAATAAATCGGAGGAAGAAATAAAGGAACTTGAAAATCAATTAAGAGAAGAACTTAAAAAAGATTTAGATAATAAATATTTATCAGAAATTGAAAATATAAAAAATGAAGCTAATTCTAATAAAGAAGAAAAGGAACGTTATAGAAAAGAATTAGAAGAAATGAAAGCAAAGTCTAAGGAGAATAAAGATAAATCTGATGAATTTAAAGAAAATTATAAATTAGTAGCAGATTTAAAAAGCGTATATCAAGGTTTAGTATCTATCCTTAAACAACATAGAAAAATGAAAGATAATAAAATTGTTATAACTGATGATATATTAGAACAACTTGACAAAACTATGATGGCTACTTCAATTCTTAGAACTTTGAAAGATGAAATAAAATAAATAAAAATTCTGATGAAAGGATAACCTTTCATCAGAATTTAAAGATTATAGTATTTATGTATAGTATTTATGTATAGTATTTAGAGTGTTCAAAGATGGCTATTTTAGTAAGTTGTGGAAGATAAAACACTTCAAATTGATACTTAAAGCACATCAAATTGATACTCCCTCAATATAATACCACATCAAATTGATACTGGGAAAATATAATACCACATCAAATTGATACTTAAACCACATCAAATTGATACCACATCAAATTGATACCTTAAAACACAAAACACAACATTAATATTGCAAATGTGATGTTGTATATATATAATTATATTAATAAGTAAAATAATAGAAAGAGGTGTAATAAATGTCTTATGAGATATTAGCAACGCCTAATAGTATTGCTAGGGGTAGATATTCAATAGGAGAAAAAGAGAATAACTTATTTTTAAAGTTGATGTATGCAATACAAAGAGATAATAAAGAATATATAATAGCTGAAAATAGGAAAACTGAACTTAGTGAAGATGATATATTAAAATGGAAAAGTCTATGTGAGATAGAAACTTTAATATGTAAATTAACTCCTGAAGATTTTAACGAAATTTTTAAACGAAAAAATGATAGAACTGAAAACTCCTTAAAAGAAACCTTTTCAGCATTAAGTAATTGTAGTATTACATTTGACACAGTTACACGAGATGGAGTTAGGGCTAAGATGATAGCTTCATTAATAAGCCACTTTTATATAGAAAAAGAAACTGGAAATTATCAAGTTGTTGTTCCAGCTAAACTATATAAATATCTTTTTGACTTAGGATTAGGTCATACTCAAAATGCTTTACAAGTTATATATAGATTAAAAGGTATTTATGCTCAAAGGTTTTACATAATATTGAGAAGTTGGACTGGAGCAAAAAGAGATATTGAATTTTCAGTTCAAGAATTAAGAGATATGTTGCAGTTAGGAGATAAAAATAAAACATTTAATTCTTTTGAAACCAATATACTAAAGAGAAGTATTGATGAAATAAATTCTACAGGAATCATGGAAATAAAGATAAAAGAAAAAATTAAAAAGGGAAGATCTGTAGATAGAATAGTATTTACAGTAAAAGATAATGAGCCTAGAAACTATTTAAGGTTATATAATAAATCAGAAATAGATGAAAGTGTAATATGGTTAGATTATATAAAAGTTGAAAATAAATCATTATTGGAAAGATTGGAATTGAAATATAGCGATATGAATTTTGATAGTCCTATAGTTAAAAATATATTCCACAAAGCTTATGATAAAACTTTAAATAAAGATAATAGATTTGTGATGATTCAAGATAAAAAAGGAAAAAGTAATTTTGCATTATTCAATCACATTGTATCAGGAGAGTTATTAACACAAGAATTAGCATTAACATCACAATTTTAAATGAAAATATGGAGGGAAATATTTATGATTAATAAAAATGAAGATATGAGAAATTCAACTAAAGAAGAAATTAAAGATGATATGGAGAAATTTGAATATAAAATTGAGAATGATGAAAAGCAGTTCATTATTAAAAGTGAAGATTCAAGCGAATATAAAGTATAATAAGAGCAACAACTTTATTTTATTTGATTTAAATATCCTGGCACTAATCCCATCACCCACTTATAACGTTTCAATAAGTTAAGATATTCTATTGCCTTAGCTTGTTCCATCTACCGAGCGACCAAGCTAAAGCAAAGAATAACTAAACTTATTTTTACTATAAGCGGGTACCCGATGGAGTGCATCCAAATAGGTAAGAAGTCCTTTGGGACTTCTTTTTTTATATTGTTTTTTTGAAGCACCAGCCTATCATATTTCCGTTCAAGTTGTAAAGCCATTCCATAAAATTTTTTGTCGGCCAACTGGATCTGCAGTTAGCAGCCAAAAATTTTTATTCCATTTTCCTTTACAACTCACTCCAATATGTAGTCTTAGGCTCAACAAAAAAACAACAACACATGGGATTTTAAACCAGGGTGTTAATTTAAAAAGAAAGGAATTGATTTTTTGAACAGAATTAATATTGTAACTATCAAGATGGAAAAAGTAAAAAGTATGCTTGTGGATAATAAGAATATTGGTTCACCTAAAGATGTTTATAAAATAGTATCTGAATACTTAGATGGAGTTGATAGAGAGCATTTAGTATTATTAACACTAGATACTAAAAATAAAATAACATCTATAAGCACTATATGTATAGGTTCATTAAATGCTAGTGTGGTTCACCCAAGAGAAGTTTTTAAACCTGCTATTCTAAGTAATGCTGCAAGTATAATACTGGCACATAATCACCCAAGTGGCGACACTACACCAAGTAAAGAAGATATTTCAATAACACGAAGAATTAAGGACGGAGGGGATTTATTAGGAATTAAATTATTAGACCATTTAATAATTGGTGATGATTATACAAGTTTAAAAGAAAAAGGAATTGTATAAATAAAAAAAGGCATAACAATGAAGTTACACCCTTACTCACAATAAGATTATAACTCATTGTTTGCCTAAAGTAAAGGAGAATAGAAATGAGTATATATGTACTTTTAACCTATAAAGAATATTGTGATAAAGTAAATGAAACAATGACTTTTGAAGGACTTCATAGATATAAGAAAAAATATTGGAGAGATTAAGTATAGTTAAGGAAGGTAATATTATGAGAAAAAAAATTTGTGAATTTAGAGCAAGAAATTCTATTAAAAATGAACTTGTATTTATAGAAGTTGAATATTATAAGAGCAGTTGGTGGTATATAAATTTTAAAAATGAAAGAAGTTATAAATATAATTCTATTAATGAAGCTATAGACGATATAAGTAATATGTTTGGTGATTGGATTGATTTTAAATTATTAGTCTAATAAATCAAAAAGGTAAGAAGTCCTTAGGGACTTCTTTTTTATTTTTATGTTTTTTTTGAAGCACCAGCCTATCATATTTCCGTTCAAGTTGTAAAGCCATTCCATAAAAATTTTTGTCGGCTATGATCCTTACCAGGAATAGCAGCCAAAATTTTTTATTCCATTTTCCTTTACAACTCACTCCAATATGTAGTCTTAGGCTCAACAAAAAAAACAAACAACAAGAAAGGAAAGGTGCTATTTATGAAATTGAGAGTAGTTATGACAAATGGAGTTAATTATTTAATTGAAAGTGGGGAATTTAAAGACAAAGATTTAATGTCAGCTTTATTAAAATTCCATTCTGATGATTGGGGAATTTTATGTAATGAGGATAAAGAATTTCAAAATGAATTATTAAAAAATCCTAATTCAAAATATGAAGATAGATTTATGGGGGTCTATATGATAAATGGACATAAAATTTGGATTATGAGTGAGTATGATTATTCAATAAAGAGTTTATTAATAACTATCTTACTTCCTGAAGAATACTAAATTTAAAAAGGTGTTCCTCGGGAACACCTTTTCTTAAATAATAAAAAAATAAAAGAAATATAGTGTAGGAAACTAAACCGTATTTATAGTAATTTAAATAATACTTTCATAGAGAAAAATAACGAAGAGTACAGAATAAATAGTTGTAATAAAAGTAGTTAAGATAGTAAACACTATG
>NZ_SMUS01000072.1 GCF_004353185.1 Clostridium cuniculi | reverse complement strand
AACAAGAAATTACTGATGTTTCTAATGATACTGATACTAATGATGAATTAAAACAACAATTCCAACCTTTAGTAGAAAATATATTTTTATATAGAAATTCAGCAATATTAACTAGAGATTGTGAAGGCTTAAAAGTATTTTATGATTTAGATAAGAATGTTGGAAAATGGGCTTATGAAAATGAAGTTACTAAAACAAAATATTTTACTAATTGGTGTGAAAAACAATGTGTTTCATTTACAAAAATAAACTCTATAATTAAAGTTTCAAAAGTAAAAGAGATTGAAAAAGATGTATATAATATAATTTGTTATGCTTGCACAAAATTTTGTTACAGCTATGAAGATGAACCTAATATCGAAAATTACTTTAAACTTGGAACTTGTCATTATATAAATCTAAAAAAAGATAATGATAAATATATAATTATAAAAGAATGGTATACTGATCCTTTAGCTGATTCTCTGGATCTTAATAATATAGAATGCACTGAAATAAAAAGTACTATTCTTTCTCATAAAAAGCCTGATTTCACAATAGACGAAAGAACTCAAAGAGCAATTGACTATGCTCATGAATATTGTGGTATTAGTGATAATGAGGAGCATTTATTTAAATATAATAAAGAATATAAAAATTTTAATCCAGATGGTGGTGATTGTGCTAATTTCGCCTCTCAAATTATGTTTGAAGGTGGCGGCTTTAAAAAGAATAATGTTTGGAATTATTGTAATAAAAGTGCTACAAGTGCATGGATTAATGCTCAAGGATTTAAAAATTATTTGATAAATAGCGGACGTGGTACCTATATAGCAAAAGGCTATTATTGTGATACCTATAAAGATGCATTTAATCTTAGACCAGGAGATATTGTAGCTTATGAAAAGAAAGGAAGAATAACTCACGTTTCTACCGTTACTGGTTTAGATTCTAAAGGTTATCCATTAGTAACTTGCCATAATACCGATAGAATGCTCGTACCTTATGATTTAGGATCGAGTAATAGTAATATAAAGTTTCATTTTATAGATGTACATTATTAATTTAAGATAATATTTTAATTAGAAAATTAAGTTTTGAACAGGACTTCGCTAGTTCAAAACTTAATTTCTTAATTCTAAATGTCTTTGTAATTTAGAAAATATGGAAAGTTAATATTACCATGCCAAATACTATTGAAACTATAGACATTAACTTAATTAATATATTGATAGCTGGTCCTGAAGTATCTTTAAATGGATCACCTACAGTATCTCCAACAACAGCACCTTTGTGACACTCTGAGCCTTTACCTCCAAAATTACCTGCTTCAATATGTTTTTTAGCATTATCCCAAGCTCCACCAGAGTTTGACATCATAACGGCTAAAACAAATCCACTTATTGTTGCTCCTGCAAGTAAACCTGCAACACCATTTGGACCTAAAATTATTCCTACAACTAATGGACTTATAATTGCTATTAATGCAATTACAAGTAATTCTTTTTGTGAAGATTTTGTACAAATATCAACACAAGAAGCATAATCTGGTTCTGCTTTTCCATCCATTAAGCCTTTTATTTCTTTAAATTGTCTTCTTACTTCAACAACTATTTTACTAGCAGCTCTTCCAACGGCACTCATAGTACAAGATGAAAATGCAAAAGTGACCATAGCTCCGATAAAGGCACCAATTAAAACTTGAGGATTTAATATTGATAAATCAAAATTAAATGCTATATTATTAGTTGTTGCCATTTGTTCAATTGAATTTTTATATGCTGCTATAAATGCTAATGCTGTTAATGCAGCTGATCCAATTGCAAATCCCTTTCCAGTTGCAGCTGTTGTATTACCTAATGAATCTAATGCATCAGTTCTCTCTCTTACTTCTGAAGGTAATCCTGCCATTTCTGCTATACCGCCAGCATTATCAGCAACTGGTCCATAAGCATCAGTAGCTAAAGTTATACCTAAAGTAGATAACATACCAACTGAAGATATTGCTATACCAAAAAGCCCCATATTGAAATTGTTAAATCCATCTGAAGCAACAAAACTAATTAATATAGAACATCCTATAATAATTACAGGTGCTGCAGTAGATTTCATTCCTACTGATAAACCAGTAATTATTACTGTTGCAGGTCCTGTTTCTGATGACTGAGCAATACTCTTAGTTGGCTTATAATTATCACTAGTATAATATTCAGTAAAAAATCCAATTAACAATCCAGCAACAAGTCCACATAAAATCGAGAAATAAACTCCAATATTTTCTCTACCTAAAATATTATTTACTACAAAATAAGATGCTATAGCAATAACAATTGCAGAAAAATATGTTCCTCTTCTTAAAGCACTTAATAATGCTTTCTGTGAAACATCCTCTTTAGATTTAACAAAAAAACTACCAACTATTGAAGCCATTACTCCAATAGAAGCAATAATTATAGGAATTGCAGCACCATTTACTGAAAGACCTGCAGCTACTGCTAATGCACAAGAAGATAAAATTGAACCTACATATGATTCATAAAGATCTGCACCCATACCAGCAACATCACCTACATTGTCACCTACATTATCTGCTATAACAGCTGGATTTCTTGGATCATCTTCTGGAATACCAATTTCAACCTTTCCAACTAAGTCAGCACCTACATCAGCCGCTTTAGTAAATATACCACCACCAACTCTTGCAAAAAGAGCCATAGATGATGCACCCATACTAAAGGTAACCATAGTAGTTGTTATTATTGTAATTCTTTCATCTATAGGCATTGCTCCATAATACCAATTTAAAATAAAATACCAAATACTTAAATCTGTTAAAGCTAGTCCTACAACAACTAGTCCCATAACTGTTCCACTTGAGAAAGCTACCCTTAAACCACTGTTTAAACTCTTAGTACATGCATTTGCAGTTCTACTATTAGAATTTGTAGCAATTTTCATACCTAAATATCCGCTTAAACCTGAAAAAATTCCTCCCGTTAAAAAAGCAAATGGCATAAAAATACTCACAAAATTAAATTGAGCTAATATAAATAAAATAATAAACATAATTATAAAAAATATTCCAACACCTTTATATTGGCGCTTTAAAAATGCATTAGCTCCTTTTCTTATGCTTTCAGCAATATACTTCATCCTGTCTGTCCCTTCATCAACTTTAAATATTGTGTAGGTGTAGAACGCAGCAAAAATCAACGCTAAGCTTGCTCCTACTGGTGCAAAAACCATTAAGCTCATAAATTCTCTCCCCTTTGTGTTAGATTATTTTTTTATATTTTATTATTTAGACTCTATTTACATAATAGAATTTAAATAATAATTTTTACTATATACTATTATCAAAGAAATTTAATGAATAAATTTTAAATATATCTTCATTTTTAAAATATTAAAAAGCAATATAAAATATACCATTGTAATAAAAATAATATATTTCATATTGCCTATAAACTTAGCTTTTTATATTTTACTTTTAAAATCCTTTTTTCTTAGCCTCGATACCACTTTCATTAAGTGCAGGTTCTTCTATAGTTGTTACATATTTATTTTTAGGATTATTATTTTGAGATTTTGTTCCATTTCTTAAGTAGTTTTCTTTAGTGTATTCTCTTTTATTCTTCATATTATCTCCTTATTTCCTATATAAAATTAATTAAAATTTAGGGTCTATTTCATCTCTTTGTATACGCTTTAAATCCTTTAATCTCAAATGAGTAGTCTCCATTATTTTTTCCCAAGACTCTCCGTCAATAATCATTTTTTTGGCCACATCTCTACTTAAAAGTGTATCTAGCTTTTTCATTTTAGACCTCCTTTTATCTTTTGATACTATTATTTTATGGCTTTTTAAAAAACTTATTCGAGTTATTAATTTCAAGAACTTACATTAAATTTATTAAACTTTGAGTAATAAAATTTTTTTTTGCTAATATAATGTAACATAATGAAAGGAGAGATAAAAAATGAGTAAACAAAAACGTGGAAAATACATTAAAACACTTCCTAATTGGAGAGGGACTTGTCCTATTTGTGGCAGAAAAAGAGTTAAATTAGTTTGGAGCAAAAAAGACGATAACGGAAATACTATTAATATTTGCAAAAAATGCTCTCTTACGTAAATATAAAAATATTTATAATAAAGAAGGTATAGTAAAAAAATTACTATACCTTCTTTATTAACGTGTTCTACTATTTTTTCCTTTTCCACTTCTACTATTTCTAGTATTTTTAGAATCTCTATTTTTCTTTGAATTATTATTTTTTCCTCTATTTGAGGAATTTTTATCCATTTGCTTTCCATTTTTTCTTGAAGAGCTTTTGCTTTTTGAATTTCCTTTAGATTTTGGTCTAACTAATCCATGTGCTTCTTTATATCTTTGTTCCTTTGACTTTATTAAACACTTAGGTCCATTTCCAATTAAGTCTTCTCTTCCAGCTTTCATCAATGCATCATAAACTATGTTATAATTTTTTGGATTACTAAACTGTAAAAGTGCTCTTTGCATAGCCTTCTCTTCTTTACTCTTAGGCACATATACAGGCTTCATTGTGATTGGATCTAAACCTGTATAAAAAATTGTCGTTGATAATGTGCCTGGCGTTGGATAAAAATCTTGTACTTGCTCCGGCTGATATTTTATATCTCTTAAATATTCAGCAAGTTCTATTGCTTCTTTTAAAGTACTTCCAGGATGACTTGACATTAAATATGGTATAATATATTGCTTTTTACCAAGTTTTTCTGTAATTCTAAAGAATTTTTGTCTAAAATCTTCATATGTTCTTCCGGCCGGTTTACCCATATGCTTTAATACTTTTTCAGACACATGCTCCGGTGCAACTTTTAATTGACCACTTACATGATGTTCTACTAACTCTTTAAAGAATGTATCATCCTTATCAGCCATTACATAATCATATCTTATACCTGAACGTACAAATACCTTTTTTATTTTAGGCAAGCTTCTTACACTTCTTAATACATCTATAAACTCTTTATGGTCTACTTCCATATTTTTGCACACACCAGGGCTTAGACATTGCTTAGTCTTACATGCACCTATAGTTAATTGGTGCTTACATGCAGGTTTTCTAAAGTTTGCTGTAGGGCCACCAACATCATGAATATAACCTTTAAAGTCCTTCATTTCAGTCATTTCTTTTGCTTCTTTAACTATAGATTCTTTACTTCTACTTTGAACTGCTCTACCTTGATGGAATGTTATTGCACAGAAAGAACAGTTACCAAAACAACCTCTTGATCCTACTATACTAAACTTAACCTCTTCTAATGCAGGAATTCCTCCCATTGGTTCATAACTTGGATGATACTCCTTTGTAAATGGTAAGTCATAAACTGCATCTAATTCTTCTCTGTTTAAAATTACTTCTGGTTTATTTACTACTAAGAATTTATCTCCTTGATCTTGTACTATAGTTCTTCCTCTTATTGGATCTTGTTCTTGATATGTAATCTTAAATGCTTCACAATATTTAATTTTATCAGTAGAAACTTCTTTATAAGATGGAATAACTATATGTTCTTCATAAACTTCATCTAAACTATCTGCTAAGTAACATGTTCCTGGTACATGTCTTATATATTTAGCATCAAATCCTTCATTTAAATAATGAGCAACTTCTACTATCTGTTTTTCACTCATTCCATATATTAAAAGATCCGCTCCACTATCAGTTAATATTGATTTTCTAACCTTATCTGCCCAATAATCATAATGTGCAAATCTTCTAAGACTAGCTTCAACTCCACCAATACAAATATTAATATTTTTATATGCTTCTCTAATTTTATTACAATATACTATAGTAGCTCTATCTGGTCTAAGTCCCATTTTCCCACCTGGAGAATATAGATCCTTCTCTCTTAATCTTTTACTTACAGTATAATGATTAACCATAGAATCCATATTTCCTGCATTAACTAAAAAGGCTAATCTAGGTCTTCCAAGTTTCATAAAATCATCTGTATTATGCCAATCAGGTTGAGCTATAATACCAACTTTGTATCCAGCGTTCTCCAATACCCTAGATATTACTGCAGTACCAAAACTATGGTGGTCAACATATGCATCTCCTGTTACAATTATGAAGTCACATAGTTCCCAACCTCTCTCTTCCATATCTGCTTTGCTTATAGGTAAAAATTTATTGTTCATCTCATCACATCTTTCATTTTTTTCTTTACGCATCTATTTAAAATACAATTTCTTATAATTTAACATCTATTAATATACCATCTAATTTTATTCTTGTTAATACCTCATATGAAATTACCATAATATTTATAACTTAATTATTTCCTAAAATATAATTTTAAACCCTTATACTAATTTTTATAACTAAATAAAAAAATAAACCTTGATTGTAGTACCAACTAAATATTTATAGCACTTTTCTCAAGATTTATTTTTATAAATTTATATTTCTTATTTAAAATTCTAAAGTATTACTTAAATAAGTTCCTAATCTTTTTAGCATAAAAGGATTTTTATCTATACCATCAAATAATGCTAGTATTTGATTTTTATTTAAATCCATATGACTTTCTAATTCATCAAGCATATTATCATCCTCAAACTCTTTTACAAGTTCTTTTCCTATTTCATTTACATTTCTAAAAAATTCAAGTTTGCTAAATATTCCAAATGTTGCATTGGCCCTAGCATTTGTTATATTAATAAATTTTTTCAACTTCTCTAATGTAAAATTACTTTTCAAGCTTTTAACCATTTCATAATCATAATTTATTTCTTTTAAAATATTATATTTATCAGAATTCTCATTTTCTTCAATAAGGTCTATGGTTTCATAATCATCTAATGCATCTAAAAATATTGTATTCTCCTCTCTTCCAAAAGATTTTGTTATATATGTTGATGGTATTACAACAAATCTAATAAATCCTATAAGCTCTTGAGGAGATTTAAAAGAATACCAATTACAAAAAAAATCTCTACTATAAGAATTTACCAAAGCAAACTTTAATACATAGGAATCAGGCTTAATATCTATATTATCTTGATTCGTTAAATAATTTTGCCAATAATAAATTAAATCATATTTTTTCAAGATTACACCTCC
>NZ_SMUS01000071.1 GCF_004353185.1 Clostridium cuniculi | reverse complement strand
TTTTTTTGAAAGTAATTCTATAAATTCTTTTAGCGAAATTATTAGCTCTTCAATAGAAACTTATTATCTAATAAATATTTTTTTAGGTGGATAATAAGTACTGTGCCTATAACAAAGCCAATATAATTCAAAATAATATCAACTATATCAAATATACCCAAATGAAATGTTACTTGGAGTAATTCTACAATAAAAATAGATGTTAGGAAAAGAATACTATTCTTTTTATTAAGTTCAAATATAAAACCTAATGGGATAAAGAAAACTATATTCATAAGTAGGACAAGTGCATCACCATATAAAAGATCATAAAAAATATTTAATATATTGAAATTATAATCTGAAATACCGATTGTTTTAAAAAATAAAAAGTATATCAGAGATATGAAATATGAAAAATAAAAAAGGTATATAAAACTTTTTTTCAAACCACCTTTAATAATTTGGTAGACAAATGTAGTAGAGATATATGTTAAAAAAAGCATTATGGATAAAACAAAGAAAAAGTCATTTTTAGGATTTGTTTTATAATAAATGTAATAAAACATAGTCATTGTATATTGATATAAAACATTCATATAAATAAATCTAATTATAAAGAAAAAAATTATAAATAAGACAGAATATAATAAAAAATTTTTAAACTTTGACAAAAAATAACACCACCTATTTACATAAATTTCACATTATATTAAAATAATAACATATTATATTAAAAATGGGGGGAATAATCAATATGAAATTAAAAAAAATTATTACTAATGTATCTTTATGTATAGGGATACTTTGTTTGACATCTACAGGGGTACAAGCTATGTCTGCAAGGGCAAATTTATTAAATTATGATGGGACTGGGATTTGGAGTTGGAGAAGTGTTAATGATTTTAGTTTAAGCTCTTCACAAAAAGTAACTGTTAGTCATAATCAAGTTAGAAATACAGCTTCATCGTCTACAACGTTAAATGTAGCTGTTCGTAAATATGCAGCTATAGGTTCTACCTTACAATTTGATAATGATTTTAAGGGTGATAGTAAAGGAACATTTTCTGGAACATTATCAAGTGGAAAGTATTTTTTAAGATTTGAAAGTTCAGTTAGAGCAGCTAAATTTGATATTTGGGGTAGTGTATATTAATAATTACATAAAAAAGGTAAGAAATTAACTTCTTGCCTTTTTTATTTTATATGGGGTAATGCAAATTTACAACGTTAAGAGAAGTTAAACCAGTGTTTCAAATGATTTGCAGAGCTTTATATAAATTTTACTTTTGGCTACTTTTTTTGTTTTAAAACTCAATATTTTAGTAAATATAGCAAAGTATGATATAATAAAATAGCTAACAAAGGAGGTGAAGTGGTGGGACAAGCGATAAAAAGAAATAAATTAGAATATATAGAAAAGGTTCATGGAAATAGTAAAGGGTGGATCACGAGAAGTTGTATAGATGAAAATGGATATAGTCAATGGCATTATAAGTATGCAGAGCTAAAAGAAACAGACTTAACAGGAGAAAACATATATATAACATTAAATACATTTTATAAGCCATATAGGAGGTTAGAATGTATAAAAGAGTTAAATGGTGTATATATAGATTTAGATTATTATAAAACTAAATATACAAAAGACCAAATAATAATGAATTTAGAGGAAAATTATTTTAATAAAATAATTCCAGCAACTAATTATATTTTAGATAGTGGTCGTGGATTAGCATTAATATGGTTGATAAATAAAGTACCAAGTAAGGCTCTACCATTATGGAAAGCTGTTCAAGAGTATCTATATAAGCAGTTAAAAGAATTTGGAGCTGATAGACAAGCATTAGATGCAACAAGAATATTAAGAGTTCCAGGAAGTATTAATTCAAAATCAAAAACAGTAGTAAGTATAATAGATGAGTATGACTATATTTATGATTTAAGAGAAATACAAAAAGAGTTTCTTCCTGAATTAAAACCAAAAGAAAAGAAAAAAGGTCGACCGAAAAAAATAAATTATATTTATAGAGAGAGAAGTTTATACCATGCAAGAATACAAGACATAACAAAATTATGTGAACTTAGAGAATATGATTTAAGAGGTCATAGAGAAATAATATTATTTTTATATAGATATTATTTATGTAGTTTTACAGAAGACACAAAGAAGGCTTTAGAAGATGTTTTAGAACTGAATAGTATGTTTATATCACCTTTAAAAGAAAATGAGGTTATAAGAGCAACTAGAAGTGCAGAAAAGTGTTACTTAGATAAAAATAAAGAATATAAATATAAAAATGAAACACTTATAGATCTATTAGAAATTACAGAATATGAAGAAACTCAAATGAGTACAATAATTTCTAAGAGTGAATATAAGAGAAGAGATAGGGTTTATCAAAAAAATAAATATCAGAGGAAGTTAAAGTCAGAGGGAAAAATAAGTGAAAAAGAAAAACTATCACAAAGAAGGGCAAAAATAAAAGACCTTTTGGCAGAAGGTCTTAAGCAAAAAGATATATGTTCACAACTTAATATATCTAAAGATACCTATATTCGTGATAGAAAATATTTAAGAGAGCAAGGATTAATATAGTCCTTGTTCTTTTTGTATTATAAGAGATTTATTTAATTTAATCAAGAGGTAGCAAATTTTCTCGGCTTGTATTATAGGGTTACGTAGTAACCTGTTCTATTTTTAGAGGGGGAGGAATACTTTAGGTTTCTTTTATAGGATTTTTAAGTATTTTAACGAATTAGTTTATATATCGGGTTTATTCTAAAAGGGAGGGTTTAAGGGATGTTGAGGAGTGTTGCAGAAGTATCAGTTTTAACTGGTTTAAGTAAAGTTAGTATTTATAATAAAATTAAGTTAAAAGAAATAGAGAAGTATGTTGTTAAAAACAAAGGTATTACTTATATTTCTGATGAAGGTATTAATTTAATATTTAAAGGTTTAAACTTAAATGATGATAAATTAAAAGATTTAACTAACGGTTTAAATAGTGAGAGAGAAGATTTTGATATAAGCATTAAAAATACTGACTTTAAAGAGTTTAAAGTTGAGTTAAAAGAATTCAATAAAGAATATTTAAATAGTTTAAAATCTGAAAATGAATTTTTAAAAAAGCAATTAGATGAAAAAGATAAACAAATATCTGAATTGCATAAGTTAATTGAAAATAGTCAGATACTTTTAAAGGAAGAGCAGAAAAAAAGTGAACAACAGTTATATTTAGCAGAACATTTTGAAGAAGTAGATAATAAGCTCCAAGATCTAAGAGAAAAAATGGAGCAAAAAAGAAATGAAAAAATAAAATTATTTAAGATTTTTTCAAAGTAGGTCAAAAGTAATAAGTTAAAAATTGAATTTTATAAAATTCATTAGAAATTGTTTTTCCCTAACGATAAATAATATTCAGATAAAAAAATAGTCAATGGGCAAGGCTACGCTTATAAAAAAATTAATGTCAGCAAAATTGTATCTACTTTGTAGTAACCATTTAGCAGCCATTAATTTTTTTATAACCCTTGAATATTTTTTTATTCTGAATGTAGGTACATATCGGGAAAAACAACGCCTATAAGCCAAGGCTTATAGCCTTAATTTACTGTATTGCCATAATTATAATAATACGTTAGAATTATGGTATAATACAGTAAGCAAGATTAGTATTTGGGTACTCAAGTAATCCCAAACACATCTTGCTTAGAGGGAGAAACCCTCCAAGACCACCCCAAGGGCATACGCCCTTATATAATTTCAAATTAGGGCATATGCCCTAATTTTTTAAGGAGATATTATATGAGCACATCAAGAGCAAGACCAAAACAAGTTAAATTTTGGGTAAGTGAAAGGGAATTAGAGCAGATAAAAAAGAAAGTCAAAAAATCAAAATTAACTCAATCAGAATACTTACTAAGAAGTGCATTAGATAAAAATATTTTAGTAGTAGATGGATTGAAAGAAATTTTAATAGAACTTAGTCGAGAAGGTAACAATCTAAATCAAATAGCGAGGGGACTTAATCAAAAAGAAGAATTTAATACAGAGCAATTATTTGAAACTAAAGAAAAGTTAATGGAGCTATGGAGCTTGATTGAAAAAATATTGAAAGAAGGTAATCAGTAATGGCAGTAATAAAAAGCCTACCAGCAACTAAAACTCTTTCAAATCAACTTAAATATTTAGAGAAAGAAGGAAAAACAGTAGAGGAACTTAAAGCGGGGATAAACTGTACTACTGATAATGTAGAGAGAGAATTTAATATAGTTAAGCAATTACATAATAAGACTACTGGAAAACAATATTATCACTTTACACAAGCTTTTAGTCCAGAAGATAACATAACACCAGAGAAAGCACATCAGCTAGGTAAGGAATGGATAGAGAGAAATATACAAGGGTATCAAGTTTATATGGTAACTCATATAGATAAAAATCATATTCATAATCATTTTGTAATTAATAGTGTAAATATGGATAATGGTTTAAAACTTCAAATAAGCCCTTCTAAGCTACTTAAAATTAAGAAGGATAGTAATTATATTTGTGATAGAGAAAAACTCTCTAAAATCAATTTAGAGCCAAATAAGGGCATATCCAAAACTGATAGTGAATATAGACTAGAGAAAAAAGGGGTAACACCTTGGAAAGATGAATTAAGACAATGTATTGATTTTGGAAGAAGTAAAACTAAAAGTATTGAAGAGTTAAAGGAGTATCTAAAAGAGCATTTCAATATTGAAGTTAGAGAAACTAAGAACTCAATATCATACAAACACCCCGAACAAAATAAATCAGTAAGAGGAAATAAATTAGGGGGAGATTATACAAAGGAGGGATTATTAAATGAGTTTAATGCTAGAGAAACTAAATCAAATGAAAGAGGAAGAGAAGGAGAAGGAGCAACAAATTCCTCAAATGTCAATTGGTCAGCAATTAGAGATAATGTCGAAGGTGAAGGAAATAGAATATCAGAACAGTCTAGTAATGATGTCATTGGAGAAATACAACGAAAAGTTCGAGAAGTTAAAGAAAGAACAGATAGAATTACTGGAATTAATAAATCAGAAGGTCAAGATCCTAGAGGACAACAATCAGATATTCAGCAAGACAATAAGTCAAGAAGTGGAGAAAATCAACAAAGTAATATCAGAGCAGTTAAAGAGCCAAAGCCAAAAGTCAGAGAAGATGATTGGGGACTTGATAGATAAAAGTTCAAAGGTATTTAATAATTTTAATAATAAAATTATTTCAACTTGTGATAATAGTATGGAGCAGATAACAAATGAAACTACTAAGGCAATTAAAAGTTGTGAAGATATGAAAGTTAATGCTAAAAAGAGGTTTGATAGTTACTACAATAGAAAGAAAGTTATTGATTATTTAATATATATAAATTTAGCAATAACACCTATTCTATTAATAATTTTAAGTTATTTATTATTTATAAAAAAATAATTAGAAAAGTGACTAAACTTAATAATATTTTAGGGCATATGCCCTAAAAGTAATTTAAAGGGTGAGAATGTGAAGAGGAATAATGAGTCGTTTAAAAAAGATTTTAAAGCTGCCTCAGGTAATATGATCCATGAGGGTATGAAGTGTAATGATGAAGAAAAGGAATTAATAAGATTAAAGTATTTAGGTAAAATTACTGAAGAAGAATTTATAAAGAGAGTTTTAGATTTAGCAATGAAATAACTATTAAAGAGATTTATTTATTTTTATTTACTTTCAATAAAAATAAATAATGATAAATAAAAATAAATAAAAAACTAGGTTTTATTTAAAATTCATAAAAAATAATATAATAATATATAGTACAATATTAGATATTATTATATTGTTTTTTTTATTAGGGTAGTATCCAAAGAATGAGGATTTTACACCTTTAAGAGTAGTTTCTAGGATTATATCTAATTTTAAAAATTATCAAATTAACATTAGAATTATGTTTACAAATTGAGATTAAAAATACTTTTTATATTTTAGGGGGATTATTTTATGGAGCATTAGCTTCATTTTTTTTATAAAAAATAAAGAAACTTGAAGAAAAGAAACAAGATTATTGATAAAAAAATAATGTCGTGGTATGGGAGTTTATATGGCGCTTATATGGCGTTTATATGGCGTGGTACGGGAGGTTTGGAAAAGATTTTATCCCCATGGAAACGCTAGGCTTTGCCTAGCTCCCCAAAAATTTTGGGGACAGTTTCTCTTTATGCTCTTATAAAATATCTACAGGGGTAATTTCCATTGGGGATATTTTATAATTCCTTTTTGGTATTTGATTAAACTTTTTAAAAGTTTAATAGAATGTTATTTATAAAAATGATATACTTTAAATAAGTTTTAGTTTGCAAATTTTCCATAGAAGATTTGCTCCGTAAAGGACATCTTTAAAGGTGTCCTTTTATGATATAATGATTAAGTAAACTAAAACTTAAAGAAATTTAAAGGAGAAATAGTATATGGAAAAAGAAATATTAGAAATTTTGAAGTCTATTCAATTAGATATTAAAGGGTTAAAAGATGAAGTTAAAGACTTAAAAGAAGGTCAAAAAATAATTGAAAAGAAACTTGATGGAGTTGTAGAGCAGACAGCAGAGCTATTAGAATTTAGAACAACTGTAAAAACAAAACTTGATGAATTAAAAGAAGTTGAAGAAGTAACTAAAGTTAATTGTTATGATATTGCAAAATTAAAAGCAGTTAAATAGATATGATACTAGGAGAGTTAAAGGAGCGTATAGCTCCTTTTTTTGTAGCTACAAAACTTGTAAAAGTAGATACTAGGTGGGAGGGAGAAGATATATAAATAAAAGTCGTGTTAATAAATTAATTGTTGAACAACAATTAGAAAAATGCTATTATTAAGTTAATAAATTAATTATTGAACGAATGGGTGGTTATAATGGCAAGAAAAACTATTAAAGGGTTAGAAGAAATTATCGAGGGGTTAGAAAAGAAGTTAAATGAATATAGAAATATGATTAATGATAGAAATAAACAAATAGAGCAAATGGAGAATATAGCTAATGATAAATTTGAAAATAGTCCAGATTACAGAAGAATGAGAAAGGAAATTAAAGGCTTAGAAACAATTATAGAAAGTCATGAAATAACTATTAAACAAAAAGAAGATAGCATTAAAAGTAAGATGTATACTATTGAGTATATATCAAAAGAAAACTTTGAATTAAAACTTGAAAATAATAAATTAAAGGAAGAAATAGGAGAGCTAAAGAATATAAATAAAGTTCAAAAATTAAAAAATGAACGTGGTGCTGGAAGAAAAGAAATGTTTACTGAAGAACAAAAAGCTAGAGTAAAAATGTTAAGATTACAAGATAAAAGTTACAGAGCTATTGCTAAAGATATGAAGTGTAGTGTTGCTACTGTTCATAAAATAATTAACGAACAACAATGTTAACAAATTAATTAACAAACAAAGTGTTATTTAATTAATTTGTGAACAAGAATATTAAAATTTTAATGTGGTGAAAAATACAATTTTACATGAAAGTTTACTGGAGCTAAACTTAGAGTGGTGTTTTCACACCTTATAAATGGCTTAAAACCGTAAATTTTAAAAAATAAAAATGAAAAAACTGCGTAGAAGAATAATTCTGCGCAGTTTTTTTATTTTTTTGAAAGTAATTCTATAAATTCTTTTAGCGAAATTATTAGCTCTTCAATAGAAACTTATTATCTAATAAATATTTTTTTAGGTGGATAATAAGTACTGTGCCTATAACAAAGCCAATATAAT
>NZ_SMUS01000070.1 GCF_004353185.1 Clostridium cuniculi | reverse complement strand
ATCTTTACTAATTTTTTCATTAATCATAATATTCTTTACTTCAAAATTAAGATAATCTTCTGAAATCTCATAATTATTATAGGCTTTTCTCAATCTTTCAATATCACTTTTAGATAAAACACTATTCTCACTGGTATAATCTTCCATGCACAAATGCTAATACCCCTTTATAAAAAATAAATATTTACGCGTTTATTTTACCTTTTTTTACAATAAGATTCAATATATGTTTTATTACGTTTTATTTTCAAGAGTTTTATTCTTTCTTTTATCTTTTCTTCTAATTGTTCAATTAGATTATTTGTTTCCGGATCTAATACAACAAAACTTTCTTTGTTGTTAGATGATACTATAGCTCCAGTTTTATCTACCTCACTTGTGGTATAAGCTATCCTATTACCTACATTATCTTTTACTACTGCAAACCCTGTTAATAATTTCATGTTTTATCCCTCCATGAACACATATCTTCTAACCTTTCCCTTGTTGCTGTTGCTTGTTCTCTTTTTAAATCCTTCTTTATATCATAAAATACATATTCTTTTGTTGTTGATTTTTCTAATAAATAGTTACTTGGATTTAACTTTTTATCCTGAAGAAATTTCTTCTGTTCCCTTATTAATTTTTTTAATTTTTTCATAGTTTATTACTCCCTTATTTATCTTTTTTACTTTTATTTTCAACTACTAAAATTTTATTAGCCAAGTATACTTTATCTACTATCCCCCATTGACACTCCTCTAAAATAACTACTCCTGTTATCTCTTCCTCTCCTTGCACTGCTCCTCTTCTCTCTACTATAAAACCTTCGTATATCTCTCAGCCTGTAATATCTTTCTTTCCTCAATATAAAACTGGTTTTAAGTGTCTATTATTAACTGTTCCTTCTGCTACTCCATGACTATTAAATGTTTGTACCTCTCCATCTCCTGTTATGCTGTAGCCTGTACCTCTTATAAATCTTTTTCTATTCTTGTCATAAATCTTAAACTTTATCTTTAACATCTCTATCTTTCCGATTTGTTTTCTTACTTCTATATTTTTATATAACTGTTAATATGTTTAATAAATTTCTTTAAAGGCTTTTTAGCCTGTCCATCTTTTGAATATATGTTATTAAGTTATATTATTTTTTCTACCTTTTCTCCTTGATTTTATTCTTTCTAACTCTTCGCCCTCATATCCCATTTTTTCTAAATACTCATCATTGTTTATAATTACAGTTGCCCAACATTCTCCAAACTGCTTTTCTAACGCACTTATTAATCCATTCCAATATCTTTCACTAACTTCTCTTATTTTTTCTGGATCTTCAACTGGATTTATACAAACAGCTCTAAATTTACTTCCTGACATTGTAAATACTTCTGTACCTATCCCAATTTGTTTCACCTCTTCATTTCTCTTTATGTTATTTTATTCATTTGATTTACTAATTGTTAAAATATATTTTAAATTTATCCTTCTTTATAATTTGTTTAGTTTTCTAAACTTTCGTCGTAAATTTTTAAATATTTTGTTGTGCTTTCTTAGCCTTAATAATATCTAAATATAGGAAGTTTTTAAAATAAAAACTATTGGAGAAAGAATAAAAGAAGATTTAAATTTAAGAAATATGAAACAAGCTGATTTAGTTGAAAAAAATAAGATAAACAAAAAAAATCTTTAAGTTCTTATATTTCTGGTAAATATACTCCAAAACAAAATAATATATATCTAATAGCTGAAGCTTTAAATGTAAATGAAGCTTGGTTAATGGGTTATGATGTTCCGATGGAGCGCACTAATAACATCACTAATTCTAATCTTAACTTTACAAAAGAATCTAATACTAAACAATAAATTATAACTCGAAGATGGTCTATAGAAAATTTACTTACTTCAGATAAGATTATAGACCTTTTATTATCTGAAGTTTCTAATACATATGAACTCTCTGAAGAACTACATATAACAGAATCTCTCTTAAAAGAAGCTCTTCAGTATTATAAAAATAAATTTGGTATTTACTATGTTAGAAAAAACCACTTACTAGTTTTTGAACCATTACATCTTGTTGAAATATCTTATTAAAGAGGTGAAGCAAATGAATGTTGCTATTTATGCTAGAAAATCAAAAGCCACTAAAAAGGGTGAATCTATTTCTAATCAAATAGAACTTTGTAAAAAATACTTTAATAATACAACAGATAAAGAAGTTAATTTCTTAATTTATGAAGATGAAGGCTGGTCAGGAGGAAATATTAATAGGCCTCAATTCACTAAAATGATGAATGATGCAAAATTAAAAAGATTTACTGCTCTTATATGTTATAGACTTGATAGAATCGCCCGTAATGTAGCTGACTTTTCTTCTACTTATAAGATATTAGAAGAAAATAATATTACTTTTATAAGCATTACAGAACAATTTGACACAAATAGTATTATGGGGCGTGGAATGATTAATATTGCAGCTACATTTGCACAAATAGAAAGAGAAACTATAGCTGAAAGAATAAAAGATAATATGCTTGAACTTTCTCGTACTGGTCGTTGGTTAGGTGGTACCCCACCTTTAGGATTTAAATCAGTTCAAATCACAGAAAATAATAAAAAAATGTATAAACTAGAAGTCGTTGAGGAAGAGATAGAAATAGTCCGCCTTATATACAATCTATATCCCAAATATAAGAGCACTGTTCCTGTCGCTAGGTATTTAGTATCTAATTATATAAAAGGCAAAAATGGAGGCGATTTCAGCCGAAATACAGTACTTCAAATTTTAAAAAATCCTGTATATTGCTGTTCAGATTCTGAGGTTATAAAATATTTTGAAAATAAAGGTTCTTTTTTAAATACAACAACTTCATCAAAATATGGACTAATGGTCTATAATAAAAGAAAAGGTGGAAAAAAAGAAAATCCTATCGATGAATGGATAATTGCTACTGGTAAACATCCTGGTATTATTTCAGGATCAGAATGGGTAAATTGTCAGAATATTTTAGAAGAAATTAAAAGTAAATCTTCTCCAAGAAAATCTACCGGAAACAAATTTTTATTATCTGGAATATTAAAATGTGCTAAATGTGGTTCTAGTATGTGTTCTTGGAGCAGAACTAGTCATGGAAAATACTATAGAAGTTATAGATGTGAATTAAAAAATAGAGCTTCCAATAGATGTAACTCTAAAATGATTAATGCTGATCAACTTGAAGGATTCATTATTGATTTATGTAAAAATATTGATATCAAAGAAATTATAAATTCTAGTAAAATCGAAACTAATAATTTAAAATTAAAAAGTGAGTTAAAAACTTTAAATAAAAATCTTAATGAAAATGATAAATTACTACAAGGTCTTATTAAAAAATTAGCATTAATAGATGATCCAGATATTTTATCTATGATCCAGGTTGAAATAAAGAAAATTAAATCTGAAAATGATACTATTATAAAAAAAATTAATGAGCTAAACCTGACCATGTTTGATATCGAAGATGAATATAATAATAAGCAAATGCTTTTAGAAAGTTATAGACGTTTTGAAAGATCTATTGATTTGATTGATGATGTTGAAGCTAAAAGAAATTTAATAACAAACTTTATTGAATATTTTACTTATGATAGTGATACTAATGAAATTGGATATAAAATAAGGCTATAGTTAATTTTATAGCCTTTTTTATATAAAACATATGTTGTCATTTAAAATATGTTGTATCTGCACCTTGTCCAGTTGATAAATCAATCTCTAGCCCTTCTTCTTCAAAAAAACCCTCTGTAATTGCTACATACATGGGTGTATAAAAAACAGATCTAACAACTTCGTTTAATCTTACAATTTGTAATTCAACATCACTTCCATTCTTAGTTGCTGTTTTTTCACACCCACCAAAAGTAGCCCCTATAACAGCTACTAACCCTATAATAGTAGCAATTTTTTTTAAGAATTTACTCATTCCTACTCCTTTTTAGCTTAACTAATTATATTATTATGATTTATATTATGATTTATAGTTGTTTTTTGTTAATTAATGTAATTTTTAATTAATAGAAAATTTATAAGTATTTACTATTTTTTTTTTTAGTGCTAAAGTATTTTTGTATTAAAAAAAAAGGAGGTCCTATTAATGAAATTTTTCAGAGAATCTATTTTACTTCTTTCTATATATTTTGTAAGTGAAATAATTTCGAAACTACTTAATTTACCTGTACCTGGAAGTATAATAGGAATGATTTTGTTATTTGTTTTACTAACATCAAATATTATTAAAATTGAAAAGGTTGAAAACTTAGCTAACTTTTTTTTAGATCACTTAGCTTTTTTCTTTATTCCAGCCTCGGTAGGACTTATGACATCTTTTGCATCTCTTAAAGGTAGTATTTTTAAAATAATACTTCTTTGCATACTAACTACTATAATTGTTATTGCTGCAACTGGTATTACAGTACAATTTATATGTAATAGAAAATCTATAAAAGAAGTTAAAAAAAATAAAATTAATAAAAAGGGGGCTTAATACAATGGATATATTTACAAATAATATGTTTTTTGGAATATTTATTTCTTTAGTTGCTTTTGAAATAGGTCTATTTATTTATAAAAAAACAAAATTTCCGCTTTTTAATCCACTTTTAATAGCATCAATAATTATAATTGCATTTTTAAAGATATTTAATATAGATTTTGATACATATAATAAAGGTGGTCAATTCATTAATATTTTCTTAGGGCCAGCAACAATAGTACTAGCTGTACCATTATATAAAAATCTATCTTTACTTAAAAAAAATTTCCTTCCTATTTTTACAGGTATTTTTGTTGGAAGTTTAGTTAGTGTATTATCAGTTATTTCTATTTCAATCTTCTTAGGCTTAGATAACAGTTTAACTATTTCTTTATTATCAAAAAGCGTTACTACTCCTATAGGTATAGAAATTACTAATAGTTTAGGTGGGGTTTCTTCTATAACAGTTCTTGCTATTGTCCTTTCTGGAATAATTGGCGCTGTAGTTGGCCCTACTGTATTTAAAATTTTAAGAATTAATCATCCAATTGCTAAAGGCGTTTCTCTTGGAACAGCTTCTCATGCTGTTGGAACAAGCAAGGCTCTAGAAATAGGTGAAACTGAAGGTGCTATGAGTTCATTATCAATTGGAGTTGCAGGAATAATTACTGTATTTTTAGCTCCTGTTTGCTACTCTATTTTATCAATTTTTATGTAGAAAAAACCATAAGATATAGTATATATAAATATATACTTACATATCTTATGGTCTTTTATTTTTAAATATTATATTTAATTTATAAACTCCATTTTCCAATTATAGTATCCAGTTTTATCGTCTTTTTCATATCTTAAATATGCAGAGAAAAAAGTTCCTTTCTTACTCTTAAGATTTCTAAAACCTACTTTTCCATTTTTAAGTAATAATGCAACCATTTCTTTAGTTACCTTTTTACCCATAGCCTCTATAAACTTATCATTCTTCCAAATAGTAAACTTACATCCATTTTTCCAATTAGTACATCCAAACCCTTTTTCACCTTCAATTATTGCATTACCACATACAGGACATTTTCCTATTTCCTCTGCACCTTCTGGTTTTTCAACTTTAAATTTTGAAAGCATAGAAGTATCATTTTTTATCTTTTCAACAGAACTCCTAGTAAAATCAAATATTAAATTTAGAAAATCTTCTTTTTTGAACTTACCTTTTTCTATATCCGATAATGTCTTTTCTAGTCTCCCTGTATATTCTAAATCTAAAAGCTCTTTTGCTGGAAATATTTCTACTATAGTTCTCCCTAATTCCGTAGTTGTTAAACTTTTTCCCTTTGTTTTTATGTATCCAATATCTTTAAGCTTTTTTATAGTTTCTGCTCTAGTTGCAGGAGTTCCTATACTGAATCCACTTAAAATTGCTTGCATCATTTCATCTGAATTACTCTCATCATCTGAATTTTCATCTTTTTCTTCCTTAAAAGATTTCCCGCAAGTTTCCATAACCCTTAAAAGTGTTTTTTCAGTATGATACTTAGGTGGTTTTTTAGTTACTTTATTCACTTTACTATCTACAATATCTAAATTTTCGCTCTTTTCAACTAAAGGAAGGATAGTATCCTTTGTTTCTATTTTTTCAACAATCCTCCATCCTTTTATTATTTCAACTTTACCTTTTGAAATAAATTCACCTTTTAATAACTCATCATTAACTTTTAAAGTTATTTTAGTTTCTTCAAATTCTGCTACAGGCATAAATTGCATAATAAATCTATTCTTAATAGCATTATAAACATGTTGTTCCTCTGTAGTTAATCCCTTAGGAATAACATAAGTAGGAGTTATTGCACTATGGCTTTCTACCTTTGAGTTATCAAATACTCTTTTTGATTGTACAAACTTAATTTGATTTTCATAAGGTAATCCCTTTTTATGTGTTTCCAATACTTTTCTTGCTTTATCAACTAAACTTTCTTCTAAAACACTACTCGCTGTTCTAGGATAAGTTATAAGTTTCTTTTCATATAATCCCTGAGCAACTTTAAGTACTTTATCCGAAGTCCATCCTTTATATTTGCTAGTAATATATCCTTGTAAGTTAGAAAGATTAAAAAGACTCTGTGGGTATTCCCTCTTCTTTTCTATTTCCTTATCTACAACTACTGCTTGTTTTTCTTTTAATATCTTACTTAAATTATCTAGATAATCTTTTTTTTCAAACTTTTCAGAAGAATTTTCATAATAAAGACTTTCAAACTCTATGTTATCTTTAGATTTTAAACTAATTAATAATTTATAGTAATAAGATTCTTTAAAATTTTCAATTTCCTTATCTCTATCATATATAATTTTTAATGTTGGAAGTAATACTCTTCCAATATTGATAGTCTTTTTTTCACTTGCTCCGTAACGTAAAGTTGCAACTGAAGTTAAATTAATTCCTATTGTCCAATCAGCTAATTGTCTTCCAATACCTGCATCTTGAAGTGATTTCATTTCACTATTCAGCTTCAAATTGGACATTCCTTTTTTAACTTCATCTTCTGTCCATTCATTAAGTAAAAGTCTATATATGGGTTTCTTTATTTCATAATGAATAAATAGCTCATCTGATATTACTTGACCCTCTCTATCGTAGTCTGTAGCAGAGATAACTCCATCAACATCATCTCTATCTATTAATCCTTTTATTATATTAATTTGCTTCTCAGCACCTTTATCTGTAACAGCTCTATTTACATTATCACATTTAACTTTGTATTTAAATTCTTCAGGTATGAATGGAAACTTCTCCATTCTCCACCCCTTCATATTTTCATCATAATCCTTTGCATCATATAATTGAAGTAAATGTCCAAAAGCCCATGTAACTAAATAATCTTCGCCCTCATAATAACCATCTCTTCTTGTCTTTATCTTAAATGCGTCTGCAATATTCTTAGCTACTGATGGTTTTTCTGCTATAATTACTTTTTTCAAAATACTCTTCTCCTTAAACCTGTATTAATACATTACCAGATTTATATTTTATCCTATTTATTTTCATAATTCAAATTAAATTCCTACATCTCATTAAACATCCAAATATAAAATGTTAAATATGAGGCAAAAGCTACCCAACCTATATAAGGTATCATCAATACACCTGCTATTTTATCAACTTTAAAGAACTTTATAGTAGTAATTATAATTAAAAGCAATAAAATTATTATCAAGATAAAAGAGATTCCATATAATCTTAAATTAAAAAATATTATAGCCCATAAAAAATTTATTAATAGCTGTACTAAATAATAAAAGTATCCGTTATAATCATTTCTTTCAGCCTTATTATTCATGTATATTCTATATGCTGCAATACCTATTACT
>NZ_SMUS01000069.1 GCF_004353185.1 Clostridium cuniculi | reverse complement strand
AGATGAGATTTCCCATAGCATAAGCTAGTAAGACCCCTTGAAGAACACAAGGTTGATAGGTCAGAGGTGTAAGTGCGGTAACGTATGTAGCTGACTGATACTAATAGGTCGAGGGCTTGACCAATAAATAGAATAATTCATGTGCAATTTTTAGAGAATAATTTCTCAAAAAAGTTATTGACATAAAATAATGTTTAATGTATAATAACGTATGTAATCTGGTGATGATGGCGTAGAGGAAACACTCCTTCCCATTCCGAACAGGAAAGTTAAGCTCTACAGCGTCGATGGTACTGCACGGGAGACTGTGTGGGAGAGTAGAACGTTGCCAGGTAATAAGGATCTTTAGCTCAGTTGGTTAGAGCAACCGGCTCATAACCGGTCGGCCCGGGGTTCGAGTCCCTGAAGGTCCACCATTTCTGGGGGTATAGCTCAGTTGGGAGAGCACTTGCCTTGCACGCAAGGGGTCAAGGGTTCGAATCCCTTTACCTCCACCAAAAGCTACGATTTATATCGTAGCTTTTTTATTTTTATTGAATTTAAATTAAAATTAATATGAAATCATTCTTTTATATAATTTTTATTATTATGAAGGGATGTTTTTTTATTTATATAATTATTAATAAATAAAAAAATTCAAATAGAAAAAAGTGAGAAATATATAATATTATGTCGTAAAATAAATTTAAATTTATTATTGTTTTTTTGTTATGATTTTAATAAAGTATTATATAATAGTGTTATAACATTTATAAGATTAGAATTATATAAAAAACTTGTTAAGTATTCTTATCATAATATAAGAATGGGAGTGGTTGTGTGGAAAAGAAAATAAACTTAGAAGAAAAAATTATTCAATTAAAACTTGAAAAGAGAGATTTAGTTTTAGCTGGAAAAAGTACAAGCAAGATAGATGAAGAAATTGACAATATAAAAAATGAGTTGGATAAATTATCAGTAGGAGTAAAATAAATTATTTTAATACTTAATCTTTAAGCATATTATATAAAAATATATCATAATAATTTCTGAGGGAAGTATATTTCTATTTAAATATAGGAGGGAATATTTATGATAAGAACTGTGGTATGCGAAAAGGAAGGTTGTTCAGGAAATACTTTTTTTTTAGAAACTCAAGGAAATAATTTAGTTTTAACATGTGAACATTGTAAAGGTAAATACGAGTTTGATATAAGTTATTATGATTTTATCATACTATCTAATTGTTCTAAATGTAATAATGATACTTTTAAAGTATTTAGGGATACAGAAAAAGAAGGAATATACGCAAAATGCGTAGAGTGTGGTTCAACACCAGAGAAAATATATATTGATTCAGATGGAATACAAGTATCTTATGAGGCCAAGTTGTTAAATGATATAAAAGAGATTATGTATTTATTAGAACAAAGGATATGTAATTTAGAAGTAAAATTACAAGACTTAGAAAGTAGTCAAGGAATTCTGGAGGAGTCATTAGCTTATATAAATAGATATTTAGTAGAAAAAAATTAAATTGTTTTTTTTATCTAACTAATACATGAATTAAGGAGAAGAAGATGAAGAACAAAAGACTTATAATTAGTTGGATCCTTTTAATTGGATGGATGTTATTAATATTTTTTATGTCAAATCAACCAGCGGATATTTCGACTAAGCAAAGTGATTTAGTAATAAAGTTATTTTCTGCTATAGGAATTGACTTAAATACTCATTTTGGAGAACTTGCTTCATTTGCTGTAAGGAAAGCTGCCCATTTTACAGAGTATTTTATATTATATTGTTTTTCTATTGCTGTTTGTAAATATTATGTTGATATAAAAAAAGCAAGAATTTATTGTTTATTTATTGTATTAGGATATGCAATTAGTGATGAAATTCACCAATATTTTATACCAGGAAGAGAAATGGCACTTAGAGATGTAGCAATAGATTTTTCAGGTGGAGTTTTAGGTTTTATAGTTAATTGGATTATTTATAAAATTAAATTTAATAGGAAGGATAATTCTAATCAGAGAGAAAAAGTTGTAAGTTAATTACTGAAGATAGAACTATAACATAATATAAAAATATTAAATTAGTTTTTATAGTTCCTAATATCTATTCTAAGGAACTAATTAATAAAATATGATTTTAAGTTATATAGACTTATACTAAAGATTGAAAATTTAGTATAAGTCTTATTTTTATATTAAGTTTAATTAACGATAAATACTTTAAGTGGATTTTAATAAATTTAAGAATAATAGGATGAAGGAAATTATGTACTATTTGCAAGCTGAAGTTCATAAAAATTAAGTATAACTTTAATAATAGTTACCAATAAAACGATAATTAATTAATCTATATAAAGAAAGGTGGGTGAAAGATAATACTAAGATAGTATTATCATCATGTTATGAAAGACTATAATTATAAAAAACTTAGGAATGTAGGTTTAATAGGTCATGGAGCAACAGGAAAAACATCTTTAGCAGAAGCTTTATTATTTTACACAAATAATACTGATAGATTAGGAAAAGTTGAAGAAGGTAATACAGTTATGGATTATGAACAGGAGGAAAAGAAAAGAGGAATATCTTTATCAACTTCAGTTGCATCATTTGAAGAAAATGATACTAAAATCAATATAGTTGATATGCCAGGATATTTTGATTTTCAAGGTGAGATGTATCAAGGCATGAGAGCTGTTGATATAGCTACAATTGTAGTATGTGCTGTGTCAGGAGTACAGGTAGGAACAGAAAAAGCTTGGGATTATTGTGAAAAAATAAAATTACCAAGAGCATTCTTTATAAATAAAATGGATAGAGAAAACTCAGATTTTGATAAGACATTAGAAGAAATGAAAAATAGCTTTGGAATGAGTATAGTTCCTATTCAGTATCCTATAGGAAAAGAAAGTAGCTTTAGTGGTATAGTGGACGTTATATCCAAAACAGCAGTAAAGTATAATTCGAAAAAATCTAAAGTAGAATCAACAGATATACCAGATGAATTAGTTGATAAAATTGAAGAGTTTAAGCAAATGATAATGGAAGCTGTTGCTGAAACAGATGAAGAGCTATTAGATAAATATTTAAATGATGGTGAGTTATGTGATGAAGATATTTATGCCGGATTAATAAAAGGATGTGCACAAGGTGAAATAGCGCCAGTATTATGTGGTAGTGCATTAAAAGTAATAGGAATAAAATCAATGATAAATAGTATAGTACAATGCTTTCCATCACCAGAACATTCACTTCCTCAAAAGGCGGTAAATCTAAATAACAATGAAGAGGTTTTCATAAAACCGGATGAAAACAAGCCATTTTCAGCGTTAGTATTTAAAACTATTGCAGATCCATTTGTGGGTAAAATATCTTTATTTAGAGTTATGACAGGAAAGATTAATGGTGAGTTAACTGTATTAAATCCAAATAAAGAAAAGCAAGAAAAACTAAATCACTTATTCTTTATGAAAGGAAAAAATCAAATTCCAACTAAAGAAATAGTTGCAGGAGATATTGGTGCGGTTTCAAAATTACAATATACAGCAACTGGAGATACATTATGTAGTGAAGATTTTAAAATAATATATGATAAAATAAATCTACCTAAAGCAGTAATGCCTATGGCAATATTACCAAAAGCAAAAGGTGATGAAGAAAAAATATCATTATCATTATCTAAATTAATGGAAGAAGATCCTGTTTTTAAATTAGAAAGAGATGTTGAAAATGCAGAAACTATAATTTGGGGATTAGGAGAAACTCATTTAGAGGTTATAGCTAGTAGAATAAAAAGTAAATTTGGTGCAGATGTTATTTTGCAAGAGCCTAAGGTACCATATAGAGAAACAATAAAAGGTATTTCTGATGTTCAAGGAAAGCATAAGAAACAATCTGGTGGTCATGGTCAATATGGGGATGTAAAGATAAAGTTTGAACCAAGACAAGATGGAGAATTAGATTTACAGTTTGTAGATAAGGTTGTTGGAGGGGCTGTTCCAAGAAACTTTATTCCGGCAGTTGAAAAAGGATTAAGAGATTGTATAGCTAATGGTGTATTAGCAGGATATCCTGTTGTAGGATTAAAAGCTACATTATATGATGGTTCTTATCATCCAGTAGATTCATCAGAAATGGCATTTAAAGTTGCTGCTTCCATTGCATATAAAAAGGGATTAGAAGCAGCTAAACCAATTTTACTTGAACCAATAATGAATGTTAAAATTTTAGTTCCTGATAGTTATATGGGAGATGTAATGGGTGATGTAAACAAGAGAAGAGGAAGAGTGATAGGAATGGAACCAGAAGGAAAGTTGCAAAAAATTATTGCAGAGATTCCTATGGCAGAAATGTTTAGTTATGCTACAGATTTAAGATCAATGACACAAGCTAGAGGGACCTTTACTAGTGAATTTTTAAGATATGATGAAGTACCAGCTAGTGAAGTTGTAAAGATTTTAGATGAGGTTAGAGCCTTAAAAGAAGAAGCTTAAAGATAATTTTAATATGCCTATTAAGAAACTATGAAAATATAGTTCTTAATGGGCTAATATATTTTAAATTAAATATAGAAGGAATAAAATAATAAATATTTACATAAAATAATGGCAGTTAGGAGAAGTTTTTTAATTTATGGGGGTAAAAAACGATAAATAGGAGGGTAAAAATGCCAGACTATAAAATGGATATAAGAGGAAATTTAGGCCTTAGTGAATATAGTGATATTTATGATTATATGGGGATAGTAGATAAAAATGATAATTTTACTATAACTCTAGATAATTCTAATAGGCAACATATAAATATAATTACCTCCATGTTAAAAGAAAGTAATTTTTCTATATTAGAAGAAGGTATAAATAATTCAGGAGATTATTATATTAGTGCTAATAAATATAAATAGAAAATCTCTAAGGTTTTTTACTTTAGAGATTTTTATTTGTAAAATTTATTGAAAAATTAAACAGAAAATATATGTAAATGTGGGAATAATGAGGTTATAATTATTGTATATGGGTTAAAATGAGGTGAATTAAATGAATAGTGATAGAATTAATGAAGACTCAATAGAATTTAAGTTAGGTAAGATATTATGTAATAATAAATTAACTATTTCAACAGCAGAATCATGTACCGGAGGTATGGTAGCAGCTAAATTAATTTCATATCCTGGTATATCAGCTTCTTTTTTAGAGGGAGCAATAACTTACTCTAATGAGGCTAAGATGAAAAGACTTGGTGTTAGAAAGGAAACACTTGATGCTTATGGAGCAGTAAGTGAAGAAACTGCTAGAGAAATGGCTGAAGGAATAGCAAGGGTAAGCTCTTCCAATACATCTATAGCCACTACAGGAATAGCGGGCCCAGGTGGTGGAACAGATGAAAAACCAGTTGGATTAGTTTATATAGCTGTACATGTAAATAATAAAACAATAATTGAAAAATGTAATTTTAGTGGAAATAGGGAAGAGATAAGAATTTCGGCAACTAACCATGCTTTAAAAATGCTTAAAGATGAGCTTGAAAATCAAAATTATAAATAGGTTTAATCAAACAAAAATAATCCCATTAATATATTAATAACATTAAAGGGATTATTTTTGTATATAAATAAAATGGGGGAGAGGCGATTAACTATGAAGTTTAAAACTTCATTTATATTATTGTCACTAATTAAAATTAATATACATTAGGTAAATAAAATATTTAAAAAAAGGAGAGATATATGAAAAAAGTATCGAGAGCAAACACGTATTTTTTAATAATTATATTATTACAATTATTCTTACCAGTACATTTAATATTTAGATGGTTTAATATTACAGATAGTAAGACAATGTTACTTATTAGTCATGTTATAACATTTATTTTCCCAGCTATTATATATTTAATTATTACAAAGCAATCTGCAAAAGATGTATTAAAGTTGAACAAGCTTTACTTTAAGGATGCACTATTAATAATATTATTAGCTTTTGTATGCCAACCAATAATGACATTCTTTTCTTTAATTTCTCAGTTCTTTTTTGAAAATGAAATTGGAAATTTTGTAACGGGCATAGTAGATTCTCCATATATAATTTTACTTTTGCTTATAGCCGTATTACCAGCTATTACAGAAGAAATTACAATACGTGGAGTAGTCTTATCTGGATATGAAGATAAAAATATTTATTTAGCAGCTTCTATAACAGGATTATTATTTGGAATAATGCATTTAGATCCACAACAATTTTTATATGCAGCAGTTTTGGGATTTGTATTAGCATTAGTAGTAAGAATAACTAATTCAATATTTGCATCAGCATTAATACACTTTTTAATAAATGGAACATCAATAACATTACAGAAATTATTATCTTTTATTCCAGAGAGTACTTCAGTTATGGAGCAAGCAACAGAGGTTAGTTTAAGAAGTTTGGCAGTTTCAGAAAAGATATTTATGGCTATTTTTTATGGATTAATAGCATTAGCATTCGGGATAGCTGCATATTTTATAATTAGAAAATTAGCAGAATTAAATATTAGAAGAGGAATAATAAGTCAGGATGAATTAAGTATAAAATATAATAGAAGTAATGAAAGAGTATTTAATATTCAATTTATAGCTATTATAATAATTTATTTATTATATATGATGGCAGATATAATATTTAAATATTTATTTTAGTATATAAAAACAAGACCGAAGTAATATTACCTCGGTCTTGTTTAATGATAATAAATTTTAACGATATACTGATGGTGTACTTTGAGATTGTTGATAAATAAATGAAAAATCATCTTTATTAATCCAACCTCTACAATTATAATTGCTATCAATAGGTAAATTTACATAGAACCAAGTTTTATCATTTATAATAGCACTATCTAAAATTTTAACTTCCATTTTTATGTTTAATACTTTAACTTTAGGAGAATCTGTAATTGGAGCAAGAAAAACAGTTGTATTAGAATTAGTTATAGCAGCTTTAGCAGTAGGAGTTAAAAATTGTATATTTACATTTTGGTTTTTAGTTAAAGCATTTCTATATTCATTTCTAATATTATTAAATTGATTAGAAGTTCTTAATATCCTTTTTTTCGCTATAGTTAATTTTTTTTCATAATAAAAATACATAAATATAATAATGAGTATGAGTATTAAAAATATAAAATATTTCAAGGTTACCTCCAGAATAAATGTTATATAATATATTTATATTTAACTAGTAATAAAAAATTACCTTAAATTTATTTCTTGTATTATAAGTAGATTATAAATAAATTTATAAATTTATAAAAAAGTATTTGACATAATGTTTAATAATATGTATAATCAAATTATCAAGGCTCGATAGCTCAGTCGGTAGAGCAGAGGACTGAAAATCCTCGTGTCCCTGGTTCGATTCCTGGTCGAGCCACCAGGAAAGCAACTTACTATAGTAAGTTGCTTTTTTTATGTTATGAAAAAATAAAACAATTAAATTAAAGTTTTTAAAAGGTTAATTTAATCTTTAAATGAAGTAAAAAATAACCTTTTACAAAAGATACTATATAAGATAAAATATAAAATATAAAAATTTCATTTATTGTTAAGTTTAAATTAAGATATAATTAATAATTAGGGTATATAATTTATTTATAGCTAAAAAAGGGGGAAGAGATATGATAGAAAAAATAATACTTTCAGAACAAGATTATGAATATTTGACTAAAGGAATAGCAATTGGGGTTGGAATAGGAACTTTAGTAGGATTATTATTAGAAAATGTTATTTTAGGTTTTGCTTCAGGAGGGGTTATTGGAATTATTTTATCTCTTATATATTCATGCTATAAAAAAGTCAAAAAAAATAAGAAGTTAGCTGATTAAATGTATATCTGTCTCT
>NZ_SMUS01000068.1 GCF_004353185.1 Clostridium cuniculi | reverse complement strand
AGCTCAAAGAACAATTAGAAGTTCTTAGAGGTAAATTGTATGAAAAAATGTAGACTACATTGTTTATATGTAGTCTACGTATAAAATAAGTAAATTACGTCTGTGTACAAGCATGTACACGAGATATTAAAAGGAGAGATTAAAAATGAAGGAAAGAAAACTTATTAAAAATGTGAGATTTGATTTTTTAAGAGAAGGACAAATAGGTTGTGTTCACGTTGAAGTTGATTGTGAAACTATAGAAGATTTAGAGGAGGCAATAGAGTTTGCCAAAACAGCAAGTAATCTAATACCTCCAACGAATGAGAAATAACATTATTAATCAAAGGAAACACTTAATAATACGCTTTAATTAGAGCAATTTTATCTTGGTATTTAGCATAATCAATTTCTTTGATCCAGTTATTAAGTATAAATTGACCACATATATCAGATAATTTTTTATCAGAAGCTATAATAGCGAAATAGTTTCCATGATCATCATTAAGTTTTAAAACTTTTGTATCTATCCCATTAATGCGAACATCAATTAATTGAGAAGAGTTTTGTTCAAATAATTCATAAGGTGAGATTTCTAAAACATTCATAAAATAAGTTGCACCTCCTTTCAACAATATTTATCAACTTGGCAGAGCTGATAAATATAAAAGATTAATATAACGAAATAATACAATAAAAAGTCTAAAAATGTCAAATTTAGCACTAGGAGGGTAATTATGAAGTCTGAACCAATAAAGTTAAGAAGATTAAGGGCTGGGTTTATTGATAGAGAGGAGGTTGCAAATTTACTAGGTATAAGCAAATTATACTTAGGAAAATTAGAGAGAGGGGATAAAACCCCATCGCCTAAATTAATAGCACGAATGGCAAAATTATATAGATGTACAACAGATGAAATATTTGAAGATTTTAATATAACAGGTTAGGAGGATTAAAAATTATGACAAATACAGATGAAAGAATAAAAAGAATAGAAGAGATAGCTCTTGAGAAGATAGAGTTAGAAGAAGCGATATTAGGAATAGATTTACAGATTGAAGAAGCTAAAATTAATCAAATGACACTTGGAATTATGCCAGATACTTCATGGTTGTATAGGGCTAAACATGCATTAGGTATAAAAAAGATACAGTTAAAGAGATTAAATCTAGAATATGAAAAATTAAAAAGAATATTTAGACAAGAGAGAGTGGCTGTTCATAATGCTAGAGAGAAAGAGTTTGAGAGAGCTTTTGTAAGAGTAGCTAAAGAGTTGTTAGCAAAGGAAGAGTTTGAGAAAATCAAGAATTTAGTCAATGAAATTACGGATAAACAAAATGAAGTTGATAATGTAAAAGAGGTTGATCAAAAAGTAGTTAAGAAAGGAACTTCATGGTCAAAAGAAGATGAAGAATATTTAAAAGAAAACTATAAAAATGCAACTATAGAGGAACTTAGTGTTACTTTAGGAAGAAGTGAAAACTCTATAAGAAGCAAGATACAAGTAATAAAAAAACGATTATAGGAGTTTTCTTATGGATGATAAAAAAGAGTATGCATTATATAAAGGAGAAACATTGTTGAGTATTGGGACAATAGAAGAAATAGCAAAAGATATAGGGACAACAGCGAAAAATGTGAAATATTACACTACAAATGCTTATAAAAGGAAATTAGCAAAAAGAAAAAGAGGGAGTAATCACAGAATTTTAGTTGAATTAGAAGATGAGGAGGAGTAATGGATGGTTTAAATATATGGGGCATATGCACCTTTGTAATGCCCCTAGTGTTAATAGTAATTATTTGGTTAATGTTTATAATTGCATCTATTTTAGATGGAGTAGACAAGCTAATAAAGAGAATTAGGAGGTAAGTATGAAGGAATTAAGAGAGCAACTTCATAAAGCTATTGATGAATATGGAATAACAGATGAAAGAACTATTGCTATTAGTCAGCAGTTGGACAATTTAGTTTGTAAAATTCAAACAATCCTATTGAAAAAGTATAAACAAGAAAGGAATGTGCATTAATGAATAAATCAAATATTCTATCAAAGATAACTGAAAAGAAAGAAACTATCATTAATAGAATAAACAAATTAGAGAAGTTTATCTTTGAAGAAAATACACCTAATATTGCTAAGAAAGCATTTGAAATTAATCTAAGATACTTAAGAGAAGAGTATAAAAAGTTAGAGATACAAGAAACACTTGTTAAAGGAGGAATATTAAAATGATTAGTTTAACAAAAGCTGATACAGTTTCGGATTTAGCACATATCTATGTTGAAGGATATGGTACAAGCTATGTAGATGCTGTAGAAAAAGCAGAAAAGCTATTATCTGATAGAGTTGGCGCTCATGAGTCAGATAATAACCTTTCAAAAGAATTCAATGACAGTATATCACTAGATGAAGATATACACAAGAAAATCTAATAAAAATGGAGGAAGTATGAAAGCTTTTAAAGTATTATTAAAGATTTTAGTAGCTAGTATAAACATACTGAATGAAGAAGGTTTTAAACTTTATGATTCTGATAATACAGATTGGTATATATCTAACATTAGATATGATGGCAATACTGATAGATTATATTTTGATACAAAGGAGGATAAATAAATGGATAAACTTGAATGGCTTAAAGAAAGGCAATGTGGAATTGGTGGAAGTGATGTAGGAGCAATAGCAGGAGTTAATAAGTATAAAACACAATTTGAAGTATATATAGAAAAAACAGAGCCTATAACAGAAGTTAAAGAGCAATCAGAAAGTGCTTATTTTGGAGATATATTTGAGGATATAGTTGCTAAAGAGTTTGAAAAAAGAACAGGGTTAAAAGTAAGAAGAGATAGAAAGCATTATAAACATAAAGACTATCCTTTTATGGTAGCTAACATAGATAGAAGAATAGTAGGACAAAATGCAATTCTTGAGTGTAAAACAGCTAATCAGTATTTATTAAAAGAGTGGGAAGATGAAGAAATACCAGCAAGTTATTTGCTACAAGTTCAACATTATTTAGCAGTTACAGGAGTAGATAAAGGGTATATAGCAGTTTTAGTAGGTGGGCAGAAGTTTATATGGAAAGAAGTGCCGAGAGATGAAGAATTAATTGAAATGATTATTCAATTAGAGAAGGACTTTTGGAGTTTGGTTGAAGCAAAAACACCACCTGCTTTAGATGGATCGAGTGCAGCAGAAAAATATCTTAAGGAAAGATATAAAGAAGTAGAAGAAAACAAAGCAATAGAATTAGGTTTTGAATATAAAGATAAGATAAAAACTTATTTAGATATGAAAAAAGAATTAAAGGCTTTTGAAAATAAGATACAAGAATTAGAAAATCAAATTAAATTTGAAATAGGAAATGCAGAGTATGCATATGCTCCTGGATATAGCTTAAGTTGGAAAAAGGTTTCATCTAATAGGGTAGATAGTAAAAAGTTGAAAGCAGACTATCCAGAAGTTTATGAAAAAGTTATTAAAGAAAGTATTAGCAGAAAATTTAATATCAAGGAGGATAAATAATTATGGCAACAGCAAGTAGTTTAAAAAATCAATTAGCAAAGAAGGAAGTAGTAGGACAAGCTTCTGCAATAGCAAATAGTGTTAAAGGGCTTATGGATAGTCCAGCAGTTAAGAAGAGATTTGAGGAAGTTTTATGTGAAAGAGCACCTCAATATATGAGCAGTATTGTTAATTTAGTTAACTCAGATACTAATTTAAAGAAATGTGAGCCTATGAGTGTAATTGCAAGTTGTATGGTAGCAGCAACAATGGATTTACCAGTAGATAAAAATTTAGGATATGCATGGGTAGTACCTTATAAGGATAAAGCTCAATTTCAAATGGGATATAAAGGATTCATTCAATTAGCTTTAAGAACAGGACAATATAAAGCAATAAATGTAGTTGAAATTAGAGAGGGAGAACTTATAAGTTGGAATCCATTAAGTGAAGAAGTAGAAATTGATTTTACTGAAAGAAAGTCAAATAAAGTAATTGGATATGCTGGATATTTTAAATTATTAAATGGATTTGAAAAAACAGTTTATTGGAGCAAAGAAGATATGGAAGCTCATGCAAAGAAGTTTTCAAAAACATATAATTTTAAAAATGGTGTATGGCAAACAGATTTTGATAGCATGGCAAAAAAGACAGTTATAAGAAATTTACTATCTAAATGGGGAATTTTATCTATAGAAATGCAAAAAGCTTATACAGCTGATAATAATACAATCAAAGAAAGTATTTTAAATGAAGATACTATGGAAATAGATTTTGAAACTGGGGAAGTGATAGAAGAAGTAGAATATACAGAACCAGTACAAGAAGTTGAAGAGTTAACAGAGTAGGTGATTTTAAATGGCAAGACCACAAAAAAATGGATTAGATTATTTTCCTTTAGATGTAGATATGGATCAAGATGACAAAATAGCACTCATAGAAGCTCAACATGGAGTAGTAGGTTTTGCTATAGTTATAAAACTATTAATGAATATTTATAAGAACAGTTACTTCTATGAGTGGACAGAAAAGGAACAATTACTCTTTTCTAAAAGAATTAATGTTGACATTAACTCAATTAATGTTGTCATTAATGATTGTATAAAGTGGGGGTTATTTGATAGAAATCTCTTAAAAAGTAAGAAAATACTTACTTCTAAGGGGATTCAATCAAGATATTTAGAAGCAGTAGGGCGTAGAACTAAGGTTGAAATTAAGAAAGAATACTTACTTTTAGATGAAAAAGCAGTTAATGTATACAAAAACTTAATTATTGTTGACATTAATCACGATAATGAAGAAGTTTCTGATGACATTAATCCCCAAAGTAAAGTAAAGAAAAGTAAAGTAAAGAAAAGTAAAGAAAACAATAATGAAATAAGTGGTTGTAGTAATGATTTTAATATTTATCTATATATGCAACAAAGAGGATTTGTATCTATAAGTCCTATAATTGCAGAGCAAGTACAAGCTGATATAGAGATGTATTCATTACAAGAAGTAAAGCAGGCTATAGATATAGCAGATAATAATGGGAAACATAGTTATAGCTATGTAAAAGGAATATTGGAAAAAAGGAGAGCAAATGGAGTAGATGGAGGCATTAAACAGGATATTAAGCCAAGTGAGAGCAAATGGAGCCAATACAACTTTGAATGATTATAAGTGCAATAAATGTCATGATACAAGCTGGATAGAAAAAGGAGGCTCATATGTAAGGTGCTCATGTTATACAGAAGATTATTTGAATAGGCTATGGGAAAACTTTGGAGTGAAAATAAAAGATATTAAGCTACTAAGAGAATATAAGCCATATAATGATGTAACTGAAAAAGCTAGAGATAAAGCAGTAAATTATATTACTAGTTTTGATGATATAAAAAGTTGTAGAGAAAATAGTTTTTGTTTAATGGGACAACCAGGAGCAGGAAAAACCCATATTGTTTTAGCTATAGGAAAGGCTCTATTAGATAAAAAAATATCTGTAGTATATATGCCTTATTTAGAAGTTATTAGAGAACTGAAAGCATTAGCTATGTATCAAGAAGATTATGACAGGTTAGTTAATAGATATAAAAAGGCTAAGGTTCTTATTATTGATGATTTATTTAAAGATAAAGTTAAGAAGGGAAAAATATCATATGAATTAAACGAAAGTGATATTAAACACATATATCCAATTCTTAATTATAGATATCTTAACTATATGCCAATGATAATATCAACAGAATGTACACCAGAAATGTTACTAGATTTGGATGAAGCATTAGCAGGAAGAATATTGGAGTCATGTGGCAAAAGATTTAGTGTTGTTTTTAAAGAAAATTGTAATTATAGATTAAATAAATTTTTAAATTAAAGGAGAAAAAGTATGGAAAAGTTTATAAATTTAGAAACATTTGCAGATGGAGCATTAGCAGAAAAGGTAAATATGGCTTTAAGAGAGGTATTAGCTAATATAACAGATCCTAATACTGATTGGAAGGTAAAAAGAAAGTTAACAGTTGATATGACATTATCTACTGGAGAAGATAGAGAGCTTACAGAGGTTAACATAGTAGCAAAAACAAAGTTAGCACCAAGCAAGGCATTATCAGCCAAAATTGTTATTGGTTCAGATGGAAAGGGTGGAGTATTAGCAAGTGAATATAAAAAACAAGTTCCAGGACAAAGTGTAATGAGAGTAGATGAAGAAACTGGCGAAGTAGTAACAACAGCAGAAGAAAATGCAGAAAATATTGATTTAGAAGGAATCAGATTAGTTAAATAATTAAATTTATATAAAGCCATGGCAAGGGGCTTAAACCTTGCACATTAATAAATAAAGTAAAGGTGGAAAAGAAAATGGAAAGAAGAGAAGCATTAGAATATTTAGTTGGTTTAGGTATGGAAAAGGAGCCAGTTATTGAATTAGAGCAAGGAACATATTCAAGAGAAAGTTTAAGAAGAGTTACAGCTCCATTAGCAGAAGCTTTAAATGTAGCTACATTAACAGGTTTAGTTGATTATATAAAAACAAATGTAGATGAATTAGAAGGTGAGTTGTTAATACATGTTAAAGCGCATAATGAAGTTAGATTATACAGTGCATTAAACTGTGATAGAGAAAGAGAATTATATATAAAGGCAGAAGCAATATTACCTAATAACATTAGATACAATGATTTTCTAGATACAGAAAGATTTAATATCATGTTACAAAGTTCATTTGTAGATGCAGGAGATAAAGCAGTCTTATTAAAGTATACAGGATTAGTTCAAGATGAAGCAGTAAAGTCAACTGGTGATGATGGAGTAAGCCAACAAGTAACAGTTAAAACAGGTGTAGCAAGCGTAGGACAAGCAATAGTACCTAATCCAGTATCATTAGCACCGTATAGAACTTTTCCAGAGGTAGAACAACCAATAAGCAAGTTTATATTTAGAATGCAAAGTGGACCAAGAGCAGCATTATTTGAAGCTGATGGAGGAGCATGGAGAAATCAATCTATTACTAACATAAAGAAATACTTAGAAAAAGAATTAGAAGAGATTAAAAATATATCAATAATAGCCTAGGAATAAGGGGAGGGGAACCTCCCTAATTAATAAGGAGAATATTATGAGTTGGATAACTGAAAGAGAATTACAAGAGTTTAAAGATTTTTGTAAAAAACAAAAAATAAAAGATTCATTTGAGAATTATATAGTTTGGAAGGATAAGTATAAAATATGATATTAGCAATAGATCCAGGAAATATAGAAAGTGGATATGTATATTTATGTGAAGATTTAAGCATTGTAGAGTGTGGAAAAATTTTAAATGAAGAATTATTAAAAAGAATATGTAACAATGATTTTTATCCTAAAGGAGAGGAGTGTTTTGCTATTGAAATGATAGCGTCACAAGGAATGGCTGTAGGGCAAAGTGTCTTTGAAACTTGTGTATGGATAGGAATATTTACAGAAGCCATTAGAAGAGCTTATTGTACAAAACCTAAATATATCTATAGAAAAGATGAAAAGATGAATTTATGCAATAGTATGAGGGCTAAAGATAGTAATATAGTACAAGCTTTAGTAGATAGATTTGCTCCTAACACACCTAATAAGGGGAAAGGCACTAAGAAAGAACCAGGATGGTTTTACGGATTTAAAAAAGATATATGGCAAGCTTATGCAGTTGCAGTAACTTATCATGATATTTATTTAAATGGAGGTAATAGAAGTGAATAAGGTTGTACTTATTGGAAGATCAACTAAGGATCCAGAGCTAAGATATGCAGCAGGAAGTGGAACAGCAGTTTGTAGATTTACATTAGCAGTATCAAGGCAATTCAAAAAGGACGAAACAGATTTTATAAACTGTATAGCATTTAATAAACCTGGAGAAGCAATTGCACAATATGTTACAAAAGGTAGACAGTTAGCAGTTACAGGAAGTATTAGAACAGGCAGTTATGATTCTCAAGACG
>NZ_SMUS01000067.1 GCF_004353185.1 Clostridium cuniculi | reverse complement strand
AATACCTAATATTATTACAAATAAACATATAGTGTAAGAGAGTATTTCATTCATTAAGATTTCCCCTTTATTCTAAATCTTCTGATTTGACTATAGATTTAACAACATCCTTAATCAAATCATAATCATACCCCTTCCCCATTAAAAATCTATACAATTTCTGTGATAATTTATATTCATCACTTTCTCTTTTAGATAAAATCTTGTATTTTTTTAATGCCATCTCATGTACAACTTCTCTTATTTCATCTTTATCTAGTTTTTCTAGTTCTTCTTCAATTATATTTTCATCTATTCCCTTTTGCATAAGTGTATATTTAATCTTCTTTTTTCCTTGATTTCTAGCCCTGTCTTTTACATACATCTTTGCATAATTGGTGTCATTTAATAAATTATACTCTCTCAAAAAATTTATTGTTCGTTTAATTATATGGTCTTCATATCCTTTTAATGCTAACTTATCTCTTAACTCCTTTTCACTTTTATAGGTTCTTTCAATTACTCTGAGAGCTGAATTTTTACACTTTATATAATTGTCTTCATCTGCTAGTTTTTTCAAACTTTCAACATTAATTTGATCTTTAACTTTTAAGTTTTCCTTATAAACTAATTCTGCACTTATAGAAAAAGCATATTCATCATCAATATAAATATTTACTCTTTCTTTATTTCTTTTACCTAATTCAATTTTAGTTATTATATTCATAATTATTGCCACCTTATGAAGATTTTAATATATGAATAGTAGGGTCATTTAAAACTTTATTTGCTACTTCATATATTTCATCAGCAGTTATTGTATTTAATCTATCCATATCTTTTAAAAATTCAAATATATCTTCACCTTCTAAGCTTTGACTTAATATATAACTACATAACTCAACCGAATCTTCTAATGTAGATATAACTGCAGTTTTATGAACTTTCTTCATTACATTTAAATCATTCTCTCCAATTATTATATTTCTAAACTTAATATCCTTAAAAATTTCTTCAATTGCATTAGCAGCATCATCAATATCTTCTTCATCAACAGCTGTATACACATATAAAGTTCTTACATTTTCAGTAATATCTAAATGAGAGTATATGTCATATGCTAATCCTCTATTTTCTCTTACTTCTCTAAATAATAAGGAATTAGCACTTTCTCCTAATCTGTGATTTAATATTCTTAATGGCAACTCATAGTTCTTATCTAAATCATAAAATGTAAATAAATAAATTATTGTACACAATTCTATATTTTCTTTAGTAGTTACCTTTTTTATATTTCTATTTTTTTCATCTTTAACTACTAATTCAATCCTTTCCTTTGTTTCCCATTTACTAAAATGCTTTGATATTTCTTCAAAAGCCTCTTCATGAGATAATGAGGATACCATAGTTATCAATGAATTATTAGGAATATAATACTTTTTATAATACTCATAAAGTTCTTTTTTAGTAAAACTTTTTACATTTTCATCTAATCCTGCAACATCATATCTTAATGAACTATTCTTAAATGCTACTTCATTTATTTTTTTGAAACTAAAATCTTCTACACTATCTTTACTTGATCTTATTTCTGCTAATATTACTCCTCTCTCTTTTTCAATTTCTTCTTCTGGAAACTTAGAGCAAATTAACATATCACTTAATATTTCTATAGCACTTTTTAATTCCTCTTCTAAGCAGCTTATAGAATAAACCGTTTGAGAGAAATCCGTATACGCATTATACTCTCCACCTAAGGCTTCTAAATCATCATTTAACTTTTGAAAGGTTCTGTTTTTAGTTCCTTTAAATAACATATGTTCTATATAATGAGAAATTCCCTTTTCATTTAAACTCTCATTTAAAGCCCCAACCTTTACACCTATGTTAATTGATGAGATTTGGGTATCTTTCTTTATTGTTATCACTTCTAAACCATTTTCTAATTTATGCTTTTTTACATCAAAATTTATTTTTACCATCGCGTCTACCTTCCCCCACCTATATAATTCTATCTAGAATTATAATATAATATGTTTGATATATAATTACAACACATAATATTCTGTAATCCATTTTATCCCTTATAATATAATTTTTATATTAATTACTATGAATTATTCTATATCATAGTTTATAATTAGATAATAATGTTTTATAATTTATGTAACAAACTACTTTTAAAGGAGGCATTATGAACAAAACAATATTAATAATAGAAGATGAATTAAAAATAAGATTTCTTTTAAGAGATTATCTAAAGGCAGAAGGTTTTAATATTTTAGAAGCTTCTGATGGTGATGAAGGATTATTTGTTTTTAAAAACAATAAAGTTGATCTTATACTTTTAGATATAATGATGCCAAAAATTGATGGAATAACGGTATTAGAAACTATCAGAACAGTATCTAATCTTCCAATAATTTTATTAACTGCTAAAGGTCAAGAAGAGGATAAGCTATTTGGATATGAGATGGGTGCTGATGATTATGTAACAAAACCTTTCTCTCCTAAGATATTAATTGCCAAAATTAAAGCTTTATTAAAAAGAACAGTTTCTGATGAAGATGACTTTAATCCTTCTCAAAACTACAATGGCTTAACTATAAATAAATTAGCTCACGAAGTAAAAATTAATAATGAACCATTAACACTTTCTCCAAAGGAGTTTGAACTTTTAGTTTACTTATCTGATAATATGGGAATAGCTTTAAGTAGAGATGTAATACTAGATAATGTTTGGGGAATAGATTACTATGGCGATTTACGAACTGTAGATACAAATATTAAGAGATTACGTGAAAAGCTTGGAGAAAAGTCTAATTATATTGTAACTGTTAGAGGAAGTGGGTATAAATTTGAAGTTCAAAATGAAAAATAGTATTTCAAAAAGAATAACATTAATAACTTTTGGTCTTATATCAATGGTATTTTTACTTACCTTTCTATTTCAAAATATGTTTTTTGAAGAATTTTATTTGTCCAAAAAGACTGAATCATTGATATTAGATGTTAAACGAATTAAAACTTTGTATTCTTATCAAAATTTTAATACAAATAATTTAAGTAATGCTTTATTAAACTATGAAGAAAAAAACAATTCACGTATTGCCATTTTTTCTTTAGATGGTACTATTGAATATTTATCATATTTTGATAAAAATAATATTGAAGATATGAAATCACTTACAGACTTTTGTTCTGAGCTATTATCTGATAATGAGTTAATTAATGAAGTTTTATCAACTAATAAAATTAAAAGTACTATTTTTACTAATAAATATAGTTCTTATAAAAAAATAGGTATAGTATCATCAATGTCTCTTCAAAGTGAAAATGACTCTATACTTATTGCAGTATCATCTGTTCAACCAATAAAAGAAGCATCAAGTGTGATTCGCAGTTTTTATCTTTATTTATTTATAGGATTTTTGATTTTAGCTATTTTCTTATCTAAAATATATTCAAAATTGATAAGTAAACCTCTTATTGATTTAAATAATGTTGCTAAAAGAATGTCTACTCTTGATTTTGATGCTAAATGTGAAGTAAGTTCTGATGATGAAATCGGAAACTTGGCTAGCACACTTAATTTCTTATCATCAAATCTTGAAAATTCACTGCAAACATTACAAGAAAAGAATAATCAATTAGAAAGAGATATTGAAAAAGAAAGAAATCTTGAAAATATGAGAAAAGACTTTGTGTCTAGTGTCAGTCATGATTTAAAAACACCACTTGGAATAATTAGTGGCTATGCAGAAGGGTTAAAAGACGGAATTGTTTCTGGTAAAGATGCAGAAGTCTATCTTGAAACAATAATAGATGAAGCAACTAAAATGAATCTTCTATTAACAAATATGCTTGACTTATCAAAACTTGAATCGGATACTATTAATCTAAACTTAGAATCATTTAACATAGTAAGACTACTTCAAGGTATGGTAAAAAGATTTTCATTAGAGTTACAAAACAAAGAACTAAAAGTTATCTTTAATTTGCCTGAATATGCATATGTAGAAGGGGATATTATGACATTAGAAAGAGTTGTTCAAAATCTGTTATCTAATGCAATAAAATATACTCCTAGAGGAAATGAAATTATTATATCTGTTGTTGAAAGTGAAACAATGTATTTAATTTCAATTGAAAATAAAGGAATTACTATTCCTACTAAAGAACTTGATAATGTTTTTGCAAAATTCTATAGACTTGATAAATCTGGTGATAGAACTAAAAATAGCTATGGTCTTGGATTAGCTACAGTAAAGAGAATCTTAACACTTCATAATAGTGATTTTTCATTAAATAATGGTGAAAATAGTGTTATATTCAAATTTTCCCTAAAGAAACAAGACTTAATATTATTTGACGACTTTGAATAATATTTTTCATCATGTGAAGCCAAAAAATAATGTAAAAATAGGTATAATATAAAGGATGTCTAATGGACATCCTTTTAAGTAAGAATATATAATAATGATTTATATTTATAATATAATCAGAATTTATTTTATATTAATTTCCTTTGTAAATATTGCTTCATTATTAGAAGAACCTTTATAAATGTTAAGCACTAATTTATCACCTTTCAATTTATTTTTATTAAATATAATTTCAGATGAAGTTTTATTCCATGTTTCTTCTTTTAAATCAAGAATATTCCCATATTCATCAGTAACACTTACATTATATGAAATAGATTCTGTATCTTCATCATGCAAAGATGTTATAATTACCTCAAATGGAGTTATAATAACATCTTTAATACCAATTTCCTCATTATTAGTAGAGTTTATTTCAATCTTTTTAGACGAATCCTCCTTCGTATTTACATTAACTTTAAATCCCCAATCTCCTACTCTCATCAACTCTGCTCTATCATCCCCCTCATCAGGTATACACCTAAATAAATTAATTAGTACTTCAAACTCAAAATTATTAGGTATTGGAATTTTTAATGAGCTTAAATCATACTTTTCTACACCTTCAAATGTATTATCATCTATAAAACGCCCTTCAATACCAGCTATACCTGAAGAATCTAATTTCTGATCAGTAAAGCTTAACTTTTCATTATGCTCATATAAGAGTTGAGTTTCGCTAACTCCTACTCCTTCAATTTTAAAAGGGATATCACTTTTTACAATATATGATACATATAAATACCTACCATCAAATATAACCTCTGATAATGTTACTTCCACTCCATTATCTTTTATTGATTGATTGACTGTAGTTACATAGTTAACATCTTTTCCACCATTAATCAATCTATTTTGTAGTTGTTCAAATATTTTTTGTAATGGCGGTATTGAACTTGCTATAGCAGGTTTAGTTATACCTAATATAATAAAGAAAGCTAATCCAGAAGCTATTATTCCTAAAGTATTTTTAGCTCTTTTTCTATTTTTTAATTTATATGCATTATTGAATGAATCTTCTATAAATGTATCTATATTCTTAGGTATTTCTATATTATTGAAATCTTTTTTATTCATATAAATAATTCTCCTTTAATATCTTTTTTAATTCTACTCTCGCTCTAGTAAGATATGTTTTAACAGTATTTTCAGGAATACTCATGATTTCAGCAATTTCTTTGATTTTCTTATCATTAAAATACTTCATTATTATTACTGTTTTATAATTATCTTTAAGTAAATCAACTGCATTATATAAATCTATTCTTTCCTCTAAAGAAACAGTTTCAATATGCCCTATAACATTATATCCTTCGTCTAATTGTTCAATTTTAGAGTTCTTCCTATTCATATCAATAGCTGCATTTATCAGTATTCTGGTTATCCATGTTTTAAAGTAACTTGGATTCTTCAGCTTATGGATATTAAAAACTCCCTTTACTATTGTTTCTTGTAATATTTCTAAAGCTTTTTCCTCATCTTTTACATACATATATGCAATTTTATATAAATCAACTTTATATTTTTTAAAAATACAAATAAAAGAGTTCTTATCTCCATTTATAGCTTTTTTTATAAGTCTACTTTCACTAAAATCAATGGTTGTATTATCACTTATAGTTAGAATATTGCTCATATTTTCCTCCTTAGCATCGATGCTTCACTTATTAGACTTTTCAAAACTAATTAATGTTTCAAATTGTTCTAATTTTATTAACTATTTACATAAAAAACCTCAATAAATATGATTATTATGTTTTTTAATCATATTTATTGAGGTTAATTAAATTTGCGCAATTTATTAAAACAAACCCTTAAATTTTTATTTAAATATAGACTCGATCTATTTTTTTGAAGATTATTTCTTTTTTAACATCTAATGTTTCCCTATCTATCTCTACTTTAAATATATTAGGACAACCTTCTTCTCTCCACTTTCTCATAAACTTTGCATTTGCTTCTAAAATATAATAATAATTTTCATCGAAATCATCTGAAAACTCTAAATATGCTAATTTACTATATCTATCTAACTTTATGTTATTTTTATCTAAATTTTTAATAATTGGTAGAAAATATTTTAATGGAATTTCATATTTATATGTGCCTTTTATTTCTTTTCCATCCATTAAGGCTCTTTTTAGAAATCTATTTTCTTTTTCATCTAACTCTTTAAATCCAAGCTTAAATATTGGCTCATTTGCTCTATTTTTATCTATCTTTATCTTTATCATTTAATCACCACTTTTACTTTAGCTATATATTATAAAAAGCCTCCATCAACTCTAATAATTTGTCCTGTTAAATACTTGCAATCATCTTTACAGAGAAAAATAACTGCTTTTGCAATTTCATTTACATCTCCAAATCTATTCATAGGTATTTCATCAACTAATTGATCTTTTTCTTCTTCACTTAAAAAACTATTCATTTCTGTATTTATAACACCTGGTGCTATGGAGTTCACTCTTATTCCAAAAGGCGCAACCTCTTTAGAAAGTGATTTTGTAAATAGGTTTAATCCACCTTTTGTAGTTGAATATATTACTTCACAAGAAGCTCCTGCTTCACCCCAAATAGATGAAATATTAATTATATTACCGCTTCCTTTTGATATCATATAATTTAACGCATATTTTGATAAATACATAGGAGCTAAAAGATTGGTATTTATAAGACTTTCAAAACTATCATCATTAGCATCTATAAATAATCCAATTTCAGATTTTGCTGCATTATTAATTAATATATCAATTTTCCCAAAAGTATCAATAACTTCTTTTATAAGCTCTTGGCAGTTATCCTTATTTGCTATATTTTTTTTAATTACTTTAGCATAACCTCCTAACTCCTCTATCTCCATTAATGTTGAGTTAGCCCCTTCATCATCTTTAGAATAATTTATAATAACACTTGCTCCATTTTTTGCAAGTTCTTTTGCTATTGCCTTTCCAATTCCACGTGAAGCACCAGTAACTAGTGCAACTTTTCCTACTAAATCACTCATCATTTTCTCCTCTCTAGCTTTATTTATATTATAATTTAATTTTATATTTATATCAAAATAATATATTATTTATTTCTTCTTAACCTTTCTTCCTTAGCATATTGTAAATATGCAGAAACTTCTACAGGCCCTGCAATAATCTTTCTAGTTACCCAAAGTGAACCAGTATCTTGTGCATCAATTACCCACTTTACTAATTCTATTTTTCCTTTTTCTATTTCTATAGCTGTAATAGCTGCTGGATAAACACAACAACCATCATTAAAGTATGGAGGATCATATAAATCTGGGAATCTACTATTATGTGTATGTCCACAAATAATCATTGTACAATTATCTCTAGCCCAGTTTTGCAACTTAATATCTACTCTACTTCGCTTCGTTTTACTCTTTGCTGATCTAGTTGGATCCTTAAAACCAGCAACACCATTTAAAAAACGCCATATATATCTTACTAAAAATTCATTTACCCTCCACATTTCATTGTTCCAAAAATCTATTTGATGTCCATGAGTAACTAATATCTTTTCCTTAAGAGGCTTATACATTAAATTTATTCCTGAATAATACTCATTATTATTTATAAATTTTATAAATTCATCTCCATAATCTGCGCCTATTTTCCTTAAAGCTTTTTCTTGATTTTGCTTAAAATTTTGTTGCTTTTTAACAAAATCATGGTTTCCATAAATACAATAAATATTTTTTTTCTTGCTAAATTTATTAAATATTTTATATATATCATCATAAAAATAAGCTATTTCATTAAAGTTTTTATTTTTCCACAATTCATCACCATCACCCACTTCTATATAAGTATAATCATTTTTCAAGTAATATTTCAATGCTGTTATATATATATTTCTATTGGGTAAAAGAGAGTCTGAATATGTCCCATCACCTCTATGCACATCTGAAATTAATACAATTTTACTTTGATTATCAAATTCTAAATTAAATCCATTTTCATAAATATTATTTAACTCTTTCTCTGACATATAATCTCCAGTTTTTCATATTATATATTTATCCTATGAAAATAATTTGTTATTTGATAATTTCTAATATTTATTTATATATAAAATTTAATATATAGCACAAACTATAATAAGACTTTATTATAAATTAATTTATTAAAATAACCAATGATAAATAAGGAGTAATGAAAATGAATAACTTATTACCAAAAAAGAACCGATTTTTATATAAAATAACTTCATTTATTTTAATTCTATCCACTTTAAACTCTTTA
>NZ_SMUS01000066.1 GCF_004353185.1 Clostridium cuniculi | reverse complement strand
CCTTTTAAGGGTAGCAAGTAAAATAAAATGCGGCTGCTGGACCATTTATGCGTCTTAAGACGCAAGCTAGCAATTTGCCCTTATAGGGCTTATGAAAAACCACCAGCTTAGCTGGTGGATATTTATTTTTTCCTTAAATATATTTATATTTAAAAATATAAATGTATTTTTGTAATATTATATAAAAATAAAATTTGTAATAAATTCCAAAAATGTTAAATTGTATTGTTTGATAAGAAAAAAAGGTATATATTTAAGATATATATAACTAATATATATTAGTTATATAATAAGCAAAATAAATAAGGGGGGAGAATTTTGAAAAGGAAAAAATTTAATCGAATAATAGTTGGAACATTAATTTCTACTATTATTTCAACCACTTTTGTAACTGGGGCTACAACAAAAACTACCACTTATAATACCAGCTATTTAAGTAGTTACCAAGAAACTGGAAACGTTTTAAAGGTTGATATTGATGAGAATGGTCAGGTAACATACTGTACAACAAGTAACCTTGATGAAAGTACAGATACTCAAGAAAAAAGAAAATTTTCTTGGGATAATGCAACAGTGTACTTTGTTTTAACAGACCGTTTCCAAAATGGTGATACTAGTAATGACCATTCATATGGAAGAGGCTTAGATCAAAATGGAAATGTTCAAGATGGTTATGAAAATAATCCAGGGGCTTTCCATGGTGGTGATTTAAAGGGATTAACACAAAAGCTAGAAGAAGGTTATTTTACTGATTTAGGTGTTAATGCAATATGGTTAACTGCACCATATGAACAAATACATGGCTATACTTCTGGAAACGCTTCCGGAGGTAATGGAGAAAATAATGGAGAAGGATTTCCTTATTATTCTTACCATGGATATTGGACTTTAGATTACACTAATATTGATGAAAACATGGGTACAGAAGAAGACTTTAGAAACTTTGTTGATACAGCTCACTCACAAGGAATTAGAGTTGTTATGGATATAGTTTTAAATCACGTAGGTTACACAACTATGAAAGATGCTGATGAATATGGATTTGGTAGTATGGTAGATGGTTGGGAAGATTATTACTATGGAGACTTAAGTAATTTAAGTGGTGGAACAGTTGAATCAAATACTTGGTATAACAAAGACGATTCTACATGGGCAACTAATTGGTGGGGAGACGATTTTGTAAGAGTTTCAGCAGGTTATGCGGGATATGAAAAATATAGTGATGGTGGTGGATACACAAATCCTCTTAGTGGATTACCTGATATAAAAACTGAAAGCACTCAAGAAGTCGGATTACCAGCAATACTTGAAACTAAATGGAAAAGAGAAGGTAGATATGAAGAAGAAATGGCAGAATTAGATGAATTCTTTACAAAGAGAAATCTACCTAGAACTCCAAGAAACTACGTAATAAAATGGTTAACAGATTATATTAGAGATTATGGTATTGATGGATTTAGATGTGATACAGCAAATCATGTAGAAATGGAAGGTTGGGCAGCTCTAAATGAAGAAGCTGATATAGCATTTGAAGAATATAAAGCAAATAATCCAGATAAAGTACTAGATCCAGATGCAGATTTCTGGACAGCAGGAGAATCTTGGGGGCATGGAGTTACTAAATCAGCATTCTTTACAGAAGGTGAATTTAGTTCAATTATTAACTTTTCATTTAAGGGAGCATCTACTTCAAATATAAAAGCAAAATATAACGATTTAGCAAAAGTTAATAAAGATGATGACTTTAATGTATTAAGTTATATTTCATCTCATGATGATGCATTACATGATAGAAATAACTTAATTGATGGAGGAACATCATTATTATTGGCACCAGGAGCAGTACAAATTTTCTATGGTGATGAAACTGCAAGACCATTAGGTTGGACAGATTTCTTTACAAGGGGAGAATATAAAGATCAAATGTATCGTACATCTATGAATTGGAGTGATTTAACTGATTCAAATAGCCAAGCTTCTAAAACTTTAGCTCACTGGCAAAAGCTTGGACAATTCAGAAATAATCACTTAGCTGTGGGAGCAGGGGATAATATAGATATATCAGATTCACCTTATACATTTGGTAGAATTTACAATAAGGATGGGGATAGTGATAGAGTAGTTTGTGTTGTTGGTGCATCAGGAACAATTGATGTAGATGTTTCAAAGGTATTTAGTAATGGAAGTAAAGTAAGAGATGCTTATACTGGAGCAATAACTACAGTTAAAGATGGTAAAGCAACATTTACTGCAGACTCTAACGGAGTAATATTAATAGAAAAAGGTGATAAATCACCAGATGTTAGTATTAGCGAACAATCAAAAAAATATTGGACAGATACTTTAGAGTTAAAGCTTTATGTAAGCAACTCAGAAGTAGGAAGATATAGTATTAATGGAGTAGAACAAGGAACTTATACTAATGGTCAAACAATTACTATTGGTGAAGGTTTAGCATATGATGAAACAACAGAAGTAACTGTTTATGCACAAAACTTAGATGGTGAATCAGAAGCAACCTATACTTATACGAAAGTAGACCCTGATAAAATAAAAGTTAAGGTGAATTATGACAATTCGAATAATTGGGCAAATCCATATGTGTATATTTATAGGGAAGTTGATGGTGTAACAGAGGAAGTAGCACCATGGCCAGGAGTAAAGTTAGAAAAAGATAGTGATGGATGGTATAGCTATACTCAACCGCTTTGGGAAGATGCAAAAGTAATATTTAGTAATGCTGGTGGTAGTCAAAACCCAGGACAAGGTCAAGCAGGTTATGATGTTACAGATGAAATGTGGTATTACCAAGGAGTGTGGTATAGTACAAATCCATTAGCACCAACTATAAAGAATCTTTCAATAGATAAGAAATCACCACAAGGTGTAAATGAAGCTATTGAAATTTCAGTAGATGCAACAGGAAATGGAACTCTTCAATATAAGTTTGAAGTTGAAAAAGATGGTAGCTACACCACAATAAAAGATTATTCTACTAATAATAATGCTACATGGATACCAAGCGAAGCAGGTAATTATAAAATAAAAGTAACTGTAAAAGATTCTAATGGAATGACAAGTGAAAAAACCACTACATTTGTAATTGAAAAAGAAAAGCTTACTATTAATAATATTAATACAAATAAATCAGAAGGTAAGGTTGGGGAAGCTTTAGAAATAACAATTGATGCAAAGGGAGTAGGTGAACTTCAATATAAAGTATCTACACACGAAATTCAGCAAGGATGGAAGAACCTAACTTCAAAATATAGTACTGAAAATGTAATTGAATGGACTCCAGATAAAGAAGGAACCTATAAAATTTGGGTTGATGTTAAAGATGAGGATGGTAATAAAGAATCAAACTATATTACTATCAAGGTAACAAAGTAGCTTAAAAAGGAGGTAAATATGAAATCAATTTATAAAATATATTCATCTATAGTTGCGGCTACAATTATGGGAACTAGTATATTTAGTGCACCAGTTACAGCTTCAGCACAAGAAGTTACATTATTAAGTGAAAGACTATATACATTAAATTTAAGGTCTAGTAGCAATGAAGGAAAATATTCAACAAATGCTACTGGAGTTGGACAATATAAAACAATAAATAGTTTTAGTGACTGGACAGAAGATATGATAATTGCTCAAGGTGTTGCAAATGATGATGCACGTATATTTAGGGGATCTCACGAAGGACCTGTATATGACACATATGCATTATATGGAGCATGGGATGATGATAATTTATACTTGATGTGGCAATTTGTAAATGTTACAGATGTAGTAGATCCTGCACAAGGTTATCCTATTAGTGATAATGGTAAGCCTTGGAATGGAGACATACCACAAATATTAGCATTTAGCATTGATCCTAATAAGAGTGGTGATGGTTCAGCAAAGAGTACAGATAGTAAAACTGGAGTAGTAAATTATTCAGAAAATGTTTGGGATATTAGAGTTAACTATGAAACTTCAGTAGATACATTGATGTATTTTTCAAGTAAACCAGGTGTTGGACAACCAGCTATTTTCAAAGTAGATGATGATGGATATTTTAATTACGATACAGCAGTTGGATTTAATGATGCTGGAGTATCATTTAAATATGAAGATGGATTCTTAGGATCAGAAATGATTGGAATTAAGAGTAATGGATGGGCAGGATATAAACCAGAAGATTTATTTAATAGCTCTTCAAACTGGGTAAATATGTTAAATGAAGGGCATGATACTAAGCAAGATACTATGTATTCAATGACAATTCCATTAGAATCATTAGGAATTGATAGAGAGTATATTGAAAACAATGGTATTGGAGTAATGCATATTTCAACATTTGGTCAATCAGGAATAGCATCTATACCACAAGATGAATCTATGTTAGATGTAGCTACTGAAGAGTATGGCCCAGATGCCTCAACATCAGCTGAAAAGGAAGATTATGATGTTATTACTACTTCCTTAGCTAGAATAGGAAACTTAGAAATAGCTGAAAATACTGTTAAAGTTAATGAAGTTAATGCATCAAAAGAATCACCACAAGTTGCTGGAACATCAATAGATTTAACTGCAAAGGCTGATGGGGAAGGAACATTATCTTATAAGTATGAAGTTAATTCAGTAGTTGTAAGGGATTTCTCTACAAGTAATAAGTTTACTTGGGCTCCTACTGAAGCAGGAGAATATACTATTAAAGTTACAGTTAAAGATTCAAATGGAAACACTGCAAGTAAATCATTGAACTATACTATTACAGAAAAACCACAAGTATCTTTAGAAATAAAAGATATAAAGGTTGATCAAGAAACTGGAACTGTAGGTTCACCAGTGAAAATAACAACTACAGTTGAAGGTGAAGGAGAAATTTTATATTCAGTATCAGTTCATGAAATTAAAGATGGTTGGAAAACAATAGATAAGAATTCTACTTCAAATACAACTCAATGGACACCGAGCAAAGCCGGAAGATATAAGATTTGGGTTGATGCTAAGGATTCTAACAATAATAAGGTATCAAAGTGTATAGATTACACAGTAAAGTAGTATAGGGTATTGAGTTACTATAGAAATATAATGTGGAGGGGAAGAAAATGAATAATAGAAAAAAGTTCACTAGTTTCTTTATTGCATTAGTATTTACTTTAAGTTTACTATTTAATAATTTTACTGGATTAATAAGTACAACTAGTGTAGCAGTAGCAGCAACAAATACATCAGTTAACCAAATAGAAGATGGAGCAATATTACATGCTTGGAACTGGTCTTTTGATACAATAAAAGCAAAGTTACCTGAGATTAAAGAAGCTGGATATACAGCAATTCAAACATCTCCAATTCAAGGTAATAAAGAGGATTTAATGTCTAGTACAAAATGGTGGATATTATATCAACCAATTAATTTTAAAATTGGTAATGCTCAATTAGGTTCTAGAGAACAATTTAAGAGTATGTGTGAAGAGGCTGATAAGTATGGTATAGATATAATTGTTGACGTTGTTGCAAACCATACTGGTAATAGAGGCGGAGGAAGTGACGCTTATTATCCAGCTACTAACGTTGATTCTACTATAAAAGATAATGAGAATTTTTGGCATGAGCATAGAGGTGTAGAAGATTGGAATGATAGATGGCAAGTAACTCATTGGGGAATTGGACTTCCAGATTTAAATACATCAAATTGGGAATTACAAGATATGGTTATAGAGTTTTTAAATGATGCCATTGCCTGTGGAGCAGATGGATTTAGATTTGATGCTGCTAAGCATATTGAATTACCTACTGATTCAGGAGGAAGTGATTTCTGGCCAAGAGTTTTAGGATCTTTAGATAGAGATGATTTATTTATCTATGGTGAAGTATTACAAGGTGGAGCAGATAACATTAATGGATATCATACTTATATGAGAACTACATGCGATTGGTATGGTGGTTCTGTAAGAAGTGCAGTTGGATATTATGGTAATGCTGATGTAAACAATGCAAAAAGTTATACTGTAAGTGGAGATCCTTCAAACCTAGTAACATGGGTAGAGTCCCATGATACTTATGCAAATGAGAATATGGAAACTGTTGGTTTAACTAATGAACAAATTAAATTAGGATGGGCAATAATTGCAGGACGTGCAGATTCAACTCCTTTATTCTTTAACAGAACATCTGGTGGATATTTAGCAGGAAATATGGGAAGCGCTGGAGATGACATGTGGAAAGATCCTATAGTAGTAGCTGCTAATAACTTTAGAAATGCTATGGCTGGTGAAGGTGAATATATAAGAGCTCAAGGTAATAACTTATTTATTACTGAAAGAGGAACAAAAGGTGTAATGATAGTTAACGTTGGAGATTCAACTTATGTTAACTGCGATACTAATTTACCTAATGGACAATACACTGATTCAGTATCAGGAAATACATTTACAGTTTCTAATGGTAAGTTAACAGGTAATATTGGATCAAGAACAATAGCAACTCTTGGAGTAGATGTAAAAACTCCAGTAGTTAGTAGTTCTGTTGCAACAGGAAGTCAATTTGTTGATTCATTAAATGTAACATTAACTGCTAAAAATACTACAACTGCAACTTATTCTGAAAATGGTGGTACAGCAAAAACTTACACTAATGGTACTACTATAACTTTAGGTAAAGATGCAAATATAGGTGATACAGTAACTTTAACATTAACAGGAAAAGGTGAAGATGGAACAACTGTTACTGAAACTTATGAATACAAAAAAGTAGATAAAATCGAAAATTCAATTGCAAAAATTAAGTTACCAAGCGGATGGTCAAGTGCTAATATCTATGTATATGATGGAAGTGGAAGCACAGTAAAAGAAATAGCAAAATGGCCAGGTGTAGCAATGACAAATGAAGGTAATGGAGTGTATAGTTATACATTACCAGATGGATGGGGAGATGACACTCAAGTAATATTCAATAATGGTACTGCTCAAATACCAGCAGCTGAACAAGATGGTTTCTCATTACCAACAAATAAGATAGGAACTTATGCAGATGGTAATTGGACATTAGAAGATATTAAAACAGAAGCAGAAGTAGAAGTTTCAAGTTCGGTAGCTGATGGAACAGAATTTACAGATGTATTAAATGTAACATTAAATGCGAAAAATACAACTGAAGCAACTTATTCTATAGATGGTAAGGAAGCAGTAACTTATACTGATGGAACAACTATTAAATTAGGCGAAGATATAGAGGCAGGTTCTACAGTTGAATTAACATTAACTGGTAAGGGTTCTAATGGAAATTCTGTAACAAAAACTTATACTTATAAGAAAGCTGATGTTATAGTTTCAGATACATCAATTGCAAAAATTAAATTACCAAGTGGTTGGACAAGTGCTAATATCTATGTATATGATGAAAGTGGAAGCACAGTAAAAGAAATAGCAAAATGGCCAGGTGTAGCAATGACAAATGAAGGTAATGGAGTGTATAGTTATACATTACCAGAAGGATGGGGAGATAATACTCAAGTAATATTCAATAATGGTAGTGCTCAAATACCAGCGGCTCAACAGGCTGGATTCTCATTACCAACAAATAAGATAGGAACTTATGCAGATGGTAATTGGACATTAGAAGATATAAGTAAGCCTATAACAATATCTTCATTCACAAGTGATAAATCATCACCACAATATGAAGGGACAACAATTACTTTATCAGCAGATGCAACAGGTGGAAGTGGAAGTTTACAATATAAATTTACTGCTACAGAAAATACTACTGGAGAAGAAAAAGTTATTAGTGATTATTCATCAAAAAATAGTGTTGAATGGACACCATTAACAGCTGGAACTTATGAAGTAAAAGTTAGTGTTAAAGATAGTAATGGTAATGTTGAAGAAAAAAGTTTTGATTTTGAAGTAAAAGAAGTATTTAAGGAGTTACAAATAAAATCTATTACGTTAGATAAGAGTCAAGGAAATTTAGGAGAAGCTGTTACTATTAGTGCTGAGGCAGAAGGTGGATCAGGAACATTAAATTATAAGTTCTATTACAAGAAGGATGGAGTATATACTTTAATTCAAGCATATTCTACTAGCAATACTGTAAAGTGGACACCAGATGAAAGTGGAGACTATATTGTTTATGTTGATGTTAGAGATGGCTCTGGAACTACAAAAACAGCTTATAATTCATATGAAGTAATTGGTGATTCTGTAACAATAAAAAGTTTTGAAGCAGATAAAACATCTGTAGAAGCAAATACTGAAGTAACTCTTACTGCAAATGCAGAAGGTGGAACTGGAGAATTAAACTACAAATTCTATTATAAGTATAATGATAAATACACTAAGATCCAAGATTATTCAACTAAGAATAGTGCTAATTGGACTCCTACTGAAGATGGATATTACAAATTATATGTAGATGTTAAAGATGAAGCAGGTAATGTTAAAACTAAAGCATTTGATTTTATTGTTGGTAATGTAGATGATTTAGAAATGGAATTTACACTTAGCACTAAAAGTGGAGTAGTTAATACACCAGTGACTATAGATGCTACATCTGAGGGGGGAGTTAACCCAATAACTTATAAGTTCTACTATAAGAAAGATGGAACTTATACTATGATTAAAGACTACTCAGATAGTAGTTCAATAGAATGGACTCCTGAAGAAGAAGGAACTTATGCTGTGTATGTAGCTGCTAAAGATGCAAGTGGAAAAATAGTATCAAAGTATACTAATTTCATTGTTGGAAAAGGTGTGGAAATTACAGATATATCTTTAGATAAGACTACTATTAAAGTTGGAGATAGTGTAAATATAAAAACTACAGCAACTGGAAACTCTAATTTACAATATAGAGTAGCTGTTCATGATTTTGAAAATACATGGACAACATTACATGATTTTAAATCTTCTAATACAACAACTTGGACACCAGAAATTGCAGATAAATATGTAATTTGGGTAGATGTTATTGATGAAGATGGAAATTATGATTCAAAATCAATAGAAGTGACTGTAACTGAATAGTAAAGAATAAATTAGGACTACTGTAAATAATTTTGCAGTAGTCTTAATTTATTTACTATAATAAAAATAATAGAATAATAAGAAAATTATTAAATATTTGGTATAATTAAACTATAAGTTCAATTAAAAGAAATATAGTGTAGGAAACTAAACCGTATTTATAGTAATTTAAATAATACTTTCATAGAGAAAAATAACGAAGAGTACAGAATAAATAGTTGTAATAAAAGTAGTTAAGATAGTAAACACTATG
>NZ_SMUS01000065.1 GCF_004353185.1 Clostridium cuniculi | reverse complement strand
AGTGATAGAGAAAAATTAATGATATAACCGGAAGAAAGTATTATATAATAAGCTTTAGAATTTAATTATTATTGTAATAAAATTAGCGTTAAGAAGCTGAGGTAAGCGATAGCGAACTTCGAAGCTTTAGCTAATTTTATGGAAATAATAATATAAATTCTTAGCGAAATTATATGACTTAATGGAGGTTATATCATTAATTTTCGGCATCACGGCATTAACGCTTTAGTTCGCAATATTATTCAAATGCCATAGAGTCCTGTTATTGAATCTTTAAACATTGGGATATGTGGTGGATAAAATGTAAATACTATTGTGCATGCTATTATTATAATTATTATTAAAATTCCTACAATAAATTTTATATTTGTTATTCTAACTTTTTTATATAACTGCAGTGCTAAAGATTGACCTACTATTAATGCAAGCAGTAATGAAAATATATCTAATACAAGAGATGAAATTCCTAAAGCCCCTGTATATGTGTAATAGAAAGTAGTTATAACAATTGGCATCATTAGTGTAGAAATAGCCCCACTAAAAATCCATTTTTTAAAATCTATATCTAACTTTCTCTTTAGTATGTAATAACTAATAATCCACCATAAAATAACTGGCATAGTAGCTAATTTAAAATGCTCTGCTATACTTTCATTTACTGGAGTTATAGCTCCAACTATTGCTATTTTACCTGTTAGTTCATATAAGAAATGAAGTGGAGTAGCTATTATAAATAAAATAGGTATAGAAAGTACAATATTCTTTTTTATCTTCTTATAGTTCTCTATAAAAAAAATATTCAATCGTATATCCTCCTAAAAATCTATTTATATTATAATATTTAATTATTTATAACTTGCTAATAAAAAGTTTATATATACTTAAAATATTATATTAAAATTTAAGTATATTAAAGCAAATTATACTTTCCAACATAATCATTCAATATCATTTTTTCTTTATAAAAAAACAATTAAAAATAAGGACATAAATTGAATTGTATAAATTCAATTTATATCCTTATAAACAGTTTCCATTATAAGGATATAAATTGAATTGTATAAATTCAATTTATATCCTTATAAACAGTTTCCATTATAAGCTAATTTTTAAAGGGTAATTTTATAATAAATTCCGTAAATTTTTCACTACTTGATACAGAAATATTTCCACAATAACTTTCTATAATTTCCTTAACTATAGCTAGTCCAAAACCATGATTACTGCCTTTATCATCTTTTGTAGAAAATCCTACTTCAAATATTTTATCTATTATATTTTCCTCTATTTTAGGCCCATTATTTTGTATCTTAATTATAATATTATTCAGTCCATAATAAGTTTTTATAGTAATTACACCATTACTCTTAATTGCAGTTATAGAATTTCTTAATATATTAGAAATAACTCTTTGTAATTCCATTTCTGATATTCCTGTTTCATATAAATCTGCTTGTTCATCAACTATTATATTTATACCTTTATTATCTATACTATTTACTATCATAGATATTACTGAATCATCATCTGTAACTCTAACATCCGATGTAATATTATTATGACCATCTATTATATCCTTTAATAACTCACCTAATCTATCATACTTTTTCATAAGATGCATTCCATATAAATAAGAAATTTGTGCTCCATAATCATGCTTTACTTTTTTAAGTTCATTAACTTTTTCTTCTAAAGCATTGTTTAACTTAGCAATTTCTCTGGCTTTTTTTTCTATGTTTGCAAAATAAATTGTCAATATTGCCATAAATATTCCTAATAATAAGAATATTAATTCCTTAAATAATGGATTGTCAATATCATGTATAATCAAATTAAAAGAATTAATAAAGTCAATAATTACCGTTACCAATATTAACGGTATTGCTGAGAAATTTTTTGATTTAATAGTTCTATAAAGCTTGTAAATTATTTTTCTTTTTAGAAGTACAAAATATGTCATTATATATTGTGGTAAATACAGAAAAATCACAACCCCAATCTCTGTATATCCATCAGGTATATGTGGGATAATGTATTCATAGAAAATATTAGAACATATTAGTAAATTTATATTTATAAACAAATATATTATACTAAATCCAATAGTTGCTCCTAATGGGTCTTTTTTAAAAACTATCGCTCCATAAACTAATAATATTCCATGTATAACAATTACTCCCAAACTAGAATTTCCTGTTATTTTTGTTACAATTTGAACAATTACAACTAGTATAACTATATAAATTAATTCTTGTATCTTATTTTTTTTATATTTCTCATCAGTACAATAATTTATTGTACAAATAATCATAATGCACTGTAGTATAGTATTTATGAAGTCTGCAATATTTATTATCACTTGTTTATCCCAACTTATCTAGATTTTTTTATTGATTCAGGCATTTCTTCGATACCAATTGCTGCAATAGAGGCATTTCCAGCATTCGCCACAATTACAGATAACATTAATAAAAAAGAACCTAAGTATTTTTTTAACTTCATTTTATTCCCCCCTCTCCTTTTTATATTTGTTAAATAAAAGCATTACTTGAACAACGCATGTCCATACTATTGTTTGAGAAAGCCATTTAACATTAAACATAACAATTGATATAATTAGAAATATTAATGTATTTGTAATACCAATAACTCTATTCTTTTTTATTAATTCTTTTCTCGTTAATGGCATTTTTTCATTTATTATAGGAATTTCATTATATATACAGAAAATACTTATTAAATTTAATATAATAGAACTTATAATATTTAAATTAGTATTTTTAGATAATAAAATTATAAACAACATAATTATTAATGTTGCTATAAAGCATCTAAATTGACTATCTTCATGATACCCCCCTGTAAACGGTTTGGTTGCTATCATAAATATGCTAATTAAAACACATTCTTTAAATAGTCCTAGTAAAGAAAATATTAATAAAATTAAAGTAAATTTAATCAATTCATATGTTATTACTTTTGTAACATATTTCATTTGCTCTATCTGTATTTCATTATAATTATTATGTTTTCCTAAATCTTCAATTAAACAATTTACAATTTTTTCTATCATAATTATACCTTTTTGTCATTAATTTATTTTTTCTTACTTCTTAATTATATCATATATTTAATTATTTTTTTAATTATGTTAATATTTTTTTTAATAAAAAAGTGCCATACTAAAAATATATAGCACTTTTTCTCATTTATAATATTTTTTTTATCTTGCTAATATCATATTCTTTAATAAATTTCTGCTTATTCTCAGCATAAACTATTACACTAACTTTTCCTTCTTTATATTTCAAATAACTTGCTTTATCTTTACTTCCAATTATATTTACAGCTTTTCCACGCTTTAATTCCTTAATATTATTTGAATTACAATACTCACATGAATTTTCAGAAGTAAATACTCGCTGACAATCTAAACAATAATTTAATCTTTTCATATATCTCCTCCTCATCCCCGTCCTAAGAATCTATTTTCACTAAAATTTATATGTCTAAATCTTAATTTATATAACTAATTAAATATATTAATTCACTTATTATATATATGCTCTATTAGTATGATTTTCCTTGTCTGTAACTATATCAATTGAATTCTTACTTCTCATTTCAATGTCTTATAAAATATACAAAGGTTAAAGCTATATACTAAATAGCTCTAACCTTTGTACTTAAATTAATTTATTCTTAATTCAGTTTCTGCATCAAAGAAATGTAAAGCATCTAAATCAAATCCAAACTTATGATTTTCTCCAGCTTCATATGGATGATATCCAGGAACTGTAATAACAAGTTCTTTTCCACTCTTTAACTTAACATATAAAGTTTTTTCCTTACCTAAAACTTCTATTACATCAACTTTACATTCAAATGCCTCTTTTTCAGGATTTCCAATAAATCTTTCTGAACGAATTCCTAAGTATACATCTTTACCATTATAACTAGCTAAGGCTTTTAAATCTGCTTCTGATGGAATTACTGATATTAAGCCATCTTCAGATACAAATTTATTTCCATCCATCTTACCTTTAATCATATTAATTGTAGGTGATCCAATAAATTTAGCAACAAACATATTTTGTGGTTTTTCATAGAATTCAATTGGCTTACCAACTTGTTGAATCTTACCATCATTCATAAGAACAATCTTAGTTGCCATTGTCATAGCTTCTACTTGGTCATGTGTTACATAAATAGAAGTAGTTCCAAGTGCTTTATGGATTCTAACTAATTCAACTCTCATATGCTCTCTTAACTTAGCATCTAAGTTAGAAAGAGGTTCGTCCATTAAGAAAACGCTTGGTTTTCTAACTATAGCTCTTCCTAAAGCAACTCTTTGTCTTTGACCTCCAGATATATCTGATGGTTTAGAATATAAATACTTTTCTATTTGAAGTAATTTTGCAGCTTCAGTAACACGTTCATTAATAACATTCTTTCTTTCCTTTCTCATTGATAATGAAAATGCCATGTTATCATAAACTGTCATATGTGGGTATAGAGCATAGCTTTGGAAAACCATAGCTATATCTCTATCTTTAGAAGCAAGTTTATTAACTCTCTTCTCACCAAATATTAAATCACCTTCAGTAATTGAGTTAAGACCAGCAATCATACGTAATAATGTAGTCTTACCACAGCCAGATGGTCCTAAAATTACACAGAAGTCCTTATCTTCAATTTCTAAATTTATATGTCTTAAAGTAAAATCTTCTCTACTTTCATATTTCTTTCCTATATTATTTAATGTTACCTTCATATCTACTATCTCCTATCCTATCCTTTTGTAGCCCCATTTGAAAGACCTGATACTAATTGTTTTTGTAATACAACGAATAATATTACTATAGGTATTGCCGTTAAAAGTGCTCCTGCTGTAAAGGCTGGTTGATTAATTGTACGCTCATCTGTTATAAGAGTTTGTAAACCTGCAGCTAATGTATAATCAGCTGATGAATTTAATAATACTTTTGGTAATAAGTAATCACCAAATGGTCCTATAAATGACCATAAACCTATTATTGCAAGCATTGGTCTTGCAATTGGCATAATGATAAGTCTGTATATCTTCATGCTAGAGCAACCATCTATTTTAGCTGCATCATCTAGCTCTGTAGATATTGAATCTAAATATCCCTTTAATATAATTGTATTACCTGCTATACCTCCACCTGCATATATAAGAATAAGCATCATTTGTCTTGTAAATCCTGGCATTATATCTGATGCAATTGAATACATTGTGAAGTATGCTGTAATTCCAACGAATGTTGGTATTGTTTGAATAAGCATAACTGCCATAAGAGAAGCTTTTTTCCCTTTAAATCTATATCTTGAATAAGCATATCCAGTAAATGAAACTATTAAAATTACTAAGATCGCTGTACTAATACTTACAAATAAAGTATTTGCCATCCATTTTAAATAAAGAGTATCTTCAAATAATGTTTTAAAGTGTTTAAATGAGAAACTGAATTCTCCACCAATTATAAGTCTATTTGCTTGTGCTCCATTAAATGATGATATTATAATTTGTGCTATTGGTACTATTACTATCACTGCCCATAATATTAAGAAAGCATATGATATACCAAGTGCTATTTTTCCTCCTACAGTAAGAGGTTGTTTATCAGAAAGATATAAATCATTTTTTTTCTTTTTAAATATACTCATCAATCTTACCCCCTCTTAAATGCATCTGTATTTCTATATCCTATATATGCAATTATCATAAGTGCTACAGAAATAATAACTGTAATTGTTGCACCTATAGCTTGATATTGACTATTCATTGTTAACTTAAATATATAAGATATTAAAAGGTCTGATGAACCTGCTAAGTTACCATATTTACTTGGGTCAAAAGGACCTCCATTATTAAATAACGCTATAATACTATAGTTATTAAAGTTAAATGTATATTGTCCAACTAAAAGCGGTGCTGTTTGGAATAATACTAATGGTACTGTTATCTTAGTTAATTTCTTAAAGCTTGTAGCACCATCTATATCAGCAGCTTCATATAACTCTGCATTTATTGATTGAAGTACACCTGTAGATAATAAGAAAATATATGCACTACCAAGCCAAGCTTGAATACAAATTAATACTACTCTTATTACAAATGGATCATTCTTTATTGAAAAGTTTGGTCCAAAAACTTCTCTTAATGAATTAATTACTGTACCACCATCTGCAAATAAAATACTAAAGAATAGTATTGAAATAAATGCTGGAACTGCCCATGGTAAAAGATAAATTGATCTAAATAATACTTTACCTTTAATTCTATCATTATTAAGAACTATGGCTAAAATAAATCCTAAAGCTATTGCTAAAGTTGTAGCTCCTATTGTCCAAACTATAGTCCAACCAAGTATTCTCCAGAAGATTGAACCTACCATACCTTCTCCTAAGAATATCATTTTGTAGTTCTTTAATGCTTCCCATCCAAATTTAGCTTGTGTGTCTGGCCCCATTCCTGTAAATGCTAAAAGTATAGTAGTTACAACAGGAATACATACTATAAATATAGTTATTATAGCTGCTGGTGATAAAACTAAATAAGGGAATCCATCTTCAAATACAGTTTGCTTAGTTTCTATCCAACTCTTATATCTAGTACCTTTGATGGTATCTTTTTCTACTTTATTTGCATCTTTAAAGCATATAAACATTAAGAATATTCCAATTAATAATAAGAATATTGCTAATATACCTTCAATCATAAATATAATAGATCTATCTAATCTACCACCATCTGCTGCTAGAGTAATAAGACCCGCGATACCATCACCCTTATAGTTACCATATCCTAATGAATAAGGAATAGCCATTAAATATATATATAATGTTGCAAAGAACATAATTATCGCTTTTATATATTGTTTGTTAATTACTTGAGCAAGACCTGGAATTAAGAAAGTAACCCAAGATACCCAAGGCATAGTTTTTTCAGTTTCAATTGGATAAACTCTTCTTAAATCTGCGACATTAATGTTTACAGTATTAATTTTTTGTTTAACCGTTTTTGAAAGTTCATATTTCTTATTTTTTACTATTTCTTCGTTATATGTTTTTTCACATTCAAATGATTTTACTAATAGAACTTCTTTATATTTTCTTTTTAATTCTTTTATTGTGTTATCTTTCGCTTGTCCAGAAATTAGACCTTCTTTACATTTAGCCTTAACCTCTTTAATTCTTTCTTGTAACTTTTTATTTTCTGCCTCTTTAAAAGCTTTAAATTCTAAATTAAACTTTTCATTATTTGCATTGTCTATTTTTGAAAGTTTATTTTGTGCTTCCTTTAAATCCTTTGTACATCCTTTTGCGAACTCAATTACTGGTGGTATTTGAGCTATTTCTAACTTACTTTGTTCATAAATTAACTCTGCATCATAAGTTAATTTTACATAATTTTGATAGAACTTAACTAATTCTTTAGCTCTAAATAATCTTACCTGTAAATTTTGAACATTCTTAGGTAAGCTTGTATCTACTTTTGTTCTATACTGATTTTCTTTCTTTTTAACATCTGCAAGGAATACCTTTTCCTTTTCCTTGTATTCCGCTAATTTTTTATTGTAAGCATGATTTTTTTTATTTTTAACTAATTCTTTTAATTTACTTTGCAGCTCTTCTTTTTCCTTACCAGTTGCAGCTTCAATTTCTTCCTGTAAAGCCGAAACTTCATAAAGGTATAAATTTTTTCTATCATACTCTCGATTAATATTATCATATAAATACTTATTGAATTTTTTCAAGCTTGTTACCTCCTTTTATACCCTCTGAATAACTTCATCATTATATACTTTTAATATTTCTTAAACACTTCCCTAAGTAAATCATTGTTAAAATTAAAGCTAAATAACCAATTCCACTCCCGATAAAGAATATTGAATAAAACTGTTCTGTTAAAACTGTTAATGCAAATGCTCCTACTATTATTACACTCCAAATCATTACAAATAATTTATTTACTCTAAGTCGTGTAAAAGTAAAATAACTATGAATTATTACTGCCATCGGAGTTATTACTCTAACAAAGAATGTTCCTATACATACATTTAAATATGTAGAATATAATTGGTTTGTCGTTTGAGTTAATAAATCTTCACCTAAATTTCCATTGGATAACCACATATTAAATAAACTTGTATCCTTTGCTTTGATTAACATCTCTAATGATGTCAACATAATAATTACTGCACATATTGCTGCAATTGTATAAAATGTTCCTTTTGGCATTTCTATACTTTCTCTCATGTGGTTCCTCCTTGAACTCTATTTGATCTTTATATTTAATTTTATTAAAAGGGGACTTAAGTCCCCTTTTAAGCTTTAAGTTTTTTTAATCTCTTAGTTGAAGTTAGCCATCATACCATCAAATGAAGCCTTAACTTCTTTATAAGCTTCTTCTGCATTTGCTGGGTTCTTAGCTGACCATGATAATAAAGCATTTTGCCAAGTTTCCCAAACTTGTCCATATTCACTGAATAGAGGTCTATTTTCTGCTACTTCATAACTAGCATAAGTTGCTTCTATAACTTTTAATTGTAACTCATCAATTCCTTCATAATCTGCAATTGTAGCATTTTCTAATACTTTACCAGTAGCATCGAATAATTCTTTTGCATTTTCTGGATTTACTATTTCTTTAATGAAAGCTTCTGCAACTTCCATTTGAGCTTCATTTTCTTCACATCTTGCATTTATTCCAAGGCCCCATCCACCTTTCCAGTGTTTTAATGGTTGTCCATTAAATGTAATTTGGCTTAATGGAATAATTTCCATATTATCAGCACTTCCTACTAACTCACTAACAGAAGAAGTTGCCCAAGGTCCGTCAATTTTTATAACATCACTTCCACCAGTTTTGAATTGTTCATCAATATATCCACCAGCTGCATCTTTATCCCATAAAGATGTGTTGTTTTCCTTATGTGCTTTCCAATAGTTATATAATCCTTCAAATAATGATTTTTGTTCATCTGTTAAATCAGCCCATTCTTTAGTTGCATCACTTGTTAACTCTTTAGCTAATAACTCGAAATCTGCTGAGTTAGTAAATGCAACTCCGTACCAAGCATCATGAACAGTTGTTAATATTTGATTATAACCTAAATCTGTAAATTCTATATTTTGAGTTGTATCGATGTTGGCAGTCTTAGCATTTTCAACATTAACATATCCAATTAATGTTTCTATATTGTAAGGGAATGCTAAATATTCTCCATCAATTTGAAAGTTTCCTCCTAACCCGTTGTCAAAATCAGCAAAGCCTCCAACTTCTTCAGCCATTTCATCAGCAGGCATAGCAGCTAAAACTTGGTTCTTAGCTAATCCATATAATCTATCAGCAGGTAAAGCAAACACGTCTGCAACATCTGAGTTAGTTGCATCAGTTTGATCTAAAACATCTAAATGATCAAATGAACCTGTTTCTATTAATTCAATTGTTGCATTTGGATATTTTTCAACTATTGTTTCTTTAACCTTTTCATAATAAGGCATCCATTCCTTTTCAGCTTGAACTTTTAAAGTTACCTTTTCATCAGTTGCTGATGAGCTAGTGCTGACATTTTCTTCTCCCTTATTGCCATCTCCTTTATCACTTGAACCACAAGCTACAAAGTTAATTGAAGTAGCTGCTACAAGTAATGTAACTAATAGTTTTTTCATAATATTCTCCTCCACTTTTAAAAAATCTATTTATTTAAAGTTAATCAAATATAACTTAAATACACATCAATCTTTAGAAACCGATTCCAATTATCTTATCAAAAATAATTTCCGATTTCTATTTTACCCTAATCTTTTATCGATAATATTAAAAAAATCATCTGTAATTGATTTCACAAAATTTTAATATATCTCATATATTTTTAAATTAATGCTTGTCTATCTTTTTTTAACTTCCCTTTTTAGGTATCGTTTCCAATCTTATTTAAAAATATAAGTAATCTCAGAAAAATAATAATAAATTTAAAAAAATTTTCATTTGGTAATTTTTTAAATTTTTTATGTTTTTTTCTTTGTTTACAT
>NZ_SMUS01000064.1 GCF_004353185.1 Clostridium cuniculi | reverse complement strand
CGCTAGCTTTGTTCCGAAGAACTCCACTCGCTCGACTTGCATGTGTTAGGCACGCCGCCAGCGTTCGTCCTGAGCCAGGATCAAACTCTCACTAAAAAGTTTAATCATTTGCTCAAATTACTTTGAGTCTTTGTTTTAAGACTCTCAAAAGAATTGCTGGTTACTTAATTTATATTCTGTTCAATTTTCAAAGATCATTTAGCAATCAACCTGACTGCCTATTCATAATATCATTTATCTTTTTGGCTGTCAACACTTTTTTTTAAAACTTTTAAGTTTGTTTTGTGTTGTTACCTCATCGCCTCGTTTCAAACTTACTATTTGTTCCCGACGACGTGTTTTATATTAACACGTTTAATAATATGCAAACATAATATTTATTTACTTTTACAAATTTTATTCTTTATTTTCTCTATTTTTCTCTATTTTTCTCTTTTTTACTTATAATGATACTCTAGGATATGTTGATACTATTTGCCTAAAAAAAACACTCTATTCCCCTTTAAAAACACATTAGCTCTATATATTTGTAAGTATTATTATTGCATTTAATTTTTATATTTTATCTAAAAACTTTACTAAATCTTTAAATCAAAAAAAGAAGCAAGACAAATATCCTACTTCTTTTTTATTTATTATTTAATCTATAGACTATTTACTATTTCTTTAAATTTATTTCCCCTTACTGCAAAATTAGGGAACATATCAAACGATGCACATGCTGGTGATAGAGTTACAATATCTCCACTTTGAGCAATTTCTTTTGCTTTATTAACAGCCTCCTCTAGAGAATCTACCATAACAATTGGAATATTTATATTCTTATTTAATGTTAATTTATCAAAAGCTTCCTTTATTAAATCTTTAGTATCTCCCAAAAGTATTAATTCTTTTATAAAAGGATACCCTTCTTCAGCTAAAGGCTCAAATGGTATATGTTTATCATATCCACCTGCTATTAATATTACTTTTCTCTCAAAAGCAAATAATCCAGCAAGAGTTCTAGTTGGACTAGACGCAATAGAGTCATTATAGTATTTTACTCCATCAAGCTCTCTCACTAATTCACATCTATGCTCAACTCCAGCAAAACTTTCTGCAACTTTCTTCATAGTTTTAATTTCTACATCATCCTTAGTTGCAGTAAATGCAGCCAAATAATTTTCTACATTATGCATTCCCTTAATAACTATATCATCTTTTTTACAAACTACATTTCCATCTAGATATAATACTCCTTCATTAAAGTATGCGCCATTCTCAAGGACTCTCTTTGAAGAAAATTCCCTTATTTCTGCTTTTGCTTCACTCTCAAATCCATAAGTTATATCATTTTCTCTATTTAAAACTAAAACACTATCATTACTTTGATATAAAAATATATTTTTCTTAGCATCTATATATTCTTGCATATCCTTGTGCATATCTAAATGATTTGGTGCTAAATTTGTAACAACAGCTACATCAACTGGTAAATTCATAGTCATAAGTTGAAAGCTTGATAATTCTAAAACAACCATATGATTCTCATCTATTTCTTCTATATTAGAAAATAAAGGAGTACCTATATTCCCCCCTACCCAAGTTTTATATCCTTGAGATTCTAATAACTTAGATATTATTGTTGTTGTTGTTGTCTTTCCATCGGATCCTGTTATTGCATATATTTTTCCTTTACAATATCTTACGAACTCTTCCATTTCAGAAGTTATATAAGCTCCTTCTTTTTTTGCTCTTACTAAAGCCTCACAATCAATTCTCATAGAAGGTGTTTTAAATATAACCTCATATCCTGTTAATTTCTCTAAGTATTTTTCTCCTAATTCTAATTTTACACCCTTTTTCTTAAAATCAACTGCAACTTCACCTAATGCTTCCTCACTCTTCATGTCAAAACCAGTTACATTAGCTCCTAATTTTACTAGAAAGTTAATTAAAGGTATATTACTAACACCAATTCCTACTACAGCAACATTTTTCCCATTAATAAATTTTTTAAATTCACAAAAATCCTTCATTAATTGCCTCCACACTCATACACAATATATATTTATCTATGTTTATATTATTGATTCTTTCCAACATATAAATAATTATATCATTATAAATTCTTATATTCTATAATTATAATATCCTAAATATTTACTCTATAAAAAGATGCTTGAATTACTCCAAGCATCTCATTAAACCCACTTCATTACCTTTATAATATCGTAACTATAAATTTTATCTTTAATTTATTTAATCACATTATATTATATTAAATTTTCATATTTTTGATAATATTTTATATTTAACTTATATATGTTAAAACAAAAATAGCGTTAGGAAATGCTATTTTAAACATCTATCCTAACGCTATAAAACTAAAATTCTAGACTTTTTGCAATAAAGTCATTTAATTCTTCAATCTTAACTCTTTCTTGAGTCATTGAATCTCTATGTCTTATAGTAACACATCCATCATTTTCAGTTTCAAAGTCAACTGTTATACAGAATGGTGTTCCTATTTCATCTTGTCTTCTATATCTCTTACCAATACTTCCTGTTTCGTCATACTCAATATTGAAGTTCTTAGCTAACATTGAATATACTTCATCAGCTTTTTCTGATAACTTTTTAGATAATGGTAATACAGCAGCCTTATATGGAGCTAACGCTGGATGTAAGTGCATAACTGTTCTTACATCTCCACCTTCTAATTCTTCCTCATCATAAGCATCAACTAAAAATGCTAATGCAACTCTATCTGCACCTAATGATGGTTCTATACAATATGGTATATATTTTTCATTAGTTGTTGGATCTAAATATGTCATATCTGTTCCTGAATGTTCAGCATGTTTCTTTAAGTCATAATCTGTTCTATCAGCTATTCCCCAAAGTTCTCCCCAACCAAATGGGAATAAATATTCTATATCTGATGTTGCATTTGAGTAGAATGATAATTCCTCTTCACCATGATCTCTCATTCTTAAACATTCTGCATTAACCCCTAGATTTAATAAGAAATTCCAGCAGTAATCCTTCCAATATCCAAACCATTCTAAATCTGTGCCTGGCTTACAGAAGAATTCTAATTCCATTTGTTCGAACTCTCTTGTTCTGAAAGTAAAGTTACCTGGAGTAATTTCATTTCTGAAAGACTTACCAATTTGAGCTATACCAAATGGTACCTTTTTTCTTGAAGTTCTTTGAACTGATTTGAAATTAACAAATATACCTTGAGCTGTTTCTGGTCTTAAGTATACTGTACTAGCTGAATCTTCAGTTATTCCTTGGAAAGTCTTAAACATTAAGTTGAACTTTCTTATATCTGTGTAATTCATTTTTCCGCACTTAGGACAAACTATATTATTCTTAGTTATATATTCCATTAATTCTTCATTAGTCCATCCATCAGCACAAGCAACTTCTACACCATTTTCAGTCATATGATCTTCAACTAGCTTATCAGCTCTAAATCTTGATTTACATTCTTTACAATCCATTAAAGGATCTGAGAATCCACCAACATGCCCTGATGCAACCCAAACTTCTGGATTCATTAATATCGCACAGTCAACTCCTACATTATAAGGACTTTCTTGAACAAATTTTTTCCACCAAGCTTTTTTAACATTGTTTTTGAACTCTACTCCTAGTGGACCATAATCCCATGAGTTAGCAAGTCCTCCGTATATTTCTGATCCTGGGAATATAAAACCTCTACTTTTACATAAAGCAACGATTTTATCCATAGTCTTTTCTACTGCCATTTTTAATCCTCCTAAATATTTTTTTATAATAAAAAAAGCCTTATAACCATAAAGGGACGAAAATAAATTCCGCGGTTCCACCCTTCTTGGCTAAAGCCCAACTTTCTAAATTAACACTCAAAAGCTCCCTTCATTTTAACTTCTTAATGATTTTCACCCACCATCATCTCTCTGAAAAGAACATTAAAACTACTTTTCTTTCTCAACATGTTTATTAAATTTCATATATTAATTTTATCAAATGCCCTTTATATGTCAAGCTAAATTCCACTCTCTTTTTCATCATGTTTACAAAAATTAAATTTTCAAATTTTAATTGGTTTAAATTAATTTTTACATCTACTAAAAAGATAGTATTTTTTAATTATACATTTATAAAAAAAGAGTTTTGTATCAACAGACTTTATCTGTTCTTACAAAACTCTTTTAAAATAAAAATGGCTCCGCGAAGAGGACTCGAACCTCCAGCCTATCGGTTAACAGCCGAGTGCTCCACCATTGAGCTATCGCGGAATATTATTTGCAACAATGAAATTTAAAATGGCTCCGCGAAGAGGACTCGAACCTCCAGCCTATCGGTTAACAGCCGAGTGCTCCACCATTGAGCTATCGCGGAATGTCATTGCATAATTTATTATATCAGCTTTTATATAAAATGCAACACTTTTTTTATATTTTTTTTTAAAATTTTTCTTCTTTCTTTTTATAAGGCCAAATTTCATTATAAAGTTTCTAAAATATATATTTTACAATTTAATTTAATTATAATAAATTCATTCCTTAACTATACTTTTAATTTATTATTTAAATAAAAAACCACCTCTCGGTGGTTTTTATTAGTTTTGCGGTTTCATTGTTGGGAATAATATAACATCTCTAATTGATGCTGAATCAGTTAAGAACATTATTAATCTATCTATTCCTATTCCTAATCCACCTGTTGGCGGCATACCTGTTTCTAATGCGCTCATGAATTCTTCATCTATCATATAAGCTTCATCATCACCAAGTTCTCTTTCCTTCTCTTGTTGAGCGAATCTTTCTCTTTGAACGATTGGATCATTTAATTCAGAATATGCATTACATAATTCTCTACCAAATACAAATCCTTCAAATCTTTCAGTGAACATTTCGTCTCCTCTCTTTTTCTTTGTAAGAGGAGAAATTTCTACTGGATAATCTATAATAAATGTTGGTTGAATCATATGCTCTTCACAGAATTCTTCATATAATGCATTTAATACTTCACCTTTAGTTACAGTATTTAATGGTTTTGGGAATTCTAAATGCTTTTCTTTAGCAATAGCTTGAGCTTCTTCATTTGATTTAATTTCTTTGAAATCTACTCCAGCATATTCTTTAACAGCATCAACCATAGTTATTCTTCTCCATGGTGGCATAAAGTCAATTTCAGTTCCTTGATAAGTAACCTTAGTAGTTCCATTAACTTTCTTACATACTTCAGCTACCATGTTTTCAGTTAATTCCATCATATCATTATAGTCAGCAAATGCTTGATATAATTCTATCATAGTAAATTCAGGATTATGTCTTACTGACATACCTTCATTTCTGAAAGTTCTTCCTAATTCATAAACTCTTTCGAATCCAGCAACAATACATCTCTTTAAGTATAACTCTGGAGCTATTCTTAAGTACATATCTAAATCTAATGTATTATGATGTGTTATAAATGGTCTAGCAGAAGCTCCACCAGCTATAGTAGCAAGCATTGGAGTTTCAACTTCTAAAAATCCTCTATTATCTAAGAATTCTCTTATTCCTTTGATTATTTGACTTCTCTTCATAAAAGTAGTTTTAACTTCTGGGTTAGTTATTATATCTACTTCTCTTTGTCTATATCTTAAATCTGGATCCTTTAATCCATGCCACTTTTCTGGAAGTGGTTTTAAAGACTTACATATTAATTCTAAAGTTTTAGCCTTAACTGATATTTCGCCTGTTTTAGTTTTAAATACTTCACCAGTACAAGTAACCCAGTCACCTAAATCATTAGTCTTGTATTGTTTTAAAGCTTCTTCTCCAACTTCATCAATCTTTATGAATAATTGAATTTTTCCATCTCTATCATGTATATCTGAAAAGACAACTTTTCCTTGTCCTCTCTTAGACATAATTCTACCAGCAACAGTAACTTCTTTACCTTCTAAATCTTCAAAGTTATCTTTAACTTGTTGTGAACTATGTGTTCTATTAACTTTATATACATCAAAAGGATCCTTTCCCTCTTGTTGTAATTGAACTAGCTTCTCTCTTCTTAATCTTTCTTGTTCATTGAATTGTGACTCTAGTTCTTGCATGTTCATTTCTTCAGTTGACATTCACTATACCTCCAATTAGTCTCTTCTTATTTCTAAGACTTCAAACTTGCTTACTCCACTTGGAACTGCAACTTCTACTACATCTCCAACTTTCTTTCCTATTAATGCACTACCTACAGGTGATTCATTTGATATTTTAAAATTCATTGGATCTGCTTCTGCTGAACCAACTATTGTATATTCAACTTCTTCATCAAATTCGTAATCCATAACTTTAACTATTGATCCTACTGATACCTTATCTTTTGGAATTTCACTTTCATCAACAACTACAGCATTTTTTAGCATGTTTTCTAATTGAATTATTCTTCCTTCAGTAAAAGCTTGATCGTTTTTAGCTTCATCATACTCAGAGTTTTCACTTAAATCTCCATATCCTAAAGCTACTTTTATCTTTTCTGTAATTTCTTTTCTTTTTACTGTTTTTAAGTATTCTAATTCCTCTTCAAGTTTTTTAACACCTTCGTAAGTCATTATAAATTTTTTTGATTGACTCATATCTTTCTCCCCTTCAAAGCTTAACCGTATTCATATATTAAACACAGAAGCTTAGTAATCTTAAAATCATTTTAAATATTATAAATCAGGCTATTTCATCTGTCAACAAAATAACTAACTATTTTAAACACTTATATATTACTATATTATTAATAATAAATTATACATATCTATAAGCATAAATGTATTAATTCTTCTTTATATTTTTGCAAAGTATTAACTACTTCTTGCGTTGTAGATAAACTGTTCACTACATTTCTAATCTCACTACTTTTAGGCAATCCTTTTAGATACCAAGCTGTATGTTTTCTCATTTCTCTAACAGCTTTAAACTCACCATCATACTTAATTGCTAATTCATAATGTCTTAAACACATATTAATCTTTTCTTCTGCACTAATAGGTAATATCTCTTTACCATTTAGTACTCTCTCTATTTGATTAAATATCCATGGATTTCCCATACTTCCTCTGGCAATCATTATTGCATCACAGTCAGTTATTTCTTTCATTCTTAAAGCATCTTCTGGTGTAAATACATCTCCATTACCTATAACAGGAATTGAAACAGCTTTCTTTACTTTACCTATTATATCCCAATCTGCCTTACCTTCATACATTTGCTTTTTAGTTCTTCCATGAATAGCAATGGCATCTGCTCCTGAATACTCCATAATCTTTGCAAATTCTACTGCATTAATATTATCTTCATCATATCCTTTTCTAAATTTAACTGTAACTGGTTTATTTGAAACCTTCTTTATTTCACTAACTATCTCTCCAGCTAATTTAGGATTTAACATTAATGCTGATCCTTCACCATTTTTAGTTATTTTAGGTGCCGGACATCCCATATTAATGTCTAAAATACATATATCATTCATTTTATTAAAATGACTTTGTACTACTTCAGCCATTATCTTAGGATCATTCCCAAAAATTTGAGCTGCTACTGGTTTTTCTTCATCAGCTATTCTCAGAAGTGCTTGTGTATTTTCACTACCATAATATAATGCCTTGGCACTTACCATTTCGGTATAAACCAATCCACATCCCATTTCTTTACATAGTCCTCTAAAGGAAATATCAGTAACTCCTGCCATAGGTGCTAAGAAAACACTTTTTTCAAAATTAAGGTTTCCTATTTTCATTTATTTACTCCTTATTTTTATCATATATTATTCTTAACCCCTCTAACGTTAAGCTAGAATCAACTTTATCTATGACATCTGTTGATTTTGCTATTAAATTAGCTAATCCTCCAGTTGCAATTACATATGGATTTTCAAGTCCCATAGTAATCATTTCACTCTTTATTTTATTAACTATATATTCTACTTGCCCTATATATCCATACAATATACCAGCTTGCATACTAGAAACTGTATTTTTGCATATTATACTTTTTGGTAATTCTAACTCTACTCTTGGTAGTTTTGCCGCTCTTTCAAATAAAGCATCTGAAGATATTCTTACGCCTGGACAAATACATCCACCTAAATAATTACCTCCTTCAGTAACTGCACAATAAGTAGTAGCTGTACCAAAGTCAATAATTATTACGTCTCTTCTATATATTTCATGAGCAGCCACTGCATTTACTATTCTATCTGCTCCTACTTCCTTAGGGTTATCATATTTAATATTTATACCTGTTTTTACTCCAGGTCCAACAATTATAGGATCTATATTAAAGCTCTTCTTTATCATATTCTCTAAAGAATGCATTATATTAGGTACAACAGAAGATATTATTATTCCCGTAACTTCTTTTGGATTTAAATCATTTTGATTAAATAATTGTATCATTTGTATCCCATATTCATCTGAAGTTTTTTTAGAATCCGTAGAAATTCTCCAACCAGCTATATAATCATTATCTCTATATACTCCTATAACTATATTGGTATTCCCCACATCTACCAGTAGAATCATAAACGCACCACCTTAACATAATTAAAGCAGCCCTAAAGCTGCTTTTATCGTAATATTAAACAGTAATTAAAACTAATAATTTAATTTTAACAATTACATATTATTTGTCAAGTGTTGTAAATTTTAAATATTAAAATAATCCTACAATTTCTCCATTTTCTAGAATATCCATTTTATTAGCTGCCGGAACCTTTGGTAAACCTGGCATAGTCATTATATCTCCAGTTAAGACAACTATAAACCCTGCACCATTTGATACTCTAACTTCCTTTACAGTTATATCGAAATTTTCAGGTCTTCCTAATAAACTAGGATTATCTGATAATGAGTATTGAGTTTTAGCCATACAAATAGGCAATTTATCTAATTCAAACTTCTCAAGCTCTGCAATTTGTCTACTTGCTGCAGGAGTATATAAAACACTTTTTGCTCCATATATTTCCCTGGCAATAGTTAATATCTTATCTTTAATAGTATCTTTTTCATCATATAATACTTTAAAGTTTGATTCTTCATTATCTAATACTTCATTCACTATATTAGCTAATTCTAATCCACCTTCTCCGCCTTTAGCCCATACATCACTTAGTGCTACTTTTACTCCTAGTTTTGCACAGAACTCCTTAATAAATTGTATTTCTTCATCTGAATCTGTTACAAACTTATTAATAGCAACTACAACTGGTACATTGTATTTCTTCATATTCTCTATTTGCTTCTCTAAATTAACTATTCCTTTAGCTAAAGCTTCTACATTTGGTATATTTAATTCTTCTTTTTTAACTCCTCCATGATGTTTTAATGCTCTCATTGTAGCAACTATAACTATACAATTCGGAGTTAAATTGCCATATCTACATTTTATATCTAAAAATTTTTCTGCTCCAAGATCCGCTCCAAATCCACCTTCAGTAACAACAATATCTCCTAATTTTAATGCCATCTTTGTGGCAACTATAGAATTACATCCATGTGCAATATTTGCAAATGGTCCTCCGTGAATTATTGCAGGTGTATTTTCTAATGTTTGAACTAAATTAGGCTTTATTGCATCCTTCATTAATAATGCCATTGAACCTTCAACTTCTAACTGCTTTGCATATACAGGATTTCCATCTAAATCATATGCAACTAATATGTTACCCATTCTTTCCTTCAAATCTGATAGACTTGTAGCCAAACAAAGAATAGCCATTATTTCAGAAGCAACAGTTATCATGAATCCATCCTCTCTTAAGAATCCATTAACTTTTCCTCCCATACCTACAACTATATTTCTTAAAGCTCTATCATTCATATCCATAACTCTTTTAAATATAATTCTTCTTGAATCTATTCTAAGGTCATTTCCTTGATGAATATGATTATCTATAGCAGCACATAATAAATTATTCGCTGTTGTAATGGCATGCATATCACCTGTAAAGTGTAAATTTATATCTTCCATTGGAACAACTTGTGCATATCCACCACCTGCAGCTCCTCCTTTTACACCAAATACAGGACCTAAAGATGGTTCTCTTAAAGCTATTACAGCTTTTTTACCTGTTTTACACAGCGCTTGCCCTAAACCTACCGTAACTGTAGATTTCCCTTCTCCCGCCGGAGTAGGGTTTATTGCTGTAACAAGAACCAACTTTCCATCTTTCTTGTCTTTATTATTGTTTAATACATCTAAAGAAATCTTACATTTATACTTTCCGTAAAGCTCTATGTCATCCTCACCTAAATTTAACTTTTCCGCAATCTTTACTATCGGTTCCATTTTTGCCTCTTGTGCTATTTGAATATCACTCTTCATATAATAAACCTCCTTTATTATTTCAAACTTTAAATATATCTAAATTATATCACCATAAATTTCATTTTAAAACACAAATCGAACATTTTAGTATATTTATAATTAATTGTTCGTTATTTGAGGTAAATTCACTTTTGTACTTTTACATTAAATTCGCATTTTAACTAAATTCTTCGTTACGTGGAAGCGAAAAAATGAAATATTTATTTTCCAGTAACCGTGAAATTTTCACCTAGAATTTATATAATTGATTCCGTAAAGTTGGCTAAAGTTTTTAAACTCGCTATTCGCTCAAACAGTAAAAACTTCTTTACGCAACTTTACTCCATCAATTATTAAATTCTACGGCTTAATTTCAATGGTCCTTCCAAATTAATATTTCATTTTTTCT
>NZ_SMUS01000063.1 GCF_004353185.1 Clostridium cuniculi | reverse complement strand
TAAGGTTATTCTAGATGAGATTATTAAATTATACTCTGAAGTTAAGGGGATTTATGGCTATCGCCGTATAACGTTAAATATTAATAAAATATTTAACTCAAGCTATAATCATAAACGTATATATAGACTTATGAAATCCGTAAAACTTGCTGCTGTAATTAGGAGAAAAAAGAAAAGATACATTAAGAGTACTCCACAAATTACATCTGAAAATATATTGAATAGAGAGTTTGTAGCTGATAGTCCAAATAAAAAATGGCTGACAGATGTTACCGAATTTAAATTAACTAATGGAAGTAAAGCCTATTTAAGTGCAATACTAGATATTGGTGATAATAGCATTATTTCTTATGTTCTTGGTAAGTCTAACAATAATAAATTGGTTTTTGATACCTTGGATAAAGCTATTGAGGCTAATCCGACCGCAACGCCACTATTTCATAGTGATCGCGGATTTCAATATACATCTAAAACATTTAAGCATAAACTAAATAAAATTAATGCAATACAGAGCATGTCTAGAGTTGGGAGGTGCATTGATAACGGTCCTATGGAGGCTTTTTGGGGTACTTTAAAATCTGAAATGTACTATTTAAGAAAGTTTTCTACCTTTGAAGACCTTGAAGAAGCTATAGACGAATATATTAAATTTTATAACACAAAAAGGTTGCAAAAGAAGCTAAAAGGTATGGCTCCTATCGAATATAGAAACCACACCTTAGCAGCATAATTTTATATTATTTACCCTGTCTACTTGACAGGGGGCAGTTCACAATTATAGTATCTAGCCTATTTTATTTTTTTACAAAATAAAACTGCGTCATTGTATGAAATCACGCAGTTTTTTCTTTAAGCCTTATTATTACTAGGTTTATAAAATATCATTTTTATATTTTTTATTTTTTACGCAGTTTTATTGGGTAAAACGCGCATTTTTATATTTTTAACACTAAATTTATTCAATATTTTTACTTTTAAAATCATCTTTGGATAATTGTCCAAAAATTAATTTTATTTTAAATATTCTTCCCAATCTGTTATTTCATCACCATTGCTATCTATTTCTTTTTCACAATTCTTACAAGTAAAGGATTGAATTAATACATCATCACCTAAATACTCTTCTAAAAATCCACCACAGAAAGGGCAAATAAAACATTCATTTTCATTATCATATTTCAACATATGTCTCCTCCAATCAACATTTCATACTACTTAAAAAGTTTACTTACTATGTGCCTTTTGCCATATGGCCTCTAATTCTTCTTCTGTAAACTCTTCCCATAATACTTCATCATAATCTTCTTCCATACAATTACAGTCGCTTAAAAATTGTTTCCAATTATCATATCCTCTTTCTGATATATGGCTGCAATCTTCTTGTATATCTTTTATTATTCGTTTCTTCATTTCCTCAACATCATAAGTGATCTTATCAGATGAACAATACGGGCAACATTTATCTATATATCCATTCAAACATTCATAGTCTTGCATTTCTTCTTCTGATACTTCTCTTGGTTCATCAAATTCTTTTTCACATTCTTCACATCTATATATCATATTTAATCTCCTTTAAATAAACTAATTTAGTTTCATAACTCTTTAGATACCTTTATTTTATCACACTTTTAACATCTCCGAAATTATATAAATAGCAACTAATAAAATAAATAGATCTTCCGCTCCAGATGCATAAATAAGTTTTGCCCCATACCTTTCCTTAATGAATGGGAAAAAGAATGGGACACCCATCTTTGTAAAACTATCTTCAATAAGGTGTAATCCATAAGCTATGAACCACAATATAGCCATATCTATATTAAATACTCCAACTAAAACACTACTTATTAATAAAAATAATAAGCTATGTGTAATTGTTCTATGTTTTATTCCTAAATATAAATCCCAATCGGGGGCAACAGAGCCTACAATAGCTCCAGCTATAGAAACATAAGATAAATCTAAGTACTTAATTACTGGAAGTGCTACAGCTATTCCTATAGCCTATTGGAGTAGGCAGCAAAGTAAAAGTAACAGGAAATAAAGTATTATTAGGAAGTATAATGAGTTGGATATATATAATGTAGTAGCAGTATAATTTTAAGGTAGTTTAGGGAGTAATCCTTAAGCTACCTTTATTTTTTTACCTTAAAATAAGAATATATTTTAAATGTAGACAAATTATTGTAAATAATAATATAATTATGTAATGAATGGAGGGGGAATATGAAAAATATAGTAAGAGTATTATTAATATTAACATTAAGCTTAGGACTTATAGGGTGTGGGAATAAAACAGAAGAAATTGAAGTACCAGAAGTAACTAAGTTATTATCAGAAGGTGGGGTAAATTTAGATTATGCTACTTATAAGACTACTGAAAAGAATGAAGAAAAAACTATAAAAGTAACTGCAGCATATAATGAGGAAGTTATGATAGTTGGTAAAATAACAGGAATAAGAAATATAATAGAATCAAATTTCAGTAAAGAGTATTCAAAAATAGATTTAACTATAATTCAGGAAGAACCAGAATTTACATCTGTTAATTATATATTTGAAGATGGATCATGGAATGAAGATGTAAAATAATATTTTAAGTTAGATATCATATAGTATCTAACTTTTTTTATTTATAAATGTAGATACGACAAAAATGCTATAAAGAAGGTAGACCTAAAAAATTTACTAAAGAACAACTAGATCTAGCGTTGTCTATGTTATCTGTAAATGGTGGGAATAAAAGTTATAAAGAAGTAGAAACTTTAATTGGAATTAGTATAAGTACATTAAAGAGAGAAAATAATGCAAGAAAAGCACTAAATTTATAGTGCTTTCTTATTTTTTATTTAAATTTAATTAGGCATTTTCCCAAATGTATCTTTCATACTTTTAGAAAGAGTATCTTCTTCATTATTAACCTTAACCTCATTAATAATATTATCTGTATTAGTATTATTAACTGCAATTCCTGGCAATATCATTAAAGTTCTTCTTTCTAATAGCATTCTTTCTAAAGCTACATTTCTACTACTTAATTTATATTTTTTCTTATAATTTTCGATTTCCTCTAAAATATCTTCTTCTAAGTGGAAACTAGTTGTCTTTTTCATTAAAAATCACTCCTATTAAAATAGTCTAGTACCAACTAACCAAAGCCCTTTTGCAGTTGCCATTTGTGGATCATCTACTCTTTTAAATATTTTATCAAAAGACATATTTAAAGATGTTCCTCCAGATACATAAATATCAATTTCACTTTCATCTAAATTAATCCATTTATCTTCAATTTGCTGTTCTATATTTTCACTTGCAATTGTATAGGCTTTCTTTTTAAGTTCATCATAATCTGTACTTGTATCAATTTCATTTATATCTTTTATTATGTTTTGCTCTAGCAATTTATCCTTAACATTACTCATAATACTACGATTACCAAATTCTATAGTATCACTCTTTTTATCATTAAATATCAAACCTTTGTCAAAATATGATAATTCAGTCGTTCTAAATCCTATATTAACTAATGCTACAGGCTTATTATTATTTGGATTATTTCTTAATTGCCAATACAACGCTGAATCACCTTCCCTGAAAATACTTATATCTACAATATTAACTTGCTTAAATCCACCATTAATTTTATCTTTTACTTTAATAGTTTTTCCTTTATACTCTTCTATTACTTCACTTAACACTGTTTTTCTATAAGCTTTATAAGGAACTCCTAACATTATTTTCACATTTTCTTCGACTGCTAATTCATTAAGAGCTGCTGCCATTAACACTCTTACTGCTCTGCTTATTTTACTATCTTTGCTATTTCTAACTATAGTTTGACTTTCTTTTTCAGCAAGTAATCCTACAAACCAATCTTCATTTTCAAATTCTATCATTATTGGCTCATCATAATCTGAAAAGTCAATATTTCTTCCTTCTCCTATAATAGACTTAAATAGACATTGCTTTTGAATACCATTTACTTCACTATAGCCTTTTGTATAGCCCCTTCCAATATCTAGCCCTATAACTTGGATTTCTAAACCTTTTTTCATAATTACCCCTCCATTTCAAATTTTGTTGATATATTGTGCATATATCAACCTTATATATCTATAATAAACCTTAACAAACAATATGTCAACTATTTTTAAACAATAAATCAACTACTATTATATAAAAAAAGTATTTCGACTCAATTTTTAGTTGATATATAGTTTATATATAGTGTGTCTTTGCTTCGTATATAAATTTTCTATTATTAATCACTTGCCACGCTTAATGTTAACTCTCTATTAAAACCATTTTCTTTTAATGCATTACATATATCGCTATAATATCTTCTCTCTATTACCTCCTTAGTAAACATATTTACACATGCCATTACAATTCTACCGTTAACATCTAAAAACTTATTAGGGGCTATCCACGCCTTAAATACACTATCACTAACAAATTCTTTAATAACTTCTTTTACTTCTTCAACTTCAACCCCAGAAGATATATCTATCCTTTTATTTATACTTTCATTAAGCTCTCTTTCTTGTGCTACTTCAACAGCATTATCTAAATTTTTATTTTCATCTTTTTCTTTTAATGCATTATTCTTTTTAGTTTTATTTTTATTGTTAAAGTTCTCTATAGATCTATTCATGTCAGCAACTGTAGTAATACCATCATCTATATATCTTTCTATAGTTTTAGAAAAATAAGCAAATGAACTAGCATTTCTTTCTTCACAATAAGTAATAACAGCTTCTATAAATTCTTTATCATATTTTTCTACATACTTCATAAACTTAATTGTAGTAGTCTTTTTTAATTCACAAATAGAATCATTAAACAATTCTATTAAAGGATGTAGCGAATTGATGGCATTGCCCTTACTACTACTACTAAATTTAGTATTAGTTAAATTTTTAGTATTAGTACTAGTATTAGTATTAGTTGGGTCTGTTTTTCTAGTTTTAGGTTTCCTACTTTTAGGTTTTTGGATAGTAGGATTTTTTTTATGTTTTTTTTCTACTTTCTGATTTTCGGAAAGTAGTATAACCTCTCTGTTTATCACGATTGGAACATATCTTTCAAAGTTTCCTAAAATAACTTTTTTATATATAATTTTTCCTTCATCATCATAAGCATATGTTTCTTTAACGGAAGAAATTAATTCATCATCATTAAACGGCGTTTCTGAGACTAGGGTCTCCCAATGATGAACAGAACCAGTTTTCTTGTTAAACACTCTATATCTTTGAATGTATTTTTTTTCTTTTAATTCTAAAAGTCCAGTTCTAATACTTTCTTTACCATCTATTCCTTCTCTAATTAAATCTGAATTATATACTTCCCAATCATCAGGCTTGGACAGTATATAAGTTAAAATTCCTAAGGCCTTATATGATAGTTGATCGTTATTAATTAACTCATTTGATATTTGAGCAAAAGCTCTTTCCTTTCTTACTCTTCTTATTATTCCTGTGTCTTTATTTTTTTCCATAAAAAAATACCTCCTTAGAAAACATATAAAAAAAGTTCCCTAAAGAGGTCTAATTACTTGACTAAATTATGTGTAATATTATATAATAAATACATAATTTAAGTAAAAGACCTTTTAGGTGTGAGCTCTTTAAGTTGAATGTGGCCAAACATTAGCAACTTAAAGAGTCTTTTTTTATATTAATTCTTCTTATTTCTTGTTAATTTTTTTGTTTTATATCCATAATTGTAATGCATTTTCCAAAAGTTATCAACAAAAAAATTAATTAACTATTTTTTATCCACAAAAAAAGCATATCTTAATTATTTTTAAGATACACTTCATTCTTTTTCTATTTTGTATTTTTTTAAAGTTTCATAAATGCTCATAATGGCATCTACATTTTTTTCATTTTCTAAAGCAAAATTATATTTATGTTTTGTTCTTCCTAAAAGATAATCACAACTAACACCAAAATAATCTGCAATAACAACTAATGTTTCTATATCAATTCTTCTATTACCACTTTCCCAATTAGCTAAAGTTGGCCTAGAAACATTAAGTATTACTGAAAGCTCTTCTTGGTTCATACCTTTATCTGCTCTTAATTCTGCAATAATCTCTCCTATATTCATAATATCCCTCCAAGAAATATTATAGGGGAGATTAGAGTTGAAATTTGTAATGTTTCGTTATGAAATTATAATATTATAAAAGTTTCTATACGAAACAATAATTCTATAGTTCAGCTATAAACTTAAAAACTTCTACAGGGTCTAACTCTAATATTAAAGATAGGTCTAATATTTTACTAACGGATAGAGATTTAGTTTTTCTAGTTTCTATCTTAGAAACATATGATTGGCTTATTCCTAGATATGAACCTAATTCCTTTTGGGTTAATTTTTTATTAAATCGAGCCTTTTGTATCATGCAATAACCTTTTATGCTTAATAAATTTCCGACAATAAATATTACATTTCGAGCAATTAACAAGAAGTTATACATAATATTTTATTTAAATTTTACAAATAGACAATAGATTTTATAAATTACATACATTTACTACAAATGTAAAAAACATGTCGAAATATTCCTGTCAGGAATACGTTTTTGGTTTATAATACAAATATAGATTCAACTTGAACAAATGTTCGAATTGATATATAATTTTTAGTAATAAATGCAAAGGGGATATTTGTATGGAAAACATTAAGATGGAATTAGTAGAATTAATAAAGAAAATTGATGATGAAAAAATTTTAAAAAATCTAAAATTTTATGTATCTGGATACATATTAAATAAAAAAAGTAGAGAATAATTGCTTCTCTACTTTTTTTCATTCTTTTTTTTAAGTCCTTCAACAAGATTTGTCACTATCATCCAATCAAGTTCATCTTCTAGCTCTAACATAGATTTTATAAATTTCTTTTTATAATCACAATCTTCAGCCATAAGAGCTCCCATTAAATAAGCAAGCTCTTCATCTTCCGTCATAGGGTTAAACATTTCGCCTTTACCATCACGTAACCAGCTTTCATTAACATTGTATGTAGAACATATTAAAGATACATTCCTATCTGTTAAGTTAATTATTCCATTTTCTATATTCCCTATAGATGCATTACTTAGACCTATTTTAGAACCGAAATCTTGCTGGGTTAACTTAAGAGATTTTCTTAACTCTCTTAATCTTTTATTCAAAAGAATCACCTCAAGATAATTGTACATTCAATAAATTCTATTGTCAAGAGTATTGATAGTGTAAAATTCTAAAAATAAAACCAAAAATTCTTGACAATAGGAAAAATGTAAAATAAAATTAAATTAACAAGAATTTTGGAGGTGGATTTATGGATATCAAAAAGAAAGAAGAACTTTTAAAGGCTAATCTTAAGATTTTTGATGAATTAAATGATTCAGATATTAACTATATTTTGGGATATGTATCAGGATTAGCAAATGCAAAAAAAAATACAGCAAAAAAAGTAAGTTAGGAGTGGAAGTAATGATTGAGAATTTACTTTCTGATTTAAAAAAATCAACAACAAAAGAAGAGTTTAATTTAATACTTAAAATAGCAAAAGAGGATATTTCTTTTCATAAAAAAATTGGTACAAGCTACTCTGTTGAAAGAGTAGCATCTGTATTAAATCAAACTGCAATTTTAGTAACAAGACTATAATAAGGAGATAATATGAATAAAAATTATTACGCTATTATACCAGCTAATGTACGGTATGATAAAGATTTATCTCCTAACGCAAAATTGCTTTATGGAGAAATAACTGCATTAAGTAATGAACAAGGGTATTGCTGGGCTACTAATTCATATTTTGCAAATTTATATAATGTTACTAATAGAGCTATTTCAAGGTGGATTGCACAACTCATGGAAAAAGGATACATAAGTTCAGTAGTAACTTATAAAAATGGAACTAAAGAAATAGATTCAAGAAAATTATATATAGGGAATACCCCTATAGACAAAAATGTCCATACCCCTATAGACAAAAATGTCCATACCCCTATAGACAAAAATGTCCAGGATAATAATACAAATATTAATATATATAGTGCAAATGATGCACAAGATATTTGGGAATTATATCCGAATAAAAAAGGTAAAGCTCAAGCAATGAAGAAAATACCAAAATTATTAGAAACTTTAGGGAAAGATGTTCTTACTGAATGTGTAAAAAAATATTCAGCTGAGGTTAAAGGTAAAGATAAGCAATTTATACTTAATGGCTCAACATTTTTTAATGGTAGATATGAGGATTACTTAGATGACGCAATAGAAGCTGGCAGTAAAGCGAATGATAATACTAAGAATAGTGAAGTTCATGAGAGTAAATATATATTTAATTTAAGTGAGGACATGTAATTATGAGAGAAGATGTATTAAAAGAATTACCAAGTAGCTTAGAAGCTGAGCAAGCATTAATTTCTAGTATGATAAATATTCCTAGTAAGATACAAGAGGTTGAAGACATTTTAAGTGTAGATGACTTTTATTGGGATAGACATAAGCAAATTTATAAAAACATTAAAGAGTTATCCAGAAGAGATAGCGAAGTGGATCTTGTTACATTACTTGAAGAAATTAAAAATAACGGAGATATAAAAAGCTGTGGTGGGATTTCTTATATTAGTGATATTGCAGGTAGTGGATTTTATGGGGCTAACATTGAAGGATATATAAAAATAATCAAAGAAAAATCCGATAGAAGAAAATTAATAAAGACAGGAAGAGAGCTTATTGGTAAATGTTATGATGGCGAAGATTTAGATAATCTAATAGGTTTTGTTGAAGATAATGTGTACAAGGTGTCTAATTCTAAAGATTCAAGTGAAATAGTTGATATAAGCCAAGCTGTTAATGATGTATTAACAAGAATTGAGCAGAATTATCAAAATGGAGGGAAAATCTTAGGAGTCTCTACGGGATATGAAGAATTAGATAAAACAATATCAGGATTACAAAAAGGTGACTTTATAATAACTGCAGCTAGACCATCAATGGGGAAAACAGCATTTGCACTTAATATAGGGCAATATGCATCAAGGGAAAGTAGTGTTGCGATATTTTCATTAGAAATGACAAGAGATCAATTAATGGAAAGACTATTAGCTGCAAAGTGTTTAGTTGATTTTAGTGCTATTAAAACAGGAAAATTAACGGATGAACAGTTCTTAAAAATAGCTAATGCATCAACTGATTTAAGTAAAAGAAAAATATTTATTGATGATAAAGCAACATCATTAGCAGATATTAAGGCTAAGTGTAGACATTTAAAGGTTAAAAAGAGACTTGATGTAGTTATAATAGATTATTTACAACTAATCGAGAGCACTGAAAAATCTTATTCTAGAGAGCAAGAAATAGCAAAGATATCAAGAGAACTTAAGAAGATGGCTAAAAAGTTAGATATAACAATTATTGCATTGTCACAATTATCAAGAGCACCAGAAGCAAGAGCTGACAGAAGACCAATACTATCTGATTTAAGAGAGTCAGGTTCAATAGAACAGGATGCAGATATTATATTAATGCTTTATAGAGATGAATATTACAACAAAGAATCAGAAGATAAGAATATAGCTGAAGTTATAGTAGGAAAAAATAGAAATGGTGAAGTAAAGAGTATAAAGTTAGGGTGGTTTGGCAACTATCAAAGATTTGCATCATTAGATAGAAGATAATAAGTTGACTAAATACTCTACATATATAGATAAAATTATCTACTAAATTAAGGAGTAAAAATGAAAACTGAATATATAGATTATTTAACAACTTTAGATATAAGCGGACAGACCTTTAGAATTTTACTAGCTTTAAATATAAAAGAGCACACTCAAACTCAAATACAAGAAAAATTAAACATACAAGATAAAGCACAAGTGAATAAATTATTTAAAGATCTAAGCAATAGAGGATTGATAGAAATATCTAAAGTAGAAGGGAGAAATAAATTTTATAAAGCTGTAAAAGATGTTAAAAGACTAAGAATTAATATACCAGGACAGCAAAGAATGTTTTAAAAGGAGATGAGAAGGTTATGGCAGAGATAAAATTCAAAATTTATGATAAGAACAGAAAAGGGCTTATAAGTGGGACTGGTTATAGCATAACAGGAGATGGGGAAGTACAAACATTTAATAGTCATGGAGTAGCAGAAGGAACAGTTAATAATAGACATTTAAAGCCAGTTTTATATTCAGGAAAGAAAGATATTACAGGAAGAGATATTTACGAAGGCTTTATAGTAGAGAGAAAAGCAGCATCATCAGGAGATGAAGAGATAACAGGAGTAGTTGTTTTAGAAGAGTGTCAATGGAGGATAGTAGATAAGGTATATGGAAGAGCAGTAGCATTATTTTCTGAAACAGCAGAAGATAAAATTATAGGAAATGTATATGAAAAAGAGTATTTTGTCTAGAAAGATAAAGATTAAAAGGGTGATATGATGTTTGAAAAAATAAAGAGAAATTTATTCAAATTTTTTAAAAGTAGCTGGTATGGTGAAAGTAAAAATAAAGATGAAAGTGAGATAGGATTAGATCTAATATCAGAAAATGAGAAAAAGGTTTTCGTAGAACAAAAGGTTATAGATTCAAGAGAAAGAGCAAGAAAAAAATTTCAAATGATAGCTAAAAGAACAAAAAGTTGGAGAATAAGAGAGAAAAATATAAAAAGGTTAGTAGAATATTATGAGTGATTTAGATATGGAAGCAATAGAGAAAGCGATTAAATATTATTTTGCTGGTTATAGTCCTAAAGAAGCTATAAGAAAAGCAATGAATGAAATGAAGGAGAAATAAATGAATAAGGTAGTACTTATAGGCAGAACAACTAAAAGTCCAGAATTAAGATATGCACCAGTAACAGGAACTGCAGTATGCAGATTTACATTAGCAGTAAATAGACCTTACAAGAAAGATGAAACAGATTTTATAAACTGTATAGCATTTAATAAACCTGGAGAAGCAATTGCACAATATGTTACAAAAGGTAGACAGTTAGCAGTTACAGGAAGTATTAGAACAGGCAGTTATGATTCTCAAGACG
>NZ_SMUS01000062.1 GCF_004353185.1 Clostridium cuniculi | reverse complement strand
TGCCAAGGCTAATAAATTAGTTGTAGAAAGGTATTTGGTTTATTTATTTGATACTCTATCAAAGATAGATGTATCGGATAGCGAAAGCTTAGATAATCTTATGCCTTGGTCCAATAAGATACCTGAAAATATGAAAATTAAAGATAGGAACTAATAAATATCCCAGTAAAGCTTCAAAATTGCCTTACTGGGATATTTTAATATTATTTTTCTGAGCATTAAAGGTACTAAAAATTTGACGCTTACATTTAATATTAGTATCTTGTGATACCATTAATGGTTGATTTAAAACAGAATTATTATTTCCATAAACTTACCATAGTAGATTCCTATATTTAGCACTTCTTATATTATATAAATTAAAACCTACAGGACTTAATATCCATAGGAATTCTTCTATATTTGATATATCTAAATCTTTTACTTTTATAATATTATTAACATGTAAATATTTATTATTGTTATCAGAAATAAGGTACATAGATGAATCAATATCACTTACTATAATATTCCAACTATAATCATTTGAACCAAAATACGCTATATCATTTTGGGAATTTAAATATTCAGAATTTGATATGCTTGATTTTGTCTTGAAATTGATACAATAACCTCCTTATAAAATTTCCAATGTCCATTTTTGATCTGAAACGTCTCCCTTATCTCCTATAAACACATCATCAGGTCTTCTAATAGCTAATGACTTTGTTGGAAATGCTATATTATTTATTCTGAATGTTTGATTTTCATAATTATAAATTAATTCCCATTTTTGATCTGAAACGTCTCCCTTATCTCCTATAAACACATTATCAGGCCTTCTAATAGCTAATGATTTTGTTGGAAATGCTATATTATTTATTCTGAATGTTTGATTTTCATAATTATAAATTAATTCCCATTTTTGATCTGAAACGTCTCCCTTATCTCCTATAAACACATTATCAGGCCTTCTAATAGCTAATGATTTTGTTGGAAATGCTATATTATTTATTCTAACAATAGTATTATCAAAATCTGAAACTATAGCATCTTTTATAATAAATTTATTATTATTTGATGTACTTGTAGTATTAATTACTAAAGATTTAGTATTATCGATACTTAAAAATAAATTAGGGTTTCTATAATTTGATATAGTAAAAACTTTTGTATCAGGATTTTCATTTATGATCCAATATTGCTCATCTAAATCTGAATCTTTTTTTGCTGTTATTGTTAAGGCTGGAAAATCTAAAATTAAGGCCATAGATTTATCTTGTTGAGATAACACTTTATAAGCTTGTTTATTATCGTTATATACTAAGTACCATTTTTGATTAATTGCTCTATTTTTATTATATAATATAACAATATTGGTACTTGTTTTATCTAAAAACAAACTATTATCTACATTTGAATATATACTTACTATTTGATTATTTAATGCTCTATGCATAAATTCACTCTCCCTTATTATAATATTACTTAATGCAAAACCTACAAAATAAATTATTATTTTGTTATTTTCTTTAACTACGCTAAAGTACTAAGGATTACAACTATACCAGTAAGATATCTGATTGAATAATTAATATATAGTGTATTAATAAATTTATTATAGTTTCAAACTATAATAGTAATAGTTAATATTGCAAATTATTGGGGTTTATTACTTATAGGATTTTCTATAAATTCCATCCATGCATCAAATACATCTTTTATTTCTTCATTCTTTGGTAATTTAGGTAGTTCTATAAAGTGTATTTCCTGAAGATCTGTTAATTCTTCACTTGTATTAATTTCTTTTAATCTATATATTGAATGTGCTTCTTTTGTCTTTAAACACTTAAAATTTAATATATTTATACAAATTGTTTTTGCTAATGTATCATACTTTTGTCCTTCTATAAGTTGGTCTTATGTCAATATCTTGGACACAAAAAGTCAAACTTAATGGTGATATTTTTATATAAAAATTAGTGCGTAAAATTTTATAATAAGATTTAATTGTATTTTAAATTTATTGTAGAATTACTAATAGCTAGATTATCATCTATATCTACTATTAATACATAATATTTTCTTGGATCAACTGAACAAGAATAATTAGATTCACTCATATTAAAAGTATATAAAGGTTCATTGAATAGAGCTATATTATCTTGATTTATATTAATAGTTGTAGCATTATATAATTTACAACTTCCTCTTAGCGTTGGAGAGGATAAATTAATAGTACTTTTTTTACTACTATCTCCTGTTAGATAGAAATAAAAAGCTAATTTTTTACCTTTATTAACTAGTGAAAATTTATATTCTCCAGAAAAATAATGAAGTTTATGAAATGAAATCATACCTTGATTATTTAAATTCGTTGTATTCTTGTTTATTGATATTTTATATTCGCTATTTTCTTTAGTAGTTTTTATACAATATATATCAGAGCTATTTAAATATACTAAATTAAAATTTTCTTTTTTAAAATTCTTATCACCTAGTATATATTCTAATCCTTTATAATCTGATGAAACAATATCATTATAGTTTATTAATTTATTTTGTTCATAGTTTCTATTTGCAGTACCAATTAGTTTATATATTTCACAAGATTTGTTACTATATTCTATAGAAATTCTATAATAACCATCTTTAGAAACTTTAAATAATAAATTATGGTCTTTAAGTTTATCTTCTTCAATTTCTGGCACTTTAACATTATACTCACAATTATCATTAATAGGGGCCTCTATTTTTGAAATTCTTTCTTTTTCATAGTTTAATTCCATAATATAATATTCCTTTTTAGGAGCAATCATCTCTTCATTAACCTGAAATAAAGACTTTTGTTCTATTTTTTCTCCTTTTGTTACTGTTTTAAGCTTGTGAGTGCCTATAGATTGTTTATATAATAATGCATAATTTTTAATTACATTATTTTCAAGTTCAACAACTTCATATTTACTTCTCATAATATACATTTTCATATACTTATCTTTTGTAGAATCATATTCTGAAGTATGCCAATATCCTCTAGCTTCTCTATCTAAAAATAAAGGAGTACCAAAAGTTTTGCTTATTAATGGACCAACCGAACTTTTTGTATAAGGACTATTAGAACTTTTATAAAAACGGTCTATTATAATATTATTTTTAATTCTTGGATCTAATGCAGTACATTGTATACCAGATTTAATATATAAACCTCCATAAAAATCAACATCATTTTTTCTTAAATAACCATCACCTCTATTTAAAATATATGTTCCATTTGGATAAAATCTATTAATTAAAGGCATTTGTATATTTAATCCATCTAAAATTTCAGAACTTGGATTGGATTCTATTGCTTTCATTATAATAGAAGTTTCTTGTAACAAACATCTATCTGAATCAAAAAGTGAATTATCATTCAACTTATCACCTTGATTAAATTCTTGATAATCAGCATATGCAATTGATGGTCTATAAATTACTGCTCTTTCAATTACTTTTCTATTTTGTACTTTTATAACATCATAACGAATATAAGTTCTAACTAGAGTCATATATAAATATTTATCTGATGGCGCTGTTGCCTCAAGCCAAGATCCTATAGTTTTATTTTCGTGAGAAGATGTTATATCTAAATCAATAGTATTAATAAGTATATTTATGACTCTATCTTTTGTAAGTGTTGATGTAGGGTAAATAAATATTCTACTTTCATCATTTGTTAGTGAATGATCAAATAAAGCTTTTTCTCCAGGGGGAACTAGAGTACCTGTAAGTTTATCAGTTGATGAGCTTAAAACCCATCCATCACCTTTTATATTTAAATATATACCATCATCTAATTCATTTTCTGATTTATTTATTATTGATTTACTATTTAAATCATACATGTAAAGCCCTCCTTAGTTAACCTTCTCAAGATTGAAAGTGAAGTTTTTTGTAAATTCAATTATTGAATTAGATACCATAAGTGGTTGATTCAAAATAGATCCATTAGTATCATATACGTATAAATAAAAATCTTTAAACTTTCCATGTTGTATTAAATATTCATCTACACCTATTCCAAGTGGTTTCCAGTAGAAGTTTTCAATTTTAGATTTATCTAAGTTTGAAATTTTTACTATATTACTAGATTTATCAAAAAATAAATATTTATTATTTGATAGATTCGAAATCATAAATAACCCCTCATCCGGGTTAATATTTTCAAATTTCCAAACTTCATTATTTGAAGAAGTGCTATTTTTAAAACAAGCAATATCATTTTCATAATTTAAATATTGAGAATCAGAAAAATATGTTTTCAATTTATAATTCATATAGCTCACTCCTTAATAAATTTATTATTATTTGATGTAATTTTAGTATCAACTACTAATTTTTTATCACTATCTATACTTAAAAATAAATTAGGATTATTATAATTAAAAATAGTAAATAATTTTGAATCGGGTTGATAATTTATTATCCAGTATTGATTATCACTGTCACCGTTCGATTCTGATATTATATTTAAAGATGGAAAATCTAAAGCTAATACTATACCTCCAGAAGACTTAGAATATATTTTATAAGAATTTTTATTTGCATGATAAGATAAATACCACTTTTGATTTTTTGCTCTATTTTGTTTATATAGAATTACTGAGTTTGATTGTGTCATATTGATCTTATGTCAATATCTTGGACACAAAAAGTCAAACTTATTTATGCTATACTTCTAGCTAATAATTCATATTGATCTGGAGTCATATAATTAATAGAAGAGTGTAGCCTTTTTCTGTTATACCAGCCCTCAATATACTTAAATATAGCTATATTAGCTTCTTCGAAGGTACGGTATGTATTTCTATAGATTTCTTCCCTCTTTATTGAAGAATGAAAAGATTCTATGCATGCATTGTCATATGGACAACCTTTTTTACTAAATGATTGTATAATATTAAACTTTTTACATAGCTCTTTTAGATCATATAAATGTTAAGTTAATGATGTAAGTTTTTGATCATTTAAGAATGATGTTTTTAGTTCTCTTCAAAATTAAAATGCTCTTTTAATCTATAAGAATTTCCAGTAATAGAAACTACGTGGGCGTGATGAAGTACCCTATCTAAAATAGCATTAGCTATTTTAGGATCGCAAAATATTTCATCCCAAGCATTAAAATTTATATTAGTAGTTATAATAGTACTTTTCTTTTCATATCGCATATCTATAAGTTGAAAAAATAGTTTTGAATCTTCTTTATCTATAGGAAAATATCCTAATTCGTCTATAATCAGAAGCTTATACTTACTAAAATGCTTAAGCCTTGAATCAATCCTATTTTCTAAATTGGCCCTTTTTAATTGCTGTAATAAATCATTACATTTAATAAAATATGTGCTACATCTTCGCTTCGCGGCAGCAATACCTATAGAAGTGGACAGGTGAGTCTTTCCAACTCCGCTTCTCCCTAAAAATACAATATTTTCTTTTAATTCTAAGAAGCGTAATGATTCAAAATCTAATATTTGATAATTATTTATTCCAGGTTGAAAATTAAAGTCAAAATCTTTAAGCTCTTTAGTATGGGGAAATGCTCCTACCTTAACCATTGATCTAATCATATTTGCTTCTTTACAATCTATTTCATGAGATATAAGCTTTATAAGAGTATCAACAAATAGATAAATTGTTTTTCGTTGAAAAATCAATAACTTCATCCAAATGATTCACCATTTGTTTTAGCTTTAGCTACTCCAAATTGTTAATTAATTGCATATATGCACTATTAGTCACCATATATTTCTCCTATCATCTTTAAATTATTTTTAGCTATTTCATTCATTTCATATTTAGAATTTTTAAATGTTAAAGAACTAATTTGCAGGTAATGATTATCATATACTTGCAGTTTTAATTTTTTGTTTATATATTCTGGTGGTACAGAATATTGGTTAGATTTATAAAAAATCATACTTTGACGATTAACTTTAACACTTGTAGTGATGATACTGTAGCGATTTCTTATTTGTTGTGTGGGAAGGTCAAGTAAGAAATCTTTTTCTTTTTCTAAGTGTAAAACTGGAATTTTACCAATTGAAGTATGGTATGTACCATTAATTCTGTTATTAAGCTTTGAAATTAGTTCATGTAATTCATCAAAATTAAGAGTACCATTATAAGCTCCAATTTCATCTAGTAACTTCATTGGAGCTTCTACTTTAGCTTTAGTATTCGGCCTACCTGCTATGCAGGGGCGGATTTTAAATCCATAATCATCAGCAAACTGTTGAAATTTATTATTTATCTTTCCACTCTGATAATCTGTTCTTGGCTGATTCATAACAGTTTTCATATTATCTGTTAGTAGTTCTTTAGGAACACTACCGAAGGTTTCAAATGATTCATTTAAAAATGAAAATAATATATCTTGAGTTTTTTCTAATGATAATCTATAGACTCTAAATCTTGAATAGGAAAGTATTAAAACAAAAATATTTATGTTAATGACTTCCCCAGTACTTAAAGCGAAATCAATATTTTCTTTCCAATCTAATTGTGCTTGCTGCCCTTTCCCATAATGGACACATCCTTTCTTACTAAATATTATTTTACTTAGTTCGACTTAATGTGTTCACTACTTTATACTAACACCACTTTTAATAAATAATTTTTACATTCTTTAAATAATTTGTAAATTGTAATAACTTAATAAATTTCTCCTTTTATATACTTTATTTTGACTAGCCATAAATTAATAAGTAAAAATCAGAGGATTTGTAAATATAAAAATAATTTTTAATTTTTGGAATAACTTCATTTAATTGTTGAATTATCTTTTGATAACTTCTCTTTCTAATTTGAATTTGTTTTAAAACATAGATTAGAAGATATCCAAATAATAAAGCAAAAACTACTTAGGTAGTTAAAATGTTAAATAGACTTATATTTATAATTTACATCAATCATAGTATATAAAGTAAATAAATTATTCTAAGACAAAATCTGATAATATTAACAATTAAATTATTAACAAAATATAAATTTTGTAATAAAATAAGTTTTTTTGTAATAAAATAAGTTTTTTTGTAATAAAATAAGTTTTTTTGTAATAATTTATATAAAAATGATTAGTTTACTAAATATACAATTCCGTCCTTTTTAAAATAGGGAGGGAAATTTATGCGAAAGGAATTGCTTTTTAATATTATAGAGGCTAAAAAGAAGAATAATGAAGCTATTTTAGTAATATTAGATATTTTTGAGAACATAATAAATAAATATTCAAGAAAGTTAAATGGTGCTGATACTAGACAAGATTTATATGTTTTTTTAATAAATCTTATAAACAACATAGATACCAAATTAATTATTAATTACGAAGATAAACAGATATTATTATATTTTTCAAAATCACTGAAAAATGAGTATATTAGGCTGTCAAAAAAAAATGCTAAAAAGAGTAAAAATGAAATTTATATGAATAATGAACTATTATATGATTGCAATAAAATAGAAAGTAATATTGAAATTTTAGATAGTATTAGAATATTGACTATTTATGAGAAAGAAATAATAAGGTTGATATTCTTTGACGGATACAAAGTTTCAGATATTGCTAAAAAGACAGGAAAATCACGCCAAGCTATAAATCAAGTTAAAAATAGAGCTTTAAAAAAGTTAAAAAAAGAATACTTAACTTCATAAAAAAATATATCTTTATGAAATTAAATATAGGTAAACTAAATTATAGCTGCAAGAAGTTTAATAAAATAAATAACATATACTCAATATTAAATGATACTAATAGTCAATATAAATTGATTTAAATACTAATTCTCATTCAGTATTCAAGTTGTAATATCACTTAGTATTGATTATAAAGTATAGAAGAAAAGTAATTAATGATGATATATACCAATAAATAAAGAAATATTTGAGTATATTCCATCTAAGTATAATGCAACTTTAGAAGAATTGAATCACTATAAATATCATGTTCACTACTTGTGGAGTAGATATTAAAGTAGTAATAGAATACAGTGAGAATGCGTGGATTAAAATTTTTTTAGAGATAAATCAGTAAAGGTTCATAAATTTAAGTCTAAGAAAACTAACCAATTTAGTTATACAACTAATAATCAAAATGGAAATATTAATTTAGATGGAATTCATATCAAATAAAGAAATTAGCAAAGTAAGTTGGGCAAAGTTCAGAACAGTTTTATAATATAAAGCTACTTAGCACAATATAGAAATTATTATTGCGCCATAAAATTATAATAGTAGTCAATTTTATTCCAAGCATGAATACAAAAATAGTGATATGAAAAATCTATCATTGAGGAATTGGACTTGTCCGAGCTATGCTGCTAACCATAACAGAAATATGAATACTAATATAAATTTACTGAAATTAGCAATATAATTTTTGTATTTTCTTGAGGTAGGAAATACCTTATTAGTTTAGGTAAACTTTCACCATTAGGTATATTTATCAATAAGATCCAACTTATATAAGTGAAGAGTAGTTCACTGTTTACTATTTTCCTATTTTTTTGAGCTATATTTTATATAAGGAGGTATGTTATGGATTCAGAGTTATTAAATTTTTTAACAACTCAAGGTATTTTTGCTTTATTATTTGGTTATTTATTGCTATATATTTTAAAGCAAAATCAAATTAGAGAAGAAAATTACCAAAGAATAATTCAACAATTAAATGAAGTTCTTCCAACTATAAAAAATGATTTAGAAGACATAAAAAAGCAGATAATAAAAAATTAGTATTTGATTTTTTATTATCTTTAAAATAATTTCAATAACTAATTGTATTATAGATAGTGGTCGTGGATTAGTAGTATTATGGTTTATAAATAAAGTACCAAGTAAGGTTCTATCCTTATTGAAAGCAGTTGAAGAGTATTTATATAAGTAATTAAAATAGTTTGCAGCAGATAGACAAGATTTAGATGCAACAAGAATATTAAGAATACATTTTTTATCTTTATATTTGTAGCTTATAATAAAAATAGATTCTGATAAAATTATGAATTTATTCCACTAATGTGAAATACTATTTTAAATTCATTGAATAAATTAGTCTAAAGTTCAGAAATTCTTTAAAGATTATTTTTATAAAGAAATTAAAAATTACGTTTTTAAGATGTTTATAAAGGGTTGAATTGGTTGATTATTCAATTAATAAATAATATTATGGAGTATAAAATTATGAAGAAATATGAGAATAAAAATTTACTTTTGCTTGAATATAATGTTATTAAAGCAAAAAAAAATGATAAAAATGCTAAACAATATATAATAGATTTTTTCGAGCCATTTATTATTAAAATGTGTAAAAAACATTTATAAAAAATATGGATCAGAATGATATTAGACAAAATTTAATTTTATCTTTATTAATAGCAATAGATAAATATAATACAGAAAATAAATTTTTTTGGTATGTAATTCAAACTATGAAAAATAATTTATATAAAGAACTGAAAAAAGTAAAAAAAGAAGAGCTAATAGAATAAAAAAAAGTTTAATTAAATTAGATGAAATTGATTATGAAATAATAGTAAAATCATATTTCGAAGATTATAAATTAAATGAGAGTTATCAAGGTATTTTGATATTTCTTATAATGCTATGGCAACAAGAAAAACAAGGGCATTAAAAAAATAAAATTATTAATATAAAAAAAATAATTTTAAATATATATTATTTAGAAAGAAGGAGATTAAATATGAATAACACAGTAATAAGTTTAAATAATGAAATATTTTCAATATATTCAAAAGTTGAACAAAATCTATTTTTAGAAAAAACAAATTCAAATAATGTAATATTATCTGAAGGAACTAATGGAGAAAATAAAAAATGGTATTTAAAATATGATGCAAGTAAAGATTCATATATTATCTTATCAGAAGAAGATACATCGTTAGCGCTAACTTTAGAATATCCATCCCTAAAATTAGTAGCAAAGGTTCTAGACTCATTAACCGAACAATATTGGTTTATAAAAAGACAGAATGATTCAAATACATTTACAATTTCAAATTACAAAAATCCTAATTTATATTTAAGTATATCTAGCGATAAGCAATTAGTTATTTCAACAGTAAATACATCTGATAATATTAAATTTATTTTTAGACAACCAATAATAGATGAACTAAATAATAAAGTATTTAGGCTGACAAATAAATTAGATAATCTCAGTATAATGAGAGGATCAGATGGGATACCTGTACAAGTAAACTACAATAAGCAAAATCCTGGAGGGATACCAGATGACGTACTGGTAAATATAAATAGAAAGTTTGCTTGGCAATTTGAAAGTGTGGATAATATGTTTGGAATTTTTAAGCTGAAGAATATAGAGAAAAGTGTCTATTTAGGCTGTACAGATAAGCCTTATGTAGAAACAATTCTACCAGGCATAATAGAAGGTGACAACATAAAGTGGAAAGTTTATTTTAGAAACAAAGATGTTATTATGTTAGTAAACATAGCTACTAATGGAGTTCTAATATCTGATGGAATAGGGCTTAAGACTATTAATAATTCATCTGCTGGAACAGAGAGATTTTGGAACTTAGATTCAATTAAAATATAGGAGTCTCTATAATTAATTAATTTTGAAATAAGAACTATATTTTCTAACTCTGATTATTTAAGTACAGATAATGAAATATCTTGTTTTAAAACTACTGACTCATCTAATAATTGTATGAAATTTATTAAGTGGAGTAGAAAATTACGGAGTAATAGCAATGGATTTCGTTGATTTTGAATTAAGTAATATTATAATAAAGGAGAATAAAATTATGGAAAAATCATTAAATAATCAAATAGTATGTATATATTCAAACGTAGATAACAGCTTATTTTTAGATAGGACAAGTACAGGAGTTATTTTATATAAGAAAAATAGAGCAATCAATCGTAAGCGTCAAATTTTTAGTACCTTTAATGCTCAGAAAAATAATATTAAAATATCCCAGTAAGGCAATTTTGAAGCTTTACTGGGATATTTATTAGTTCCTATCTTTAATTTTCATATCTTCAGGTATCTTATTGGACCAAGGCATAAGATTATCTAAGCTTTCGCTATCCGATACATCTATCTTTGATAGAGTATCAAATAAATAAACCAAATACCTTTCTACAACTAATTTATTAGCCTTGGCA
>NZ_SMUS01000061.1 GCF_004353185.1 Clostridium cuniculi | reverse complement strand
CCTTTTAAGGGTAGCAAGTAAAATAAAATGCGGCTGCTGGACCATTTATGCGTCTTAAGACGCAAGCTAGCAATTTGCCCTTATAGGGCTTATGAAAAACCACCAGCTTAGCTGGTGGATATTTATTGCCTAAATAGAAAAAATAAAAGTATAATAAAAATTAATTTAAATAATACTATTGTATTAATAAATGTAATTAATATGCGGATATATAAAAGTATTGACAAAGAAAAATTCCTATGGTACTATCATAAAATGTACTATTCATTATGGATAATTATATATTCTTGCGAAAATGAGTATAATCAATAAAAAAATGGTTATACTATAACGTGATGCTCTCCGAAAGCATAGGTCCTTAGGGAAATTATGCTTTTGGTTATTTTACTTTAAACAAGGGGTGAAAATTCATGGTACATCCTGTCCAAGTCGGAAAAAGAACTAGAATGAGCTTTGCTAAGGTTAAAGATGTAACCGAAATGCCAAACTTAATCGAGGTACAATTAGATTCTTACGAATGGTTTTTAAGAGAAGGATTATTAGAAGTATTTGACGACGTAAATCCTATTTCAAACTTTACTGGGAATCTTGTACTTGAGTTTGTAGACTATAAACTTGATATGGATAATATTAAGTACTCAGTGGAAGAGTGTAAGGAAAGAGATTGCACTTATGCAGCTCCACTAAAAGTGTCAGTGAGACTGACAAATAATGAAACAGGAGAAATAAAAGAACAAGAAGTATTTATGGGAGATTTCCCATTAATGACTGAACAAGGAACTTTTATTATTAATGGTGCTGAAAGAGTTATAGTAAGCCAATTAGTAAGATCTCCAGGTGTTTACTATAGTAATACTGTTGATAAGAGTGGTAAAAAGCTATTTTCATCAACTGTTATTCCTAACAGAGGTGCATGGTTAGAGTATGAAACAGATTCTAATGATGTTATTTATGTTAGAATTGATAAGACTAGAAAGTTACCAATCACAATTTTAGCTAGAGCTATGGGTTATGGAAGTGACCAAGAGCTATTAGACTATTTTGGTGAGGAAGAAAGATTTAAAGCAACAATAGAAAAAGATAACACTAAGACTAAGGAAGAAGCGTTACTTGAAATCTACAAGAGATTAAGACCAGGTGAACCACCAACAGTTGATAGTGCTGTGTCTTTAATAGACTCTTTATTCTTTGATGCAAAAAGATATGATTTATCAAGAGTTGGTAGATATAAATTTAACAAAAAATTAGCTATTAATCTTAGACTAATAAATCAAATAGCAGCTGCTGATATTATAAATCCTTCAACTGGAGAAATAATGGTTGAACAAGGTGAAAAAATAAGCAGAGCTATGGCTTCTGACATACAAAATGCAGGTATAAACTCAGTTGATATTTTAGTAGAAGATAAAGTGTTAAGAGTAATAGGAAATCACTTTGTTGATTTAGAAAAAGTTTTACCTTTTGATGTTAGTGATTTAAACATAAGAGAGGCTGTTCATTATCCTACTCTAATGGAAATATTAGAAAATTATGATGATGAGCAATCAATAAAAGAAGAAATCAAGAAAAACATAACTAGATTAATACCTAAACACATTGTAAGAGACGATATATTTGCAACTATAAGTTATGAATTAGGATTAGCTTATGGAGTTGGATATACTGATGATATAGACCATTTAGGTAATAGAAGATTAAGATCTGTAGGTGAATTACTACAAAACCAATTTAGAATTGGTTTATCAAGAATGGAAAGAGTAGTTAAAGAAAGAATGACTATTCAAGATCAAGAAGCAATTACTCCACAAATGTTAATAAACATTAGACCAGTAGCTGCTGCTATAAAAGAATTCTTTGGTAGTTCACAATTATCACAATTCATGGATCAAACAAATCCACTTTCAGAATTAACACATAAGAGAAGATTATCTGCATTAGGACCAGGAGGTCTTTCAAGAGAAAGAGCTGGTTTCGAAGTAAGAGACGTTCACCATTCACATTATGGTAGAATGTGTCCTATAGAAACTCCAGAAGGACCTAACATAGGATTAATTAACTCACTTGCAACATATGCAAAGGTTAATGAATATGGATTTATAGAAACTCCATATAGAATTATTGATAAAGAAACTGGTAAAGTTACAGATGAAATAAGATACTTCACAGCTGATGAAGAAGATTTATACTTAATTGCACAAGCAAAAGAACCAATTGGTGAAGATGGAAGATTTATTGACAGTAGAGTTACTGTTAGATATAAGCATGATATATTACAAGTTAATGCTAAAGATGTAGATTTAATAGACGTTTCACCAAGACAAATAGTTTCAGTTGCAACAGCGATGATACCATTCCTTGAAAATGATGACGCGTCTAGAGCACTTATGGGAGCTAACATGCAACGTCAAGCAGTTCCACTATTAAAGCCACAAGCGCCTATAGTTGGTACAGGAATAGAGTATAGAGCAGCAGCTGATTCAGGGGTATTACCTAAGGCTAAAAATTCAGGTACAGTTGTATATGTAAGTTCTTCAGAAATCAGAATCAAGAGAGATATTGATGGTGGAATTGACACATATAAATTACTTAAATTCAAGAGAAGTAACCCAGGTACTTGTATAAATCAAAGACCTTTAGTAGATAAGGGTGAAATTGTATTTAAGAACCAAGTTTTAGCTGATGGACCAGCAACTGACCTAGGAGAAATCGCATTAGGAAAGAATATCAGAATGGGATTCATTACTTGGGAAGGTTACAACTACGAGGATGCTATGCTTATCTCTGAAGAATTAGTAAGAGAAGACGTATTTACTTCTATCCATATTGAAGAATATGAATGTGAAGCTAGAGATACTAAGCTAGGACCAGAAGAAATAACAAGAGATATTCCAAACGTAAGTGAAGATGCTCTTAAAGATATAGATGAAAGAGGAATAATCAGAATCGGTGCTGAAGTTAGATCAGGAGATGTCCTTGTTGGTAAGGTAACTCCTAAGGGAGAAACTGAATTAACAGCTGAAGAGAGATTATTAAGAGCTATATTTGGTGAAAAAGCAAGAGAAGTTAGAGATACTTCATTAAGAGTACCACATGGAGAAGCTGGTATTATCGTTGACGTAAAAGTATTTACAAGAGAAAACGGTGATGACTTAAATCCAGGTGTTAACGAACTTGTAAGATGTTATATAGCTCAAAAGAGAAAAATATCTGTTGGAGATAAGATGGCAGGACGTCACGGTAACAAAGGGGTTATTTCTAGAGTTTTACCAGAAGAAGATATGCCATTCTTACCAGATGGTAGACCACTACAAATTTGTTTAAATCCACTAGGGGTTCCATCTCGTATGAACATCGGTCAGGTATTAGAAGTTCACTTAGGTTGGGCTGCAAGTGCATTAGGATGGCACATTGCTACACCTGTATTTGATGGTGCAACAGAACAAAACATTGAAGAATGTTTAGAGAAAGCTGGATACAATGCAAATGGAAAGACTGTATTATACGATGGAAGAACTGGTGAACCATTTGACAATGAAGTTACAGTTGGTATAATGTACATCTTAAAACTTGCTCACTTAGTTGATGATAAGATCCATGCTAGATCAACAGGTCCATACTCACTAGTTACTCAACAACCACTTGGAGGTAAAGCTCAATTTGGTGGTCAAAGATTTGGGGAAATGGAAGTTTGGGCATTAGAAGCTTACGGTGCTGCACATACACTACAAGAAATCTTAACAGTTAAGTCAGATGACGTTGTAGGTAGAGTTAAGACATACGAAGCGATAGTTAAGGGTGAAAATATCCCTGAACCAGGAGTTCCAGAATCATTTAAGGTTCTTATAAAAGAACTTCAAGCTTTATGCTTAGATGTTAAAGTATTAAATGAAGATAACGAAGAAGTTAAGTTAAAAGAATTCTCAGATGATGATTCTGAAGAATTAGAAGTAAATATCGAAGGAACTGAAGAAGTTGTTCCAGAACAATTTACAGGTGACGATAGTTATACAACTAATGATGAGGAAATTGAAGAAGATATAGATTATGAATCATTTACTTTAGAAGGTTTCCATGAAGAAGAATTAGAATTAGATGATTTCGTTAATGACGAACACTAAAATTGAAGGGAGGATATACCCTTGTTTGAATTGAACAATTTTGATGCTATACAAATTGGTTTAGCTTCTCCAAGCCAAATTAGAGAATGGTCTAGAGGTGAAGTTAAAAAACCTGAAACAATTAATTATAGAACTTTAAAACCAGAAAGAGATGGTCTATTCTGTGAAAGAATATTTGGACCTATGAAAGACTGGGAATGTCATTGTGGTAAATACAAGAGAGTTAGATACAAAGGTATTGTTTGTGACAGATGTGGAGTTGAAGTTACAAAAGCTAAAGTAAGAAGAGAGAGAATGGGGCACATTGAGCTGGCTGCCCCAGTATCTCACATTTGGTACTTTAAAGGAATTCCTTCAAGAATGGGATTACTTTTAGATATGTCACCAAGAGCTTTAGAAAAAGTTCTTTATTTTGCTTCATATGTTGTTATAGATCCTAAGGAAACATCACTATTAAAGAAACAACTTTTAAGTGAAAAGGAATATAGAGAAGCTGTAGATAAGTTCGGTGAAGAAAGCTTTGTAGCTGGAATGGGTGCAGAAGCTGTTCAAGAGATTTTAGGAGAAATTGACTTAGAAGCAACTTCAAGAGACTTAAAAGAAGAATTAAAAACTAGTAGTGGTCAAAAGAAAGTTAGAATAATAAGAAGATTAGAAGTAGTTGAATCTTTCAGAAAATCAGGAAATGATCCAAGATGGATGGTTATAAATGTGATTCCTGTTATTCCACCAGATTTAAGACCAATGGTTCAATTAGATGGAGGAAGATTTGCAACATCTGACTTAAATGATTTATATAGAAGAGTTATCAATAGAAATAACAGATTAAAGAAGCTTTTAGATTTAGGAGCTCCTGATATAATTGTTAGAAATGAAAAGAGAATGCTTCAAGAAGCAGTTGATGCTCTTATAGATAATGGTAGAAGAGGAAGACCAGTAACTGGTCCTGGAAACAGACCTTTAAAATCATTATCAGATATGTTAAAAGGTAAGCAAGGTAGATTTAGACAAAACTTACTTGGTAAGAGAGTTGACTATTCTGGTAGATCAGTTATCGTTGTTGGACCAGAATTAAAAATGTATCAATGTGGTTTACCTAAGGAAATGGCTTTAGAATTATTTAAGCCTTTCGTAATGAAAAAGTTAGTTGAAGATGGCGTAGCACATAACATAAAGAGTGCTAAGAGAATGGTTGAAAGAGTTAATGATCAAGTATGGGATATACTTGAAGAAGTTATCACTGATCATCCAGTTTTACTTAACAGAGCGCCTACTCTACATAGACTAGGTATTCAAGCATTCCAACCAGTATTAGTTGAAGGTAGAGCAATAAAACTTCATCCATTAGTATGTACAGCATATAATGCGGACTTCGATGGAGACCAAATGGCTGTTCACGTACCATTATCAGTTGAGGCTCAAGCGGAAGCAAGATTCTTAATGCTTGCAGCAGGTAATATAATGAAACCTTCAGATGGTAAACCAGTTTGTGTTCCTACACAAGATATGGTTTTAGGTTCATATTACTTAACAATGGATAAAGAAGGTGCTAAGGGAGAAGGAATGTACTTTGCATCTGTTGATGAAGCTATAATGGCTTATAACGTTGGAGAAATAGCTGTTCATGCTTCTATCAATGTTAGAATGTTTAAAGAAGTTGATGGAGTAGTAAGACATGGTATAATCAAAACTACAGTAGGTAAGATTATATTCAACGAATCTATTCCACAAGATTTAGGATATGTAGATAGAACAAATCCAGAAAAAGAATTTGATCTTGAAGTTGATTTCTTAATAACTAAGAAAACTTTAGGTAAATTAATAGATAAGTGTTATATTAAACACGGACCTACTAATACATCAATAATGTTAGATAAGATCAAAGCATTAGGATATCACTACTCATCAATTGGTGCTGTAACAGTTGCTGCATCAGACATGATAGTACCTGAAGCTAAGTATGAATTACTTAAAGAAGCAGAAGAAACAGTTGAAAAAGTAGAAAAGATGTATAAGAGAGGATTCATATCTGAAGATGAAAGATATGAAAAAGTTATTGAAAAATGGAGTAAAACAACAGAAGATGTTGCCAATGCATTAATGGATAGCTTGGATAAATTCAATCCAATATTCATGATGGCTGATTCAGGAGCCAGAGGATCTAAGGCTCAAATTAAGCAATTAGCTGGTATGAGAGGACTTATGGCCGCTCCATCAGGTAAGATCATTGAATTACCAATCAAGGCTTCATTTAGAGAAGGTCTTGACGTATTAGAATACTTCATTTCAACACACGGTGCTAGAAAAGGTAATGCCGATACAGCACTTAAAACAGCCGATTCAGGTTACTTAACAAGAAGACTTGTTGACGTATCACAAGATGTTATCGTAAGAGAAGAAGATTGTGGTACTGATAGAGGCTTAGTTGTTGCTGAAATTAAAGAAGGTAACGAAGTAATCGAAGGATTAGCAGAAAGACTATATGGTAGATATACAGCTGAAGATGTTATACATCCTGAAACTGGAGAAATACTATTAGGTAAAGATGAATATATAGAATCTCATATGGCTGATAGAATTACAGCTGCAGGTGTTAAAAAGGTTAAAATAAGATCTGTATTCACATGTAACTGTAAGGTTGGTGTTTGTGCTAAGTGTTATGGTATGAACATGGCTACAGCTCAAAAGATTAATATAGGTGAAGCTGTTGGTATAATAGCAGCTCAATCAATCGGAGAACCAGGTACTCAGCTTACAATGAGAACCTTCCATACTGGTGGTGTTGCTACTGGTGCGGATATCACTCAAGGTCTTCCTAGAGTTGAAGAATTATTTGAAGCGAGAAAACCAAAAGGTCTTGCTATAGTTTCTGAAATTGCAGGTACTGTAAGAGTTGAAGAAAGCAAGAAGAAGAAGACTGTATATGTAATGGCGGCTGACGGAGAAGAACGTAGCTACGACATTCCATTTGGTTCAAGATTAAGAGTATCTGATAATGATGTTATCGAAGCTGGAGATGAAATTACAGAAGGTTCAGTTAACCCTCATGATATTATGAATATTAAAGGTGTTGAAGGTGCTAGAAGATACTTACTTTCTGAAGTTCAAAAAGTTTATAGACTTCAAGGGGTTGATATCAATGATAAGCACTTAGAAGTTGTTGTTAGACAAATGACTAGAAAAGTAAAAGTTTCTGATTCAGGTGATACTGAATTATTACCAGGTACAATGATAGATATGTTTGACTTTGAAGAAGAAAATGCAAGAGTAAGAGAATTTGGAGGAGAAGAAGCTAAGGGTGAAATGGCATTACTAGGTATTACTAAAGCAGCCTTAGCAACTGATAGTTTCTTATCAGCAGCTTCATTCCAAGAAACAACTAGAGTTCTTACAGAAGCAGCTATCAAAGGAAAAATAGATCCATTAATAGGATTGAAAGAAAATGTTATTATAGGTAAGTTAATTCCAGCTGGAACAGGTATGATGAGATATAGATCTGTTAAACTTGATGTACCAGGGGAAGAAGCTCAAGAAGATAATATTGATGTAATAGAATAATACAATGCAATTTTATTGACATGTGTATGCTTAAATGATAAAATACCAATTGTGTGATTTTAAAGCTACACTACAGTATGATTGTCTACATGATTTATGGAGGCATCCTGTATAGCATGCCTCTATGATCTTTAATTAAGGAGGGGGATTCATGTTAGACAGAATTGTAGTAAAGAAAGTAATTGGAATAAAACAGTGTACTAAATTACTTAAAAGTGGTGAGGGAAAAGTTTTATATGTAGCTAAAGATGCAAATGCTAAGTTGATTTCTCCAATAATTCAACTAGCACAAGAGAAAAACATTGAGATTGTAGAAATACCTACAATGAAAGATCTTGGGAAGATAAGTGGGATTGATGTTAAATCATCAGCGGTATTGACCCTAGAATAATAAATTAGTGTTTATCTTATTTTATATAGATAAATAAATTTCAGGAGGTGAAGAAATGCCAACTATAAGCCAATTAGTAAGAAAAGGTAGAAAGACTGTTGTTAATAAATCAACAGCACCAGCACTAAACGAGTGTCCACAAAGAAGAGGAGTTTGTACAGTTGTTAAAACTACTACTCCAAAGAAGCCTAACTCAGCGTTAAGAAAAATTGCCAGAGTAAGACTTACAAATGGATTCGAAGTTACTGCTTACATCGGTGGTGTAGGTCACAACTTACAAGAGCACAGCGTTGTTCTTATAAGAGGTGGTAGAGTTAAGGACCTTCCTGGTGTTAGATACCATATCGTAAGAGGAGCACTAGACTGTGCTGGAGTAGCTAACAGAATGCAAGGAAGATCAAAATACGGTGCTAAGAGACCAAAGCAAAAATAGTTTTCTAAACTAAGACAGTGCTTATCTTCGGCATTTACATAGACTAGAAATTTTACATAAGTTTATATAGATGTAAGAAGCGAAGCACTTTACGGTAAGTTTACTTACCGAGTACCTATGAATTAAATTTAAAATTGTTAAGGAGGGAAGAAAAGTGCCAAGAAAAGGATTTATCGCAAAAAGAGATGTATTACCAGATCCAATGTACAACTCAAAGGTTGTTACTAAGTTAATAAACAACGTAATGGAAGATGGTAAAAAAGGAGTAGCACAAAAGATTTGCTACGAAGCGTTTGAAATTATGGCGCAAAAGACAGGCAAAGATGCTTTAGAAGTATTCGAAGAAGCTATGAACAATGTTATGCCTTTATTAGAAGTTAAAGCTAGAAGAATAGGTGGTGCTAACTACCAAGTTCCAATCGAAGTTAGACCTGAGAGAAGACAAACTTTAGGTATCAGATGGATTTTAGCTGCTGCTAGAAAAAGAGGCGAAAAGGTTATGGCTCAAAGATTAGCTGGAGAATTATTAGATGCAGCTAACAATACTGGAGCTGCTGTTAAGAAGAGAGAAGATACTCACAAGATGGCAGAAGCAAACAAAGCATTCGCTCACTACAGATACTAATATTACAAAAACTGTTTTGGCTTATGTCAAAACAGTTTTGTCGAATATAAAATTACTCATTGAGAGGAGGACATAAAATGGCTAGAAAATATCCATTAGATAAATTCCGTAACTTTGGAATAATGGCTCATATAGATGCTGGTAAAACTACAACTACTGAGCGTATATTATTCTATACTGGAAAAACTCACAAAATTGGTGAAACACATGAGGGTGCTTCACAAATGGACTGGATGGTTCAAGAACAAGAAAGAGGTATAACAATTACTTCTGCAGCAACAACTTGTTTCTGGGAAGGTCATGAATTAAACATAATAGATACTCCAGGTCACGTAGACTTCACAGTTGAAGTTGAAAGATCGTTAAGAGTTCTTGATGGAGCTGTTACAGTTCTTGATGCTAAGAGTGGGGTTGAACCACAAACTGAAACTGTTTGGAGACAGGCAGACAAATATGGCGTACCAAGAATGATATATGTAAATAAAATGGATGCTACAGGTGCTGATTTCTTCAGATGTATAAACACTGTAAGAGATAGATTAAAAGCAAATGCAGTTCCAATACAAATTCCAATAGGAGCAGAAGCTGAATTCAAAGGTATGGTTGACTTAATATCTAATCATGCTATCGTTACTTATGATGATTTAGGTAAAGATGTAAGAATTGAAGAAATTCCTGCTGACTTAGTTGATCAAGCTGAAGAATACAGAATGGCTATGATAGAAGCTATTGCTGAAACAGATGAAGCATTAATGGAAAAATATCTTGAAGGTGAAGAGATAACAGAAGAAGAAATACATGCAGCTTTAAGAAAAGCTACTATAGCTAATGAAATAGTTCCATGTATATGTGGATCTTCATATAAGAACAAAGGGGTTCAAGAAATGATTAACGGTGTTGTTGCTTACTTACCATCACCATTAGACATTCCTGCAATCCAAGGTCAAACTTTAGAAGGTGAAGAAGATTCAAGAGAAGCTTCAGATACAGCGCCAATGGCAGCTTTAGCATTCAAGATTGCTACTGACCCATTCGTTGGAAAACTTGCATTTACAAGAATCTATTCTGGTGTTATGAACAGTGGTTCATATGTTCTTAACTCTACAAAGGGTAAGAAGGAAAGAATAGGAAGACTTGTTAAGATGCATGCTAATACAAGAGAAGAAGTTGAATCATTAGAAGCTGGTGAATTAGGAGCAGTTATCGGATTAAAGAACACTACAACTGGTGATACTTTATGTGATGAAAGCGCACCAATTATACTTGAATCAATGGAATTCCCAGAACCAGTTATATCTGTAGCTATCGAGCCAAAGACAAAAGCTGGTCAAGAAAAGATGGGATTAGCTTTAGCTAAGTTAGCTGAAGAAGATCCAACTTTCAAAACTTGGACTGACCAAGAAACTGGTCAAACAATCATCGCTGGTATGGGTGAATTACACTTAGATATCATCGTTGATAGATTACAAAGAGAATTCAAGGTTGAATGTAACGTTGGAGCTCCTCAAGTTGCTTACAAAGAAACTATCAGATCTGCTGTTAAAGCAGAAGCTAAGTATGCTAAGCAATCAGGTGGTAAAGGTCAATACGGTCACGCTGTAATTGAAATGGAACCAACTGAAGGAGAATACAGCTTTGAAAATGCTATCGTTGGGGGAGCTATTCCAAAAGAATACATTCCTGCAATTGATGCTGGTATTCAAGAAGCTGCTAAGAACGGTATAATAGCTGGATACGAAGTTATTAACTTCAAAGTTAAGTTAGTACACGGTTCTTACCACGAAGTCGATTCATCAGAAATGGCATTCAAGATTGCTGGTTCTATGGCATTCAAGAACGCTATGCAAAAAGCAAGCCCAGTATTACTTGAGCCAATGATGAAGGTTGAAGTAACTGTACCAGAAGAGTACATGGGAGATGTTATCGGTGATATCAACTCTAGAAGAGGTAGAATGGAAGGAATGGAAGCTGTTAACGGAGCTCAAGTTATAAGAGCATACGTTCCACTAGCTGAAATGTTCGGATATGCTACAGCTTTAAGATCTAGATCTCAAGGTAGAGGTAACTACTCAATGGTATTCGATCACTATGAAGAAGTACCAAAGAGCATCCAAGAAGAAGTTGCTGGAAAGAGAGCTAAATAGTTTATAATTTTGTAATAATTTTTTGTGGTGTTATCCATAATATACTTATGGATAACATTACAGAAATTAATATATATTAATTTTAAAAATAATTTTAATTTATAATAAAAAAACAAATTAAGAATTTTAAAAAATATATTTAAAGTTCACATAATTTTGTTTCCATAAAGGAGGATTTTCAAATGGCAAAGCAAAAGTTCGAAAGAAGTAAACCACACGTAAATATCGGAACAATCGGTCACGTAGACCACGGTAAGACTACATTAACAGCTGCTATCACAACAGTATTAGCAAACAGAGGATTCGC
>NZ_SMUS01000060.1 GCF_004353185.1 Clostridium cuniculi | reverse complement strand
CGCTAGCTTTGTTCCGAAGAACTCTACTCGCTCGACTTGCATGTGTTAGGCACGCCGCCAGCGTTCGTCCTGAGCCAGGATCAAACTCTCACTAAAAAGTTTAATCATTTGCTCAAATTACTTTGAGTCTTTGTTTTAAGACTCTCAAAAGAATTGCTGGTTTACTTTAACTATATTCTGTTCAATTTTCAAAGACCATTTACTCTGTCGCATCGAAGCGACTTCCTTATCTTATCACTGAGAAACTTTTCTGTCAACATCTTTTTGTTGTTTCTGTTAACTTACTTAACTTCATGTCTTTCGACTTATCAGTGGTCCGTTTGGACAAGACTTATAATATCATTATATTAACATATTAACCAATACTTCATTATTATATTCAGAAATTAATCAAGTTTTACTTTATTTTTCATAAATTTTCTTAATAATACTTATATTGATACACAAGGATACGTTCACTTATTTAATTTGAATATTCAATCAACTATGTCTTAGTTTTTACCATTATATGTTTATACTAAAAAGAGAGTTAAAACCTATTCGTATTTCAACTCTCTTTATATTATTAATTGATATTTTTAAACAACTCTTTTTTTAGGAATTATAACCGGATTATGTTCTAATCCCTTTACCTCTTCATTATCATCAATTAATGTTCCCTTATCTGTAATTGCATTATTCATAGTTACATTATTGCCTATAACAGTATTTTGAAGTATAACACAATTTTCAATTACGCTACCCTTTCCAATATAAACATTTCTTCCTATAACACTATTTTTAACTGTTCCTTCAATATATGAACCATTAGCAATAATAGAATTTACTACACTACTTGTTTCAGTATATTGTGTTGGGCATGCATCCTTTGGTTTTGTATATATAGGAAAATTGTTATAAAATAATTCTTTATTTACTTTTTCATTTAAGAATTCCATATTAGCATCATAATATGCCCCTATAGAGTTAATACACCCTAAGTATCCTTTGAACTCATATCCACCAACTTTTAATTTATCTATATTTCCATTAATATAATTTTTTATCTTTTTATATATTCCACCTCTAATACATTCATATATCATGTCTATAAAAAGATCAGTTTTCATTATATACATTTCCATATTTATATTAGCACTATTCTTTAAACCTACATTTTCTCCAACACCAATTACTCTACTGTTTTCATCTAAGTTTAAAACTTGGCATCCAATAAAGTTATCTTCTACATGCTTAACATTCTTATATACTGTTGTTACATCGTTACCTTCTGCAATATGATACTTAATTAATTCATTATAATTTATATTGCAAATCATATATGATGAACAAATTAAAGTATATTCTTTCTTACTATAATCAAAATAATCTATATTCTCTAAAAAATTATGAACATCATCATGTACAGGATCAATATCTCCAAAATTAAATACCTTTAATCCATCCTTCTTACGATGTATATCCCATGGTCTACCATTTGTAAGATGATCCATTAGCGATCTTGATTTATTTTTTGTGAATATTCCTATGGCTTCAATTCCTGAATTAGTCATATTAGATAATACAAAGTCCACAACTCTATATCTACCTGCTATAGGTAAAGATGCTAAAGGTCTGCGTCTTGTTAGCTCCGTAGTTTTTTGTTCGTTTTCGTCTAAGTTAATTATACCAATACAGTTATTCATATTTTCTCTTTACCCCCTCTATTATACTTCCATTGCATCTATTACAGTTCCACTCTTAACGTCTTCTTTAGATGCTATAACTGATATTTTTTCACCATTACCTATCTTACAGTCTTTTCTTATTTTTGCCTCTCCACCTATAATAGCTTTATTAATTACTACATTATCTCCAATTTTAGCATCTGTCATTATTACAGAATCCTTTATCACAGTATTTTTACCTATATAAACTCCTTCAAATAATACAGAGTTTTCAACTGTTCCATGAACTGTACACCCTTCAACCACTAATGAATTTTTAACATTAGCATCTTTTCCAATGTATTGTGCTGGTCTTACAGGACTAACAGAATATATCTTCCAATCATCCTCATATAGATTTAATCCACTTTCTCTCTTTAATAAATCCATATTAGCTTCCCAAAGACTGCTTATAGTACCAACATCCTTCCAATATCCCTTAAATGGATAAGCTACTAATTTTCTACCCTCATTTAACATTTTAGGAATTATGTTTTTACCAAAGTCATTACTAGATTCTTTGTCCTTTTCATCTTCCTTTAATGCTTGTCTTAAAAGTTTCCAATTAAATATATATACTCCCATTGACGCCATATTACTCTTAGGATTAGCAGGTTTCTCCTCAAATTCATATATTGATAAATCATCATTAGTGTTCATTATTCCAAATCTAGAGGCCTCTTCCATAGGAACTTCAATTACCGCTATTGTAGCTTCAGCATTCTTTTCTTTATGGAATTGAAGCATTCTGTCATAATCCATTTTATAAATATGATCACCTGATAAAATCAATACATATTCTGGGTTATATCTATCTACAAATTCAATATTTTGATAAATTGCATTTGCAGTTCCTTTATACCAATTACCACCTTTTTCTTCTTGGTATGGTGGTAGTATACTCACTCCTCCATCCCTTCTATCTAAATCCCATGGACTACCTATTCCAATATGTGCATTAAGCTCTAATGGCTTATATTGAGTTAGTACCCCAACTGCATATATTCCTGAATTTGAACAATTGCTTAAAGGGAAATCTATTATTCTATATTTTCCTCCATAAGGTACTGCCGGCTTAGCCAATTTCTTCGTTAAAACACCTAATCTTGATCCTTGTCCTCCTGCTAATATCATAGCAACCATTTCTTTTTTTCTCACTATTTTCCCCATCCCCTCTTAACTTAATACTATACAATTAGTGTATTTACTTAATTACATTTTTTTATTTATGTTAAATTTGTAATTTGACATTATGTTGTACTATTTTCTTAGTACATATTTATTATATTTATAAAAACTAGATATAATTTATATATCTATAATTCTCATTCTTAATAATATTCCCATTAATACAAAAATATTCAAATAAAAACTCAAAAAGTAAGGCACTTTGAAATTATAAAAGTGCCATACTCTTTTATAGAACTTTTAATATCATAAATTGATGTGCTTCTATTAAAACACTTGTTGATCTATTTTCTACTATATATTCTTTATCTTCATCTAATAAATCTAAAATGTTCCCATCTACATTATTGATTAATATATTTTCTTCTTTTTCCATTATATTAACTGCGATAATTATTCTATCTTTATTTAAAGTTCTTTCATATGCTAATATTCCATTATTAAACTCTAAGAATTCTATTTCTCCATTTCTTAAAGCCTCTTCACTAACTCTAATAGCTGATATCTTTCTATAAAACCCTAATATATCATTATTTTCTTTTCCCCATGGATATGATTTTCTATTACTTGGATCCTTTCCTCCAGTCAAACCAGCTTCATCTCCATAATATATTAATGGAACCCCTGGTAATGTCATTTGAATTACTACTGCCTCTTTCAACAGATTAACATTATTATTTAGCATAGTTAATACTCTTTCAGTATCATGATTACCAAGCATATTCATGGTTGAATAAAAATATTCCTTAGGATAGTTTTCTTTCAAAGATAAATACTTTTTAATAAAATATTTACTTCCTATATAGTTTCTAACTAAATCTAAAATTATTTGTCTCAAAGGATAATTAGTTACAGAATCTAGCTCATTTCCAAATAGATATTCCCTTTTCCTATTATAACTAACCTTATTTGATGCATCTTCCCATACCTCACCAATTAGTACACTATCTTTTTTTACTTCTTTAAGTTTCTTTTTTAAAATCTTAATAAATTCATCAGGTAATTCATCTGCAACATCCAATCTCCAACCACCAGCACCAAGCTTTAGCCATTTTTCTATAACAGAGTTATCATTTCTAATTATATAATCCAAATAGCTTGGATTAAGTTCATCTACATTAGGCATATTAGAAAATCCCCACCATGTTTCATATAGATTAGGATAATCATTAAACCTATACCACCTATAATATGGAGAATGTAAAGACTGATAGGCTCCTAAAGAATCATAATTCCCAAATTTATTAAAATATTTACTATCACTTCCCGTATGACTAAAAACCCCATCTAATATAATTCTCATGCCTAACTTTTCCGCTTCACTACATAAATCTTTAAATATTTCTTCATCTCCAAACATAGGGTCTATTTTCTCATAATCGCCAGTATCATACTTATGACAGCTAGGAGAATCAAATATTGGATTAAAATATATTACACTTACCCCTAATGACTTAATGTATTCCAATTTCTTTTTTACTCCTAAAAGATTTCCACCATAAAAATCCCATCTTACTATATTTCCATTCATATCTTTTATATACATTGGACTATCATCCCAATTTCCATATATAAAAGTATTCTTTTTGGGATTTAAAACTTTACCTTCATCTTCGCCATTAAAAAATCTATCAACAAATATTTGATATATAATTCCTTCTCTATACCAACTAGGTACTTCTTGTTTAGAATATATAGTTATCTGATAGCTTACTGGCTCATTAAAATATATCTGTCCTACTCCACCTAATGATTCTATATTATTTCCATAAATAATATCTCTTCCATAATAATTAACTCTGAAGTAATAATATATTAAACCTATATTATTTAATGTATCTACTTCCGTTTCATAAACCCAATTGTTTACTAAACTATTCCATCCGATTTCCTTCATTTGAATTTCTATCTGATTGTTATAAAAGTTTATTAAATTAATATAAGCTGAACATTTTTTACTAGTCCATAATCTGATTCGCACCTTAGTTCCTATACTAACTGCACCAAAAGGATTTCTTAATTCAAGATTGTGAGAATCATGGAAAATTTGTATATCATCCAACTCCACATTCCCCCTATAGATTTTTATATATTACAGTTGAACCCCAAATGCCTGTTGCATATTCCTTAATAGTTCTATCAGATGAAAATATTCCTGAATGTGCTATATTAACGCCACACATTTTTTGCCATCTTTCTTTATCCATATATAACTTATTAACTCTTTCCTGCGCACCTAAATAAGAATCAAAATCCTTTAACACAAAAAATTCATCATTATAGGTTAATAAATTTTCATATATGCTTCTAAATCTATCTTTATCTGTACAATATTTGCCATTGATTAAATCATTGGTAACTCTTTGTAATCTAGAGTCTTTATTACATATATCCCATGATGAATATCCACCATTCTTATGATAATTTAATACCTCTTCAGCATTTAATCCAAAGATAATAATATTATCCTGACCAACTTCATCTTTAATTTCAATATTAGCACCATCTAATGTTGCAATAGTTATTGCTCCATTCATCATAAATTTCATATTAGAAGTACCTGATGCTTCTTTTGTTGTTGTTGAAATCTGTTCACTTAAGTCAGTTGCCGGAATTATTTTTTCAGCTAATGAAACTTGATAATTCTCTAACATTACAACTTTAATTTTTTCATTAACTCTTGGATCGTTATTTACAGTTTCTGCAACTCTACAAATTAACTCAATTGTATTTTTGGCTAAATAATATCCTGGAGCTGCTTTTCCTGCAAAAATAAAAGTTCTTGGTATTATATCTAAATTAGGATTATCAATTAACTTATTATAAAGATCCATTATTCTTAAACAGTTTAATGTTTGACGTTTATAAGCATGAATCCTTTTGATTTGAACATCAAAAATTGAATTTGTATCTATAACTATTCCCTTACTCTTATAAATTTCTTGTGCTAATCTTTCTTTATTACCTTTTTTTATTTCTCCAAGCCTTCTTAGAACATTTTTATCCTCAAGGTAATTTCCAAAATTCTCTAAATCAGTTGGATGTTTTATAAAGCTTTCTCCAATGGTATCAAGTAAAAGATTAGTCAACTCTGGATTAGACCTAATTAACCATCTCCTATGAGTTATACCATTAGTTTTATTATTAAACTTTGATTGATATAAATAATAAAAATCAGACATTTCCTTTTTCTTTAATATCTCAGTATGAAGTTTTGCTACTCCATTAACACTATGGCTACCCACTATAGCTAAATTAGCCATTCTTACATATCCATCCCCTATAATAGCCATTCTTGATATTTTATCCCATTGACCTACATACTTATTCCAAAGTTCCTCACAATATCTCTTATTTATCTCTTCGATAATCATATAAATCCTTGGTAACAAACCCTTAAACATATCAATAGGCCACTTTTCTAAAGCTTCGGCCAAAATTGTATGATTAGTATATGAAATTGTATTTTGAGTTATTCTCCACGCATTATCCCAAGATAATCCCTCTTCATCAAGTAATATCCTCATTAGCTCTGGAATTGCTAATGTTGGATGCGTGTCATTAATGTGTATTGCTATCTTTTCATCTAGTAATTTAATGTCTCCATTATGCTTTTTATAATGCCTTACTATACTTTGTATCCCTGCAGAAACGAAAAAATACTGTTGCTTTAATCTAAGCATTTTTCCTTCATAAAATGAATCCTCTGGATATAGAACTAAAGATATTGCTTCTACTGAATTCTTATAAGATATTGCTTTTAGAAAATCACCTCTACTGAATGATGAAAAATCAAACTCATTAGATACTGGCTCAGCACTCCACAATCTTAAAGTATTTACTACTTCATTTTCATAACCAACAATTGGTGTATCATATGGTACTGCTAAAACAGGCTCATAATTAACATGAGTAAAAGTTAATTTACCATTAACGTAATCAGAAACAATTGTTCCTCCAAATTTAACTATTTCAGATTTATCTTGCTTCTTTATTTCCCATACATTTCCTTCTCTCAACCAATTATCAGAGGCCTCAACTTGTTGGCAGTCCACTATTTTTTGTTCAAAAAAACCGTATTTATACCTTATTCCACACCCATGTCCAGCAATGTTTAATGATGCCATAGAGTCTAGAAAACAAGCTGCTAATCTACCTAATCCTCCATTACCTAATCCTTGATCGTGTTCTAAATTTTCAATTTCCTCTAAATCAATATCTAACTCATTTAATGCCTCTTTACAAATATCTCTTATTCCTAAATTCAAAAGAAAATCACCTAATAGTCTGCCTAATAAGAATTCCATTGAGAAATAGTATACTTGTTTTTCTCCAGTTTGATTGTACCTATTATTAGTATCCATCCATGTACTAATTACATAGTCCCTAACCAAACTTCCCAATGCTTCATATTTTTGTTGATTACTTCCTTCTTTTAATTCTTTCCCATGTAATTGAACGAATTTATTGTTATAATCTCTTTTAAATGAATTCTTATCGATTGATAGCATATATCTACCTCCTAATAGCTTGATCCATTAAGATCTATTAACTACTCCTTCATATAACCACTTATATTGCATAGCTGATTTTTCCCAACTGTTATCTGAATTCATAGCTTGTCTGATTATGTTATTCCAAGCATTTTTATCGTTGTAGATTGTTAATGCGTATTCTATAATTTGCATTAATTCATTTGAATTAAAATTTTTAAACCCAAATCCATTCCCTACTCCATTGTATTGATTGTAAGGAGATATTGTGTCTTTTAATCCTCCAGTTTCTCTTACAATAGGAATTGATCCATATCTTAATGCTATTAATTGCCCTAATCCACAAGGTTCAAATAATGATGGCATTAAGAACATATCAGTTGCAGCATATATCTTGTGTGCTAAAGTATTATCAAACTTAATATTGGCTGAAACTTTATCAGGATATCTATATTGTAAATTCTTAAATGTTTCCTCATACCAATAATCACCTGTTCCTAATATAACAAGCTGTATATCTCTTTGAAGAAGTCTATCTATCATATTAACTATCAGATCACACCCCTTTTGATGCGTTAATCTAGATATTAAACCAATCATAGGTGTATCTTTCTTTTGTGGTAATCCTAACTCTCTTTGTAATGATAATTTATTCTGAACTTTATTATCTATTGAATTAATATTAAAGTTTTTAAATATTAATTTATCATCTTGTGGATTAAACTCTTCATAATCTATTCCATTAACTATTCCCATTAAATAATAACTTTTACTTCTAAGAAATCCATCTAGCCCTTCACCATATTGTGGAGTTTTTATTTCCTCTGCATAAGTATTACTTACTGTTGTAATTTGATCACAATAGTTTAATCCACCCTTTAAAAAGCTTACTGAGCCATCTAGTTCTACACTTCCATTAACTAATGGCATATAATCGTAACCAAATAACTCCGGTAATACTTTAGGTGAAAAACTTCCTTTAAACAGTAAATTATGAATAGAAAATACTGTTTTTATTTTTGAGTAAAATTCATCTTTTTTATATTCTAAATTAAGTAATACTGGCACCATTCCTGTTTGCCAATCATTACAATTTATTAAATCTGGTTGCCAATCAATTTGCTTAATAAACTCTAAAACAGCTCTATTAAAAAATGCAAATCTTTCTCCATCATCAAAATATCCATATAACCCATCTCTATTAAAGTAATATTCGTTATCTATGAAATAATAAATTACCCCTTTATATTGATATTGAAAAATTCCGCAATATTGATTTCTCCAACCTACAGAAACAGTAAACCATTTTACAAACTGTAATTTTTGTTTTAACTCATCTTTTATATTTTTATACTTCGGTATTACTACCCTAACATCTACACCTAGTTTTGCTAATGATTTAGGCAATGCTCCCATTACATCTCCTAAACCTCCAGTTTTAATAAATGGATGCGCTTCTGATGCTGCAAACAATACTCTCATCTATTCACACTCCCTATTTAGATTTGTTATTTACCTTTAAAATAATAGCTGCCATTGGTGGAACTTTAATTTTTATTGAATATGGTTGATTATTCCAAGGAATTTCCTCTGCTACTAATTTATCAGTCATTACTTGTCCTGATCCTCCATAAATTTCGCTATCTGTATTAAAATCTTCTATATATTCAGCCAATAGTGGAACACCAACCCTAAAATCATACCTAACTACAGGTGTATAATTACATATAAATATTAAGACTTCATCACTGTTACTGTCCCTTCTTATAAATGAATATATGCTTTCATCGCAATTATCTGCATCAATCCATTCATATCCTTCTAGTTTATAATCACCTTCCCATAAGGCCTTATTTTCCTTATAATAATGATTCATATCTTTAAAGAATTGTTGAGTCTTCTTATGCATATCATATTCTTCAATTAGGTTCCATTGTAATCCTTCATATTCACGCCATTCTATAAATTGTCCAAACTCTGAACCCATGAACATTAATTTCTTTCCTGGATGTCCCATCATATGTGCTAAATAAACTCTAACTCCAGCAAATTTATTCCAATAATCTCCCCACATTTTATTTACAAGTGAACCTTTTCCATGTACAACTTCATCATGTGATATAGATAATATAAAATTCTCGGAATAATGGTATGCCATTGAAAAAGTAAGCTTATGGTGATGATACTTTCTATTTATTGGATCTTCTTTAATATACTTTAAAGTATCATTCATCCATCCCATATTCCATTTAAAGTTAAACCCTAATCCATCATCTTCAATTGGTTTAGATATTTTAGGCCATGCTGTAGATTCTTCTGCAATTGTCATTACAGTAGGAAACTCCTCATGTAGTGCCCTATTATAATCTTTTATAAACTGTATTGCTTCTAAATTTCCATTTCCTCCATAAATATTAGGGAACCATTCTCCATCATTTCTTCCATAATTAAGATATAACATATTTGATACTGCATCATTTCTAATACCATCTATATGGAATTCTTTTATCCAATAAAAAAGATTTGATATTAAGAAACTCTTAACCTCTGGTCTTCCTAAGTCAAAATTAAAAGTTCCCCAACCTTTATTTTCCCTTTTCCATTCTTCCTCATATTCATAAGTTGGAGTTCCATCAAACATATATAGCCCATGTGCATCTTTACAAAAATGACTTGGTACCCAATCTAATATTACTCCTATACCAGCTCTGTGCAATTCATCAATTAAATATTTAAAATCATTTGCATTTCCATATCTACTAGTTACAGAGTAATATCCTACACCTTGATATCCCCAAGATGCATCTAATGGATGCTCTAATACTGGTAAAATTTCTACATGGGTATATCCCATATCTACTAAGTACTTTGGCAATTCCTCAGCTATTTCTTTATATGTTAAAAACTCTCCATTTTTAGTTTTCCAAGATCCTAAATGCATTTCATAAATATTAATTGGACTTTCATACATATTAAACCTTTTTCTCTTCATCATCCAACTTCTATCATTCCATTTATACTTAACATTTTCGCTAACTATAGATGCTGTATTTGGTCTCTTTTCTGATTCAAAAGCATAAGGATCCGCTTTATATTTATGTTCGCCATGAATGCTTTCTATTGAATATTTATATTTTTCTCCAGGTTCTATCCCCTCTATAAATATACTCCATAATCCTGAATCTGATACCTTCTCCATTTTATAATCTTCTTTTACTTCAAAGTTAGAAAAATCTCCTACAACATATACATTTTTTGCTCTAGGAGCCCAGGTTGTGAATCTAACACCCCTTTTTCTTTTTTCAGAAACAACATGTGCTCCCATAAAAGCATATGCTTCATAGTGCTTTCCTTCATGAAATAAAGAAATATTATCTACACTTAATTCACATTTTACTTTCTTTTTAACAACTTTATTTTCTTTTTTATTATCTGAAATTTTACTACTTATCTTCTTATTTACCGATTTAACATCTTCGATAGTCTTTTTTTTACTACTTTTCGTAACTGCTGCTCCGACTTCTCCTCTCATGTGAATCCCCCCTCATCTTTTATACCACTGTATTTTTTTCCTAATATAGAAGTTATTTCTCTATTTTATAATTCTACCATCAAGCTTTTATGCTGTTCAACTTCTTTTAACCGACATATAATCTAATAATCTCTGATATAGAATCATATCTTTATCTCGTTTATGTTAGATTTTGTCGTTTTATTTTTTTTATTATATATTCTTGTCTATATTTAGGTATATTTTTGTACGTTTTCATGCATAGAATTAATATCGTATTCCTTCTAATTATATGTTTATAAAATATTTCTATTACTTATATAATTTTTACATCTATAATAAAATCGCTATTTGACACTATTTGTAAATATTGTGATTATATATATTAAATTCCTTTCAAATTTAATTCTAAGATTATACTTACTTTGCAATTTTCTTTCAAAATGATCCTACTATATAAATGATTATTCTTTTTTAATATGTAATAAAGTATATATTGTTTTAAAACTTTACATTAATCTTTTCAGTTAAAGACTATAACATTTCTTTTTATTTTATTCCAAAAAAAAGTACTTAGTATTAACTAAGTACTTATCTACATGCCAACATTCATAGGAATAATTTTTTACACTCTATTAATCTCCACTAAATTATCCGATAAAAGAGTAACATGTTTTTATCCGCTCCTAATAAGAGACTAGAATATTCTATTTTCAGTTTTATATTATTTTTATAACAAAAAAAGTACTTAGCATTAACTAAGTACTTCACCTACCTGGCAACGTTCTACTCTCCCACACAGTCCCCCGTGCAGTACCATCGACGCTGTAGAGCTTAACTTTCCTGTTCGGAATGGGAAGGAGTGTTTCCTCTACGCCATCATCACCAGATGCTATGATTTTCTAAATCTTTGATTTAGTTAAAATCTTGTA
>NZ_SMUS01000059.1 GCF_004353185.1 Clostridium cuniculi | reverse complement strand
GGATTATATCTTACAAACTTAGATATAATCCATTTTGTATTTATAATGGTAAAAATAAGTAATGATTATTTGTGTGATATAATTAAAATAGATATTTAAAAAAGTTATAAAGTGGAGGATATTATGGGAACTGAGGAATTAGAGAGGGTTAGTATTGAACATATTAGAATTTATGAAAGTTTTGAGAAAAAAGAAAAGTGTGCATTATGTAGATCTATAGAAGAATTTGAAAATCAAGTATTAAATTCTATATCTACAGATTTAGTTATGGATTTAGATTTTTTTCCTAAATTCGGGAATGAATATACATTTTGTGATTATCATATGAGCAAAATGGAGGACATGAGAGATAAATTAGGAATGGCAATAATGTTAAAGAAACTTATTACATTAGAAATTAGAAAAATGGAAAGTGGCCAACCTGAAAATAAAGGTTCGAAGCTTTTTATGAAAAAGTCACATGATAAGAAGTGTTTTGTTTGTGAGAAAGTAAATATTAAAGCTATGAATAGTGATATTGCTATTACATTAGATTTATGGAAAAATAAAGAGTCTTTTAGAGAGAACTTTAGAAAGCAAGAATATTTTTGTTTTAAGCACAATAGACTTCTTATCAATGAAGCTAAGAATAAGCTTAGTAAAAAAGAATTTAAAGTATTTAGAGAAGAAATAACCAATGTTCAAATGAAGTATTGTAAAGAGCTAGAAAATGATTTAGAGTGGTTTATTAATAAATTTGATTATAGATATAGCAATGAACCCTGGTATAATGCTAAGGATTCTATATATAGAGCAAGGGAAATATTAAGAAAAGATAATATTTAAATGGAGCAGTAACTGTTTCTACAAATATGGCTGGGCATGATGTCGATATTTTACTTGGTGGTCCAGATGGCAATGAAAAAGAAAAAATTATAAGCTTAGGTGGATTATATGGGTTAGGGAATATAAGAGATTGTATTGATTCATTAGAGTTTTCAATAGGGTCTTATCTATATAAACTATCTAGAAAAATATTGTATAGATAGTGTTAAATTTGTAACTCAACTTCTAGTGATAATAAAAAAATTAAATGTAATAAATAGATTATTTAAAATACCGTATTGTTCAAAACTGGATATATGTTATTTTTTAGTACGAAATTTAAATATATTATGTGTAATTTGAAATTATCACGAATTAATCAATAAAATTTGATCTTTAAAAATTGAACAGTATTAAATTTACAAAATATGATATAATTAACTAGTAATTGTATTAAAAAGTGAAGAAAATTAAAGAGGAAGAGTTAATGGGAAAAATATTAGTTTTTATTTTTGAAGAAATGACAGACTATGAAATAACATTTATCACTCATTTATTAGGTGCAGATGCTAATAAAGAAGTGATTACAATAGCATATGAAGATACAATAATCAAAGGTAGGTCTGGTTTTTTATATAAACCATCAAAATTAGTTTCCGAGGTATTAGTAGAAAGTGTGGATGGATTAATAATTCCAGGAGGATGGTTTGGAGATTTAAGGCCTGAGTTAATAGCTTTAATTAAAAAGCTAAGTTTAGAAGGAAAGCTGATAAGTGCTATATGTGGAGCAGGTACAGTGTTTTTAGCAAAATCAGGTATTCTTAATGATGTGAAATATACTACACCTATTGTTCAATGGACTGAAAAACACAGTGAAGTATTTGGAGAACAAGATCCATTTCCAAGAGAAAATTTTGTTCAAGGAAGAGTTGTAAGAGATAAAAATATAATAACAGCACAAGGCGTAGCATTTATTGATTTTGCCATAGAAATATGTGATTGGTTTAATTTATTTGAAAATCAAAGTGAAAAAGATAATTTTATTAAAATTATTAAAGGAGAATAGAGTAATTATGAATTTAAAAGATGAAAAATTAACAGAAGAGCATGCTAGAGAGATAGCTACGTGGAAGTATGAAGGTAAATACCAAATATATAATTTACCTGAATGGGAAACTATGATTAAGGAGAAATATTCATTATGTGATGAAATAGGAAGAAATAGATTTACTGCATATATAAATGAAAAGGATGAATTAGTTGGATTTATAAACTTATTAGATGAAGGTGAAACAATATTTTTTGGAATAGGTGTAAATCCGAGATATTGTAATCAAGGAATAGGCAAAATAATTACTAAATTAGGATTAAATAAATGTAAAATTAAGTTTCCTAATAAACCAGTTATATTAGAAGTTAGAACTTGGAATAATAGAGCTATTAATTGTTATAAATCACAAGGATTTGAGATTGTTGAAAAGAAACACCAAGAAACCTATATAGGGAAAGGTGAATTTTATATTATGAGGTATATAAATAATTAGATATTGCAAAGAGTTAATAATAATATTAATTATAGATTTAACTAAATTAGAAATTCAAAGAGGATAATGTTATGGATATTTGGGAAAAGTTATATTTAAAAGCAAAAGAAGAATATCATCCAGAAGAGGTTTCTCCATTTGTTTATGCACATCATGTTGTTTGTGCTTTGGAAGCAGAGAATGGTGATATCTATACAGGATTCTGTATAGAAAGTTGTGGTGGAGTAATGAATTTATGTGCAGAAAGAGTTGCTGCATTAAATATGTATATGAATAGCGGACAAACTGTAATAAAAAGATTAATTGCTTTTAGAGATAAAGCACCTTATGGTGGAGGAAGTGGTATGCCATGTGGTGCATGTCGAGAGTTCTTAATGCAACTTTCAGAGAAAAATAAAAAAATCAAAATTATGGTTGATTATGATAATCGTGAAATTATCAAATTGGAAGATTTAATATTAAATTGGTGGGGTGATGAACGATATACAAATGATAGTTTAGAGAAGTAAATTTTGGTTTATCTAGTAGTCATATAAAAAATCAAGAAAAATAAATGTTAGAGGTAATTAAAGAAGAACAAGAACAATTAATACTAAACAACAAAAAAATAATTGATTATTTGGATTGTAATTTTATAAGTATGTAGTTAGATTTTTATTTGTAGGGGAGATTAAGGATGAATAATTTAAAAACAGTTAGTATTATAGCTTTAATAATGAGCGTAATTACAATGATAGGTGGAATTGGCATAGTAATTTATTATGTAAACGATTTACCTATTAGAGGGTTATCAATATTTATTTTAATTATGTCAGCTATAATGGTATCAAGAACAGTGAGTTTGATTTTGAAAGAGATAAAGTAGTATAAGCTTAGGTTTATAAAATAGATTTTATCAACAATCTAAAATTATTGCGAACTAGCTAAGGAAATTTGTTATTTGAAAATTTAATAATACGGTATTTACAAAATATGATATAATTAACTCGTAATTGTATTATTATGCATGATAGTTTGATTTTTTTGATATTAAATAAATAGGAATTTGTGGAGGTAGTAATTGTATGATAAAAGCGGTAATATTTGATTTAGATGGATTATTAATTGATAGTGAGATAATTTCATATAAAATCTATAAAGAAATATTACATAAATTTGGATATGATTTTTCTATGGAAGAATATGCTCAAAATTTTAGTGGTAAAACAGAAGTCAAGAATGTTACAAATTTAATAGATACATATAATTTACCATGGTCTGTTGAGATAGGATTAAACAATGTATTGAAAATTGAAAGGGAATTTCTTGCTGAAGGTGTTGCTTTAAAAACTGGAGCCAAGGAATTGTTATCCTATTTAAAAAATAAATGTTTCAAAATCGCAATTGCTTCTTCAAGTACAAAGGATAGAGCATTAACTATATTAAGACAGCATAACATCATTGAATATTTTCATGAGTTTGTATTTGGTTATGAAGTCGAAAAAGGAAAACCAGATCCAGATATTTTTCTAAAAGCTTGTGACAAGCTTTCAGTAAAGCCAGAAGAATGTTTGGTTTTAGAAGATAGTGAAGCAGGAATACAAGCAGCATATTCAGCAAATATTCCAGTAATATGTATTCCTGATATGAAAGTGCCAAATCAAGACTACTTGGATATGACTAAAATAGTATTAGGTTCATTGGAAGAAGTTATTTATTATTTATAGAAATATAGTAAGTAATCGATAAATTCCAATTTTAGCAAATATACTTCAAGAAAGAATCTTAATTTATTGTGATTTAAAAGGATGTCCGGATGGGACATCCTTTATGTTATACTTATTTCAATATTATTTTGAAACAAAGCCATTAAAAATTATCTACTAAAATAATCTAATGTGTATAAGGGGGGAAGATTAATTGAAAAAGTCAATATATTTTATAAGTATATTTTCATTAATGATTATGTTATATGTTTCTGATCAAAAGAATAAAAAGTTAGAAAATATGACTACACAATATACTGATAATTATGTTTCGATTATTTGGGAAGATAGGACGTATATTCCATTCTGTGCCATTGACAATAGTGAAAAAGGAATACAAATTGGTATAGTTAATGGAGATAAGAATGATAGAGTATATGAATATAGAGCGCATTCAACAGATGAGTGGATAATTTCATTTTATAAGTCTGGAGAAATGGATAACTCTATGTTAATGAAAGAGATAAATGTAACGGAAATCCCTGATAACTTACAATCTGATTATAAGTGAAATAATAAATAGTTTTTACATTGATGCTGGAAGTTTAGTGAAATCTAATATAGAAATAACTTAGATAATTAATGTTTGAATGATTTTAGTAGATTTTATTGAGATGAAACTTGTATAATTATTTACTTTTCTATATAATACAAGCCATAAATGATAATTATATTCAATTATTATATAGTAGAAAAAAGGAGTTTTATATGGAAAATATAAATAAGTTTCAAAGTTTTAATATTTTTATAATGATTTTATTAGGTATTCTACTAGGACAAATAGGATTTATACAAATTTATTCAGAATATTTAATTATGCCATCCTTAACAATAATGCTATTTTTAGTATTTATACAAGTATCTTTAAGGGAAATAGGAAGTTCATTTAAAAATATAAAATTTACATTGACATCAGTTATTATAAATTTTGTATGGACACCAATAATAATATTCATTTTAGGTAGAATATTCTTAAATAGTCATTCAGAACTTTTAATTGGTTTTATTATGCTTATGGTTACTCCTTGTACAGATTGGTATTTGATATTCACAGGAGTTTCTAAAGGAAATGTAGCCTTAGCCTCTTCTATACTTCCTCTAAATATAATACTTCAATTACTTTTGTTGCCTGTGTATATATTACTCATAGGTGGAACTAGCGTATCTATAGATGTTATAAGTCTGTGTAGAGGAATTATAATTAGCTTAATAATTCCATTATTATTGTCGGTATTAGCAAGAAATCTTATTATAAATAAAGTAGGGAGTAATACATTTGAGAATAAGTTAGTTTCTAGAGCGTGTGATTATCAAGGATATTTTTTAAACATGGCTATTATAGCTATGTTTGCTTCACAAGGAAAATCATTACTAGAAAATTATAAAGTATTATTTATTCTATTAGTGCCAATATTATTATTCTTTACAATTAATTTTATAGTTGGAAGATTTGTAGGTAAAATTATTAAACTAAATTACCAAGATAGTGTTTCTTTAAGTTTAACTACTCTTGCTAGAAATTCTCCTGTAGCATTAACAATTGCTGTTGCAGCATTTCCAGATAAACCTTTAATTGCATTAGCTCTCATAATTGGACCACTAATAGAATTACCAGTATTATTTTTGGTATCTAAAATATTATTAGGTATAAAATTAAGAAAAGAATTATATCAAAATAATTATTCTTCTTAGTATTAATATTTATGAAAAAAATAATTACAAATTAAGAAAATACCGTCTTATTCAAAAGAATATGAGGTATTTTTTTAGTTCACAATTCAAAAACATTATAAGCAGTTTGAAATTATTGCGAATTAAATGATCTTTGAAAATTGAATAATATGGTGTTTAAAAATATGTAAGATATGGTATGTGAATAGATATATTGATTCATATTTACATAATATGGTTAGTATTATATATAGAATAAATTTATAAAGGAGATTATTATGTATAGGAAAATATCAATATTTTTATCTATTATAGTTATTTTAGTATCATTATCAGGATGTACAAATAAAATACAAAATATTGAAACAGTACAAGATTTAAATTCAGCTGAAACAAATAATTCAATTGAGGAGAGCAATGAACAAACTGCAATTATTGACAAAGAAGAAGTAATTAATAAACTATGCTCAGATGAATTTCAAGGAAGATTAATTGGAAGTTTAGAAAATGAGTTGGCTGGAGAGTACCTTAGTGTTTTATTTAGTAAGATCGGATTAATTTCAATGTTTGGAGAAAATTACAAGCATCAATATACTCAAGAAGTATATAAAACTTATGGCTTAATTGCAGAGGATGACTATGGAGAAGTAAAGACGATTAATAATATTGTTGGGAAAATAGAAAGTAAGTCTAATAATGCAGTAATAATCTCTGCACATTTTGACCATATAGGAATACAAGATGGGAGGATAATAAAAGGAGCAATTGATAATGCATCTGGTGTAGCAGTATTATTGGAGTTAGCAGAAACTCTAAATAATAAATATTCTATAGAAAAACCAGAATTTGATATAATATTTTGTGCCTTTAATGGTGAAGAAAAGGGATTAACAGGAAGTAGAAAGTTTATTGAAGATATAGATGGAAAATATAATAGTCTAATAAATATTAATATAGATTCGGTTGGGTATAAAGATGGAGGAAAAGTAACTTTTTTAGATGCAAATACGAATACATCTTTATATGAACCAATGAAAACAGTTATAGAGAATAATGGATTAGAAGTAGAATTAGATACTAATTTAAAAGGAACCGCTGATAGTGTTGCATTTGACAAAGTAGGAATACCAGCCATATGTATAATTGATGAAAATGTAAAAGTGGTAATTCATACAGAAAATGATGTACCAGAACTAATAGATTATGAAAGATTAGATAAGATAGTTAAGTCAGTATATGATTTCGTTAGTTCATATGTATTCAATTAGCATGATTTAATTTTGATTTAGAGGAGTTATCAAATAAAATTTAAATAAAAAAATTTAAGATTTTAATAAATAAAATAAATATTAATTTATTAAAAATACCGTATTATTCAATATGAAGTGCTCTCTGTCTACTTGACAGGGGGCACTTCAATTCAAATATGAATATGCGGTATTTTGTGTTCAATCCTAAAATAATATGAGTAATTTTATTATATTACAAACTAGTTAATAAAATTTATTCTTTTAAATATTAAAGAGAACTATGTTTACAAAAATATGTTATAATTAACAATTAATTGTAATTTATTGTGAATAATTAAATTATTATAAAAGTTTGTAAATTAATAATTAGATTTTAAGCAAGTTAAATAAAAGTAAGGATCTATAATAATGAAAGAATTAAAAAAGGTGTTTAATTTGGTGGTAATTTATGAAATACAGACGAGCCAATCGTAATGATATAGATCTATTTGAAAAAAATAGAACTAAAAAATATGAACCACAAATAGAATTTATGAAAGAAGGTATAAAAATGAATAGAATAAAATTAGTTTTGCCTAATATTAAATATAAAGAAAGTATAATGGACTATAAGAATGAATTTACTAGAAATGGAGATAGTATGGATGGTACTGGGGGATTAGCTAATGCTCAATCTTTTGAAGAGTGGTACCAAGCATTTAAAGATAATTTAAAAGAAGAGACTGTAAGAGAAGGATTAGTACCTGCAACAACATATCTTGCTATAGATGAAACTAACAAGTTAGTTGGTATGATTGATATTAGACATAAATTGAATGAGTATTTATTGAACTATGGAGGTCATATAGGATATAGTGTTAGAAAGTCAGAAAGAAGAAAAGGGTATGCAACAGAAATGTTAAAATTGGCATTAGAAAAATGTAAAGAACTAAATATAAAAAGAGTCCTAATTACTTGTGACAAAAATAATATTGCGTCAGCATGTACTATATTAAAAAATGGCGGTAAATTTGAAAATGAAATAATAGATGGACATGAGGTGACACAAAGATACTGGATTAATTTACTATAAATTTCAACTTTATTAGTAAGTTAAATAAAGAGTTTAAAATCATTATAATTAAATGGAGGTGCTTTATATGGAGTTGAGGCTAGCAATTATAGAAGATTTGCCACAAATTAAGGGTATGTATAAAGAAATTATTAAAAATATGAATAGCAATAATATTTATATTTGGGATGAAATCTATCCATGTGAATTTTTTGAAGATGATATTAAAAATAATCAACTTTATGTTTTGATTGATAATGATGAAATAGTTTCTGCTTTTGCTTTAAGTTATTCAAATGCAGGATCAGATAGTGTAAATTGGAAAGATAATTATGCTAAGGCTTTATATATTGACCGATTGGGTGTAAATGTTAATTATTTAAGAAAAGGAATTAGTTCTATTGTGCTTAATAAAGCAATTGAACTTTCAAGAGAGATTAATGTAGAATATTTAAGACTCTTTGTTGTAGATGAAAATTATCCAGCAATAAATCTTTATAAGAAAGTTGGATTTAAAAAGGTTGATGGGATTTATGATGAGGTAATTGATGATGATTTAGTTCTTCATCAGTTTGGGTTTGAAATAAAGATATAGATATGAAAGTATGTTAATAACTATATTATAGGAGGGATTTTAAATTATGGAGGTTAGGATAATAAACTTAGAGAAAAAATTGATTAATTTAAAAAATATAAAGAAAATTTTAAGTGATAAAGAATTATTAAAGTTTTGTAGGGAGAACAAGAAATTTCTAAACTCTTATGTAAGGGCAAAGGAATTTGAAGAGGATTTTAAAGATTTTTCTTTAAATTTATACAATTCAATTATTAAATATCCTAATATTTTAGATGAAATTGATAAAGTAGTGAGTAATATAGTAATAAATAAAAAAGAGATTGAGGATAAGCTTTTATTTTTAAGTGAACTTTCAAATTATAATAAAAATTTAGATATAATAATGTTTTATGGTGGCTTTAATGATGGAATATGTACTTATGGAGATAATATATATTATGCAATGGAATGGTTTGTAAATCCTGATAATATCAATATGAAAAATGATGAGATTATATATAGATATTTAAAGCAATATAGCATTAATCCAGAAGATATTATATATAATACTGTAATTCATGAATTTGTTCATATTTGTTCTTGTGAAATAGAAGATAAGAGTAATCTAATTTGGCATCTGATTGAAGAGGGGAGAGCTGCTTATATAACCAATCAACTAGATAAAAGAGATGATTTAGGGTTGCTTATGAGTGAGAATGACTTAAAATGGTGTAAGGAAAATGAAAAATATCTTTTTAATGAAATGTTTAATGTTATTTCAGAAAAGGATGAAAATAAATATTTTGATTTTATATCTCCAAGAAGAAATATATGTGGTGTTTCAAGAACAGGCTATTTTATAGGGTATAAATTAATTGAAACTTATATGAAGACAATAGATAAATTAAGTCAAAAAGAAAAAATTAAGAAATTGCTTTGCACAAATGAAACTGAAGTTTATTTTAAAACTTTAAGAAATATGTGTTTATAGAATAATTAAAAAAAGAGTATATAGATTTGTTTTTTTACACAAATTTATATACTCTTTTTTGTATGATTAGTTACTATATTTGTATAGGATGAAAATTTTAGAATGCTCCCTCTGTTTTATAGTGCATAAGAGAAATCTATTTTATTACTCATTTCTTTTAACTTCTTCATACTTACCCCTAAATATCTCATAGTTGTTTTTATATCAGAGTGATTTAATACATGTCTAACTAATTCTATATCATGTCCCGATTCTTCATATAGAGTATGAGCAAAAAGTTTTCTAAATGAATGAGTACCAATATTTTTATAACCTAAATAGTCAGTAATTATTTTTAATTGCTGTTGCATATTCCTTACTTTATTAGGATAAATGAAATCATCTTTATCCAAATTATTATTAACTACATATTCTAATAATTTATTATACATTGCATCATTTAAATCTCTATTTTGCCATTTACCTGTTTTTATCTCTTTAATAGCAAATTTACTTCTATTAAAATCTGAAACCTTTAAATTAACTATATCGGAAGCTCTAAATCCTAATGTTGCCTGAAGTGCTAATGCAAAAGCTAAAGATGGATTTGGTCTAAACTTTTTTTCTCTCCCTGTGTTTTTATCTAAATAAGTAAAACCTTCCTTACATAGTTTAATTATAGTTTCATACTCTTCCACCTCTAATGGTCTTGTGGCTTTATAATTCTTTTTTTTACCCTCTTCTTTTATATTTTCATCATTTTTATATGAATTTTTATCATTTAAAATTGCTCCCTCTGTTTTTTGAGCTATTTTTTTAGAAATATTATTTGCTCCCTCTGTTTTGATGAGATTTTCTTGCGTTTTTTCAGTAAACTCACTATTTTTTTCATATGCTTTCATTTGTTTATAAAATTTGTAGAATTTCATCATATCTAGCATTTCATCATTTAAATTCATTTGAAATTTCCTTTCGTGTATAAATCGATTTTTACCTAAAATAAAACTGCGCATTTTATATTTTAAAACTGCGCGTTTTATATTTTTATATATTTATAATATCAGTAAAATGGCTTAAAATCAAGGGTTTGATAAAAAACTGCGCACATTCGGGAATGTGCGCAGTTTTTTAAAAAATAATATTGCTATTTTTTTTATAGAATTTGAACTTTTTATATGTTATAATTGTAGCATAAAGTTAACTAAAGTTAACTTAGTTAACTTTAGTTAACTAAGTTAAAAATGAAAGAGGTTTTAAGAGTATGAAAAACAATGATAAAATCAATGAAAATCAAGAAATAATAGTTGAAAATAGTAGTGAAAAAGCTTTAGAAAATGAAGTGAATTCTTTTGATTTGCCTCAGGAAGATAAAAATAAGATAGAAACCAAGGGGTTAAAACTAAAAAAATCTACAAAAGAAAGATTAAATTTACTTCAATCTAGTTTTGACGATGCAGAAAGTATGGTAGTAGCATTGTTAAATCAATATGAGGTTTTCAAGGTTGAAAGTAATGATAAATTTGCTGATAGAAAAGGAGAAATTGACAGGTTTAATTTTCTTATGGAGTCTATAAAGGGATGTTTTGTAAACTCTTTAGAAATGGCTACATATATAGAAGATAAATGTACAGAAAAAATGAAAGGAGAAATAAAGAAAAAGGATCGAGTTATAGCTTTGTTGCAAGAGGAAAATAGTTCTTTAAATAAAAAAATAAAAGAGAATGAAATAGAAGTTAAAAATAAAGGTAGAGAATTAGAAGAAACTAAAGAGAGCTTTAGTAGAGTTAACTTAGCGTTAACTACAGTTGAAAAAGAGTTGAATGAAAAGTCTAAAGTTATTGAAAACCTACAATTACATATAGCATCACTTTCTGATATATCTAAAGAGGATAAAGCTGTTAAGGAAGAGAATAGTAAATTGAGAGAAAAAATAAAATTATTAGAGTCACAGTTAACTGAGGATAAAATAGAACTTCAGAGATTTGAATATCTAAAGAGGGATAATGAAAGATATATTGCTGAAATTTCAGAACTAAGAAAAGAAAAGGATGAATATAAAGTATATAGTAATGAGTTAAATAATAAAATACAAGAGATTTTACTTGAAAAAGCTGATGAAATAGCAAAACTTAATAATGAAAAGAATCAAGCTTTAAGAGAAAGTGAGGAAATGCATGCTAAAGAGTTAAAGGAATCAAGTAATGTTATTAGTAAATTAAAAGATGAGTTATATGAATTGAAGTTAACTTTGAATCAATTAAATACAAAGTAGGATTAATAAAAAACGCTAGGGAATTACCCTAGTGTTTTTTTATTTGTATTTAGAATACCACAGGTTCGACCTGTGGTTCCGGAAAGCTTCTAGCGGTGAGTAGAAATAAAAAAACCTCCGTTGTAAAATTATAGTAGGTTTGCCGACCACAACTATAATACAAGGA
>NZ_SMUS01000058.1 GCF_004353185.1 Clostridium cuniculi | reverse complement strand
ACTATACTCGTTAAAGAAGATGTAAAGATATCACTTGTAAAGAAATATAAAGGACCAGATATAGCAGCTCAAAAGTATTGGTTAAACAATAGGAAGAAAGCTCAATGGAAAGATGATCCTAACAAAGCAGAAAATGATAAGAAAGCATTAAAGCTTAAAGAGAAAGAAATAGCATCAAAAAGTATAGAAATATAGAGAGGAATATTAGCAATGGCTAGATTAAAGAGTTGTTGTTATTGTGGGAGAGTTCATTCTACTGATATAGTATGTTCTAAGAAAGCAACTATAAGGACTAAGGTAAGTTATAAGGGGGACTTAAGAAACACTTATAAGTGGAGAAAGAAAAGAGAACAGATAAAACATAGAGATAACTATATATGTCAAGTATGTATCAGAAAAGATTATTTTAATCCAACAGGACAGTATGAGTTTAATAAATTACAAGTACATCACATTGAACCATATAAAGAGAATGAAGAGTTATTTTATGATGATGATAATCTAATAACATTATGTGTATATCATCATGAGAGAGCTGAAGAAGGTACTATATCAAAGCAATATCTAAAGACAATAGCTAAAAAGAATAATGAAAGATAGCCCCCTAGTAGGTTAAATTTATTTTGGAATGGTAACCGACAGTTACAGTCCCTTATCTAGGTAAGATAAATCTGTAAAATGAAATGTTTTTCTGGGATACAAATATATTTTGAAATTTTAGGAGGTGTTAAATTTGGCAAGACCTTGCAAATCAGCAAAAGTTTTAACTGAATGCTCACAAACAAAAGAAGAAATTGACACCAGGATAGAAAAAGAAGAATTAATAAGAGGTAAAGCTGATAAGTTAATTCCAAGTATGGATCTAACAAAAACTCAACTTTATCTCTTTAATTTTATAGTAGATGAATTAAAAGCGAGTGAGATTCTAAGCAACTTAGATATATTTTTACTTACTAAAGCTGCAATTGCAATTGATAGATTGCATTTCATTGAAGGCTTAGTTAATAAAAATCAAAAGTTGCTATTTAATAAAGATATAATGTCTAAAAAAGATAGTTATGATAAAGATTTTTATAGATGCTGTAATGAGTTATGTTTATCACCTCAATCTAGAGCAAAGATAGCTAATATAAATATTAATACTAAAAATGCTGAAGAAGATGCAGTTATTAAAGCTCTTAGAGGAGAATAATGATTTTACTTGATAGAGCTATTAGATATGCAGAAAGAGTTGTTGCTGGTAAAGAGATAACTACTAAAGAAGTTATAATTCAATGTAAATGGTTCTTAGTTGATTTACAAAAGCAAAATAATGAGGATTTTAAATTTTATTTTGATGAAGACAAGCTTAAGATAATAAATAATCTATTAAAATTATTCAATTTTGCAACGGGGTTTGTTGCTGGAAAGCAGGTATTAGAAAATCTAGCAGACTTTCAATGTTTCTTTTTAGCTAATATATTTGGATGGAGATTTAAAGATAATAAAAATAAGTTTAGATATAATGATATAACTCTATATATAGCTAGAAAAAATGCTAAAACTGCTTTGGTTGGATTAACATTTTTATTACTAATGTTAACAGAACAAGATTATTCAGAGTTTTATAGTATTTGTTTAACTAGAGAGCTTGCAGCAGAAATAAGAAAGGCAATGATTCAAATATTAAATGCTAGTCCATTAATAGCTAAACATTTTGAATGGTCAAAAACAGAAGTTGGAAAGATTAAGTGTAAGATAACTCAAAGTTTTTTTCAACCTAGAACTGCTGAAAGTGGTAAAAACAACTCAATTAGACCTTCTGCATTTGTAAGTGATGAACATGGTAACTTTAAGGATAATAGTAATTTTACAGCTATGAAATCAGGTCAAAAAAACGTAATTAATCCATTGTTATTTAGAACAACTACAGCTTATGCAATTGATAATTCAATAATGCAAGATGATTTGGAGTACATGAAAAAAGTTTTTAATGGATTAAGTAAAAATGAAAGGCAATTTGCATTATTATATTATGCTGAAAAAGAACATCTATGGGATGATATTGGAATGTATCAAGCTAATCCTTTAAGAATAGAGGAGAATTATGAAACAATTAGAGAAGATAGGGATAGAGCATTAGAACAACAGAGCTTAGTTGAAGAATATCTAACTAAAAGCATGAATTATTTTATGCCATCTAACAGTGGAGAAGCTTTTATAACTATTGATGAGTTAAAACCATGTAAAATTAATGAATTTGATTGGAAAGGCAGAGAAGTCTATATAGGTGTTGACTTAGCAGAAACAGATGATAATACAGCAGTATCAATGTTAACTTATGATGAAAATACTAAGAAAATAATTGCTAAAAGCTGGGCGTTTATTCCTGAAAAAAGAGTTGAAATGAAATCTAAAAAAGAAGATGTTAACTATAGAGAGCAGATTGGAAAGAAAAATTGTTATTCATGTGGTGATGATGTTATAGATTATGAGTTTGTTGAGAATTTTATATTGAATATTCAAAAAGAATATGGAGTTGAAATTATAAAGCTTGGTTATGATAGAAGGAATGCATTATCATCAGCTCAAAAGATTGAGTCAAAAGGGAATATTGAATGTGTTGAAGTAGTGCAGCATAGTAGAATACTTCATGCTCCAATTAAATTATTAAAAGAAAGCATATTAAATAAATCTTTTAATTATTTAGATAATAAATCTTTTAATTATTTAGATAATAAATTATTAGAGATTAATTTTGAAAATGCTAGACAAACAGAAGATACTAATCTTAATAAATACTTAAATAAGAAAAAGAGTAAAGGGAAAATAGACTTAGTTATGAGTATTATTGATGCATTATATTTATTACAAGAAGATATAATGTTATCTCAAAAAGATGACTTTACTATTCAAGTTATATAGAAAGGTGGTAAAATATGAATTTAAAGTTTTGGAAAAGAAGAAAAGAAGAACGGTCAATCTTAGATCAAGATGAAACTGGTTTAAGAGATTTATTATTAGCTGCAGGACTGATTGAGGATAATATAACTAGAATAGAAGCTTTAAATATTCCTACTTTAGCAGGATGTGTTGAGTTAATATCATCATTAGTGGCAAGTATTCCTATTAAGCTTTATAAAGAGGAAAATGGCGAAGTAACTGAAATAAAGGACGATATAAGGATTAGACTATTGAATGAAGAAACTGGAGATACACTTACTTCGTTTGAAATGAAAAAAGCTTTAGTTATAGATTATTTACTAATGGGAAATGGATATATCTACATAAATAAAGAAAAAGGAAAGTTTGTAAGTTTACATTATGTTAAAGAAAGTGATGTAAGTATAATTAAAAATGTAGATCCAATTTTTAAAAACTATGATGTAATAATAGGTGGACAAACCTATAAACCATATAATTTCATAAAATTATTGAGACACAGTGATAATGGAGCTGATGGATATGGAATTATAGAAGAAAACCCATTATTGTTATCAGTAGCTTATAATTCATTAAAATATGAAAATATATTAAGCAAAACTGGAGGAAATAAAAAGGGATTTATTGAATCAGAAGGAAAGTTAAATACTGAATCTATGAATACATTAAAAGACCAGTGGAGAAATATGTATTCTAATAATACTGAAAATTGTATTGTGCTTAATAAGGGGTTAACATTTAAAGAAAGCCAAGCTACCCCTACAGAATTACAGTTAAATGAAAATAAAATAGCAAATGGCTCTGAAATTTGTAAAGTATTAAACATGCCACCAAGTATAATAACTGGCGATGGGAAAGCTAACGAGAGTGATTTTGACAAAGCTTTTAAAATTGGGATATTACCTATACTCAATAATTTAATAGCAAGTATTAATAGAGACTTACTTCTAGAAAAAGAGAAGAAGTCTTTTTATTTTGGATATGATGCAAATGAATTGTTAAAAGGTGATATAGAGAAGAGATTTAAAGCTTATGAAATAGCGATTAAAAATAAAATCATGGGAGTAAATGAAGTTAGATATAAAGAGGATTTAGAGCCAATAGAGTTGTTTGAAGATACTATTTTATTAGGGTTAAATGATGTATTGTATAACACTAAAAATAAAACTGTTTATACCCCTAATACAGATAAAACATCAAACTTGAAAGGGGGTGAACAAGATGAGAATAGAAATTAGAAATGATACTGTAGTAATTGATGGATATGTTAATGCAGTCGCTAGAGATAGCAGACCTATTCCTAGTGTTAGAGGGAAATTTGTAGAGCAAATAGTACCAAAAGCATTTGAGAGAGCATTATCAAAGAGTGAAAATGTTGATTTATTATTAAATCATGATGGCAATAGGAAGTTAGGCTCAACTTCAGAAGGTAATTTAGAGTTGTTTGAGGATAATATAGGTCTAAGAGCCATATGTACTGTAACTGATGCAGAGGTAATTGAAAAGGCTAGAAATAACCAGTTAAGGGGTTGGAGCTTTGGATTTTATTCAGATAAGGATAGATGGGAAGAAAAAGATGGGGTACAGAGAAGATTTGTTGAAGAATTAGAACTTACAGAAGTATCAATTATAGATAATACAAAGATGCCAGCTTATATTGCTACATCAATTGAAGCTAGAGCTGGGGAAGAAGTGTTAAAGGAACTTAGAGAAGAGGAAGAAAATAAAAACTTCATAACAGATAATACTTCAAAAGAAACTGAAAAAAGAAATGAACCTATAGATTATTCAAAAATTGAAGAAGAAATTAAACAAATAAAAGGTGGGAAATAGAATGTTAAGAAAAAAGTTAGAAAAAAGAATATTAGAAATAAGAACATTACCAGTTAATACAAAGGAATTAGAAGAAAAAAGAGAAGAGTTAGTAACTGAAATGGAAGAGTTACTTAATAAGGCAAAAGCTGAAACAAGAGCAATGAATGATGATGAAGTAAGTAGATATGAAGAAATTAAAAAGGAAATAAGAAATATTGATGTTACTTTAGAAGCAGAAGAGGAAGTAAGAAAAGTTGGCGATAAAAAGCCACCTAAAGAAAAAAGAACTTTAGATGAAATAATAAATGAAGAGTTAAGATGTATATTAGAAAATAGAGCAGCCGCTATGAATACTGGAACAAATTCAGAAGGTGGGTTTGTTGTAAATAGTGAACTTGTGAAAGAAATAATTAAGGAATTAAAAGATAGATCTGATGTGTACAAGTTCTTTAATGCAACTACAATTAAAGGGGATACTAAGATTCCAAAGAAAACTTCGTCTGGAACTGCTAATTGGGTTGATGAAAATTCGGAGCAAGATCCTACAGGGAGCATTCCTAATTTAACTTTAGTAGAATTAAAACAACATAGATTATATAGAGAGTCAGCAATAACTCAACAAATGTTAAATTCGCAAGAAATAGATTTAAAAGCTTTTATAATAGATGATGTTACTGAAAGTATGATTGATGCTGTTGAAGCTGCAATATTTACTGGAACAGGCACTAAACAACCTACAGGATTATTATCAGGAATAACAAAAAAGATTTCTTTAGAAGCAAGAGGTACAATAACATTTGATGACATGAAAAAATGTAAAGCTAAATTAAAGAAATCAGCATGGAAAAAGGCTAAGTGGTTTATGCATTCAGATACATTATTAGTACTTGATTTAATTAAAGATAGTCAAGGAAGACCATTACTTCAACCAGATTTAACTGAAGAAACTGGATATAAGATATTAGGTATTCCAGTAGAAGTTACAGATGCAATGCCTAGCATCACAGATACTGGAGCGAAATGTATTGTTGCATTAGCAACTCCAAATGCATATCATACAAATACTCAAAAAACTATGGCATTACATGTATATAATGATTCGGCTTATATTAGAAAAGGCTTAGTAGGATATGGAGCAGATTTATACATGGATGGAAAAGTTAAAAATGATGATCAAGTAGCAGGAATATTCAATAAGGCATCATAATAGAGGGTGGGGTTATCCACCTTTTTATTTTTAAGAGAGGTGATATTTCATGAAGATTAGTGAAGTAACTATTACTGATTTAAAAGGGTACGCAAATGTTGATCATGATTATGATAATAATATATTGAGCAATATATTATCAGCATCTAAAGCTTATATTAAAAGTTATACCGGATTAAATGAAGAACAAATTGATAGTAAAGAAGATTTAACAATAGCTTTAATGATTTTATGTAATGAAATGTATGAAAATAGAATATATTCAGTTGAAAATGATAAAGTTAATAAAATTGTAAATTCTATTTTAGATATGCATTCTATAAATCTATTATAGGTATTATTTATGGCTAGATATAAAATTAATCCGGGTGAATTTAAACATCAGATAACTATAGAGAGATGCCAAAAATTAAAAGATGAAGACAATAGGCTAGTAGAACAATGGAGTACACTTTGCAATGCTAGAGCAAAAATTCTTTATACAAGAGGTTCAGAATACACAGAAGCTTATGGAACCAATAGTGAAGTCGAAGCTACTTTTTATATTAGATTTAACTATAAAGATATTACATCTAAAGATAGATTAACATATAAAGGAGAGGTTTATGATATTATTTACGTAAATAATATACAACTATCAAATAGATATTATGAAATCAAAGCTAAGAAGGTGAATTAAATGTCTGTAAAATTTAATGGATTTGATGAGCTTGTAAATGACTTAAATAATTTAGGGGCAATAGGAAATAAAATAGGGAAACAAGCAGTTGAAGAAGGGGCAAAAATAGTCTTAGAACAACAGAAAAAGGATGCTCCGAAGGATCCTGAAAATAATGATCATGGAGCAGACAAATTAGATATAACTGAGATAAAAAAATATTCTAAATCCGGGACTGTAGTCGGTAGGGTTGGAATTTCAGCAGAAAATTGGGAAGAAGCAAAACATCTTTATTTCCAAAATTACGGGTATGAGTTATGGAAAAATGGGGAAATGATTAATACTCATGTTGGATGGATTGATGATAGCTTCAAAAAGTGTAAAGACAAAGCAGCTAAAGCAATGATAAATATTGTTAGTAAAGAAATTGATAAAATTCTCAAATAGAGATAAGGTGGAATATGATTGAAGTAATAAATAGGCTAGAAAATGAGCTAGGTATTCCTTTTTATTATGTAAGTAGAGAAGAAGGAAAAGTTCCTGTAGTAGTTTATAATTATAAAAAAGAGTTAAATATTTCAGATATGGAAAAGGAGTCACTTAGTTATGACTTCTATTTTATTTTAATAATAAATGAAAAAATAAATGCTACAGTTGATAAGTTTGAAGAAGTTTTAATAAATAATCTATTTAGAAATGTATCTGTAAATCAATCAGCTACAACTAAAGAAGGTTATATTCAAATTTCTATAACTGCCAGTAAAAATATATAAAGAAAGGTGGAATAAATATATGCCAAGAGAATTAGGTGTAAGAAAGCTTACTGCATTTAAATTAGAAAATGAAGGAACATATGGTTCGGCACTACCACTTAAAAACTGTGTTTCTTTAAAAACAACAAATAGCTATAAGGAAATTGAGTATTCTTCTGATTGCACTACAGAACATTCTTCATCTATATTACAATATGTAGATGTTGAAGTAGTAATGTCTAGCTCAATGGCCTTAAAGCTTTTAGCTGAATTAACAGGCTTAGAATATGCTAATGGGAAAATGGCTGGAGTTGTAGGAAGTGTAGTCCCTCAATTTGCTTTAGCATATGAGGTGTTAATGGATGATAACACCACAAGAAGAAGAGTTTTATATAATTGTAATCTTAAAAAAGAAGAACAATCTAATGAATCAGAAAGTGAAGGAGAAGAATGGACATTTACAGGTAAAGCATTGCCAGTAGAAATAGAAGATAAGCAATATGTTGATTTATGGATGTCTGAATCAGAAATTAATGCAATAGGTGAACAAGAAACAAAGGCTAAATATCAAGCTGAATATAATAAATTCTTTACATCTGTGATTATGCCTGGAGTTCCTTCTGCAACTTAATAACAAATAGAGTAGGTAGAAATATCTACTCTATTATTATGCAATTAAATAGAGAGGATGATATTAATGGAGATTATAAATTTATCAAATAGAAAAGAAGTAGAAGTTAATATAAATGGTAATGAGTGTATAGTTTCACTATCATTAAAAAATATAAGCCACTTTCAAGAAAGTAATAAAATAGGATTACAAAAAGCTGTAGAAAAAATGAAAAAAGGCGATTTAAAGATAATATTAAAATTAATCTATAGCATGGTATCAGATAAAAAAACTGGTAGAGTATTAGGTTATAAATTCTTTAAGAATTTTGATGAAATAGCGACAATCGAAGCGTTAGCACCAATAATAACAGAATTATTAAATAAGGATATGCCAGAAGCTAAAAATGAAAATGAAAAAAAGTAGGAAAGAGTAAAGATGGTGGTTATGTAGATATAGACAATATACTCTACATGGGTAGATCTTTACTAAAAATGAGTAATGAAGAAATATATGAGTCGAGTTTAAGATTTGTATTTAAGCAATTAGATTTATATATTGAAGCTAATAAAGAGGTTGAAAAAAGATATAAAAGTAATAACAAAAATAAAGGGAATAATATAAGTTCAGAAAATAAAAAATTAATGGTATTAGATTAAAGAAAGGAGGGGAATATGGCAAATGAAAAACAATTAGTAGTCAATCTTGCATTAAAGTCTGGAACTATGAAGCAACAAATAAATAGTATTAATAAAGATATAAAACAAATGCAAACAGACTTTAAAAATGCTGGTGCTGGAGTAGAAGATTTTGAAAAAACATCAGAGGGGTTAAGTACAAAGTTAAAATTACAGCAATCTGTAGTAGAAAAATTAAAAGATAAATTAAGTGTATATAAATCTGAACAAGAAAAATGTACAGCTACATTAGATAAAGCTGTAAGTGCATACCAAAAGCAAGAACAAAAAGTAAAATCATTAGAACAAGCATTAGAACAAGCCAAACAAGAATATGGAGAAAATAGCGAAGAAGTTAAAGAGTTAGAAGATCAATTAAAGAAAGCAAGTAAAGCATTAGAAACTAAGAGAAATAGTGTTATAAATGCTAATAATAGTTTAACAACTATGAATACAACTATTTCATCAACAGAAGCAGAAATTAAAGCCATGGAAGCACAGATAAGTCAAACGGCTTCAGCTTTAGATGAATTAGAGAATGGAGCTAGTGAAGCGAGTGATGAGGTTGAGGAGTTAGGAGAAAGCCTTGAAGAAGCTGGTGAAAATAGCGTAGATTTTAATTCTAAATTATCTCTTATTGGACAAGGGATGACGGAGCTAGGAGATAAAGCAACAGAAGCTGGTAAAAAAGTATTAGATGTTATTGGAGATCTAGTTGAATCTGGTTCTGAGTATTCAGCAGAAGTTGCAGGAACTGAATTTATATTAAATAATTTAGATTCGACAACTAAAGAACTTATAAATAATAATAGTAAATTATCTGAGGTAATAGGATTAACAAATAAACAATACAAAGATAATGCTACGAACATAGCAAATTACTACAAAAATATGGGATTAACCACAGATGAAACTAATACACTTACTGAATCAACAATGAATCTAGTAGCTGATTTAGCTGCTATAACAGATTTACCATTTGACGAATCACTATCAGCATTCAAAAGTGCGTTACAAGGAAACTATGAAGCAGTCGATAAATTTGGAGTTAATATTTCGGCTACTACATTAGCTCAAACTGAATTTGTTCAAAGCTTAGATAAGTCTTGGGATAGTTTAAGTAATAACGAAAAGATTATGGCTATTTATAATGAAGTAGCAAGACAGAGCGCATCTGCAACAGGATTAGCAAGTCAAGAAGCGCAAGAATTTGGTATGAAATCTAAATATTTGTCTACAAGATTAGAAGAAGTTAAAGGAACTATAGGGGAAAAGTTATTGCCAGTCTTACAACCTTTGATGGAAAAAATAGCAGATATAGTAGAAAAAGTTGCTAAATGGGTTGAAGATAATCCAGAGTTAACAAGAACAATATTAATTATAGTCGGTGCATTAGGGGCATTTTTAGCAATAATGGGTCCTATTATAAGCTTTTTAGGTACTTTAACATTAGCAGTTATGGCATTTAATGTCGCCACTTTGCCAGTTACAGGAACAGTCTTATTGGTAGTAGGGGCTATTACAGCTTTAATAGCTATTGTAGCTTTAATGATTGTAAAATGGGATGAAATAGTTGAATGTTGGAATAGTTTTTGTGAATGGTCAAAACAATTGTGGTCAAATTTTACGAATTGGATAACTACTAAGTTTACAGAAATAAAAGATAAAACGGTAACTAAAGTTCAAGAAATGAAAGAAGGCGCAATTAATAAATTTACCGAAATAAAAACATCTGCAACTAATAAGATACAAGAGATGAAAGACAGTGTAGTTAACAAATTTAATGAAATTAAAAATAATATTGCTACAATAATAGATAATATAAAAAATGGAATTTCTACATGGGCAAGTAATGTAAAAACTTCAGTTTCTAATGCTTTTTCGAATCTATATGATACTATAACATCACCTTTTAAGAGAGCTTGGAGTTATATTTCTGGTATAGGAGATAAAATAAGTGGGGTAATTTCTAAGATTAATCCATTTAAGAGATTAGCTAGAGGTATAGAAGCAACTATAACACCGGCAATTGATACCTATGGAATATCACCTTTAAGTTTAGATAATGTAGCTTTAAGTGGAAGCTATTATAATGCTAATAGCAGAGCTTCTTTAAACGCTAATGATATGATAAGACAAGCTAATTTATCATCCTATGGAAATGATACTATGATTAGTATGATGTTTAGTGTTTTAGGTGAAATAACTAAGGCAATACAAAATTTAAATACAAATAACAAGGGAGAAATAGCTTTGTACACAACAAACAAAACTTACTTAGATAGCAAACTAATAATAAATGAAACTACTAAGCAAGTAATAAAAAATATAGATAAAGGAACTAATAATTATAGAATAGTAAGAGGAAGAAATTAATGAAATATTTTATTTTATATAATGACGCAACTAATTTAGATGTTGATTTATCAATAGTAGATAGACCTCCTAAACCTTCTCCTGAAATGGAATATGAAGAAGTAAAAGTACCAGGTGGAAAAACTTTATATAGAGAAAAAGGATACAAAGATATAGAGATACCTATATCTTTTAATTTTTTATCTAAAAAATCTTTTGAGTGGGATAAGGATTTTCGGAGAATTAAGAAGTGGTTGTTAAGCAAAGTGGATAATAGATTAAAGTTTGCTGATGACCTTGAAGTATATTATAAAGTTAATAAAGTAACTATAGATACCCCCGAAAGAGTATTAAAAAAATTAGGTAGATTTGATGTTACTTTTACTTGTGAGCCTTATGTTTATATAGATAATGATGAAATAGAATTAAATACAGTTTTATATAATGATTATTTAGTATCTAAGCCTATTTATCGTGTTGTAGGTGAAGGGAATTTAACTCTTAACATAAATAATAAAGTTATTAAGGCTAATGTAGGGCAAGAGTTAATAATAGATACAGATAAAGGTTTATGTTACAGAGAAGGAATAGTAGATAATGTAGCATTAGAAGGAAAATATGAAGATTTATATTTACAAGAAGGTGAAAATATTTTTTCTTGGGCAGATGAATTTAAGATTTACATTATTCCGAATTTGAGGTGTGTATAGATGATAGAAATATATTTAAAAACAAATACAAATTACGATAAAAACGGAGACATAACATTAAATCCGACTTCATGCACTTATAAGGACAGTGAAAAAGAGTTAAAATTAGAGTATTTAATTGATGCTGAAGGTAGATGGAAATATATTAATTATGAAAATGTTATTGCTGCAGAAGAAAATGGCAAGAAAAAACTTTATAGAATATATAATATAGTTAGGTCATTGTATAGTGTAACAGCTTATGCAAGACCTATTTTTTATGATTTAATAGATAGAGTTTTATTAGATGTAAGACCTACCAATATGACAGGGGAAGAGGCTTTAAATTACATTTTAAAAGATACTCCATTTACGGGGCATAGTAATATAACAGCAGTTAATACATCTTATTATGTTAGAAAAAACATAGTTGAGGCTATAGTTGGAGGTGATGAAAATAGCTTTGTAAATAGATGGGGCGGAGAATTTTATTGTGAAAATTTTGATGTTTACATTAATGATAGAATTGGTTCAAACAATGGAGTAAGAGTTGAATTTGGATATAATCTTAATGAAATTGAAGAAGATGTAAATATAGAAGAGGTAGTAACTAGAATAATTCCAGTTGGTTATGATGGAATTATGTTAGAAGGTAATGCTCCATGGGTAGATAGTCCTTTAATAAATAAATATACTCAACCTAAAATGAGAGTTATAGAATTCCCAGATGTAAAAGTTAAGGAGAATTCTGATGATGAAGAAGGCTTTGATACTATAGAAGGAGCTAGGGAAGAATTAATTAGACAGTGCAACTTATTATTTGATAATGGAATAGATAAGCCTACTATAAATTATAAAATTGATATGATTAATTTAGCTAATACTACAGCATATAAAGACTTGAAAATCCTTGTTGAAGTTAACAAAGGTGATACAGTAAATTGTTATATAAAATATTTAGATATAGATGTTAAAGCAAGAGTGATAGACTATGAAAGAGATTTAATTACTGGAGAATATACATCTATAGAATTAGGAAATGAAATATCAAATTTTTTCAATAATCAAGTTGATATATCTAATAAAGTTAATAGTATTTTAAATGATAATGGAACTGTAAAAGCTAATGAAGTACAAGGGTTTATTGACTCTACTAAAGCCATGATAAGAGCCCAAAAATCGGTAGCACAAAAGCAACATATAAGAGCTATGCTTTTTGAAGATTTAGACGAAAGTAGTGAAACATATGGAGCAGTAGCACTTGGTACTTTAGGTTTTATGTGTAGTAGACAAAGAACTCCAGACGGAAGGG
>NZ_SMUS01000057.1 GCF_004353185.1 Clostridium cuniculi | reverse complement strand
CGCTAGCTTTGTTCCGAAGAACTCCACTCGCTCGACTTGCATGTGTTAGGCACGCCGCCAGCGTTCGTCCTGAGCCAGGATCAAACTCTCACTAAAAAGTTTAATCATTTGCTCAAATTACTTTGAGTCTTTGTTTTAAGACTCTCAAAAGAATTGCTGGTTTACTTTAACTATATTCTGTTCAATTTTCAAAGATCATTTATCTGTCGCACCCAAGCGACTTCCTTATCTTATCACTTTGTCACTTTCGTGTCAACAGTTTTTTTAACTTATTTTTTCAAGTTTTTTGACTTGTTTCAGTTAGTAACTGTTTCCCTCAAGAACAATGACTATTCTATCATAGCATTCTTATTTTAAATATATTATAAGTATTATAAAATAAAATTATTCATTATCTTCTTTGCTTTTTCGATATATTTCTCTTTTTTCCTATTATTGATACGCTTGGTAAAGAGTATGGTGTTTTTCATATTATTTTATCTTTTTTTGTAAATTTTCATAACTATTTTCTTACATATTTTTCATATCCAATTGATATATATATATACTAATTTCATATTAAAAGATATTATTATTAACTATCTAATTTAATATATAAGTATACCTAACTAATTAACTTATAAATGAATAAAACTTATTAAACCTAAAATTGAACATAGAAAAATTATAATTATATTATAGAAAGGTTTTTAATTGTAACTATAATAAAAAGTAATCTGTTAAATAATAAAGTAGGTATAGGATCCCCCTAAAGAAATCTATTTTTACACATATAATATAGAATATAAACTTATTATAAATTCTCCTAATGAATTCTATATTGCTGAAATATTAAATATAGAAAAGTAGTTTATCAACATCTAGTAATTTAATTTTTTTAATATTATAATAATTTATATATCTTTGCATTCATAGCTCAGTTGGATAGAGTGCTGGACTTCGAATCCAGGCGTCGGGGGTTCGAATCCCTCTGGGTGCACCAAAAAGGGATTATCTCACTAAAATTAGCGAGATAATCCCTTTATATAATATTTTATTGAAATATAAATCTATAATAAGGATCAAAAAAAATGACTAATTGATATATTATAATTGTATTAATTAGTCATTTCTAATATGCGAAAGTATATTTTACATTTCACAAATATATATGTCTTTTAAAATGGTACCTCTTCATTAATTCCTTCATTAACAACCTTCTTCTTGCTATCTATAAAAGTGAACTCACTTAAAATTATATCAACCTTATATTTCTTTTCCCCTGTTTCACTAATATAATTACTAGTTCTAAGCTTTCCTTCAACTGCTAATCTACTTCCCTTACCAACATTATGAGCTAATATTATAGCTTTTTTATCAAATGCTACTATCTCTACAAAGGTTGCTATTTTTTCATTTCTTTTAACATTATACTCATTTACTGCTAAAGTAAATCTAACATATTTTCCTTCTTTTTCATCATTCTTATAATCCTTCAACTCTAAATCATTAACTACATTACCTACCAAAGTAACTTTATTCATATTTACACCTCCAAGAATTAACTATCTTAATTCTTGACCAGAACATATTTTCTTATACATATAAATTATATATTTTTTAAAATCCTAAATCACTAGTAATCATATCTACTCCCATATCAGTTAGCTTCTTTATATCCTCTTTATTATTTACAGTCCATACATTAACTTTTGCACCATTTAAATGTGCTAAATCAACCTTATCTTTTGTCACCTTATCCACTTTAATATCTATTCCATAATTTCCGTATTTTTTTAACAAATTAATATTTTCTCTAGTTATATCACTTAAATATTGAAAATGAATTTTATCACTATACTCTCTAATATACTTTATCCACTCATGTGAAGTAGATATTATTATAGCATTGTCCTCAAGTCCATATTTCTTTATCTTATCAACAATTTCTTTAACTTTTTCCACATTAACTACCTTAAATTCAATAATTGGTGTTAATTTATTTTCAACACAACAACTCAAATATTCATCTAAGGTTGGTATTTTTAAATTATTATAGTTGCAAATATTATTCCCACTATCTATATTAAGCGCTTTTACTTCTACTAAATTCATACTTTTAATTTCCCCCACACCATTTGTCATTCTTTCAACATCAGCATCATGAAATACAACAATATTTCCATCCTTTAATACATATATATCTGCCTCAACTCCCCAAGCACCCACACTAGCTGCTCTTTTAAAAGACGGTATTGTATTTTCAGGTTCTAAAGCACTAGCTCCTCTATGTCCTATCATTTTTACCTCTCGCTCATTCCCATATGTATTCACATTAACATTTAATATTATGATTAATGATATTATGATTAATTTAAAAATATTATTTATAAACTTCATACTTTCCTTCTTCTTTCTATATGTAATTAATAGTATTTAAATATATTATTAATACTTATACCTAAAATAATACATTTTATTTATAGAAATAAAGAGGCATTTAATATAAAATGCCTCTTTAAATATTCTTATTTAATTATATCTTCTCTTAATCTATCTGATGCACTAACTAATGCATTTTGCCAATCTTCAACAGTCTTAGTTCCATTCATTATAGAATCTATTATTAAGATATAAGAATCATTCCAAACTAGACCTTCTATTGGCTCAGTAGCAGCAAATCCACCCATAACTGGTTTAGCACCATTTTCATAAACACTTAACATCTCAATTTGTAAATCATCCAAATATTGGCTAGCTATTTCTATAGCACCCTCTACAGGAACAACTGATTTTCCTAACTCTGCAATTATTCCTACAGCTTCATCACTATAAAGATAAGCCATAAATTCCTCTGCTAATTCTATATTAGAAGCTTCTGCCGGAATATACATTTGTTCAAAGAAGTTATAAGAATACATATCTCCACCTTCTTCATAAGCTGGATATGCTGTAAATCCCCATTCAAATCCATCAGCTCTTGGAGCATCTGCCATTTCACCTGGTAACCAATCTCCATTTGGTAAGAACAATGCTTTATTATCTAAAATTAATTGTTGATTTTTCTTATAATTATCTCCATTAGCATTTGCTACAACTGAAGGTTCAGTATAATCTTTAAGCTTTTCAAATGTTTCTAATACTCTAGTAGCTTCCTCTGAAGTCCAGAATCCTTCTTCATAATTCATTGCTTTATTAAAGCCTTCAATTCCACCTGATGCTGCTAACATAGCGGGCATAGCAGAGTCAAAATATCCTGCTGTTGGATAAGCAAATAAATATATTCCATCAGCCTTTGCTTTATCACCTAACGCAAAGAACTCATCCCAAGTTTTTGGAACATCATATCCTTTCTCTTCAAATAATCCTTTATTGTAGAATAATCCTGTAGGGCTATAGAATAATGGTGCTAAATATGTTTTACCATCTCCATATGGAGATGTAGATGAAGTATCTAAGAATCCATCTAATATTTTATCTTTTACTTTAACACTCTCACCCGGAACAGTCATGTTCATAACATTAGTTAAATCATGTAGAGCTTGTTCATTTATAAAAGTTTCTGTTAAAGCTTCTGGTCTACCAGTAGCTAAATATATTAAATCTGGAATGTTTCCCCCTTGAATTTGTGGTCTAATTACTTCTTCTAAATTAGAGGCCGTAGTTAACTCAACTTTTACACCTTCATGGCTTTCTTCAAAATTCTCAACTAGCTTTTCCCAATGGGCTACTCCACGACCACCTTCTAAAGCTGCAATTCTTAAAACTTTTTCTTCTCCTGAGTCTGTATTTACAGTTGTACTTGATTCTTTTGCTGAATCTGTAGATGATGAATTGCCACAACCAGCAAATAACGTAGTTGCAATAAGAGCACTTAATATAAATGATAATTTTTTAAATCTCATAAAAAACTCCCCCTAACCTTTATACCTATATTTTACAAAAGTGTAAACGTTGTATCAATAAAATTTTTGTTCTTTTTTTTAGTTATATTGCGATTGAGACAATTTATAATAATTTATAATCCTAATGTACTTTCAACAACTTTACTTATTTCTTCAGCTTTTTCTAATGAATCCATTTCTGCAAATACTCTTAATACAGGTTCTGTACCTGAGAAACGAACAATTACCCAACCTCCATGTTTAAAGTATACTTTATATCCATCTCTATATGATACTTTCTCAACTTCATAATTAAACTGTATTGGTTTCTTTTTAACCATTAATAAGTCAATTAATTCCTCTTTCTTTCTTTGTGGCATTTTATAATCTCTTTCAGTCATGTATAGTCTTCCATATTCATTACATATATCTTCATATATTTCTGATAATGATTTTCCTGTTACTGCTATCATTTCAACTAAAAGAGATGCTGCATAAACCCCATCTTTTCCTTGAATATGACCTTTAACAGTAAGTCCTCCACTAGACTCTCCACCTATTATTGCATCACTTTCAATCATCTTAGATGATATATGCTTAAATCCAACTGGAACTTCATAACATTCTTCTCCAAAACTCTTAGCCACCCTATCTAAAAGTTCTGTTGTTGCAATGTTTCTAACTACTGGCCCACTCCATCCTTTATATTTTAATAGATAATAATATAATAAAACTAAAATATCATTAGGATGAAGGAATCTTCCATTATTATCAATAACTCCAAGTCTATCTGCATCACCATCAGTTGCTATACCAATATCATATTTTCTATCAATAACATAATTTTGTAATGCTCTTAAATTGGCTGCATTTGGAGTAGGTAATTTTCCACCAAATAAAGTATCATGACGTTCATTAATCACATCTAATTCACATCTAGCTGTTGCAAGTATAGTTCTTAATGAAGTTTGGCTCACACCATACATTGGATCTAAAACAACCCTTAAATGTGCATTTCTAATAGCTTCAACATTTATTTGAGATAAGATACAATCAATGTATTCATTAAAAGGATTATCATACTCTATTAATCCTTGATTAATACCTTCTTCAAAATCTATAGATTTTATTGCCTCTCCTTCTAATTCTTTAATATAATTTTCTACATCATTTGTAACTATTTCGTCAGCATCTTTTCCACCCTTAGTAAATAATTTTACACCATTATAAAGTGCTGGATTGTGACTTGCTGTTATTGCCATACCGTAATCTAATCCTAATCTTTTAACTTCAAACATTATTAGAGGTGTTGGTACTCCTCTATGAATAAATAATACCTTTATACCCTCATAAGCTAAAACTTCAGATATCCACATTGTGGCTTCCTTAGATAAGAATCTCCTATCATATCCAAGAACCATAGTTCTATTTTCAACATTCTCATCCTTCATTTTTCTAGCAACAGCTCTAGCTAATTGTTGAACATTATCCTTCGTAAAGTCTTCTCCTATTATTGCTCTAAATCCCCCAGTTCCAAATTTAATCATAAAATTCACCTCTCAACTATATTATTTAATACATATTTATCTACAATACACTTTAACTTATCCCACTTTAACTCCATATCTTTTACAAGCTTAAGTTGAGTTCTTGTTCTATCCAAATTTTGCTCTTCATAACTCGTTTTATAATAAACATCACCATCTAAATAGTCCGTTAAAAATCTAATTCCTTGTTCTAAAGTAATTACTTTTGCTCCCATAGGTAACATTGCAATTTCATTTTCAGTAAGAATAGAATTCGTTCCTTCTAAAAAACCTTTTGTAAATGCTTCAAAAAACTCTAAATCAACATATACCTTATTTAAATCCTTTTCATCTTCTAATGCATGGGTTGCTCCACTTCTTATTGCATCTCCAAAATCATATAATGAAAGACCTGGCATTATTGTATCTAAATCAATAACACATATTCCTTCTTTAGTTTCCGCGTCCATAAGAATATTACTTATCTTAGTATCATTATGAGTAACTCTTAAAGGTAATTCTCCTCTTTCATACATATCAAGTAATATAGAAGTATCATTTTTTCTTTCTAATATAAAATTTACTTCCTCCCTTACCTCATCTAATCTATTAGCTTTATTATTTTCAACTGCACTTAAGAATGTTTTAAATCTCTCCCTTGTATTATGAAAATTAGGTATAGATTCATATAAATCCTCGGCTTTATATTCTGATAACATATTTTGAAATTGTCCAAAGGCTTTTCCAGCCTTATAAAAATCATTTGCTGACTCTAAAACATCATAAGTTATAGTATTAGAAATAAACTTAATAGCTCTCCAATAATTGCCTAATGAATCTTTAAAAAAGCTTTTTCCTTCCTTAGTAGGAATCACCGTTATGGTTTCTCTATCTATATCTCCATGATTTCTTTTAACTACCTCTTTTAAGTAATCACATATGTTACAGTAATTTTCCATTAATTTCTCAACATTTTTAAAAATTGAATGATTAATCTTCTGTAAAATATACTTTTCTTCTTTACTTTCATTATCTTTGCATATAACTAAAAATGTATCATTTATAATTCCACTTCCAAAAGATTTAACATTTACAATTTCACCATTAAAATTAATAGCTTCAAGAGCTTCTATTGTAATTTTTAAACATTCGTTATGCATCTTGGTTTTATTTCCTCCCATATATTTTCATGATAAATTCCCTCTTTTATCATATTCTCTATAGCTGCCCTTACAATATACTTATCCTCTTGATATGTAACTCCATACCATTTATCTTTAGATTCCATAACTTTTACTTTTATTTTATTATTAGCTAGAAGTGAACTTACAACAGAAGGTATAAAATACTCGCTCTTCTTTGGATCTTTTATTGCCTCTATATCTAAAAAAGTCTTAAATTGATCTTCAAGAGCCTCAAATATATTAGTATTAAATGCCCACATATTCATTGATACTGGAGAACTATATTCTAATTCAGTCCAATTAACCTCATCCTCAGTATAAAAAGCTGATTCACCTTTTTTTATTATTTTTGTTCTTTCAACAACCTCTTCTAAGTACCCATCTCTTACTTTACAGACACCTCTTGCAACATGTCCATTTTCTGAAAGTGTATTACATAATTTATATCCAATCATTCCATACATATTTTCATCATTATTTGTAGTTAAGAATTTATATATTTTATTGAAAGCTTCTTGACCATAAAAATCATCTGCATTTATTGCAACAAATGGAGCATCAACTACATCTTTAGCACATAATATAGCTTGTCCAGTTCCCCATGGCTTAGTTCTACCTGTTGGAACAGTATACCCTTGTGGTAAATTATCTATTTTTTGAATTGCATATCTTATTTCTGCATATTTCTCAAGCTTGTTTCCTATAAGCTCTTTAAATTCTTCTTCAATTTCTTCCCTTAGTATAAAAACTATTTTTTCAAATCCTGCCTTTATGGCATCATGAACAGCTAATTCTAATAATATCTCTCCATTTGGCCCAATTTTATCTATTTGTTTTAAACCACCATATCTACTCCCAAGTCCTGCTGCCATTATTAATAATATTGGTTTCATATATCTTCTCTCCCTTTTACTGATATTTTTTATTATATGAATATAACTCTGCAAGCAATCCGGCTAATCCTATAAACATAATAAGAAGCCCATTATATCCATGTATCGTATTTCCTTTTATGACTAATATCATTGATATAATAAATACTAAAATATAAATTATCTTCTTAACCATAAAATCACCCCTATAGGTAGTTGGGTAGTTAGTAGTCAAGGATAAAATTTCTTATAAATTTACTATTATTTTAATTTATCTCTTAACTACTAACTGCTAACCTCTAACTAATTTTATTCCACTTAATTTCTCCTGGTTGTAATTCAATTTTTGTCTTATTTCCATTTCCATCATATACAAATGTAACTTGTTTTTCATGTGAATTATTAATTACTGCATACTTATTACTTTCTAAATATGCTGATACCTCACAATTTAAGTTATCTGCATACCATATTTTCATCTTATCTTCTTTATGAGCAGCATAGAAGCAACTTCTCATAAGTATACGTGTATTTTCAATAGAGTATGGCAATCCAGCTATATATACAGCTCTTCCCTTTCCATAATCATTAGATGACATTAATAGATCACCATTTTTATAGCAAATAATTTCTGTATCTTTACTCTTAGCATATACATTCTTTTGTCCCTCTCCAAAATCTATTTCATCGCTTACATCAGCTGTAATAAAATGCTTATCTAATTCACTATTAAAGTATTTATCTGTACTTAATGAAAATCCTAATTCTTTATCTACGCCTAAAGCTTCTGATAATTGGAAGAAATGTCCTCCATAAAGAACTGCTGATGGTTCTCCCACACCAACAAATCCTCCACCATTATATATCCATTCTCTTATAGTAGTTATAATTTCTGTATCTAACCACTTTTCTCCACCACTAAATGCAGTCCCTGCATCACCAGCATTAATAATTACATCTATATCATTTGCAATACCATTATCTTTAATATCATCAAAACTTATAAACTCTACATCAAAACTCATTCCACTTAAAGATTCTATAACACCTAAATAAGTGTATATTTGTTTATACCATAAAGCATGAGCAACCATATGAGTTTGCCATGTTCTAAGCTTTCCCCAACAATTTAATACTCCAACTTTCAATCCACAGTATGGTTTATTTCCACCTATATTATCATAAATTTCTCTAAACTCATTACATACACTTTCAATATATTCAACGAATTTAGGAAATTTATATGCCAATGATAAATATCCACCATAACCAATTCTATCTACTGGTTTTCTCATCAATGCCCTTCTTGCTGTTATCCAATTTTCTTTTGCTTCTATACAAGGATCATTTCCCTCAAAGAATGTATCTGGGAAAAAATATGGTAAAAATCTACCTTCTGTATATTTAACTCCTGGAATATCTGAAATCATTCTAAGTGTTGCTCCTCCACCAACAGATCCAACAACTCCATCTAATCCTATACTGCTAAAATATTTACCGTAAGGTTCTGTTCCTATCCAGTTATCTCCTAAAAACATCATTGCTTCTCTTCCATCTTCATGAACTATATCAACAAGCTTCTTAACATTCTCTGCTACAAACCTTTGTTGAAAGTCTATATAGTCTAGATATTCCCTAGATGGTACTCTAAATGATGAGTTATAGTATCCTTGATCAACGATATCTTCTGGTCTTAATGCATAACCCTTTTCTTCTTTAAAAGCCTCTAAGGCTTCTGGACTTACACTTGAACTATATCCAAACCAATCAACAAATTTTTCTTTAGCTAAATCATTAAATATTAATGTAAAATGATAGAAAAACGTTGTAAACCTTACTATATTAGATTCTGGATGTTCATCTAACCACCTATGCATGGCTTCAAAAATATATTTATTGCTTTTAGGTTTTCTTGCATCAAATGGCATTTCATGTGGCTTGTCTCCCCAATTATTTGTAATATGATTATACATTTGTGTTGGATCCCAAATACAATAAGCTAAAAATGTTACAGTATATTCATGCCATTTATCAACCTTTTCTATAATAACCTCTTGAGATTTTTCGTCATAACTCCATAAGTCTATATCTACTACCTTATTTGTAGTTCTATCTATTACTTCCCACCATGTTTTTATATCATGATAAGTATCAGGCTGAACTTGTTCACTAAAATATCCATCCATTATTTTAATTCTTAATTTATCTTCACTTGCAACATGATGCCTAGTCATTAAATATGTTTGTTGTAATTCTTCTTTATTAGATTCTGCCCATTTATTATCTCCACGTGCAACAAAGTAAGTGGAATATATTCTTTCTGCTAAACCCTTTATTTCTTTAGGCAGCTTAAACCCATCGCAATCTCTTATTCCATCTGCTCCCCATTTTTCTGCTATCTCCATAGTTTCCTTGATAAAATTATCATCTGTCGGTATTGTGACTCTTCCTTTATTCATCTTTCTCTCCCCCTATTCTTTTATACCGCCTACTGTCATTCCTTCTGTTAATTGTTTTTGTACTAAAATATAAAGTATTATTGTTGGAATCATTACTATAACTAATCCTGCATACATAGCACCATAGTCTGTTGCAGCTTTTTGTACTTGCATTAAATTCAATAATCCAACTGGTAAAGTTTTTGATGAATTTGGAAGTAATGTTAATGCAATTATATATTCATTCCAAAAAGCTAAGAATTGAAATAATATTACAGTTATAATACTTGGCTTAGCCATTGGAATTATTACTTTAATTAGTGTTTGAAAATAAGTACATCCATCTATCGTTGCTGCTTCTTCATAAGCTCTTGGCAATGTACGTAAATAATTAGATAGTAAATAAATTGTAAAAGGCAATGCTGTTGAAGCATAAACTAAAGCTAGTACAATTTTATTATCTAAAAATACCGTCATAGCAAGAGGAAGTGCAAATATTTGTTTTATTGCTTTATCTGCATCAAGTATTAATAAAAATATTGGAACTACAATGTAATTAACATTTATAAATAATCCCGCTGCAAATAATGTATTTATTATTTTTTTACTTTTAAAATTAAATCGTGATAATACATAAGCTGCTGGTATAGCAATAACTAAAAGAATTATCAATGCAAGAGCAGTTACAAACACCGAATTTAAAAAATACTCTCCCATATGCGATTTAATAAATGCATTTGTAAAATTTTCTAAATAAAATCCCTTTGGTAATGCCCATGGGCTACCATAAAATTCTGATTTATGTTTAAAGGAAGCAAGTATTGACCATCCTAAAGGTATCAATATGCTTAACGTAAACAATATTAAGCATAAATATATAAATGCTTTCATTAATTTACTAGAGGATTTCTTTTTATTTCTCTTAATAGTAGATTCTTTATAATTAATTTGTTTTTCAGTAACATTTTGCATATCTAACACCTCCTAATACTCTATTACTTCTCTTTCTGTTATTTTACTAATAATTAAAGATAGTCCAAATGAGAACAAGAAAATTACAACTCCTATAGCCATACCATATCCATATGAGGAATTACCATAAGCTTGCTTATACATATATCCCAATGCAGATTCTGAAGCTCCATCTGGTCCTCCACTAGTCATTACTTTTACAAATAAGAAACTTAAATTAATACAACTTATTATAAAAAAGGTTAAGGTTGTTCTAACAGTTCCCCATACAAGTGGTAAAGTTATACTAAAGAATTGATGAATCTTCGAAGCTCCTTCTAAGTCAGCTGCTTCATATAAACTTTCAGGCACACTACTCATAGCTGACATATACATAACCATATAATAACCTACTGCTTGCCATATCATGGCAATAGCAATGCACCATACTACTGTTTTAGGATCTCCTAGCCACATTCGTTGCCAGTTCTCTAATTTAAACAAAGCTAAGGTTGCATTTATAATACCTTGATTTGGGTCTAATATAGCTGAGAATATAGCTGATATAACAACTACAGAAAGAATATTAGGTAAGTAAAAAACTATTCTAAAAAAATTATTAAACTTAATATCTTTTCTAATTAATATCGCTGCTAATGCGATAGCTAATACTAATGTTACAATACTTACAAACACAATTAAGAATAATGTGTTTTGAAATGATTTTATAAATTTTTCATCCTTAAACAATATAATGAAATTGTTTAATCCCACAAATTTCTTATTATTGCTTAATCCTCCCCATTTAAATAATGACATCCAAAATACATTTATAGTTGGTATTATCATAAAAATGAAAAATAAAATGACTGCTGGTATAACAGATAAACCTATAAAAAGTTTTTTAGACTTACTATTTTTCCTCACTTAAATCACTCCCCTTTTACCTTTTTATTACATTTGATGATTATATTTTATCTAACTGTAATCTTTTACACAACAAAATTGTTGCTTTATTTTTTAGTTATTTTGCTAATCAAGCAATATACTCTAAAAAGACTATAGTAAACGTTTAATCATTGTATTATAATGGTATAATCGAGAAAAAGTGTTTTTAGGGGTGTTTTATGAGTAATACTAGGTATAATGTTAATGAAAAAAATATTTATAATATTGATTTTGAACTGCTTTATATAAGTAAATCAAAATATGGAGAAGATTGGCATAGCACTTCTCACTTCCATCCATTCACTGAAATATTTTTTATAACTCACGGTAATGGAATTATGGAAATTGATTATATTGACGTTGCTGTTAAGGAAGGTGATTTAATTATTATTAATCCTAACTGTCCACATACTGAAAAATCATCTTATAATTATATGGATCAATTAGAATATATAGTATTTGGAATTAATAATTTGACATTAGCAAATAAAAGTTTACCACAATTAAATGGTGAAACTCCAAATCCAACATACTACAAAATAATGAATTTTAATAATAATAAAAATGTAATTTTATATTATTTAAATACTTTAGTACATGAAGTGGAAGAGAAAGAAAGTAATTACGAATTGGCTTGTAAAAGTATATTAACTCTATTTATAATTTATATTTCTAGAAATGCTCAATCTACTTTATTAATTGCTGATAATCCTGAAAAACTTAACATTGAATGTGTTAAGATTAAAAATTATATAGACTCTCATTATTCAGAAAATATAACTTTAGATATTTTATCTAATTTAAGCTATGTAAATAAATTTCATTTAGTTCATCTATTTACTAAGCAAATGGGAATTTCACCTATTAATTATTTAATAAACAGACGAATCGAAGAATCAAAAAATCTACTAACTACAACTAATTATACAATAAGAGATATTTCTACTATAGTCGGCTTTTCTAACTCTTCTTATTTTAGTCAAATGTTTAAAAAATTTACCGGTTATTCTCCAAGGATGTATAAAAATAAATATACTACTTTAAAATAAAAATATATTATTTTAAAACAATAAAAAAAGACAATCTATAAGATTGTCTTTTTGCTTATGGAGCGGGTAGTGGGAATCGAACCCACCTTTCCAGCTTGGAAGGCTGGAGTATTACCGATATACGATACCCGCATATTTGGAGCGAAAGACGGGACTCGAACCCGCAACATCCACCTTGGCAAGGTGGCGCTCTACCATTGAGCCACTTTCGCAAATTTGGTGCAGATGAAGGGAGTCGAACCCCCACGCCAAAGGCGCTAGATCCTAAGTCTAGTGCGTCTGCCAATTTCGCCACATCTGCATTTTTTTGGTGGCTTACCGGGGAATCGAACCCCGGACACCTTGATTAAAAGTCAAGTGCTCTACCGACTGAGCTAGTAAACCGAATAAATGGCAGGGATAGCAGGATTCGAACCTACGAATACCACAGTCAAAGTGTGGTGCCTTACCGCTTGGCGATATCCCTAAGTGGGGTGAACGATGGGACTCGAACCCACGACAACCAGTGCCACAAACTGGCGCTCTACCAACTGAACTACGTTCACCTCAATTTATGGTGCATCATCAGGGGATCGAACCCGGGACACCCTGATTAAGAGTCAGGTGCTCTACCAACTGAGCTAATGATGCATATTAATGGTGCGTGTTAAGAGATTCGAACTCCTGGCCCACGCCTTAGAAGGGCGTTGCTCTATCCAGCTGAGCTAAACACGCTTATGGAGCGGGTAGTGGGAATCGAACCCACCTTTCCAGCTTGGAAGGCTGGAGTATTACCGATATACGATACCCGCATATTT
>NZ_SMUS01000056.1 GCF_004353185.1 Clostridium cuniculi | reverse complement strand
ACTATACTCGTTAAAGAAGATGTAAAGATATCACTTGTAAAGAAATATAAAGGACCAGATATAGCAGCTCAAAAGTATTGGTTAAACAATAGGAAGAAAGCTCAATGGAAAGATGATCCTAACAAAGTAGAGAATGATAAGAAAGCTTTAAAACTTAGAGAAAAAGAGATAGAGAGCAAAGGGTGGTAGATATGGCATTAAATAAGTTATGTTTAAGGTGTCAATGCACTATCCCGTATACAGAAAAGCTATGTGATAAGTGTAAGGAAGTAGTAGGAACACATAGAACTATAAGAGATAGATTGTATTATAAAACTAGAAAAGATAAGGAATATCAAGCTATATATAACAGTCCTAGATGGAAGAAGTTAAGAGCTAGGATTGTAGCAAGAGCTAACGGCTTATGTGAGGAATGCATGGCGAAAGGAAAGATAAGTTATTACGATGATGTACATCACAAGATACCAATTAAAAGGGATATAAGTAAAGCTTATGATGAAAGTAATCTTATATGTTTATGCAGAAGTTGTCACATAGAAGCACATAAGCGATTAGGGAAGGACAGTTAAAGGGGGAGGGGGTATCTGAAAAGTTTTTGGGAAAGCCGAAAACGTCGCCTTTGGTCTTCTCCGTAGAAAGAACTCCCCAAATGAAATTTAAAAAGGAGAAAAAAGATGTCAGGGAGAAAAAAAGAGCCAATTGAATTAATTAAGGCAAAAGGTAGGAAACATTTAACAAAAGAAGAAATAAAAAATAGAACGTTAACTGAAATAGTAGCACCAGCTGACAATATAATTCCTCCAGACTGGCTTAACGAGGAATTAAAAGAAACATTTATAAAATATGCAAAGCAACTTGAAGAACTTGATATAATTAGCAATTTAGATGTTGAAGCATTAGCAAGATATGTAGTTGTTGAGTATGAGTATAGGGATTATACAATGCAACTTTTATCTATAGAAAAGGTTAATACTAAATATATTGCAATTAAAAAACTACAATCGGAGGCTTTTAAGGAAGCTAGAGCAGCGGCTTCGGATTTAGGATTAACAATTGCTTCTAGGTGCAAGTTGGTTGCTCCAAAACCTAAGCAGGAAAAGCCTAAAAATAAATTTGAGGAGTTTGCAAAATAATATGAATGTAATAGATAGAGTTACACAATATTGTTATGATGTTTTAGATGGGAGAATAATTGCTGGTGAATTAGTAAAGTTAGCATGTAAAAGACATTTAGAAGATTTAGAAAGAAGTAAAATAGCAGTATTTAAATATGAATTTAATGTAGAAAAGGCATTAGATATTATTAATTTTGCCGAAACACTTATAATTGCAGAAGGGGAAGAACAGAACCAAGTAGAGTTATATCCTTTCCAAGCATTTATTTTAGGTTCTTTAAATGGTTGGGTAACTAAAGGTACTGGGTATAGAAGGTTTAGAACTTCTTACATACAAATAGGTAGACAGAATGGAAAATCCTTTTTAAATGGGATTCTTGCAGCATACTATGGGAACTTTGACAATTATAAATACGGTCAAATTTATTGTGTTGCTACTAAAAAAGAACAAGCGAAAATTGTTTTTAATGAAGTAGTAAAATTTATAAACGCTGATAATGAACTTGGAGAATATTTCAAGGTTAAAGATTATGAAAGCTCAATTGAATGCTTATTAACAAACTCTGTTATAAAGGCTTTAAGTAAAGATACAAAAAGCATTGATGGATTTAGACCGCTTTTAGGAATTGTAGATGAATACCATGCACATCCAACAAATCAGATGTACAAGCTCCTTGAAGGTGGAATTAAAAAAATGAAGCAGGCGTTAATAAGTATAATAACTACTGCTGGATTTGAATTAAATAGTCCTTGCTTTAGACAGTATGAGTATTGTAAGGCTATATTAAAAAAAGGATATACAAATGAAACACAATTTGTATTTATATCACAAATGGACGAGGAAGATGATATATGGAATCCAAATAATTGGATAAAAGCAAACCCAACACTACAATATGACCCTATTGCTCTTGAAAATATGATACCTATTTCTAATCAAGTCAAGGAAATGGGAGGAGAAGATTTAAGAGATTTTTTAACTAAACAATTAAATATATGGGTTCAATTCACTGATGACCAGTACATTTTATTAGATGACTGGATAAAAGGGGCATGTGATTTAACTTTAAAAGATTTTAAGGGGAAAGAATGTAATATAGGGCTAGATTTATCTTCTGGTGGAGATTTAACATCTTATTGTTTAGAATTTAAATTTTATTTAGATGGTGTATTAAAGTATTTCTTACATTCACATAGTTTTATTCCTAAAAATAGAGTTATAGAGCATATGAAATCTGATAAAGCTCCATACGATATGTGGATAAAAAAAGATTTGCTGACTGTAACGGAAACAAACGATGGAATAAAAACTGACTATAAATACATCATTAAAAGTTTGATTGAATTAAGGGAAAAATACAATTTAAAATATAATCAAATAGGCTATGACCCCCATAATGCTGATACATTTTTAAGTGATTTACAGGAAATTTGTCCAAATTGTATTGAAATCTACCAAAGTCATAAATACTTAAATGATGCAACAGAAGATTTTAGATTAGAAGTTAAGGCTGGAAATATGCTATATAACAGGGAAAATGAACTTTTAACATGGTCTATAATAAATGCTAAAACAGTGTCAAATGGATACGGAGAAATAAAAATTGATAAAGATAAAAGACATAAAAGAATAGACCCAGTTGATAGTGCAATAGATGCACATAAATTAACATTTAAAAAGATTATTTCCCCTAATATTAATAAAAGTGTAGAAAAATATTTAGAAATCTTTAAGGATATTTAACTAGAAAGGGCGTGAAATAATGAAATGGATAAATGCAATAAGAAATTTTATAGCTCCACAAAGACAAGCAGCAGATTTAAACGATAAGGAATTATTAGAGTGGCTTGGGATTAGCAATACCCCTAAAAAACTTTTAACAGAGGTAACTTACTTTACATGTTTAAAAATGTTAAGCGAAACATTAGGTAAAATGCCCATAAAATATTATCAAAACACATCAAAGGGCATAATTAAAGCCGAACATGATAAAGAATATGAGTTGCTTAGTTTAAGACCAAATCCGTATATGACACCTTCTATATTTTGGGCTACAATAGAAAACAATCGTAATCATTATGGGAATGCTTATGTGTGGATAAGAAGGGAGTTTAAAAAAGAAAAATACGGTGGGGACTATGAAATAAAGGATTTATGGATAATGCCATCTCAAGATGTACAAGTCATTTATGATAATAAGGGGATATTCGGAAATGATGGATCAATATATTATGTTTATTCCGATAAAAATACTGGTGAAATATATGTATATCCTCAAGAAGATGTGATGCACTTTAAAACTTCTATGACTTTTGATGGAATTATAGGAAAACCAGTTAGAGAAATATTAAAAAGTACATTGGAAGGTGGACTTGAAAGTCAAAATTTTATGAATAATCTTTATAAAACTGGCTTAACTGCTAGAATGGCATTACAATATAGTGGAGATTTAGATGGAACCTTAGAACAACAATTAATTGAAAAATTTGAGAAATATGCAAGTGGGGCTAATAATGCAGGTAAAATTGTGCCAGTCCCTATAGGTATGCAATTAACACCATTAAATATTAAGCTTACAGATAGTCAATTTTTTGAGTTAAAGAAATTTACCGCATTACAAATAGCAGGAGCATTGGGGATAAAACCAAACCAAATTAATAATTATGAAAAAAGCTCTTATTCTAATAGTGAGATGCAACAATTATCTTTTTACGTAGATACAGAACTTTTTATTATTAAACATTACGAGGAAGAAATTAACTATAAAATTTTATCTGAATCTAAAAGGTTACAAGGGTTTTACTATAAATTTAACGAAAAAGTAATTTTAAGAACAGATAGTAAAACACAAGCAGAAATAATGAGTAAGTATGTTAATAATGGAATTTATACTCCAAATGAAGCTAGAGAATATTTAGATAAATATAAAATTGATGAAGCAGATAAACTTATTGTTAATGGTAACTATATACCAATTAATATGGTAGGAAAACAATACTCGAAAGGGGGTGAGTAAATGAGTAAAAAATACTGGGAATTTAAAAATAAGACTTCGAATGAAGCGGATTTGTATTTATATATTGAAATTGCTAGTTGGGGTTGTGGATATGCAGCACATTCAGCACAAAGTTTTAAAGCGGAATTAGATGATTTAGGAGATTTAGATACTCTTAATATTTATATAAATAGTCCTGGTGGAGATGTATTCGAAGGGAATACAATAATGAATATGCTAAAACGTAAGAAATGTACTAAGAATGTATATATAGATGGTTTAGCAGCTTCTATTGCTTCTGTTATTGCGATGGCTGGAGATAAAATAATAATGCCGAGTAATTCGATGATGATGATTCATAATGCTTGGACATATGCTGCTGGAAATTCACATGAGTTAAGAAAGGTAGCTGATGATTTAGATAAAGTTAATACATCTATTAAACAGACTTATTTAGATAAGGCTGGAGATAAACTTGATGAAGAAACTTTAACTACACTTATGGATAACGAAACATGGTTAACAGCACAAGAATGTTATTACTATGGTTTATGCGACCAAGTAGGAGACGATAAGAATATAGCTGCTAAGTTTGACCTTAATACATTGGGTAATTATAAAAATACTCCATTAAATTATGTGTTAGAACAAGCAAAAATTAACGAAAGAGTTAAAGATACTGTTAAAAATAAAAATTTAAAAGAAAATCTTGAAGATGAAAAGAGAGCCATATTAGAGGATTTAGATTTAATCTAGGTCTTTTTTTATTAAAAAAAATTAATTAGGAAGGTGGATATAAAATGCCAAAAGAATTAAAAGAATTATTAGACAAAATTAATGCTAAGAAAGCAGAGGTTAAAAGCTTTGCTGCAGAAGATAAAATCATAGAAGCAAAGGCTGCTAAGGAAGAATTAAAAATTTTACAAGATAAATTTGATGTACTTTATGATTTATTTGAAGAAGAAAAAGCAAATAAGGAAGAAAATATAAAAGATAAAGCAGAGAATAATAAAGAAGTAAATTCTATTAAGGAATTTGCTAATGCGGCAAGAAATGGCTTTAAAGTTTCTGATAAAATGTCAACTGGTTCTCTTTTAGATGGAGGATATACAGTACCAGAAGATATTTTAACAAAGATAAATATTTATAGAGAATCTAAAAAATCTTTAAAGGATTTAGTAACAGTTGTACCTGTAAAAACTAATAAAGGGTCAAGAACTTTTAAAAAGAGGGCTCAACAAACTGGATTTACTAAAGTTGGAGAAGGTGGAAAGATAGGTAAAAATTCTACACCACAATTCGAAAGAGTGGATTACGAAATAGAAAAATATGCAGGATACTTCCCAGTAACGAACGAGTTACTAGAAGATTCGGACGAAAATATAACAAATATATTAGTAGAATGGATAGGGGACGAATCTAGGGTAACGGCTAATAAATTAATATTGGAAATTGTAAAAAGTAAAGATGAAACACTATTAACAAGTTTAGACGATATTAAGAAAGTATTAAATGTTACATTAGGTTCTGCTTTTAAATCTACAAGTAAAATAATTACAAATGATGATGGATTACATTATTTAGATACACTTAAAGATGCAGACGGAAAGTATATATTACAACCCGACCCAGTAACTCCAATGGTAATGTGGGTATGTGCAGGAGCTACTAAAATTCCAGTAGAAGTAGTACCTAATTCAGACATGCCAACAACAGACAATAAAATCCCTATGATTATAGGAGATTTAAAAGAAGGTGTGATGTTCTGGGACAGAAAATTGATGAATATAAAAACATCTGATGTTGCTTCCGTTGGAGATTTAAACGCATACGAAGAAGATTTAACATTATTTAGAGCAATAGAAAGAGAAGATGTTACAATAAAGGACGAAAAGGCATTTGTTAATGGCTATATAGATATTTCTGGTACTGCAACAGGGAAAAGTAAAAAAGGAGTGGTTTAAAAACCACTCTTTTTTAAATGAGGTAATTAATATGGCTATAATAGAGCTTAAAGACGCTAAAAATTTTTTAAAAGTCGACTATGACGATGAAGATTCAATTATTGAAGATTTGATTATTTCTGCGGAAATGTATTTAAAAAATGCTACTGGCAAAGAATTTACAAATGAAAATAAGTTAGCAGTTTTATACTGTAAGGTATTAATAACAGATTGGTACAATAATCGGGAGTTAATGCATCAGAAAAATGAGTCTGATAAAGTAAGGTACACTTTACAAAGTATATTATTACAGCTTAAATATTTAGAGGTAAATTAATGGATAGCAAGATATTAATTAAAGTAGAAGAAAAAGAAATAATTGATGGGAGATGGAAAGAAACATTAAAAGATTATTATAGTTGTTGGTGTACTCCACTCGAATTATATGGAAAAGAGCTTTATGCAGCAGAAAACATTAAATTTGATAATGTATTAGTTTTTAAAGTTAGATATTGCAATAAAATTAAAGAAATGAGAACTACTGAAAAAAATAAATTTATTGTAATATTTGATAATACTAAATATCAAGTTTATCAAGTTGATTTTAAAGGAAATTCTAAAGATTATGTTTATATAAAAGCTAAAATGGTGATTTAGTATGAATATTAAATTTGAAGGTTTAGATGAACTTATAAAAGAATTTGAAAGTGTTTCAAGTGAAAAAGAGATTGATAAAGCTAATGTAAAAATTATTAAAGAGTGTGCAAAAGTTGTTGAAAAAAATCTTAAACCAAAGGTTCATAGAAGTAAAGATCCTAAAAGAAGTGGGATTAAGGGGTATAGAACTGGGCAACATGCAGCAGATAATATTGAAGTTAGTAAGGTTAAAAATACTAAAGGTGTTAAATTTATTACTGTTGGGTGGGATCAATCAAAAAATAAACCTTATTCTTATATGCAATGGGAAGAATGGGGGAATACAACAAGGGAGCCACATTCTGTTTTATATCCTACAATAGAAGAGAGTAAGGAAGAAATGAATAAAATTGCGGAAAAAGAATATGAAAATTTAATTAGAAATTTAAAATAAAGTGGGTGATAAAATTGGATATTATTGAAATTATAGCAAATGCTTTAAAGCCTATATCAGATAGAGGGCTTATAGTGGTTCAAGGTTGGTATGATGAAAATATAAATGATACTCATATTACTTTTTGTGAATTAAGTGATAGAAGTAATGATTTTTCAGATGATGAAGAGGAGAATATTGTTCATACTATCCAAGTTGATATTTGGAGCGAAAAAGATGAATGGCAACTAAAAAAAGAAGTTAAAAAATTGATGTTACAAAATGATTTTGGTTATATTGATGGGGCAAATTCATTTGAAACAGATACTAAAATACATCATAAAGCATTAAGATTTAATTATTTAGAGGAGGTTTAAAAATATGTCGGAAGAAGTAAGAAAAATTGTAAGAAGTAGAATTTGCGGGGCGAAAGATGTGCATATAGCTTTAGTAAAGAAAAATAGTTCTAATGAATACGAAGCAGATACGCCTATTAAATTAGCAAGAACATTAAGCCTTAAAGTTAGTGATAAATTTACACAAGAGAAGTTATATTCAGATGATCTTGTAGAGGATATAGTTGAAAGTTATGAAGGTAGTGAAATAGAAATCGGGGTTAATACATTAGCTCCTCAAGATTATGCTACATTATTTGAAAACTTATATAAAAATGGATTTTTATTAAAAGCTGCAGGAGATGGAGCGAGAGAAATTGCTATTGGTTGGAGAGCAAAAAAGAGAAATGGTAAGTATGAGTTTGTTTGGTATTATTGTGGTAAACTTGAAAGACCAGAACAGGTTTATGAAACACAAGAGGATAAAATAAAAACTCAAACAGCTACATTAAAAGGAACTTTCTACGCAAGAGATAAAGAGGAAGTTATAGAAGATATAAGAAAAAATTTATATTCTATACAAGTTGATGAGAGTAATTTAATTAGTGAAGATACAACAGCAAAAGAAGCTATTGAAAATTGGTTTGAAAAAGTTCAAGAGTATTCAGAGGCACAAGCAGTAAGAAGAAAATAGGATTTTAACTAGGGTATTTTACCCTAGTTTTTATTTGGAGGTATATTATGAAAATTAAGTTAGAAATAATAAATAATGGAGGAATAGAAGTAAAAGAATTTTCAACTATTAGAATGAGGGGAAGAGCTTTAAAAAGAATGCTTGAAGTTCAAGATGTAATGCAAGAAGCAGAGGAAGCAAATGTGTTTACAGAAAGTCATTTTGATTTAATGTGTGAGTTCATCTGTGAAATGTTTGGTAACCAATTTACTGTAGATCAATTAGTAGATGGAGTTGATCTTGAAGAAATTTATCCTATAGCTCGTAAACTTTGTGAGGAAATAGGAAATAAGACAATGAAGAAGATAGATAAATTAGTAAAAAAATAAATGGCGGAAGTGAAGAAAAAGTAACTTCCGCCTTTGATGATTATGATACTGAAAATGGATATGAAGAACAGGAACTATACAATAAAAAATATGTAGATATATTCTTTTTTATAATCAGATACGCGATAGAAGTTCACAATATGAGCTATTTAGAATGCATGGAAATGGATATTTTAGATTATATTGAGTATTTGGAATTTGATATAGTTAGAAATCCGATAGAAAGTAGTCAAGCAGACAACTCCACAAATGAATTTATAGAAAGGGAGTATTAAAATGGCAGGAGCAAATATTAAAATTGCAGCGTCTAGTAGTCAATTTCAAAAAGAAATGAAAGAAGTTACTAGACAATTAAAATTAGTAAGTTCAGAGTGTGGAGTTGCTTCTACAAAAGCAAAGTTATTTGGAACTACCCAAGATCAATTAGCAGTTAAGTACAAAGAATTAACAGCTAAGTTAAACGCTCAAAATACAATGCTTAAATTACATCAGGATAGAGTTAAAGGGATAACTTCGGATATAGAAAAAGAAAAGCAAAAAAGGGAAGAATTAGGCAAGAAATTAGATGAAGCTAAAAAGAAATATGAAGAAGTAAGCAAAGCTACTGGAAAAGATAGTGAAGAAAGTAAAAAGCTAAAAGCAGAAAAAGATAAATTGCAACTCGCATACGAAAAAACTGCAACCAATATAGAAGACTATAATAAAAATCTTGATGACTCAATAATAAGAATGAATAATACTGAAAAAAATATACTGAAAAATCAAAAAGCTCTTGAGGATTTAAATAAAGAAATATCAAATTGCAAAATTGATAAGTTAGCAGATGATTTTGATAAAGTTTCGGAAGTGACAGGTAAAGCAAGTGATAAATTAAAGCCAGTATCAACAGCAATAACGGGCATTGGAACTGCAAGTGTTGTAGCAAGCATAACTTTTGAAGATAGTATGGCAAAAGTTAGTACTATAGCGGATGAAACACAAGTAAGTTATGATGAAATGAAAAAATCTATTATAGATTTATCAAATCAAACAGGAATAAGTGCAAATGAAATAGCTGATAATGTATATAATGCTATTTCAGCAGGGCAAGAAACAGGAGATTCAGTTAATTTTGTAACTAATTCAACTAAATTGGCGAAAGCGGGATTTGCAGAAGCGGGTCAATCTTTAGATATATTAACAACTATATTAAATGCATATGGATTAGAAGCAAAAGAAGTAACGAATGTGTCTGATGTTTTGGTTCAAGTACAAAATAAAGGGAAAACTACAGTTGCAGAACTAGCTAGCTCAATGGGGAAAATAATCCCTACGGCTAATAGTGTTAGTGTTAATCTTGAACAGTTAGGAACAGGCTATGCATTAATGACATCTAAAGGTATAGCCACAGCAGAAACAACTACATATATGAATAGTATGTTGAATGAATTATCAGATAGTGGTAGTAAAGTAGCAGGAATATTAAAGAAACAGACTGGACAGTCCTTTAGTGAATTGATGCAAAGCGGAGTAACATTAGGAGACGCTATGGCTATTTTAGAAAAAGAAGCAGAAAAAACAGGGCTTGCAATGAGTGAGCTTTGGAGTAGTTCAGAAGCAGGAAAAGCAGCACTAGTTTTAGCCACAGATTCAGGAAAGGCTTTTAATAGTACATTAAAAGAAATGAAAAATAGTGTTGGTGCAACAGATGAAGCCTTTAACAAAGTTAATAATACAACTGGTAATGAGTTTAAAAAATCTATAAATGAGATTAAAAATAGTGCTATAAATTTAGGCGATACTTTAGCTCCAGTAACAAGCATGATTGCAAGCGGATTTAGCAAAGTTTCAAAGGTATTAAGTGGTTTAAGTTCAGATCAGTTGAAAGTTATATCTGGTATTGGTGGGGGTATAGTTGCAATCAATTTAGTATTAGGTTCTGTTAGTAAATTAACTAAAGGCATAAGTGATACAGTAAAAGCTTATAAGAGTATGAAAGAATTTGGTAGTAAAGCTATAGAAATGATGAATGTTTTTAAAGGTGCACAAGCTGCATTAAATTTTGTTATGGCTTTAAATCCAATTACATTAGTAATAGTTGGTTTAATAGCTTTAGCAGCAGTATTTGTTGTTTTATATAATAAGTGTGAGTGGTTTAGAAATGGTGTAAATAATGTATGGGAAAAAATAACCAATATATTTTTTACTTTTGATAATTTCCTAAAAGGAGTATTCGCAACAGATTGGACAGAAAGCTTCGGAGTTTTTGGAAATGTTATTAATGCATTTTTCAAGAATATGAGTAATATATGGGAGTCTATAAAAAGAATTTTTACAGGAATAATTGATTTTGTAGCTGGTGTATTTACTGGTGATTGGTCAAGATCTTGGGAAGGTGTTAAGAATATATTCGGTGGAATAATGGACGGACTTGGAGCTGTAATAAAAGCACCGCTTAATGCAGTTATTGGATTAATAAATATGGCTATAGGACAAATAAATAAAATAAGTTTTACGGCACCTGATTGGATTCCTTTTGTGGGAGGTAAGCATTTTGGAGTAAATTTGCCTAAAATAAATTATTTATATGAAGGTGGGATAATAACCAGTCCAACATTCATAAATCCAACAACTGTAGTAGGTGACGCATATAAGGGAAGAGGAAGACAAGCAGAGGCAGTTATTCCTTTAGATAAAATGTATAAAAAAATAAAAGAGATAGTTAATAATGAGGTTGGAGAAAGAGAAATAATACTTTATACTACAAATACTTTTATTGTTGATGGACAAGAATTAGAGAAAAAAACTGTTAAAAAGGTATTAAAAACTATAAATAAAAGCACAAAAAATTATAAAAAGAAGAAAGGTGAAAATGCTTATGCATAAGTATTTTATTATTTTCAATAATAGAAGTAATTTAGATGTTAAGGCAAATGTAGAAACAAGACCTTCAAAGCCTTCACCAGAAATGGAGTATGAAACAGTTAGGGTGCCAGGCGGGAAAACTTTATATAGAGAAAAAGGATATAAGGATATAGAAATACCTATATCCTTTAATTTTATTTCTAAAAAGCCTAGTGAATGGGGGCGAGATTTTAGAAGTATAAAGAAATGGCTATTAAGTATTAATGATAATAAATTAAAGTTTAGCGATGATTTAGATTTTTATTATAAAGTTAATACAGTAAAAATAGACACTCCTGAAAGGATAATAAGAAAAGCAGGAAAATTTACAGCAATTTTTACTTGTGAACCATATGATTATTTAGTGGAAGGTTTAGAAGAAATAGAACTTAATAATTATTTATTTAATTATCATGAAGTTTCACAACCTATTTATTTAATAACTGGTGAAGGGAATTTAAAATTAAATGTAAATGGAAAAGAAGTAACAGCAAATATAGGACAAAATCTTATTATTAATACGGAGCTAGGATTGTGTTATCGAGAAGATGGAACAATTAATAACGTAGCTTTAAAAGGAAGATATCAAGATTTAGAACTAAAAGAAGGAGATAATACATTTAGCTTTAATGAAGGTTTTGATATAAAAATAATACCTAATTGGAGGTGCTTATAAAGTGATAGAAATATATCTTAAAAATAATACTAACTATGAAAATAATGGAGATATAACATTACAACCTATTTCATGTGTATATAGTAATAGTGAAAGTATGATTACTTTAGAACATCAAATCGATGATATAGGAAGATGGAAATATATTAATACGGACAATGTATTAGCTTCTGATATAACAGGAAAGAAATTGCTATACAGAATATTTAATATAGTAAAAACATTTGATACTATAACAGCTTATGCAAGACCTTTATTTTATGATTTAATAGATAAAATTTTGCTTGATGTAAGACCTACTAATATGACAGGGAAAGAGGCTTTAAATTACATTTTAAAAGATACTCCATTTACTGGTCATAGTAATATAACAGTAGTTAATACATCTTATTATGTTAGAAAAAACATAGTTGAGGCTATTGTTGGGGATGATGAAAATAGCTTTTTAAATAGATGGGGCGGAGAATTTTACACAGAGAACTTTGATGTATATGTTAATGAGCAAATAGGTTCAGATAATGGAGTTAGAGTTGAATTTGGTTATAACCTTAATGCTATAGAAGAGGATATTAATTTTGAAGATGTAGTAACAAGAATTATACCAGTTGGGTATGATGGTTTAATGTTAGATGGTGCTACCCCTTGGGTTGATAGTCCGAATATTAATAAATATGCAAACATTAAAGAAAGAGTTATAACATTTGAAGATATAAAAGTTAAAGAAAGTGTAGAAGATGAAGAAGGTTTTAATACAATTGAAGAAGCAAGAGCAGAGTTAATAAGACAATGTAATTTACTTTATGAGAATGGAATAGATAAGCCAACGGTTAATTACAAAATTGATATGATTGATTTAAGTAATACAACAGCTTATAAAGATTTTAAAGTCCTTGTTGATGTAAAGCAAGGTGATACAGTAACTTGTTATATAAAAGAGTTAGATATAGATGTAAAAGCTAGAGTTATTGATTTTGAGCGTGATGAATTAACTGGGGAATATAATTCAATAGAGTTAGGAAATGAAATATCAAATTTTTTCAATGATCAAGTTGATATATCTAATAAAGTTAGTAGTATTTTAAACAATGATGGTAGCGTGAAAGCTGGAGAGGTACAAGGATTTATTGATTCTACTAAAGCTATGATAAGAGCCCAAAAGTCGGTAGCACAAAAGCAACATATAAGAGCTATGCTTTTTGAAGATTTAGACGAAAGTAGTGAAACATATGGAGCAGTAGCACTTGGTACTTTAGGTTTTATGTGTAGTAGACAAAGAACTCCAGACGGAAGGGATTGGGGTTTTACAACGGCTATAACAGCAGAGGGAATACTAGCTGAAAAAATAGTTGGAAGTTTATTCGCTTCTAAAAATGGATTAACTAAAATTTTCATGGAAACAGGTAAATTTGAAAGTCAAATGCCAGATGGCTCAAAGATTGTAATTTCACCAACAGAAGGATTTTATAATATGTTTGGAAGTAGTAAGAGAGAATATCACCATTTAAATTATACAACTACTATTTCAGACTACTTTGTAGGAAGCGAAGGAGGAAAAAGAAGAGTCATTCAATTACCAGATGAATTTAAGGGAAAAAAATTCTCAGCAGTTGTTTCGGTAGTTGATGTAAGACCAGGATCATCACCTGCAGCAATTAGAAATATATCTAACTCCATAGCTTCTTATGATTATACAAATGGAAGCGTTGAAATATCTTTATATGCAAGTTCTCTTAAATTTAATTATAATGCTAACTCTAATAATGATTATGCAGTAGTAGATAGAAATCATACTTTTAATGAATTAAGAACAGATATCATTGTAGCGCTTACAGTAACAGCATAGGAGGGATAAAAAGTGAATATTTCAGAAGAACAAAATAAAATGACTATATTTTATAATAAAAGACTAGGAACTATACAAGCTATAGCAGGTGGTATACAAGATATGAGTTATTTTGGTGAAGAAGAAGAAGACTTTAAACTTATTTATGATTATATAGTTGTAG
>NZ_SMUS01000055.1 GCF_004353185.1 Clostridium cuniculi | reverse complement strand
CAAAGTGAAAATGTTTATCAAATTATATTATAATTTCGCTTTGTTTTATCATATTTTATGTTTTTAAAACAATTTTCTTCATTTTAAACATTTTTTAGAAAATATACTACAAATTTTATTTATTTCTTAGTATAATTAGTTAAAGAAAATAAAATTTAACATATGGTATTTAAGGGGGGAAAATGAAAAATTTTTTTAATAAATTACAAGATAAAATTCTAATAATTGATTATCATGGTAAAATTTTATTTTGTAATAAAATTTTATTAAATCAACTTCAGTACGAATTAGAAGATCTTGATAATATATATAACCTAATAATTAATCCCAAGATAAAATTTGATACTATAGACATTAATTATAATAAAGAATATATTGTAGATATATTAGCAAAGGATAATTCTTCAATACCCTTTAAATTAAATCTATCATCTAGTACTTTTAATAATTCTAATAGTATTTTAATTTTATTAACTGATATTACACCTAAGCACTTATTATCTGAAAATTTAGATGAAAACTTTAAATTTCGTACAAGGACTGAAAAAGAATTATCCTTTTTTTTAAAAACGGCCACTGATATAACTTCTATTATGTCTATTGATGGATCATTTATAAAAATTAATGATGGTTGGTATAATGTTTTAGGGTATACTTCAACAGAACTATTTTCAAGAAACTGGTATGATATTATTCATGAAAGTGATCTTGATATGATTAAATCTTTAATAAATAATAGTATAGTTTCTGAATCAATTTTAGAAGCTTGCACTAGAGTTATAGATAAGGACCATAATATTAAATGGATTCACTGGAGTTTTTCTTATATAGAAAAAGAAAATATTATTATAACCACCGGAAGAGATATAACTGAAGAAAAAAAATTAGAATTAGAAAAAAAACTTATAGAAGAAGCTCTTCAAGTTGAAAGTATAAAAAATGAGTTTTTTGCTAATATATCACATGAATTTAAAACTCCATTAAATATAATTCTAGCAAGTTTACAAATTATACGTCAAAATCTAAATAACAATAATATAATCATTGCTGATGGTTTCAATTTTAATAAATACCTTGCTTCTATTAAACAAAATTCTTATAGACTATTAAGATTAGCTAATAATCTTATAGATATTACTAAAATAGATACAGGTCATTATGAAATTCACAAAAAAAACTGTAATATAATTTCAATAATAGAAGATATAACTCTTTCTGTTGCTCAATATGTTAACGATAAGAATATAGAATTATTATTTGATACGTCAGTTGAAGAACTTATTATTTGTTGTGATCCTGATAAAATTGAAAGAATAATGCTAAATCTTTTATCAAATGCAGTAAAATATACGAATCCTAATGGTTGTATTAATGTAAATATAGATACTACTGATACTAATGTTATAATTTCTGTTAAAGATACAGGAATTGGAATATCTAAAGAAAATCAATCTATAATCTTTGAAAGATTTATGCAAGTAGATGATACACTTACAAGGAAATGTGAAGGTAGTGGAATTGGTCTTTCTTTAGTTAAATCCTTAGTAGAAATGCATGGTGGTAAAATTGCAGTTTATAGTATTGAAGATGTAGGCTCAGAATTTACCTTTACATTACCTAAAACTATTATACCTAATTCTAAAATTATATATAGTCTTGATGATTCTAGCCATTCTAAAGTTGAAAAATGTAACATAGAATTTTCTGATATTTATGCACTATAGAAATTAATATATTAACTTTAATTCAAGATTGATTTTAAAACCAACCTTGAATTAAAAGTTAATAATCTATTCTATTTTTTAATTTTACTTTTCATTTCACTCTCCTTATTTTAAGTAATATATTTTCTTTATATGTTAACCATTATTTTTATTATTAATAAAAAATAACAGAATACAAATTGCACTCTGTTATAATTATATCTATATATTATTTTAATATCCCTTGTATACAGCAATTGCTCTTACTAAGCTTGCTTCCCCTTCAATTTTTAATGGTTGTGCAAATATTTGTATTTCCTCATTATACAATAATTTATTTAAATTTGTTAAGTTCTCTAAAATAAATATCTCATTTTCAAATAATTTTTTATGAATCTTAAATTCACCATTATCAGGTGAAGGCATATCTATACCTAACATCTTAATTTTCTTTTTAATTAAAAGTTCTGCAAACTCTTCACTAATTATAGGATGATTTGTATAATATTCTTTTTTACCATAAAAGCTATCCCATCCAGTAAATAATAAAACTATATCATTTTCTTTTATATCTCTATAATATTCCTCTTTTATTCCTATTACTTTTTCACCACGTACATCTAGCAATACTGCATTACCAATGAATTTATCTATTGAATATTCAGAAATGAATTTTTTATTTTTGCACATATGTAGAGGTGCATCTATATGAGTACCTACATGCATAGATGTAAAAAATGAGTATAAATTAAATCCATCTTTTTCATAATCCTTTTCTTTATTTGAATGCAGCTCCATATCTCCTGGATAAACAGGCATTTCGCTTTTTATATCATAAGATAAATCAACATACTTCATAAGTTCCCACGTTCTCCCTTTTGTTTAATTATATTAATAATTTTACCCACCCTTTGTTTGTTTATTTTATCATATTTCATATTTAATCACAATGAATTCCTTTAAATTTTTGGAAAATTTTCAATTTATATACATTTCTTAATTTATATATTATCTTTCTCCTGTGCTTCCAAAACCACCACGATCAATATTATTAAAAAATTCTACTTCCTCAAATTCTATTTCTGGCATTACTTCCATAATTCTAAATTGCCCTATTTTATCACCTTTTTTTATCCAAGTTCCATTTTCATCTTTAGCTTGTAAGCAATATACTGGCATATGCCATTGATCATTATCACCTATATATGTATCATCAACAACTCCTACACTATTTGTTTGAATTATTCCCCAAGTTTTAAATGTTGAACTTCTTGGTGCTAAATGTCCTTCCCATCCTTTTGGTAACTCTAATGCAAATCCTAACGGTACCATTGCTCTATCATTTAAAGGCACAAATATATCTTTATTTGCATAAACATCTATCCAATTTCCTTTACTAATTTTTTTTAATTTAGTTGCACCATCAAAATACTTTATTTTTATCTTCATAACTTAAAACCTCATTTCTTTCGTTTAAAATTATTTTATCATATTTTTATTTATGTAAAATAATTTATTGACCATTTCTCTATTTATAAACTAGAGTTAGAATATTTAACTTGTTAATATACTCTAACTCTATAATCAACACTTACTATTTTATCATTTTTAAACTATTTTGAATATTTTTTTATTTTATTAACTACAATAATACTTTCTTCTAATAAATCTTTATTAATAGTTACTTCATTCCATTGAATATATGTTGGCTTTTCAAAATACTTTCTATTTATTATCTCTATAACCCTATAACTTCCCGCTGGTAAATCATCAAATACTACAATTCCATTTGTATCTGTTAACTTTGAACTTACTAATTTAGGTGACAGTCCATTTAGTGCATAAAGATTTATTTTAGCTTCTGATATAGCCTTACCCGTTCTATCTCCTAACCTTACACCAACTGTAATTTTTCCTCTTATACGCTGTTCAGTATATTCATCATTTTTTTCTATTCTATTATTTTTATTTCTTGATACTGATTTATTTTTTCTATTTGATTCTAAATTGTTATTGCGCTTTATAGACTTACTATCAGTTGATGTTTTGTTATTAATATAATTTTCAACCTTATCATCATCTAATAATGTTGCACCTTGAATTTCAATACTGAATCCATTATCTAAATTGTATCTATTAGTTTCTTCATGTTTAATCCCTCTGTTTTGAGTTTCATTATATACTACTTCATCTTTTTTTACTGTTTCTGTTTTTACATCAATTATAGGAACATTCTCTTTTGATAATGCTCCATTTCCTACTATTGTATCTTTATCAATTGATTTATACTCTGCATCTAAATCGCTATCAAAATCATCATATATCCTGATACGCATAAAAACCTCCTAAAAGCATATATTTACATAATACGCAATTGGAAGTTTTTTTGTGATAAAAATATTTATTTTTAAATCATTTCTTTAATAACTTCAAATTTTTCTGGTTTGCTAAAATAATACCCTTGTGCTACATCACACTTCATTTTATTCAAATAGCCTAATTGTTCCTTAGTTTCTACTCCTTCAGCTACTACCTTCAAATTTAAACTATGTGAAAGTTTTATTATACTCTCTGCGATATACTCACTTTTTTCATCTACACCTATTCCATCCACAAAACTTTTATCTATCTTTAATACATCTATAGGGAGTCTTTTTAAATAACTTAAAGAAGAATATCCTGTTCCAAAATCATCTAATGCAATAGATACACCTAATCTTTTAAGTTCTATTAATAATTCAATATTCTTTACAACTGATTGCATAATAACACCTTCTGTTATTTCAAATTCTATATACTCTGGAGGTATATTATACTTCTCTAACATTTCTGAAACAAAACTAATAAATCCTTCTTCTCTTAATTGTATATCTGATATATTAATTGCTATATTAAACTTTGACTTAGTACTACAACATAACTCACTACATTTTTTAAAGCTTTCTTCAATAATATATTTTCCTAAATCTATTATTAATCCACTATTCTCAGCTATTGGTATAAATTCTGCCGGAGATATAAATCCTAATTCATTATTTACCCATCTAACTAAGGCTTCAAATCCATTTACCTTTTCACCTTTAATTGATATTTTAGGCTGAAAAACCATAAAAATTTCATTGTTTTCAATAGCAGTTCTTAATGCCTTCTCAATTTCATACTGTCTTTTTAATATATTTGATATCTCAACATCAAAAAACTTATATCTATTTTTTCCTTCCTCTTTAGCTTTATGCATTGCCATATCAGCTGTTTTTAATAAGATATCTAATCTATCCGCATCTTTAGGATATATACTAACTCCAATACTAATTGTGCAGTATATTTTTTTATTATTAATCTCAAATGGCTTTCTAACTTTTAGTAATAGTTCATCTAAAAATTCATTTATTTCTTTCTCATTAATAATATTTGAAAAAGCAATAACAAATTCATCTCCACCAAATCTTGCAAATGTCTGTCTTCCATCTAGAATATTTTCTATTCTCTCACACAACTTTAAAAGTATCTCATCCCCTATTTCATGACCATATGTATCATTAATATTTTTAAAATTATCAATATCAAAAAAAATAATTCCTAATTGGCTTTTACAATTTGAATTATTGTTAATTAACTCTTGAAACTTTTCTGTAAACATTTTTCTATTTGGTATACCAGTAATATCATCATAATAACTCATAAAGTGAACCTTTTGTTCACTATTTTTTTCATTAGTAATATTCATTATCACTCCAGATAAACTATATATATCATCACTAATACTGCCTTTACCCTTATACTCTATATGCATTATTTCTCCATTGGCAGTTTTAATTGAATATCTCATATTACTATTAATACACATTCTATTATAACAAATACCATCAAAATATGATTTAACTCTTTTTAAATCGCTTTCAACAATATATTCATACCACTGTTCTAAAGTAATTCTATCTTTTTCTAATCCTAATAGTTCTTTTATTTTGTTAGAAACATATACTCTCTCACTTTTATCATCCCATATCCAAATAGCTCCATTCATTGCTTCTATAGATAAAGCATATCCTTGCTTATATTGTTTGTATTCATTATCAATTTTTTGTATTTTATTCATATATTTTTGTATAATAAGCCCTAAAATACAAATTATTATAATCATTATACTTTCTGATAATTTAATTTTACTTTTGTAACTATCTATAAGTGCAAATATTATTATAAATACCACAATAAATTTACTTAATCTATAGAATCTACTGTCGTATGATCTTCTAACACTCATTTCTTCCTCCAACGTTCTATATTTCTACTTAATTGTATCATAAATATGAAAATTTATACATAAAATTAGCTCAATTATTCTAATATATTATATTAATTTTGTAAATACTATAATCGTATTGCATATCAAGGGGATCTTTGTAGAATATATTTATAGAAAAGAGGATTTTACTTATGAGAAAACTTTTATCAAATTTAATTATTTTTACGCTTTTAGCATTATTAGCTTATCCACAATTAAATACCTATAGTGAAGATGGTAATAAAAAAGATGCTCCTAAGAAGGTTGTATATTTAACTTTTGATGATGCTCCTGGAGGAGATGTAACAGTAAAAACCTTAGATATATTAAAAGAAGAGAATGTACCTGCTACTTTCTTCATCATTGGTGAACAAATAAAAGGTCAAGAAGATATAATTTTAAGAATGAAAAATGAAGGTCATAGCATAGGATTACATAGTTTTACTCATGAAAGATCTAAATTATATAGCTGTACTTCAGGTTTTATTAATGAAATGAAGCAAGTTCAAAAAGCTCTTTACGATGTTACAGGGGAAAATTACTATATATTAAGATTTCCTTTTGGAACAAATAATAGTACATATAGATTAACTAACGAAATGGTAAATGCAGTTCATTCAAATAACTTTAAAATTTATGATTGGACTCAAGATACTCTAGATGGTGCTAATCCAAACTCATCTCCTGATACTATATTAAATAGAGCAATATCAACCCAAGATAATGTTGTTGTTTTAATGCACAATGCTCATGCTAACAAGAATACTTCACAGGCTATAAGAGGAATTATTAAATATTATAAGAATCAAGGATATACCTTTGATAAAATAACTGTAGATACCCCTGAAATATATCATGTTCTGAAGAAGTAATAAAAAAATATTATGAAGGAATATTTTCAATTAAGAAATTAAGTTTGAAATAGCTCTTCGCTAGTTCAAAAAATTAAGAGTTGCATTTGCCAACATTAAGAGCAGTCTACTAGTTAGGAAAAATAAGTTTGAAACTTATTTTTCCTTTAATTTTTTGATGTTTATGATATCAAACCCTTAATTTATTTATACTAGCGAAGCCAAGATTAATTATCTTTAGTGTTTTCTTTATTTTTCTTATCATTTATTAAAGTTGCTACTAATGCAGTTGATGCCGCTAATACAACTGCTAGCTTTCCTATATTTTTTATTTTCATTATCTTCCCTCTACTTAAACTCAAAATTTTTAGTATAATTATACATCAGTATAATTAATTAGTAAATTACTTAAATTGATTTATGTCACTATGATATGTATATCCAGCACTTTTCAACTTTTCTTCTATTAAATCTCTGCTGATATCCATATCGTCACAATAACTGTCTAAATTGGAATAAAAGTCTCTAAGTTTCATATTAATCATACTTACTAATATATTGGGATCCATTTTTAATAATACTTCTCTATCCATCATTTCCTCCATCTTATACTTATTTCTTTAATAATTGTAACATATTAAATATATATACTCATAATTTTTTATATAAAATTAAGCTAAAGTACATATTTTATGCACTTTAGCTTAATTCATAAATTTATTTTATTATTATTTGTACCTATTTATTTTTTCCAACACTATTTACTTCTGGCACTCTTGCAGCCATAGGTTTTTTAGGACCTTTAAAATGATCATTTTCCCAAGTTGCTCTTTGACCTTTTTTAGCCATAATATCACCTCCACTAAATACTATATATTTAGTATTAGCAAGATAGCTTGTTTTATTCTAGCTAAAATATACAATCAATAATACTTGTTATTTGTTTTTTGGTGTATCTGGATCTAAGAATGAATATTTTTCTCCATCCTTTTCCCACCCTAAAATTGAATTCATATTTACATTTGCAGCTGACTTAAATATTGATTTATCAACATCATTAAAATTCTTCTTTAGTTCTGCAATTAAAGCTTTAATTTCATGTCTCTTATTACCTATTTTTTCTGCTGCAACCATACATGCACAATTTAATGGCCAAAGTCCTGTATACTTAATAAATCTTTTAATAGCTTCTTCTTCTATATAATAAAGAGGTCTAATTAACTCTATTCCCTCAAAGTTATCAGCTTTTAATTTAGGTAACATTGTTTTAAAGTTTCCTGCATAAAGTACATTCAACATTGTTGTTTCTATTACATCATTATAATGATGTCCAAGTGCTAACTTATTACACCCAAGTTCTCTTGCTTTATTATATAGTGAACCTCTTCTCATTCTTGCACAAAGATAACAAGGATAATCCTTTGCCTTTTCATCTATTATTTCAAATATTTTTGATTCATATATATGTACTGGAATATTTAAGTGTTCACAATTTTCTATAAGTAAATCTTTAATTTGTGGATGATATCCAGGATCCATTGCTATAAACTCAACTTCAAAATTTACTTGCCCATGCTTTTTTAACTCTTGAAATAACTTTGCCATAAGTAAAGAATCTTTACCTCCAGATATGGCAACAGCTATTCTATCCCCTTCTTCAATAAGCTGATAGTCCTTAACAGCCTTTATAAACTTAGACCAAATTGGTTTTCTATATCTCTTAACTATACTTCTTTCTATTTCCTCAAGAGTTTTTTTAGCTTCTTCTGGAACTATTCTTTCGCATCCATGACCTGCTATACTACTCATAATTATCACCTCATATTTTTAATAACAAAATCAATTTTACTTAAATTATAAAATAAAAGCAACTATTTGATTACTTTCCCTTAATAAACAATAGTAGGTAAGTCAATTCTTCTTTAACATACCTACTACGATATAACATTATTATCTATAAATAATTTCTCCAAGACCTGGAACATGATCAAATTCTATTTTAGAGTTTTTATAAGTAAATTCTATACCATCTATCCATTCACCAGTATAATTTTTCTGTAATAATGTTGTTATTAAAGTATACTCAGTTATACTTCCACCTGCAGAACCAGCAAAATAATTATTAATCCAATTTACTCCTTCATATTTATCAAAAGTAATATCTGTAGCATTATTTCCTAATTCATCTAAATTAAATAAAGCTATTTTCTTTCCTTCTATATTATCAATTTTAACAAATTCAATTGGTAAACTATCAAATACCTTTTCACTTAATTCCTTTGATAACTTTTCTATCTTTTCTTCTAATGATGACTCTTCATCTACCTCAACTGTTCCTACAATTACTTGCTCATCTGTATTTAAATCTTTTGAATACAATAACATTTCTATAGTCTTTGTTGATTCTTGATTATCTACATTATCATCATTTTCTATTTTCTCTACATTGTCCTCTTTTTTATTATCATTAGATTGTTGAGTATCTAAATTTTCTGATACAATATTAGAATTATTATCCACTGATACATTTTTCTCTGCACATCCTACTACTCCAAATGCAACACAAGATATTACTATAGCTGCTAATATTTTTCTCAACCTTATACTTCTCATAATCTTCCTCCAAGCTGTCTATCGTCTTATTTAAAATTGAAACCTACATCATTTGCAAAATGTGAATCTGAACCATAAATCATTTTTACATTATTTTTTATTGCTATTTCATAAAATTCTCCACTAGGATATGTCTCTCCACAAAACTCTTTTCTTAAACCTGCTGTATTATAATCAATTTCATAATTTCTTTTATTTATTTCATCTATAATTTCTTGAAATAATTTTGTATTAGAATAATCAATTGGATACTTTTTATTAAATATCCTAATAAGAGTTGGATGACCTATCCTTTTTGGCTTAAATATTCCTAAATTGCTTTTTATTGATTTCAATACTGTATTATAATATAAATTATATATTTTTTCTACATTTCCTATATTTTTTAATAATTCTTCAAAAGATTCAATACAATCGAAACTATAATACTTACCTTCATAAATACCAATATGTGTTGATAAAATTGCATCATCTAACAAATCTCCATATTTATTAAGCATTTTTATAGTAAATTCTTCATATCCTTCTAAATAATCTACTTCTAAACCAACATTTATCTTTATTTTATCTTTATATTTATCCTTATAATACTTTGCTTCCTTTATATATTTATTCATATGCTCAATACTTGGAGAAGCACTCTCTAAAAAACCATCTCCCATACCTTCTATTACTATATCCTCAGGCATTGTCATATGTTCTGTAAATGTTATTTCCTCAATTCCTCTATTAATAGCATTCTCTAAATACTCCTCAAAGCTATCATTACTTCCATGAGGACAATAATGACTGTGAACGTGTCCATCTCTTCTTTTATTCATAATACCCTCCTAATTTAATTTCGTATAAATATATAATGAATTTATTTATTAATAATAAGACGTTTATTAAATTCACCTAAAGTAAATACTTCTACATTTAAATCTTTTGCCATTTCTAAAACCTTATTAATTTGTAAACTAGGTTGATACACTAGTATATCTGTATTTTCGTCTATATTATTTACTATAGTTCCACCATTTAATTTAATACTTCTAATTATTCTTTCTCTAGCGGCATCATTACTTATAAATAATGTAATATTTTTTCTTAAAATATTTATTCCAATCATTTCTTCATTTCCTAAGTCTATATTTAAAGTATCATCTATTTCAATTTGTTCTTTTTTAATTTTTCCTTCTAATATATCTTTAAAATCAGAAATAGTAATTATGTCACAACCTAAAATTTTTGCTTTCCTTAACTTACTACCTGGCTTTTCACCAACAATTAATATATCACATTTTTTAGTTACAAGACTATCTACATTAGCTCCTGCTTGTCTTCCTAAGCGCATTAATTCTCCTCTAACTAAAAATCCTCTTCCTGTGAATACGATATTTTTTCCTCCTAATACTTCTCTTGCTGATTGAAAATTTAAATTTTTATAGTCTATTCTTTCTTGCATTTATATATCATTCCTCAACTAAAAATATAAAAGTAACTTTTATTTATCCTTTGTTAATATCATTATGTATTATAAAAATATTTAATTTCTATTATATCACTTATTAATTATAAAAAATACTAACATAATTTAATCTAAAATAATTCTTATATATTTAAAATGATTTTAAAATTTATTGAAAAAGAATGCTATGAAATCTACAAATTTTTATAACTGAAAAAATTTTTTAAAGTTTTTTTCAAAAAACTATGTCAACTTTCCATAATATTCATAGTATATATTATAAAAATTAATTAGGAGGAATATCATTATGAGAAATAACTATAATAATAATGAATATGATTACGAAAATTCTGATAGATGCAAAAACAAGAAGGAACAAAAAAATAAGTGTAAGAAAAATGACTATGACTATGAAAGTTCTGACAAATGTAAAAATAAAAAGGAACAAAAAAATAAATGTAAAAAAAATGAATATGATTATGAAAGTTCTGACGAATGTAAAAAAGAAGAAAGAAAGAAATGTAAGGATAATGAATATGATTATGAAAATTCTGACAAGTGTAAAAAACAAAAGAAGCAAACTCATGTTCATGAATTCGAAGGTTCAACAATGTTTGCAGAAGAATGTGAAGATAGACACAACCATCGTTTTGCCGGAGTTACAGGTGAAGCTATAAGAAAAGGAAATTCACATGTTCACAAACTAGCTACTAATACAGATTTCGTAGATCATCACCATGAAATTTGCGATACTACTGGACCTGCAATAAATGTTGGTAATGGAAAACACGTTCATCTTGTAAAGGGTTATACTACTTGCAGAGATGGTCATCGCCATGAATATATTTTTGCAACTTTAATAGAAGCACCTACAGTAGACGAAAAAGAATCTGACTGTTAGTTACTATTACTAATATCTATGATAAAATAGCACAATATAATTTATAAAAATACAGTAGGCTATTTAAAGATAGCCTACTGTTTCAACATATATTTAAACTTTAACTTTGTGTGATTAAAAGACATAACTTGTCCGTTTAAATATAAATTTAATTACTCAACTAAAATATTATACCATAGCTTTTTCTCTATTCTAATATCTTGTTCAAAATTAAAGAAATCATCTTTATCATATTTCTCTTTTATCTTCTTTAAAAGTCTAGAATTTTCTCCATAATATTCTTCTTCATAATTATCTATTTCTGCACATGGAAAATTAACAAATGATCCTTTTGTTATTGATTTTATGTACTTTAATTTTTCTACTACCCAACTTCTATTTATTGGTGCATACTTTGCATCTTCCCATACAGATTGAAATCCTAATATAAAGTTTGCATCTCTATGATAAAATGCAGTACTATCCTTTTTAACCTCTTTTATAACTCCACCTAACCCGTAAAATGTAATTGCAGTATAAACAGCACCTTCAGCTCTTTCTTCTATTAAATTTAAAAGTTCTGTAATTTCTTCTCTAGTATAATCTCTATATACAAAATTTCCTGAACTTTTATATCTTTCATATTCTGGATGACTATCTTGTATTATTCTATTGGCTTCAAGAACAGTCATATATTCCAAACTATAAGTACCTGTAGTAACTATATCTCTTATAGGTTTTAAAACATCATTAGCAAGCTTTTTATCTCCATAGACTAATCCAGTTATTTTTACCCCTCTACCTTTTTCACTTGAATTATAAATAGCCATTTTAAAATTAGCCCTTTTATCTAAAATTTTATATTTCTCTTGCCACGCTTCTACGAGACTTATATTTTCTTCAAAGTCAATATTAGTAAAATCAATATTAACCAATGTTACCATTTCTATTTTAGGTGGTAAATTAAATGTCATAGATGTTACTATACCAAAGTTTCCTCCACCACATCCTCTTAAAGCCCAAAATAAATCTTCATTTACATCCTTATTACAAACTATTAAGTTTCCATTGCTATCAATTAATTCTGCTTCTACTAATCTGTCACAGCCTAACCCTAAAAGCCTAGCAGAATATCCCCATCCTCCACCTAAAGTGAAAGCCACTGCACCAACCGTCGGACAACCTCCTCCTGGAAATGGATATCCCATTTTCCCTGTTGCTTCATAAAGCTCTCTATTGCGCGTTCCTCCTTGAATCTTTACAGTTTCATTTTTTTCATCTATATAAATTTTATTCATTTTACTAATATCAATAACTACTATATCATTGCCAGTTGAATATCCTTCATAATGATGACGTCCACTTCTTATTCTTATTGAAAGTGAATTATTTTTAGCAAATATTATTGCATTTCTAATATCCTCCTCTGTTTCGCAGTACACGATTACTAGTGGATACTTCTCTATAGCCCTATTCCAAGCTTTTCTCTCTTCTTCATACTCAAAATCATCCTTAGTAATTATCTCTCCAGTTAATCCTCTATAATCAAAGTTAATCATTTTTTCACCTCACCAATGTTTCTTTCTAATATGTAAATAACTTTATATTATTTATCAATATCAATTCTTATCCATACATTTGATAATATCATAACTCAAAGACTCTTTTCTATAATATCTAAATATTTTAATTCAAAATGACAAAAAGCCAACAAATTAATTGTCAGCTATAATTGTAAAATCTAAAAAACTTAAAATACATTTCACACCGATTTATCAATAAAATCTTTAACTTCTTTTTTACCATTGAGAATTATCACAGTTTTATCATTATATTTCTTTAATTTTTCTAATATTTCTGGTTTAACTTTTTTATTGTAAGTAAGTATCCATTTAAAAAATTCAAAATCTATACCTTCTGGACATCCTTCAGCCATATCAGGACGACTTTTCCCCTTATACATTATCCTACGCTTAATAGCTCTATACAGACATAAATATGTTGACATATTTATAAAAATTATTGTATCAGCTCTTTCGGCCCTCATATCTAAAGTTCTAATATAATTCCCATCAACTATCCATTTATCCTTATTTACTAACTTCTTAAGCTTAATATCAAATTCTTCCTGTGGTGTTTCAATCCATCCTCTATTCCAAAAAATTTTATCTAGATGATATACTGGTATATTTAATTTATCAGAAAGCTTGCGTGAAAAAGTTGATTTTCCTGCCCCTCCACAACCTATAACAATTATCCTCTTCATAAAATTAACACCCCCACTATAAATTTTACCATAAATAAATATCCACCAGCTAAGCTGGTGGTTTTTCATAAGCCCTATAAGGGCAAATTGCTAGCTTGCGTCTTAAGACGCATAAATGGTCCAGCAGCCGCATTTTATTTTACTTGCTACCCTTAAAAGG
>NZ_SMUS01000054.1 GCF_004353185.1 Clostridium cuniculi | reverse complement strand
TTTTTACAATAGTAAAAGACTGCATTCAGCTCTTGATTATAATACTCCTAATGAGGTAGAATTTAAGGCTTTGAATGCAGCTTAAGTAAGTTCGAATTTTTGTGTCCAAGATATTGACACAAATCCAATTGATTATCAAGCCTATGGTCGGGATTTAGACCTTTCAGGAACGTTTATCTCAACCAATCATGGGATTTTTGAAATCGTCTATTAAATCTGTCGGTACATTACTACTGGCAGATTTTCTATTTTACGGGGTGGCTCAATCAGCTACCCCTATTTTTTATGAAAGGATTGATTACATGAAGAAAATACGAAGCTATACCAGTATCTGGTCTGTGGAAAAGGTACTGTATTCTATCAATGATTTTAGACTTCCGTTTCCCATAACCTTTACGCAAATGACATGGTTTGTCGTGTCACTCTTTGCAGTGATGATACTTGGCAACTTGCCCCCTCTTTCCATGATAGAGGGAGCATTTCTCAAATACTTTGGGATTCCTGTGGCTTTCACATGGTTTATGTCTACAAAAACTTTTGATGGTAAAAAGCCTTATGGATTTTTGAAGTCTGTCATTGCTTATGCACTGCGACCAAAGCTGACCTATGCAGGAAAAAAAGTAACGCTTGGCAGAAACCAGCCACAAGAAGCCATTACAGCAGTTAGGAGTGAATTTTATGGCATATCCAATTAAATACATTGAAAACAATCTCGTCTGGAATAAAGACGGGGAATGTTATGCTTACTATGAGCTTGTTCCTTACAATTACTCATTTCTAAGTCCAGAACAGAAAATACAAGTGCATGATTCTTTCAGACAGCTTATCGCACAAAATCGTGATGGCAAAATTCATGCTTTACAAATCAGTACAGAATCCAGCATACGTTCTGCACAAGAGCGTTCCAAAAATGAAGTCACTGGCAAGCTCAAAGCGGTTGCCTATGACAAAATCGACCAACAGACAGACGCTTTAATATCCATGATTGGCGAAAATCAAGTGAACTACCGTTTCTTTATCGGCTTTAAGTTGCTTCTCAACGATCAGGAGTTTTCTATGAAAAGTCTTACCGTTGAAGCAAAAAATGCTTTGTCTGATTTTGTCTATGATGTGAACCATAAGCTGATGGGCGATTTTGTTAGTATGAGTAATGATGAAATCCTGCGTTTTCAGAAGATGGAAAAGCTCTTAGAAAATAAAATCTCTCGTCGTTTCAAAATCCGCAGGTTAGATAAGGACGACTTCGGCTATCTGATTGAACACCTTTACGGACAGACAGGCACTGCCTATGAAGAGTATGAGTACCATCTATCAAAGAAAAAGCTGGATAATGAAACGCTGATTAAATACTATGACTTGATTAAGCCTACTCGCTGTTTGGTGGAAGAAAAACAGCGATATTTGAAAATCCAGCAGGAAGATGAAACCGTCTATGTAGCTTACTTTACCATTAACAGCATTGTCGGAGAACTGGACTTCCCGTCCTCTGAAATCTTCTACTACCAGCAACAGCAATTTACATTCCCGATTGATACGTCAATGAATGTGGAAATTGTAGCGAATCGTAAAGCCCTATCTACTGTCCGCAATAAAAAGAAAGAACTGAAAGACTTGGATAACCACGCTTGGCAAAGTGATAATGAAACCAGCTCCAATGTGGCGGAAGCTCTGGAAAGTGTGAATGAGCTGGAAACCAATTTAGACCAAAGCAAGGAATCTATGTACAAGCTGTCTTATGTGGTAAGGGTATCAGCAAATGATCTTGACGAACTCAAACGTCGTTGTAATGAAGTGAAAGATTTTTATGACGATTTAAGCGTAAAACTGGTACGACCATTTGGGGATATGCTCGGCTTACATGAAGAATTTTTACCTGCCAGCAAGCGTTATATGAATGATTATATTCAATACGTGACCTCTGATTTCCTCGCTGGTTTAGGTTTTGGTGCTACTCAAATGCTGGGGGAAAATGAGGGGATTTATGTTGGCTACAGCTTAGATACTGGACGCAATGTCTATCTGAAACCTGCTCTTGCCAGTCAAGGGGTTAAGGGTTCAGTAACCAATGCGTTAGCGTCGGCTTTTGTTGGTTCGCTGGGTGGTGGTAAATCCTTTGCGAATAACCTTATCGTCTATTATGCGGTGCTTTATGGGGCACAAGCAGTGATTGTAGACCCAAAAGCAGAACGTGGCAGATGGAAAGAAACCTTGCCAGAGATTTCCCATGAAATCAATATCGTCACTCTGACTTCTGATGAGAAAAACAAAGGCTTACTTGACCCTTATGTGATTATGAAAAATCCCAAAGATTCTGAATCACTGGCTATTGATATTCTGACATTCCTTACGGGGATTTCCTCTCGTGATGGGGAACGCTTCCCAATCCTTAGAAAAGCCATTCGTGCAGTAACCAATAGTGAAGTACGAGGGTTGATGAAAGTGATTGAGGAATTACGGGTTGAGAATACGCCACTAAGTACCAGTATAGCCGACCATATCGAAAGTTTTACAGACTATGACTTTGCACATTTATTATTCAGTAATGGTTATGTGGAGCAGTCTATCAGCTTAGAAAAACAACTGAACATTATACAGGTTGCGGACTTGGTACTTCCCGACAAGGAAACTTCCTTTGAGGAATATACCACTATGGAGCTTTTATCCGTTGCTATGCTGATTGTCATTAGTACCTTTGCTTTAGACTTTATCCATACAGACCGAAGCATTTTCAAGATTGTAGATTTAGACGAAGCATGGAGCTTTTTACAGGTAGCACAAGGAAAAACACTATCTATGAAGCTGGTTCGGGCTGGTCGTGCTATGAACGCTGGGGTATATTTCGTGACCCAAAATACAGACGACCTCTTAGATGAAAAACTGAAAAATAACCTCGGCTTAAAATTTGCATTTCGTTCCACTGACCTTAACGAGATTAAAAAGACCTTAGCCTTTTTTGGTGTAGACCCAGAGGACGAAAACAATCAGAAGCGATTGCGTGATTTGGAAAACGGGCAATGCCTTATCAGTGATTTATATGGTCGTGTCGGTGTGATACAGTTCCACCCTGTATTTGAAGAACTGCTCCATGCCTTTGATACCAGACCACCTGTGCGAAAAGAGGTGTAAATGTGAAACCATCAATAGTAAACAGAATAAAATCAAACTGGACGCTGAAACGTCTAGGTAAAGTGGCAATGACAGTGGCTTTCACACTTGTGATTGCCATTTTTCTTTTAGCCATGCTGGGAACGGTGGTTCAAGCTGCGGGCTTGGTAGATGATACGGTCAATGTGGCAAATGAATACAGCCGATACCCACTTGAAAACTATCAACTGGATTTTTATGTGGATAATAGCTGGGGCTGGCTTCCGTGGAACTGGTCGGACGGGATTGGAAAACAGGTCATGTATGGACTATATGCCATTACCAATTTTATTTGGACAATCAGTTTGTATGTTTCCAATGCGACAGGTTACTTAGTACAGGAAGCCTATTCCTTAGACTTCATTTCCGCTACAGCAGATTCCATTGGTAAGAATATGCAGACCTTAGCTGGTGTGAGTGCAAACGGATTTTCAACAGAGGGTTTCTATGTTGGATTCCTCTTACTCTTGATTTTGGTTCTTGGGGTTTATGTTGCCTATACGGGACTGATAAAGAGAGAAACCACAAAGGCAATTCATGCCATTATGAATTTTGTGCTGGTGTTTATCCTATCGGCTTCCTTTATTGCCTACGCTCCCGACTACATTAAAAAAATCAATGACTTTTCATCAGACATCAGTAATGCCAGTTTATCACTTGGCACGAAGATTGTCATGCCCCATTCCGATAGTCAAGGCAAGGACAGCGTGGACTTAATCAGAGATAGCCTGTTTTCCATACAGGTTCAGCAACCGTGGCTACTGCTTCAATACAACAGTTCAGACATTGAAAGTATCGGTATTGACCGTGTGGAAAGCCTGCTCTCCACCAGCCCAGATTCCAACAATGGCGAAGACAGAGAAAAAATTGTTGCGGAAGAAATTGAAGACAGAAGCAATACCAATCTAACCATTACAAAGACCATTAACCGTTTAGGTACAGTCTTCTTCCTATTTGTCTTCAATATTGGGATTTCCATATTTGTATTCCTATTAACAGGAATCATGATTTTCTCGCAGGTACTTTTTATCATCTATGCTATGTTTCTGCCTGTGAGCTTTATTTTAAGCATGATTCCATCATTTGATGGTATGTCAAAACGAGCCATAACAAAGCTCTTTAATACCATTTTGACACGAGCTGGAATCACATTGATTATTACGACAGCATTTAGTATTTCAACCATGCTCTATACCTTATCGGCTGGTTATCCGTTCTTTTTGATTGCTTTTCTACAGATTGTGACCTTTGCAGGAATCTACTTCAAGCTGGGCGATTTAATGAGTATGTTTTCTCTACAGAGTAACGATTCTCAAAGTGTGGGAAGTCGTGTGATGAGAAAACCTCGTATGCTTATGCACGCTCACATGCACCGTCTACAGCGGAAACTTGGACGTTCCATGACTACTCTAGGGGCTGGGTCTGCCATTGTTACAGGTAAAAAAGGACAGTCGGGTTCGGGGAGTTCTGCAAGGACACAAGCAGATCACTCCCGACCAGACGGAAAGGAAAAATCAACACTTGGAAAACGTATCGGTCAAACCATCGGTACAGTAGCTGATACCAAAGACAGAATGGTAGACACTGCTAGTGGTTTGAAAGAACAGGTTAAAGATTTGCCGACCAATGCAAGATATGCAGTATATCAAGGAAAATCCAAAGTAAAAGAGAATGTCCGTGATTTAACCAGTAGTATTTCTCAAACCAAAGCGGACAGAGCCAGTGGACGCAAGGAACAGCAGGAACAAAGGCGAAAAACCATTGCGAAGCGTCGCTCTGAAATGGAACAGGTCAAACAGAAAAAACAGCCTGCTTCTTCTGTTCATGAAAGACCGACTACAAGACAAGAACAATATCATGATGAACAGACCTCAAAACAGTCTAATATTCAGACTTCATATAAGGAATCTCAACAAGCCAAACAAGAGCGTCCAGCAGTTAAGTCCGATTTTTCAAGTCCAAAAGTGGAACGCCAAGGCAATACCGTTCAAGAAAAAACCGTTCAAAAGCCAGCAACTTCAACCACTACAGCAGATAGAACTTCACAACGTCCAATCACAAAAGAACGTCCGTCTACTGTTCAAAGAGTACCACTACAAAATACAAGAAGTAGACCACCAATCAAAACCGCCACCATTAAGAAAGTCGGTAAGAAACCATGAAGTTGAAAACTTTAGTGATTGGTGGTTCTGGATTATTCTTGATGGTCTTCTCACTGCTTCTGTTTGTTGCCATTTTATTTTCAGATGAACAGGACAGCGGAATTTCCAATATTCATTATGGAGGTGTGAATGTTTCCGCAGAAGTGCTGGCTCATAAGCCTATGGTAGAAAAATATGCCAAAGAATATGGCGTTGAAGAATATGTCAACATACTTCTTGCGATTATACAGGTGGAATCGGGCGGTACTGCGGAAGATGTTATGCAGTCCTCGGAATCCCTCGGTCTTCCACCTAATTCATTGAGTACAGAAGAATCCATTAAGCAAGGTGTGAAGTATTTCAGTGAATTATTAGCCAGTAGCGAAAGGCTCAGTGTAGATTTAGAATCGGTTATCCAGTCCTACAATTATGGTGGTGGTTTCTTAGGGTATGTGGCTAATCGTGGAAATAAATATACCTTTGAACTGGCTCAAAGTTTCTCAAAAGAGTATTCAGGTGGCGAAAAAGTGTCTTACCCCAATCCCATAGCCATACCTATCAATGGGGGCTGGCGATACAACTATGGCAATATGTTTTATGTGCAACTGGTAACGCAGTATCTTGTCACAACAGAGTTTGATGATGATACGGTACAAGCCATCATGGACGAAGCACTGAAATATGAGGGCTGGCGATACGTTTACGGTGGAGCTTCCCCGACTACTTCTTTTGATTGTAGCGGACTGACACAATGGACGTATGGAAAAGCTGGAATTAACTTACCACGAACCGCACAACAGCAATATGATGTGACCCAGCATATCCCACTATCGGAAGCACAAGCTGGCGATTTGGTTTTCTTTCATTCTACCTATAACGCTGGCTCTTATATTACTCATGTTGGGATATACCTTGGCAATAACCGTATGTTTCATGCAGGCGACCCAATCGGTTATGCCGACTTAACAAGCCCCTACTGGCAACAGCATTTAGTGGGAGCAGGACGAATCAAACAATGAGAAAGGAAGATTTAATGATGAAATTTAGAAAAAATCAGAATAAAGAAAAACAGATACCAAAGGAAAAGAAACCTCGTGTCTACTATAAGGTCAATCCTCATAAAAAGGTTGTGATTGCCTTGTGGGTACTTTTAGGGCTTAGTTTCAGCTTTGCGATATTCAAGCACTTTACAGCTATAGATACTCATACTATTCACGAAACAACTATCATAGAAAAGGAATACGTTGATACTCATCATGTAGAAAATTTTGTAGAGAACTTTGCGAAAGTCTACTATTCATGGGAGCAATCCGATAAGTCCATTGATAATCGAATGGAAAGTCTAAAAGGCTATCTGACAGATGAACTTCAAGCTCTCAATGTTGATACAGTACGCAAAGATATTCCTGTATCGTCTTCTGTAAGAGGATTTCAGATATGGACGGTAGAGCCAACTGGCGACAATGAGTTTAATGTAACCTACAGTGTAGACCAGCTCATTACAGAGGGAGAAAATACAAAGACCGTCCACTCTGCTTATATAGTGAGTGTCTATGTAGATGGTTCTGGAAATATGGTACTGGTTAAGAATCCGACCATTACCAACATACCTAAGAAATCAAGTTATAAACCAAAAGCCATTGAAAGTGAGGGGACGGTTGATTCCATTACAACCAATGAAATCAATGAGTTTTTAACGACGTTCTTCAAGCTCTATCCTACAGCGACAGCCAGTGAACTTTCCTACTATGTGAATGACGGGATATTAAAACCAATCGGAAAAGAGTACATCTTTCAAGAACTGGTAAATCCTATTCACAATCGTAAGGATAATCAAGTCACGGTATCGCTGACAGTGGAGTATATCGACCAGCAGACCAAAGCAACGCAGGTATCTCAATTTGATTTGGTACTTGAAAAGAACGGGAGTAATTGGAAGATTATAGAATAACAAATATTGGTACATTATTACAGCTATTTTGTAATCACGTACTCTCTTTGATAAAAAATTGGAGATTCCTTTACAAATATGCTCTTACGTGCTATTATTTAAGTATCTATTTAAAAGGAGTTAATAAATATGCGGCAAGGTATTCTTAAATAAACTGTCAATTTGATAGTGGGAACAAATAATTGGATGTCCTTTTTTAGGAGGGCTTAGTTTTTTGTACCCAGTTTAAGAATACCTTTATCATGTGATTCTAAAGTATCCGGAGAATATCTGTATGCTTTGTATGCCTATGGTTATGCATAAAAATCCCAGTGATAAGAGTATTTATCACTGGGATTTTTATGCCCTTTTGGGCTTTTGAATGGAGGAAAATCACATGAAAATTATTAATATTGGAGTTTTAGCTCATGTTGATGCGGGAAAAACTACCTTAACAGAAAGCTTATTATATAACAGTGGAGCGATTACAGAATTAGGAAGCGTGGACAGAGGTACAACGAAAACGGATAATACGCTTTTAGAACGTCAGAGAGGAATTACAATTCAGACGGCGATAACCTCTTTTCAGTGGAAAAATACTAAGATAAACATCATAGACACGCCAGGACATATGGATTTTTTAGCAGAAGTATATCGTTCATTATCAGTATTAGATGGGGCAATTCTACTGATTTCTGCAAAAGATGGCGTACAAGCACAAACTCGTATATTGTTTCATGCACTTAGGAAAATAGGTATTCCCACAATCTTTTTTATCAATAAGATTGACCAAAATGGAATTGATTTATCAACGGTTTATCAGGATATTAAAGAGAAACTTTCTGCGGAAATTGTAATCAAACAGAAGGTAGAACTGCATCCTAATATGCGTGTAATGAACTTTACCGAATCTGAACAATGGGATATGGTAATAGAAGGAAATGATTACCTTTTGGAGAAATATACGTCTGGGAAATTATTGGAAGCATTAGAACTCGAACAAGAGGAAAGCATAAGATTTCATAATTGTTCCCTGTTCCCTGTTTATCACGGAAGTGCAAAAAACAATATAGGGATTGATAACCTTATAGAAGTGATTACGAATAAATTTTATTCATCAACACATCGAGGTCAGTCTGAACTTTGCGGAAAAGTTTTCAAAATTGAGTATTCGGAAAAAAGACAGCGTCTTGCATATATACGTCTTTATAGTGGCGTACTGCATTTGCGAGATTCGGTTAGAATATCGGAAAAGGAAAAAATAAAAATTACAGAAATGTATACTTCAATAAATGGTGAATTATGTAAAATCGATAAGGCTTATTCCGGGGAAATTGTTATTTTGCAGAATGAGTTTTTGAAGTTAAATAGTGTTCTTGGAGATACAAAGCTATTGCCACAGAGAGAGAGAATTGAAAATCCCCTCCCTCTGCTGCAAACGACTGTTGAACCGAGCAAACCTCAACAAAGGGAAATGTTACTTGATGCACTTTTAGAAATCTCCGACAGTGACCCGCTTCTGCGATATTATGTGGATTCTGCGACACATGAAATCATACTTTCTTTCTTAGGGAAAGTACAAATGGAAGTGACTTGTGCTCTGCTGCAAGAAAAGTATCATGTGGAGATAGAAATAAAAGAGCCTACAGTCATTTATATGGAAAGACCGTTAAAAAAAGCAGAGTATACCATTCACATCGAAGTTCCACCGAATCCTTTCTGGGCTTCCATTGGTCTATCTGTAGCACCGCTTCCATTAGGGAGCGGAGTACAGTATGAGAGCTCGGTTTCTCTTGGATACTTAAATCAATCGTTTCAAAATGCAGTTATGGAGGGGATACGCTATGGCTGTGAACAAGGATTGTATGGTTGGAATGTGACGGACTGTAAAATCTGTTTTAAGTATGGCTTATACTATAGCCCTGTTAGTACCCCAGCAGATTTTCGGATGCTTGCTCCTATTGTATTGGAACAAGTCTTAAAAAAAGCTGGAACAGAATTGTTAGAGCCATATCTTAGTTTTAAAATTTATGCGCCACAGGAATATCTTTCACGAGCATACAACGATGCTCCTAAATATTGTGCGAACATCGTAGACACTCAATTGAAAAATAATGAGGTCATTCTTAGTGGAGAAATCCCTGCTCGGTGTATTCAAGAATATCGTAGTGATTTAACTTTCTTTACAAATGGACGTAGTGTTTGTTTAACAGAGTTAAAAGGGTACCATGTTACTACCGGTGAACCTGTTTGCCAGCCCCGTCGTCCAAATAGTCGGATAGATAAAGTACGATATATGTTCAATAAAATAACTTAGTGTATTTTATGTTGTTATATAAATATGGTTTCTTGTTAAATAAGATGAAATATTTTTTAATAAAGATTTGAATTAAAGTGTAAAGGAGGAGATAGTTATTATAAACTACAAGTGGATATTGTGTCCTGTATGTGGAAATAAAACACGATTAAAGATAAGGGAAGATACTGAATTAAAAAAATTCCCCCTCTATTGTCCGAAATGCAGACAAGAAAATTTAATTGAAATAAAGCAGTTCAAAGTAACTGTGATTACAGAGCCAGACGCAAAGACGCAGAGCCGATAAAATGAGATTAATACAATCTCATTTTATCGGCTCTTTCCGTTATGTATGGATTCTTTTAATTAGTCTTCGATGTTTCTTGCTTCGTTGATACCGCTGGCTAAAGATTCCATTAAGGATAGTTCTTTGTCTGTAAAGCTATCCATGTATTTCTCTATCTGTAATCGTCGGGTGCTTTTTACCAAGTTATTAGCAGGTAAGAAAAATTCATCAACGGAAACATGAAGTAACGATACAAGGTCATAAAGAACTTGTATGCTGGGGTGTTGCCCTTTATTTTCAATATTAGTTAAGTACCGTGGGTCAATTTCAATCAATGCTCCCACTTGTTCACGAGTTAAACCTCGTTTCAATCGAGCTTCTTTAATGGCTAAACCAAAGGCTCTAAAATCATATTTATCTTCTTTTTTACGCATAGTAGACCACCTCTATACATTTTATTGTTCCTACTGAATTAAAAACAGGTATAGAAAAACGTGTTATATGGTTTATAGGTTTATATTTAATAAAAAGCACTACTAAACGCCAATAAAAAAAACCGTTATATGGTAGTGCTATTTACGCTGTTAAAATATTGTATATTACTTCCAAATGGCGGTTTGTTGGAGGTCAACGTCGCCATGAAGTACATCATATACAATAAATTTCCTTACATTGGGTTCTTGTCAAAAAAAGTCGTCTATCTGCAATAGATAAGTACGTCCACCAATGTGGTTTTATAAATCATATAGATAGAATAACAGAAGCATGTAAACAGAGAAATAAATCTGTTTATATGCTTTTTTGACTATTCAGAACTTTTTTACAAAGTTTATTTATCAGTAATGCAACAAATCCCCCTTTCACATTGGGACTAAGAGTGAAAGGAGATAAACGAGCAAGGCTCACTTCCTTTCCTAGACAGAAAGGGGGTGAGAAACATGAAACCATCTTCTTTTCAGACCACAATAGAAAATCAGTTTGACTATATCTGTAAACGTGCTATGGAAGACGAGCGAAAGAATTATATGCTTTATCTTTCAAGGATTGCAAAGCGTGAGGTGTCCTTTTCGGATGTTGGCGATTATCTTGTTAGCCAGTTTGCGACAACAGATAACTATTCAACTGACTTTCAGATTTTTACACTCAATGGGTTATCAGTAGGCGTTGAAAATGATTTGTTGAGTGAAGCATTACGTGAGTTGCCAGACAAGAAACGTGAAATTCTACTGCTGTTTTACTTTATGGACATGAGCGATTCAGAAATTGCAGACCTGTTGAAATTGAACCGTTCTACTGTCTATCGGCATAGAACCAGTGGACTAGCCTTAATTAAAAAGTTTATGGAGGAATTTGAAGAATGAAAACACAATATCCTATGATTCCCTTTCCTCTCATTGTAAAGGCAACAGATGGCGATACCGAAGCGATTAACCAGATTCTACATCATTACAGAGGGTACATAACGAAGCGTTCCCTACGACTTATGAAAGATGAATATGGCAATCAAAGTATGGTCGTTGATGAAGTCTTACGTGGAAGAATGGAAACCAGACTGATTACAAAGATTTTGTCATTTGAAATTAAGTAATATCCTCTCTCCTTTCGTGGAAGCGTGCTAAACCATTCCACGCTTCCCGAACAGGGAGGTTTGTTATTCCACCAAAGCATATTGAGCTTTCAATGTGTTTTGATAGGCTAACGAGCCATTGTTCTTTGAAAACTGAATAAAAGTAATCGAATACGTTTCGATAAGAAAAGAGCCAACGGAACTAACCGCCATGACCTATCTTATAAAGATAGCGAGCGATTCATGTTAGTGATCCGAGAAGCAATCTTTAGCAGGATTGCCTGCAACGACATTCTTATCGTGATAATGATACTCCCATACAGTCAATAGTCCGAGCGTGATAAAACCGTCGCAGGCAATGAGTATGGCTACATGAGAACCATGCAGGGGTGGAACTCCCGTGAGCTTTGCTAAAGCTGTTCGATTGCTGGTAAAACAACTTTTATGAAATCCAAATAAGTGATTTGGAAAGGAGGATTTTATGAAGCAGACTGACATTCCTATTTGGGAACGTTATACCCTAACCATTGAAGAAGCGTCAAAATATTTTCGTATTGGCGAAAACAAGCTACGACGCTTGGCAGAGGAAAATAAAAATGCAAATTGGCTGATTATGAATGGCAATCGTATTCAGATTAAACGAAAACAATTTGAAAAAATTATAGATACATTGGACGCAATCTAGCGTCGCCAAAGGGTCTTGTATATGATAAAATAGTATTAAGTCGTATCAAGGCTCTTTCCATAAAGGAAAGGAGCAAATGCCATGTCAGAAAAAAGACGTGACAATAAAGGTCGAATCTTAAAGACTGGAGAGAGCCAACGAAAAGACGGAAGATACTTATACAAATATATAGATTCATTTGGAGAACCGCAATTTGTTTACTCGTGGAAACTTGTGGCTACAGACCGAGTACCAGCAGGAAAGCGTGATTGTATCTCACTTAGAGAGAAAATCGCAGAGTTACAGAAAGACATTCATGATGGTATTGATGTTGTAGGAAAGAAAATGACACTCTGCCAGCTTTACGCAAAACAGAACGCTCAAAGACCAAAGGTTAGAAAAAACACTGAAACTGGACGCACAAATATCTTATGGATATTTTGAAGAAAGACAAGTTAGGTGTAAGAAGTATTGACAGTATTAAGCCATCAGACGCTAAAGAATGGGCTATTAGAATGAGTGAAAATGGTTATGCTTATCAAACCATCAATAACTACAAACGTTCTTTAAAGGCTTCATTCTATATTGCTATACAAGATGATTGTGTTCGGAAGAATCCATTTGACTTTCAACTGAAAGCAGTTCTTGATGATGATACTGTCCCTAAGACCGTACTAACAGAAGAACAGGAAGAAAAACTGTTAGCCTTTGCAAAAGCTGATAAAACCTACAGCAAAAATTATGATGAAATTCTGATACTCTTAAAAACAGGTCTTCGTATTTCAGAGTTTGGTGGTTTGACACTTCCAGATTTAGATTTTGAGAATCGTCTTGTCAATATAGACCATCAGCTATTGAGAGATACTGAAATTGGGTACTACATTGAAACACCAAAGACCAAAAGTGGCGAACGTCAAGTTCCTATGGTTGAAGAAGCCTATCAAGCATTTAAGCGAGTGTTAGCGAATCGAAAGAATGATAAGCGTGTTGAGATTGATGGATATAGTGATTTCCTCTTTCTTAATAGAAAGAACTATCCAAAAGTGGCAAGTGATTACAACGGCATGATGAAAGGTCTTGTTAAGAAATACAATAAGTATAACGAGGATAAATTGCCACACATCACTCCACATAGTTTGCGACATACATTCTGTACCAACTATGCAAATGCAGGAATGAATCCAAAGGCATTACAGTACATTATGGGACATGCTAATATAGCCATGACGCTGAACTATTACGCACATGCAACATTCGATTCTGCAATGGCAGAAATGAAACGCTTGAATAAAGAGAAGCAACAGGAGCGTCTTGTTGCTTAGTAGTACAAATGAATTTACTACTTATTTACCACTTCTGACAGCTAAGACATGAGGAAATATGCAAAGAAACGTGAAGTATCTTCCTACAGTAAAAATACTCGAAAGCACATAGAATAAGGCTTTACGAGCATTTAAGAAAATATAAAAAGATAATTAGAAATTTATACTTTGTTTAAGTATAAAATTTAATAAATATGTTAAATTAAGAGTTTATAGTGTGCATATACTAAAGAATAAACGAATAAAGGTGGAGATCTTTTATGAAAGACACATGTGTAAAAAAAATAAAAAAATTAGTTAAAGGAAATGTACTAGGTTTTATATTAATGTGAAGGCTAGAACCTATTAACATGACTGTTGAGGGTATTTGATTTATTATAAAATCAATATTACCATTTAACTGAATAGTTAAATGAGTTATAGGGCTGATTATTAAAAAGATAATTAGATGATGTATTGAAAAAATAATTGATAGAATAGGGAGAAACTAAATATCTTAGCAAAGAAGAAAGCATACTTTAAAAGTATGCTTTTTATTTTATCAAATTGGTTCAAAACTTAACACTTTTGGACTAAGGGTGTTTTTGGCTTGACATATATTTTTAATCAACGATAAAATAATACTTAATAAGGGGTCAAAAATCATGGTCAAAAGTAATGGTATAAATTTTGGTATTTTGGGACAAGTTTTGACCTTAATGGAGGGAAAATATGAATTATGGATATGCAAGAGTTAGTACAATAAAGCAAGGTCGTGGAAATTCTTTAGAAGAACAATTATCTGAATTATTTTCTTCAGGTTGTGATGAAGTCATAGAAGAAAAGTTTTCAGGAAAAACTAACGATAGACCACAATTAAAATTATTATTGGATAAGTTGAAAGAAGGAGATACTTTCACAGTTACTAAACTAGACAGATTTGCTAGGAGCTTAATAGATGGAACTAAATTAGTACAAGAATTACTTGATAGAGGAATAAAGATAAATATATTAAATATAGGGGTAATGGATAATACGCCAGCTAGTAAATTAATAAGAAATATATTTTTATCTTTTGCTGAATTTGAAAGAGATATGATTTTAGAAAGAACAAGGGAAGGTAAGGAGATAGCAAAGACAAAAGCTGGGTATAAGGAGGGTAGACCTAAAAAGTTTACTAAAGATCAAATAGACTTAGCTTTATCTATGTTGTCTGTAAATGGTGGAGATAAAAGTTATAATGAGGTTGAGAGATTAATAGGTATTAGTGTAAGTACATTAAAGAGAGAAAATAATAAACGTAAGTTAGAAAAAATAAATAATTAGTATAAATAAGAAAGTGTTCCTCGGGAACACTTTCTTATTATTATTCTTTACATATATATCAAAAGTCATCATAAGATATAAAATCTTGTGGTGTATTGGAGAATTCATAAATGCAATAAATTACTCCAATAATTGTCGGGATGAGCAATAATGATAATAAAATAAACCTCATAAATGAATCCTCCTTTGGAAGTAAATAAAAGTATTGAAATCTATGATTAAATTTTATCACAGTAAACATTTACATAATAGTCTATAATTTGACAAGGATTTTTGGTATAATAGATATTGTGGTTAAAAATTATATTAAATTTTTATTTATTAAGCAAATATATTTAGAATAATAATTAAACTAAAATAAAAAGGTGTTCCTGGGGAACACCTTTTTTTATTTTCCATTCAATTTATAGCAAAACAAAACTAAATACACGTTAAATTTAATTAATATACTAATATTTATTAATAGTATATTATAAAAATAAATATACTATTAATATACTAATTTATTTTAGTATATTAATTTTATAAAATAGTATATTATTCTTACAAATGGTGGTATAATATAAGTATAGATAAAAATATTGGAGGATTTATGATGAAAGAAGAAAATATAAAAGAAAAAAAGAAACAAAAAGCACCATTAGGAATTAGACCTGATGATTATATTGATATAAAATTTAGAGAACTTGTTGAGAAAGAAGGAATATCTCAAACTAAATTATTTGAAAGAATGTTTTGGGAGTTTACCAGGAACTCTAAAGATGCATTAAAACTACAAGCATTAGATTGTAGTGTTGAGTTGCAATCTATTAGTGGAGCTTCAGCAACATTGGTAAAAGCTATTGAAAAAATTGTTAATAAGGCTCAACTTGAACTTATGTCTAAAAATAGAGAAGTTGAAAATATTAAAGAAGCTTCAGATAAAAAGATTGAATTAGCTAATATTGAATTAGCTAATAGGGTTAAGGAATTAGAATTAAAAAATAAAGATCTCGAAGAGCAGCTAAAAAATTCTAATGCTATTGTTACTGGATTTAATACAGTAAAAGGTGAACTGGATTCAAAAATAGAAAACCTTAATAAAACTGTAATTGAATTAAATAATGATATAAAAGAAAAGGATAAGATTATACAAGATAAAAATAAGGAAATTATCAATAGTTCTAAGACTATTGATAATATGGAAAAAGAAATAGCGTTGATAAAAGAGCAGAAAGTAATTTTAGAAGGGAAAAATGCAAGTTTACAAGTTAATGTTGAAATGCTACAAGGAACTATTAACACTTTTAATTCTATAAAGAAAACTGAAATTGAAGCTATTAAAGATAATGAAGCTACAATAAATCAATTAAAGATAGATAAGTTAAAAGCTGAATTTGAAAATGAAGTATCTAAACTTAATAATAATATAGTATCTTTAGAAAAAGATATTGAATTAAAAGAATCTGAATTGAAATCATTAAATAATGTAATATCTTCTAAAGATTTAGAAATAAAAACTTTAATTAAAGAGAATAAACAATCTAAAAAATTAAAATAGATGTCAAATTTAAAGGGGTGAGGAATTTATAATGAAGTATGAAAAAGTCGTTTTAGATTTTGAAACTACTGGTTTAAGTTCTAAATATGATGAAATATTACAAGTAAGTGCCATAGATCAGGACGGAAATGTTTTAATAAATGAGTATTGTAAGCCTAAAAGTATTAGCACCTGGGAAGAAGCAGAAGCAATACATAAAATTAGTCCAGCTATGGTTTTTGATAAAAAGCCTTTTGAAGATTATGTAGAAATTTTAACTGATATATTAACTAATGCTGCTGAAATTATTATTTATAATGCAGATTTTGAAGTAGGCTTTTTAAAGAAGTATGGAGTTAAGTTTAATACTAAAATTTATGATTTGATGTATGAATTTGCAGAAATTTATGGGCAATGGAATGAATATTATGGTAACTATACTTGGAAGTCTTTAGAGGATTGTTGCTTGTATTATGGTTATTATTTAGATAATGCTCACAATAGTTTAGCAGATTGTAAAGCAACTTTATATTGCTATAACAAGGTAATAAATAAAGAAGATAGATATGATGGAAAAGAATATATCAGAAAAACAGTTAAAGAATTTTTAGATGAAGCGTGGGTAAAAGTTAATAATAAATCTATTACATTACGTATCTATCCAATAGGAGCAAAGCGTAAAGATTGGTATTTTAATGGTGAAATTAAGTCTTATGATGATATTAAACATAAGGAGTTATTAGATTGTAAAATACATGAAGTAAGCTATACTGCCCCTAGATATTTATCTATTTATGTTGATAGTTTTTTACAAGGTGATTATGATTTACTACAAAAAGAAGTAGAAAAATTAAAGAAACAAAATTCTGAATTAGAAGAAGAAACTAAGAAATTAAGAAATGCTAGATATGAAAATTATAAGTTATATACAGAAGCAAATGAGAAGGTTGTTAAGTTAGAGAAAAAAATAAATAAGATGAAGGAAAAACTAGGTCTAGTATTGAAGGAAAAAAAGAAAGTACCAGTTTTTAATAGCTATGGTTTTTATACTGCTGAATATTGCAGAACTACTAAAAAGCCAATGATCCAGCCAAGTGAATATAGGGCATTTAAAGATGTTTTATTATCTCAAACTAGATGTAAAGAAATTAAGAAGCCAGTTCGTGAAGGTGAAGAAATTTATGCTTTTCTTAGGGTAAGAAATGGTTATTGTGCTTTGTATTATAGAAATGTTAAGGGAGGTAATAAAGATGATTAAAATTAGATTAACTTATGCTGATGATGAAGAAAAAGATATTGCTATAGAAAAAATTAAAGGGAGTTTTGAAGTTTTAAATATAAGTAGAGAATATAAAGGGCGTGGAAATAGCCAATATTCTAATGTTTATATTGATGCAAATATAATAGAGAAAATATCTAATAAATAAAGGGGGAAAAATGTTTAAGAAAAAAAATAAAATAGAGAATAGTAACCAATCAATTATAGATACTGAAAATTTAATAATAGGTTCAACTTTTTCAGGGAAAATGCCAATGATTATTAATGGATTAGATTTATATTATTTAATATTGCTACTTCAAGGCAAACAAATAACTATTATAGAATTAGGTAACAAAACATTATATGAAGGTAATGCAAGTGATTGTAATTATGAAAGAGTGGAATATGAAGTAATAAAGTTTGAAAAGATACATTATGATAACAGTTATACGATAACAGTAAGAAAAGTTTAATGCATAATTTAAAAAATATTCTTAGGAGGAACTATTTTTATGGATACAGATAAAATTAGAATTCCAGAGTTTAAAGATAAAAAAGGAAAGTGTTTAAATTGTGGTAAATTAACATATTTTTATGACGAAGGCTATTTTTGTACTAATAAATGTCGTGAAGAGTATAAAAATAAAGAAAATTAACATAGGTAACAATTCAAAAATAATAAACAAATGGGAGAGTAGATAGATTTGTGTAAAAAACAAATCTATCTACTCTTTTTTTGTATGATTAGTTGGTAGATTTGGAATAATATACTATATAAATTTTAGGAGGATTTTCTATGGCAAGAAAAAATGATA
>NZ_SMUS01000053.1 GCF_004353185.1 Clostridium cuniculi | reverse complement strand
TATTTAAGTGCGTCTATTTTTATATTCAATTTGATTTTAATCGAAAATGTACAATTATTTTTTTGAAAATATAGAAAAAGAGCTATTGCTAGCGGATTTTTTTACCCGCTATTGCGACAGCTCCTTTTTAATTATTTTAAAGCATTTTGTGAAAAAAGATGCATAACTTCAATATACTTTTCTATATCTTTTGGATCTATTCCTTTAGTAATTTTTTCTACAAATTCACTTTGCATATTATATAACTTTATTACTATAGGTTTAGATTTTTCTGTTAACTTTAGATGTTGACATCGTCTATCACCTTTATCAACTTCAACGTTTATAAGCCCTTTTAATATTAATGGTTCTACAGCTTTAGAAACATAAGCCTTGGAGAACCCTCTTAACTTAACTATATCCTTTGCTGTGTCACAAGATGGATTATTGTTTAAAAAAGCTAGAATATCAGCTTCTGGCTTGGTAATACCACATTCATTAGCTACTTCAACAGATAAATTATAATATAAATCATTTATATTTTTAACTGAATATAGTATCTCCGTAATATCAAATTTAGATTTCATCATTATCCTCCACATAGTTGACAAGTAAACTGTTTACTTGTAAACTATTTTATAGGAATTATTATTTTTTGTCAATTTTATTAAAGGAGAAAGATATCATGCAACAAAATCAAACAGAAGAATTAGGTAGTTGCAGTGTAGGAAAACTACTTTTCAAATTAGCTGTTCCTGCAATTGCAGCACAAATTATTAATTTATTGTATAATCTAGTAGACCGTATGTATATTGGTCATATAGCTAATATTGGTAAATTAGCACTTACTGGTGTTGGAGTATGTCTACCACTTATTATGCTTATTTCTGCATTTGCTGCTCTTGTAAGTATGGGTGCAGCTCCTAGAGCTTCAATTTTTTTAGGAAAAGGTGAACATGAAAATGCAGAAAAAACATTAGGAAACTCCTTTTCGCTATTAATAATATTATCACTTATTATTACCGTTATTTTCTTTTTCTTTTCGGAAGATTTGCTTTTATTATTTGGTGCAAGCGAAAATACAATAGAATATGCAGTTGATTATATGAAGATATACAGCTTAGGAACTATATTTGTTCAACTAACTCTTGGACTTAATGCATTTATAAGTGCACAAGGTTTTGCTACAGTTAGTATGATGACTGTTTTAATAGGTGCTATATTTAACATTATTCTCGATCCAATACTTATATTTGGATTTAATATGGGGGTATCTGGTGCAGCTTTAGCTACAATAATTTCTCAATCATTATCTATGATTTGGATATTATTTTTCTTAACAGGTAAAAAGTCAACTTTAAAATTAAGAAAGAAAAATCTTCGTTTATCAAAAGAGATTATTATTCCTTCTATAATATTAGGATTATCACCATTTATAATGCAAGCAACAGAAAGCTTAATAACAGTATGTTTTAATTCTTCATTATTAAAATATGGTGGTGATATTGCAGTAGGAGCAATGACGATTCTTACAAGTGTGATGCAATTTTCAATGCTTCCTCTTACTGGACTAACACAAGGTGGACAACCAATAATAAGTTATAACTATGGAGCTAAAAATTCAGAACGTGTAAAAAAGGCATTTAAGATATTACTTATTTCTTGTTTAGCTTATTCTATTATATTATGGGCATTAGCAATGATAACACCTAGATCATTTGTATTAATATTTAATAATGATCCAGAACTTGTTAAATTCACAAGTCATGCTCTTAGAATATACATGGCTGTTTCATGCGTATTTGGTGTACAAATTGCCTGTCAGCAATCTTTTATTGCTTTAGGTAATGCAAAAACTTCATTATTCTTAGCATTATTAAGAAAGATAATACTATTAATACCTTTAATTTATATTATACCTATGTTTATGTCAGATAAAACAACAGCAGTATTTATGGCAGAACCTGTAGCAGATTTATTGGCAGTTACAACTACATCGATACTATTCTTTATTCAATTTAGAAAAGCTATGAAAGAAATATCTAACACTAAAGACTCTGAAAATAAGTTTAAAGCATATTAAAATAGTTAGAGGCTGTATCAAAAATTATTTTGATACAGCCTCTAACTACTTTAAAGTATTTCTAAAATTTTTACAGAATAATTTTCTCCTGGAGCTTCAACTTCTACTATATCTCCAACCTTTTTACCAGCTAATGCTTTTCCAAGTTCAGACTCAATACTTATTAACATTTCCTCTGGTTTAGCATCTAATGTTGTTACTAAAGTAATAGTATCTTCAAAACCATCATCAATAAATTCAATTTTAGCTTTAGTATTTATTCCTAATATAGATTTATCAATACTTTCATCATCTATAACTGTAGCTGTTGTTATAAGTGTTAGTAAGTGTTGAATTCTATTATCATTTTCTCTATACTCTTCACAAGCAGCCTTATATTCAGCATTTTCTGATCTATCTCCATGTGCTGCCGCAATTAATTTTTCTTTTGCAATTTCAGCTCTTCTTACAGTCATTCTGTAATCTAGCTCTTCTTGTAATTTTTTAATATTAGATTCTGTTAATATCTTACTCATAAAATAAAAATCTCTCCTATAATAATATTATGATACTATTATAAATATTTATTAAAGAAAAGAAAAGATGGCATTAAATATAAAGTAAATTATTATTTCATATTTAATTATACATATTCTTACTGAACATTAATTTTAACTATAATCATTTGAAAATTTATTTTTTTAGATGTATAATAATGGTATAGAAATAATATTGAATTTCTTCAATATGTAAATTATAAAATAAACAACGTGTAGTTTGTCGATATACAACGTAAGTCCAGTTGTCGATAAATTGCACGTTATTTTATTAAGGAGGAATAATATAATGTTTGAAAAAAATGACTATATTATTTATGGTACCACTGGAGTATGTAAGATAGCTGGTATAGAAAAAAAGAAATTTAATACAAGCGTAGAAAGGGAATATTATATTCTCAAACCAGCCTATGACCCTAATTCCACTATTTATGCTCCTATTGATAATAATATGATAAATATTAGAAAGATTATGACTGTACAAGAAGTATATAACTTGATAAAAACAATGCCAGATAATGAAACTATATGGATTGATGATATTAATCTTCGTAAAGAAAAGTATAATGAAATTCTAAAAAGAGGAGATAATGTAGAACTAGTTAAGTTAATACGAACTTTATACCTTGAAAAAGAAAAGAAAAAAATTGAGGGTAAAAAACTATATGTTGGTGATGAGAAAATAATGTCTGAGGCTCAAAGGTTATTACATGAAGAATTTGCATTGGTTCTTAATATTAAAGTAGATGAAGTATTGCCATTTATATTAGGTGAATTAGAACCAACTGAAAAGGAAGATATTAATTTATAAAAATTATTAAAAAAGTAGGATTTCTAATAAGAGAATCCTACTTTCTTTCTAAACAATTAATTCATCTAATAAATCCTTAACTGACATTATTTTATTAATTCTATATGCATTTGCTCCACAAAATATTAATCCGTTATTAATATCACCTCGTGCTGCATTTATTAAAGCTTCACTTATGCAATATGGAGTAGTAGATGGATTACATGGAACCAAACAATTATAACATTTGCTTATTTTATTAGTTTCATTATTAATCTTTCTTAAAAACTCATTATTTATTGCTCTTCCAGGCATACCAACAGGACTTTTAACAATTTTAATATCACTTTTATTGCAATTTAAATATGCTTCTTTAAATTTCATATCAACATCACATTCATATGTTGCAACAAATCTACTTCCTATTTGAACTCCTTTTGCACCTAATTCCATATATTTATTTATATCATTTGAATCAAAAACACCTCCTGCAACAATTACAGGTATTTCTTTTTTATATTCAAATTCCAACTGTTTTACTGTTTCTATTATGTCTTTAACATTATCATCAAATTTAATTATATCATTATCTAAAGTATCTGCCTTAAATCCTAAATGACCTCCAGCTTCAGGCCCTTCCACAATAATTCCATCAGCAATTCTATTATAATGTTTTTTCCAATATGATAAGATAAGTTTTGTTGCTTTAGAAGATGATACTATTGGTAAGATTTTAATTTCACTATTTTTTGTATATTCAGGTAATTTTAATGGTAAACCTGCTCCTGATATTATTAAATCAGCTCCACCTTCAATACTAGCTTCAACTAATTCCTTATAATTTTTCATTGCTACCATTATGTTTACGCCGATTATTCCATTGTTACTTATATCTTTTGCTTTTCTTATATGATTTTTTAATGCTCTCAAATTCGCTTGTAGTGTATTTTTTTCAAAATCCTTTTCAAGATATCCAGGATGTGCTGCAGAAATAACTCCTATAGCACCATATTTTGCAACATTTCCAGCTAAATTTGAAAGTGAAACTCCAACTCCCATACCACCTTGTATTATTGGTAATTTTGCTATTAAATTTCCTATTTTTAATTCCATATTTTTTCTCCTTTTTTATCAAATATTTTGAATATCAAAATATATTTTAAAGTATAATATATACTGTGAGAAAAGGCAATATTGTAAAAAAAGATTGACAAAGTTTAAAAGTAGACTTATTATAAAGATGTTTGATAATCAAAATTTTTGAGAGGAGAGTGGATAATTTTAGGAGTTAAGTCGCTATTTGAATTATTTTATATTTTAGATTAAATTATTATTATTAGGAATTATTTTTATTTATATAAACTTATACAATGATCTAATATTATATTTATATTAATATAGTAGTAACTTATTATATATTATGAGATTAACTAAGGAGAAATATTAAGGGATTTAATATTTCATATTTTTAAGAGTATTATTTGATTATCAAATAATTATATTTTTAAAACAAAGGTGTTAAGATGAGTTTAGTAAAAATAGTAGGTATTGGACATTATTGTCCAGAAAATGCTGTAAGTAATGATCAATTGTCAAATTTAGTTGATACATCACATGAATGGATAGTTAAGAGAACTGGGATATGTGAAAGAAAGATTTCAAAAGGTGAAAGTACAGTAGATTTAGCCGTTAAAGCATCAATTAATGCTATGAAAATGGCAAAATGCAGTCCTCAAGATATTGATTTAATTGTAGTTGCAACAACTTCACCAGATAGAATTATGCCTTCTACTGCTTGCAGTGTCCAAAGTATATTAGGTTGCGATAATGCAGCTGCATTTGATATAAGTGCTGCTTGTTCAGGATTTTTATATGCATCCATAATTGCTAATTCATTAATAAAAAATGGAGAAGGAAGCAAAGCTTTAGTTATTGGTAGTGAGGTTCTCTCAAGAATAATAGATTGGAACGATAGAAATACTTGCGTATTATTTGGTGATGGTGCTGGTGCCGCTATTCTTGAAGTAAGTACTGATAATAGTGGAATAATAAGCACTTACTTTGGCTCTGACGGAAAAACAGGTACTAAAGCATTAACTGCCAATCAATTTCCAATTAAAACACCATTTGCAGATGCCTCTTTAAAAAGAGAAGAATATATACAAATGGATGGTAGAGAGGTTTTCAAATTTGCTATATCAATAATCCCTAAGGTAGTGAAGAAACTATTAGAGGATTCAGGTGAGGATATATCAAATATTAAATATATTATTCCACATCAAGCAAATCTTAGGATAATAGATGATGCTGCTAAGAAGTTAAATATAAGCAAGGACAAGTTCTATATTAACTTAGAATCTTATGGAAATACATCAGCAGCTAGTGTGCCTATTGCTTTTAGCGAGGCTGTAAATAAAGGCTTACTTAATAAAGGTGATAAAATTATTTTAGTTGCTTTTGGTGGTGGGTTAACTTGGTCTGGAATATTACTAGAATGGTAGTATTCAGTAAATTATTGAAATTATAAAATGAAATTAAAAGTTATAAATAAAGAATTTTAGTTAAAATTTAGGAGGAAATAGAAATGATATTCGAAAAAATTAGAGAAATAGTAGTAGAACAATTAGGAGTTAATGAAGAAGACGTTAAATTAGAAACAAGATTCATAGAAGATTTAGAAGCTGATTCATTAGATTTATTCCAAGTAATAATGGAACTTGAAGATGCTTTCGATGTAAAAGTTGAAGAAGTAGAAAACATAAAAACAGTTGCAGATGCTGTAAATTTCATTGAAAAAGCAACAGAAAAATAGTATTGGAGGTAAATATATGAAAAAGGATATATGCGGTATTTTAGGTATTAAATATCCTATTTTTCAAGGTGGAATGGCTTGGGTTTCAGAAAGTACTCTTGCTGCAGCAGTTTCCAATGCTGGAGGACTTGGTATTATAGCAGGGGCTAATGCTCCTGCTAGCCATATAAGAGATGAGATAAGAAAAACTAAGAAACTTACCGATAAACCTTTTGGTCTTAATATAATGCTTTTATCAGATAATGCTGATGAATTAGCTGATATTGCAATTGAAGAAGGAGTTAAAGTCATAACTACTGGAGCAGGAAATCCAGGTAAATATATAGACAAATGGAAAAATGCTGGGATTGTAGTTATTCCTGTGGTAGCTTCTGTTGCATTAGCAAAAAGAATGGAACGCTGTGGAGTAGATGCTGTTATAGCAGAAGGTTGTGAATCAGGTGGTCATGTTGGTAAGCTAACTACAATGGCATTATTACCACAAGTTGTTGATGCTGTAAATATTCCTGTTATAGGAGCTGGTGGTATAGGTGATGGAAGAGGTATTGCCGCTGCATTTATCCTTGGAGCAAGTGGTGTTCAAGTTGGTACTAGATTTTTAGCATCAGAAGAATGTCAAATTCATGATAATTACAAAAATGCTGTAATAAAATCAAAAGATATTGACACTGTTGTTACTGGAAGATGTACAGGACATCCTGTTCAAGTATTAAAAAATAAACTTGCAAAAGAATATTTAAAACTTGAAAGTGATAATGCAAGTATTGAGGCTCTAGAAGAATTAGGTAAGGGAGCTCTAAGAAGAGCTGTAGTAGATGGTGACATTGAAAATGGATCACTAATGGCAGGCCAAATATCTGGAATGGTAAAGAAAGTTCAAAGCGTTAAAGAAATAATTGAAGAAATGTTTAGTGAATACGAAGAAGTAAAGAGAAGTCTATAACTAATAGATTAATGGAGGAATTATGAAGATAGCATTTATTTTCTCAGGTCAAGGTTCTCAATATATAGGAATGGGAAAAGAATTATATGATAATATTCCTAGCTGTAAAAAAATATATGATAAAGCCAATGAAGTTTTAGGCTTTGATTTGAAAGAATTAATATTTAATGGTGATAAAGAAGAATTAAATATTACTGAAAATACACAACCTGCAATATTAACAACTTCTATAGCTATTCTACAAGCTATAAAAGACAAAGGGATCAATCCAGATATAGTTGCAGGATTAAGTTTAGGAGAATACTCTGCACTTGTTGCTAGTGAAGCTTTAGACTTTGAAACTGCAGTTTCTTTAGTAAAAAAAAGAGGACGTTTTATGCAAGAAGCAGTACCTCAAGGTGTTGGTTCAATGGTTGCAGTAATTGGATTAGATGAAAATAAAATAAAAGAAGTACTAAAGATAGCTAGTGAAAAAGGAATAGTTGAAATAGCTAACTATAACACTAATAGTCAAATAGTAATAGGTGGAGAAAGGGAAGCTGTTGAATTTGCAAGTGAATTATTAAAAGAATGTGGTGCAAGAAGAGTTATTCCTCTAAAAGTATCTGGTCCTTTCCATACTTCTTTATTAAATGAAGCATCTATTAAGTTAAAAAATGAATTTGAAAATATACACTTTAATGATCCAAAAATAAAGATAATAACAAATGTTACAGCTGATTTTATTGAAAATGGAAATGAAATTAAAGAGTTATTAATAAATCAAGTTAAATCTTCTGTAAGATGGAGTGAAACTATTGAAAAAATGCTTGATGAAGGTATAGATACATTTATTGAAATAGGACCTTTAAAAACTTTAAGTAGCTTTGTTCGTGAAATAAGCAAAGAAAGAAAAGCTACTGTAAAAATCTTCAATGTAGAAGATTTAAAATCACTTAATAAGACACTAGAAGGGATGGAAGCTATATGTTAAAAGGGAAAAATGTAATAGTTACTGGAGCTACAAGAGGAATCGGTAGAGAAATTGCATTAACTCTAGCGCAAAATGGAGCTAATATAGCTATGAATTATAGAAACTTAAATAGTGAAGTAGAAGATTTAATCAATGAAATTAAAAGCTTTGGTGTAGATGCTTTGGCAATAAAATGTGATGTAAGTATTACTGAGGAAGTTGATAACTTCGTAAAAGAAGTAAAATCTCACTATAATACAATAGATGTTTTAGTTAATAATGCAGGCATCACTAAAGATGGATTAATTCTAAGAATGAAGGAAGAAGATTTTGATGATGTTTTAGATGTTAATTTAAAGGGTACTTTTAATACTACAAAATCAGTTTCTTCTATTATGGTTAGACAAAAATATGGAAAAATAATAAATATTTCTTCTGTTGTTGGTATAGCTGGTAATGCAGGACAATGTAATTATGCAGCTTCAAAAGCTGGAGTTATTGGATTCTCTAAATCAGTAGCAAGAGAGCTTGCTTCAAGAAATATAAATGTTAATGTAGTAGCTCCAGGATATATAAACACTGATATGACTAAGAATCTACCTGATAAGGTTAAAGAAGAAATAATTAAAAGTATACCTATGAAAAAAATAGGTGATCCAAAAGAAGTTGCTAATTTAGTATTATTCTTATCATCAAATTTATCAGATTATATTACAGGTCAAGTAATAAATGTTGATGGTGGAATGGTAATGGCATAAAGGAGGCATTAAATTGAAAAGAAGAGTGGTAATCACTGGACTTGGAGCAATAACTCCAATAGGAAATAATATAGATAGTTTTTGGGAAGGTATTAAATTAGGCAAAAACGGAATAGATGAAATATCTTTATTTAATGCCGAAAATTTAAAAGTAAAAATGGCTGCAGAGGTTAAAGATTTTGATCCTAGCAACTTTATAGATAAAAAAGAAGCAAAAAGAATGGATAGATATACTCAATTTGCTGTAATAGCAGCAGAAGAGTCTATTAAGGATAGTAATCTTGATTTTAATACATTAAATAGAGAAAGAATTGGTGTAATGTTTGGATCTGGTATAGGTGGACTTTGTACTATTGAAAGTCAAATAAGAACTCTAGTTGCTAAAGGTCCTAATAGAGTATCACCACTTACTATTCCAATGGCTATATCAAATATTGCTTCAGGAACTATTGCAATAAAACATGGTATTTTAGGAAGTACATTAAGTTTAACTTCTGCATGTGCTACTTCAACTCATTGTATTGGTGAAGCTTATAGAAGTATCAAAGATGGCTATCTTGATATTGTTGTAGCTGGTGGAGCTGAGGCTTCTATATGTGAATTCGGTATTGCAGGGTTCCAATCACTTACTGCATTAAGTAGAAGTGAAGATAGAAATAGAGCATCAATCCCATTTGATAAGGAAAGAAATGGATTTGTTATGGGAGAAGGTGCAGGTTCATTAATATTAGAGGACTTAGATAGTGCTTTAAAAAGAGGTGCAAAAATTTATGCAGAAGTAGTTGGATATGGTTCAACTTGTGATGCTTATCATATAACATCACCTTGCTTAGATGGTGATGGTGCATATAGAGCTATGAGAGATGCATTAATTGATGCTGATATAAGTACAGATAAAATATCTTATATAAATGCACATGGTACATCAACAGAGATTAATGATAAAGTTGAAACCTTAGCTATCAAAAAAGCTTTAGGTGATAATTATATGAATGCATATGTTAGTTCTACTAAATCAATGACAGGTCATTTATTAGGTGCTGCTGGTGCTATTGAGGCCATTGTTTCAATAAAAGCACTACAAGATAATTTTGTTCCAGCAACAATTAATTATGTAAATGAAGATGAAGATTGTGATTTAAACCTTGTTGTTAATGAAGGAAAAGAATCTAACGTAGAATATACAATGTCAAACTCTTTAGGATTTGGTGGACATAACGGTACTCTTATATTTAAAAAATGGAGGTAGTTAGAATGTTAGACTATAACCAAATAAAAGAGCTTATTAAGGAGATAGATTCATCGTCTCTAAGAGTCTTTGAATTAGAAAATAGTGATATAAAATTAAAACTTAGTAAAAACGAAGAAAATTCTTCATATAAAGAAAATATTATTAATACAACATCTTCTGAAAATTCTACAGTTTTTACAAAGGAAACTAAAACTTCAACTGAAGAAACTTTAATTGAAACTGAAGAATTAATAGAAGAAAACTTAAATATAGTTAAATCACCATTAGTGGGAACTTATTATTCATCTTCAACTCCAGGAGGAGCTCCATATGTTGAGGTTGGATCTAAAGTAAAAAAAGGTGATGTGCTTTGTATAGTTGAAGCTATGAAGATAATGAATGAAATCACATCAGAAGTGGATGGCGAAATTGTTGAAGCTTTAAGAAGTGATGAAGAAATTGTTGAGTTTGGAATGGAATTATTTAAGATTCGTTCATAATAATAAATATACTATAGGTATTAGTGGTGGTAAAAATCTAATAATTATTTTTTACTGCCACTTATTAAAATATCTATTATTTAAGGAGATTTTAAAATGGATATTAAGGAAATTATGGAGATAATTCCTCATAGATATCCTTTTCTTTTAATTGATAAGGTTATAAAAATTGAGGAAAATAAAATAACTGCAATAAAAAATGTTACAGCAAACGAACAGTACTTTCAAGGACATTTTCCAGTTGAACCTGTTATGCCAGGCGTATTAATAATTGAAGCTTTAGCACAAGCTGGTGCTGTAGCTCTTTTAAGTAAAGATGAATTTAAAGGTAAGATAGCATATTTTGCAGGAATAAATAATGCTAAATTTAGAAGAAAAGTTGTTCCTGGTGACACATTAAGATTAGAAGTTGAACTTACTAAAATACGTGGCAAAGCTGGTGTAGGATATGGAGTTGCTTATGTTGAAGGTAAGAAGGTTTGTGAAGGAGAATTAACCTTCATGGTAGGTTAATAAAAAGAGGTGTTTTATGATTAGAAAAGTTTTAATAGCTAATAGAGGTGAAATTGCTGTAAGAATTATAAGAGCTTGTAGAGAGCTCGGATTAAAAACTGTTGCTATTTATTCCGAAATTGATAAAGATGCCATGCATACAGAACTTGCAGATGAAGCTATTTGTGTTGGAACTTCAAAATCTAAAGATTCTTACCTTAATGAAAGTAATATCATCAGTGCAGCAGTAGTAACAGGTTGTAACGCAATTCATCCTGGCTTTGGATTTTTATCGGAAAAAGCTAGTTTTGCAAGTATGTGCGAGGAATGTAATATTAAGTTTATTGGCCCAAATAGTGAAACAATAAACATTATGGGAAATAAATCGGTAGCAAGAGAAATAATGAAAAATGCAAATGTTCCAGTTATTCCTGGTAGTGATGGTCTTATTGAAAATATTGAAGAGGCTAAAATAGAAGCCAAAAGAATTGGATATCCAATTATGATTAAAGCCTCCTTAGGTGGCGGAGGAAAGGGTATAAGAATTGTTGCTAATGAAGACGAACTAGAAAATGCATTTTTTACGGCAAGAACTGAAGCAAAAAATAACTTTGGTGATGATTCAGTATACATGGAAAAATTCATAGAAAATCCAAGGCATATAGAATTTCAAATTTTAAGTGATACCTTTGGAAATATAATTCATCTTGGTGAAAGAGATTGTACTATTCAAAGAAGGAATCAAAAAGTACTTGAAGAAGCTCCATCTTATATCTTAAATGATGAATTAAGAAAAAAAATGGGTGAAGCAGCAATAAAAGCAGCAAAGGCAGTTAATTATGTTAATGCTGGTACAATTGAATTTTTAGTAGATAAACATGGTGATTTTTATTTTATGGAAATGAATACTAGAATTCAAGTAGAACATCCTGTAACAGAAATGATAACTTCTGTGGATATAGTAAAAGAACAATTAAAAATCGCTAATGGTGATGAGTTACAGCTAACTCAAGACGATATAAAAATAGAAGGTCATGCTATTGAATGTAGAATAAATGCTGAAAATCCTAATAAATCATTTGCACCTTGTCCAGGTAAAATTAGTTTTTTAAATATACCTGGAGGCAATGGAATTAGAGTTGATACAGCTGTCTACAACGGTTATACTATTCCACCAACTTATGATTCTATGATTGCAAAGCTTATTGCACATGGAAAAACTAGAGAAGAAGCAATAAACAAAATGTTACGAGCTCTAGATGAATTTATTATTGAAGGAATAGAGAGCAATATAGACTTTCAAATTGATATTTTAAATAACGATATATTCCGCTTAGGAACTTTTGATACAAGTTTTATAAGCAAAGAATATAATCTATAAGTTGGTGAAATTATGGGTATTTTTAAGAAAAAACAATATGGTGTAATAAATATGCCGCCTGTTGATAGTAGTGATATTCCTGTTGTTCCTGATGGAGCATGGGTTAAATGTAATCATTGCGGAAAGATTTTATATAAAAAAACATTAGAAGAAAATTATAAAATGTGTCCTAATTGTAAGTATTATTTTAGATTAGGTGCATATGAAAGAGTGGATTTAATTTGTGATAAAAATACATTTATTGAAATTAATAAATGTTTAGAATCTAAAAATCCAATGAATTTCCCGGGCTATGATAGCAAGTTAAAGGTAAGTAAAGAAAATTCTAAAATTAATGAAGCAGTTATAACTGTAAAATGTAAAATAAATGGAATAGAATCTATCATTTGCATAATGGATTCAAACTTTATGATGGGAAGCATGGGTACAGTTGTTGGTGAAAAAATAACATTCGCTATTGAAAAAGCAACTAATGAAGAACTTCCTATAATAATTTTTACGGCTTCTGGTGGCGCAAGAATGCAAGAAGGAATTCTTTCACTAATGCAAATGGCCAAAATTAGTGCAGCACTAGCAAAGCATAGTGAAAAGGGATTACTTTATATTACGGTTTTAACTGATCCTACTACTGGTGGAGTTACTGCAAGTTTTGCCATGTTAGGAGATATAATTATTGCAGAGCCAAAGGCTTTAATCGGATTTGCAGGAAGAAGAGTTATTGAAGGAACAATTAAAGAAAAACTACCTGATGATTTTCAAAGTGCAGAATTCTTATTAGAAAAGGGATTTGTAGATAATATTGTAAATAGAGATGAATTAAAAAATACACTATCCTTATTACTAGAATTACACAAACCTCAAGGAGGTGCATCAGTTGAGTAAAAAGATTAAAGCATGGGACAGATTAACAATTGCTAGAATGGTTGAAAGACCAAATGCTGAAGATTATATAAAACTAATTTTTAATAACTTTTTTGAATTACATGGAGATAGAAACTATAGAGATGATAAATCTATCATTGGAGGAATAGGATTATTAGAAGATATTCCAGTTACTATAGTTGGAATTCAAAAAGGTAAAAACTTAAAAGAAAATATGGAGAGAAATTTTGGATCACCTTATCCTGAAGGATATAGAAAAGCATTAAGATTAATGAAGCAAGCTGAAAAATTTAAAAGACCAATTATTTGTTTCATAAATACTTCTGGAGCATATTGCGGTGTAGAAGCTGAAGAACGTGGTCAAGGAGAAGCTATTGCTAGAAACTTATTGGAGATATCTCAACTTACTGTGCCTATTATTTCTATAATTATAGGTGAAGGGGGGAGTGGTGGTGCCATAGCACTAGCTTGTGGCGATAGAGTATGGGCACTAGAAAATTCTATATACTCTATTTTATCCCCTGAAGGATTTGCATCTATATTATTAAAGGATCCATCAAAAGCTCAAGAGGTTTCAGAGATAATGGGAATTACTTCTTATGACTTATTAGAAAAAGGTGTAATTGAAAAGATTATTAAAGAGCCTGATGGTGGTGCTCAAAATGATATTAATTTTGTTGCAAATGAAATTAAAAGTAATTTAATAAATGAAATAAAGATTTTACAAAATAAAACCGTAAGAGAGCTTCTAAATGAAAGATATTTGCGTTATAGGGATTTTTAATAAATAAATGAGCAGGTAATATTAAACCTGCTCATTTATTTTAAGGTAATTATACAGAGGTATGTGTAGCTCAATACACAAAATGTATCTACATTAAAGATTATTGACACTTTCTATATTTTATACACAATATTAATATTTTTTCTTACTATTAAATTAAAAATTTTAATTTAAATATAAGCCTTTTGGATAAGATAATAAATTTTACTCCAAAAGGCTTTTTTATAGGAGAATATTATGAGTTTTTTGATATTATATATTATATGGTAAATAATCGTATTTATGATAAAAAGTAAAGATTTCAGGAGGGTATTATATGTTAACTTCAATAAAAAATGCAGTATTTTATCATATTTATCCATTAGGCTTTTGTGGAGTTATAAATAATAAAAAGAATATATTATCAGCTTCTGGATTTGATAAGTTTGATGATAAATGGATAAACCACTTAAAAAATATGGGGATAAATTCAGTTTATTTTGGACCTATATTCCAATCTAGCTATCATGGTTATGATACTATAGACTACCTAAAGATAGATGATCGCTTAGGAACAAATAATGATTTTAAGAATATAGTTTCTAAACTTCATTCTAATAATATACGAGTTATTATTGATGGTGTGTTTAATCATGTAGGAAGAGATTTTTGGGCATTTGGAGATGTGAAAAATAATAAATCAAATTCTCAGTATTCTTCTTGGTTTAACATTGACTTTAACGGAAATAGCAATTATAATGACGGCTTTTATTATGAGGGATGGGAAGGCCACTATGATTTAGTTAAATTAAATCTATATAATAAAAATGTAAAAGATTATTTACTGCACGTTGTTGAAGAATGGGTTCATGAATTTGATATTGATGGTATACGATTAGATGTTGCATATTTATTAAATAAAGACTTTATTAAAGAATTAAGACTTACAACTAACAAATTTAATAATGATTTTTGGCTAATGGGAGAAATGATTCATGGTGATTATAACTCTATAGTCTCACCTGAAATGTTACATTCTGCTACAAATTATGAATTGTATAAAGGATTATATTCAAGTCATAATGATAAAAATTACTTTGAAATAGCGTATTCACTTAATAGACAATTTGGTGAATATGGAATATATAAAAATTTAACATTGTATAATTTTGTAGATAACCACGATGTAAATAGAATAGCAACTATAATAAATGACAAAAGGTATTTAAATAATATATACACTTTATTATTTACAATCCCAGGAGTTCCATCAATTTATTATGGTAGTGAGTGGGGAATAGAGGGTGATAAAAGTATTACTGATCTTAATCTAAGACCAGAACTTTCAATAGATGATTTTGATAATGATGATAAATCAAAAAAACTTGAAGATTTTATAACAAAATTAATTTCTATAAGGAAAAATAATAAAGAACTAACTCTGGGCATATATAAAGAATTTATTGTTAAAAACAAACAATTTGTATTTGGTAGATACCTAAATGATAATTGGATAATAATATTATTAAATCTAGATGATAAAGAAGAATATATTGAACTAAATAGCATATTTAAAAAGAAAGATATTATTAATTTGCTGGATGAAAATGATAAATATATAAATGAAAATAATAAAATTATTATAAATATGAAACCATTTAGTAGTAAAATCTTAAAAGAAATTTAATTAAAACCTAAAAACTATAACTCTTCTTAATAAAATATCAAGGAGAGTTATAGTATCTTATCTATTAATAATTTGGGGCTATAAATGATTTAAATTAATAGCTATCTATAATAAAAATTATTGATAATAAAATAAAAATAGCTGTAGCTATAAACATTAATGGCGCTGAAATTATTGCTAATAAATTAATTATATACTGTGGATAAGGATAATACAAAAATTCTCCCACTAGACTTTTTAAAGAAAGAATAAATAATATGCTGCAAATAGTATATATTATTTGCAGTATAAACGCTCTTTTGACATTTAAAATTATATTTATGCTACATGGATATAGAAAATAAATTAATATAGAATACATCCACATAATATAGCATATATAGGGAATAAAAAGTAGACAAATAGGAATTATATAAAGTGAAATTATTATAATTTTTTCATTAATATTATTATTTAAACTTCGCTTACCTATAGTGTACCTTCTCGTAATAACCCCTCCACCTTATAAGTAATATATCATAATTATATTCATACATCTTTTAAACTAGAATATCTATGAAAACGTTATTCGCAAATTGCTTGAATAAATATCCATATAAAATGTTGACATTAAAGTTTAAAAGAGTAAAATAAATAATGTAAGGTTAGCACTCACTTATATAGAGTGCTAACAAAAAGTTAAGTTAAAAGGAGAGAGTTTTATGGAAACAAAACAATTTAAAGCTGAGTCTAAAAGACTTTTAGATTTAATGATTAATTCAATTTACACACATAGAGAAATTTTTCTAAGAGAGCTTATATCAAATGCTAGTGATGCTATTGATAAAATTTATTATAAATCTTTAAGTGATGATAATATAAACTTCAATAAAGAAAATTTCTTTATTAAAGTATCTATAGATAAAGAAAATAGAACTATAAAAATATCTGATACAGGAATTGGTATGAATAAGGAAGAATTAGATAATAACTTAGGAGTTATTGCTAAAAGTGGTTCTCTTCAATTCAAAAAGGAAAATGAAATTAAAGATGGCTATGATATAATAGGTCAATTTGGTGTTGGTTTTTATTCATCATTCTTAATAGCTGACAAAGTTACTGTAATTACTAAAGCTTTTGGAAGTAATGAAGCATATAAATGGGAATCTACAGGGGTTGAAGGATATACAATAGAACCTTCTACTAAGGATACAGTTGGTACAGATATTATATTACATGTAAAAGCTAATACAGATGATGAAAACTTTGATGAATATCTAAATGAATATAAAATTCAATCTTTAATAAAGAAGTATTCAGATTTTATTAGATATCCAATTAAAATGGATCTTACTGAAAGAAAGCTTAAGGAAGGAACTGAAAGTGAGTATGAAGACTACATAGAGGAAAAAGTAGTTAATAGTATGGTTCCAATTTGGAGAAAAAATAAAAATGAATTAACTCAAGAAGATTATAGTAATTTTTATAAAGAAAAACATTATGGATTTGATACACCTTTAAAACATATCCATTTAAGTGTAGATGGAACTGTAAGCTATAATGCAATATTGTATATTCCTGAAAATATGCCTTATGATTTCTATACAAAGGATTATGAAAAAGGATTAGAATTATATTCTAATGGAGTTATGATAATGAATAAATGCTCTGACCTTCTTCCAGATTATTTTGGCTTTGTTAAAGGTATAGTTGACTCAGAAGATTTGTCATTAAATATCTCTAGAGAGATTCTTCAACATGATAGACAATTAAGATTTATTGCTAAGAATATTAAAAATAAAATTAAAAGTGAACTTGAAAAAATGCTTAGAAATGAAAGAGAAAATTACGAAAAATTCTATAAAGCATTTGGAAGAACTTTAAAATTTGGTGTTTATGATAATTTTGGTGCTGAAAAGGAAGTACTTCAGGATTTATTAATGTTCTATTCATCAAAAGAAAAGAAGATGGTTACATTAGATGAATATGTTACAAGAATGGCTGAAGATCAAAAATATATTTACTATGCTGTTGGTGAGTCTATAGATAGAATAGAAAAGATGCCACAAACAGAATTATTATTAGATAAAGGATATGAAATTTTATACTTCACAGATGATATAGATGAATTTGCTATAAAAATGTTAATGAAATACAAAGAAAAAGAATTTAAATCTGTATCTAGTAGTGATTTAGGTATCGAAAATAATGATGAAGAAAATAAAGTAGAAGAGAATAACGAAGAAAACAAATCATTATTTGATGCTATGAAAGATATTTTAAGTGATAAAATAAGTTCTGTTAAAGTTTCTAAGAAATTAAAAAATCATCCTGTTTGCCTATCAAATGAAGGTGATTTATCAATAGAAATGGAAAAGTTATTAAATTCAATGCCAAATAATCAAGGAGTAAAAGCAGAAAAAGTATTAGAAATTAATACTAATCATGAAGTGTTCACATCTTTAAAAGATGCATATGAAAATGATAAAGATAAATTTAACTTATACACTAATCTTTTATACAATCAAGCATTGTTAATAGAAGGATTATCAATATCAGATCCAGTTGAATTTACAAATAACATCTGTAAATTGATGAAGTAATTACAAATATTTCCTGAGAAATATTTCTTAAACATATTATTAAATCCCTCATCTAATGTAATAAATACATTAAATGGGGGATTCCTTATTATATATAAATTTAAAATTCTTTATATTAACTATTTAAATTATTCATATTTAAATTTCACAATAATTTCTTTAATCTCACCTTTTGAATTTTTTCTAATAGAAAAGTTCTTAATATCTTTAAACTCATTTTCTAATTGAAATGAAAGCTCATTGATAGTTGCTTTACACTTTTTTGATAAATCATTATCTTCTACAACAACGAATCTTGATTTTCTACAAGTTGTTTCATTTTGTAAATCATCAATTACTACATAATAGTCTGAAGTTTCCTCTATTACATAATACTCCTTGTTTAATGTTAAGCTTGACCACAAATTATTATTTATACATCTTA
>NZ_SMUS01000052.1 GCF_004353185.1 Clostridium cuniculi | reverse complement strand
AAAGCCCCTTTAGGGGTAGCCAGTAAAAATATGCGGTTGGCAAACCGTTCGACGTGCGAGTAGCACAGCCAGTAACAGAGCCTTATAGGCGTAGAGCAAACCACCCGTTTTACGGGTGGTCCTGATTAACTATGCTAGATAGACGTAGTTCGCCGTTATCTAAAACTCTTATAAACCATTTAAAGTTTGTACTGTTTGAATTATTTTCAAAGTTTATTATGTTTTTTTCTGATAGTATAGGAATTAATATTGTATCATTCAATTTATTTTGAGTATTTATAAAAATAGAGCCTTCATAATCTGTAAAATAAGAACAAAGAGGGTTTAAGTCAAGGGTTATTGTATTTGGGAGTTCTTTAGTAAATGGACAAACAAACTCCTCTCTATTTTTAGTGTTTTTAATGATTATCATTGAAAAGTTTACGTGTTCATAATCTTTAGGTGAAAAGTAAAGAATTAGTTTATTATTGTTTTTAATACATTTTTCTAGGGAAATCCTTTTTATATATGATGACTTGATATAATTATTCATTGCAAATGACAATATATTCTCTCCTATAAAATTATTATTAATAAATATATTATGCAAAAATTAAAAAATAGATATAAAATATTAAAATTATAAAAATAATATTTTATGTGATAATGATAATACTAATACTAATATTATAAATAAGGAGTGATTTTTTTTGCCTATTGCACTTGTTACTGCTTTAATATCAGCTGGAGGATTAATATTAGGTTCGGTAATTGGAGCCATTTGTAGCTGGTTTATAAGTAAATTTTCATTGAATGAGCAAAAAAGAATTCAAAAGGAAAATTTAACTTATCAACAGCAGTGTAAATGTCAAGAAAAATATATTAATGCTAGTATTATTAGGCTAGATTTTTGTAATGCGATTTATCAAAGCATAAGATATTTGCAGAAGGAGGAAAAGTATAGTTTTTATAGTTCTATCCCTATTTATAAAGAATATCATAAAATAGTTGCCTCTTTATGTGATGAGTATTCATTAAAAGAATTAAGCTATATTTATCAATTATATGGTGTTCTAGAAGAATGCTCTAAAATGGTAGAATTCTATTGGAAAAGTGGTTCCTCAGATAATATTGCTCTGAGAAATTCTTATAGGAATGTATTAGAAAAGATTTATGGGGATAATTACCTTAAAGTTTTATCTAAGAATATTGATGATATTAGTTATAAAGAGTTATATAGTGATTCTTTAATGAAAGATGGCTATAGATATATTCTTAAATCTTTAGATGAAATTTGTGAGATAGAACACGAATAAAAAAGATGATGGATATTACTCATCATCTTTTGCTTCATTTTAACATTTCAATCATTAGATCCAAAGTGTTTTTAGTCTTTTTTAAGTTATCTATATAATCTGCTATATGATGTTTATAATAATAAACTCCATCATCGGTAATAGAATAAATCTTTTTGCTTCGTTTATTTAAAAAATCATCGCCTGTCCATTTGCTTATTACATATCCTTTACTTTCAAGATCATATAAAGTTTCATAAATTGTACTTGATGATACTGGAAAAGGTAAATTTGAATTTTGGAATACATCTTTAAAGGCTTCTAATACTTTATTGCCAAATATAACTTCTCCTTTTGATAATTCCTTTAATATATAAAATGAATATAACATTTTTGTGTTTACAACATTTCTAGGTGCTATAAGTCTATTTCGATTGGTATTCATACATGTATCACTCCTTAGATTACCATATATGATTATAATAACAAAAAAAATAAATGATGTCTAATTATAAAGAATTATATTTAGATTAGTGAACATAAAAAAGTGAAATTGAATACTATATATTAAAGTACCAATGATAGGAGATGGGAAACATGTCAAAGAAGTGTTGTTGTAGAAGAAACAATTGCTGCAGAAACAATTGTTGCTGCACTTGTTGTAACCCTTGCAATTTTAATAATTGTGGTTGTGGAGGTTTCAATAATTGCGGTGGCTGTGGAGGTTTCGGTAATTGTGGTGGCTTTGGTAATTGCGGTGGCTTTGGCAATTGTGGCGGCTTTGGTGGCGGCTGCGGTGGCTGGGCTTGGTGGATAATTTTATTATTATTCTTCGGTGGCGGTTGCTGGTAATTTATAGCTTAGTGTACCAAAAAGTGTATCAAACTTTTGGTACACTTTTTTATTAATCATAAATTTATTTATGCGATTATGGGAAAACTATTTTAGAAAGAAACTCTAGAGGTGTTGTTAGATGAGAAAAAATATATTTCTATTTAGCTTAATATTAACTATGCTAATAACTTTAAATTTTAATATGGCATATGCAGAACCAAATGAAAATGTAGAACAGAATGAAGAGAGAGAGAATGAGCCATACAAAACTTTAGAAGAGTTAAAAAAGGAATTAAAGGAAGAAAGGAGACAAATAGATCAACAAAGATTAGAGGAAATTAGAAAGAAGGAACAGGAAAAGAGAGAACAGTTAGGTGAAACTGAAAATTTAGAAAAGAATGATGGTAATGAAAAGAAAAAAAGTGAAGAAAAAAGGAGTAAAGAAAGTGAGTATATACCATCATTGATAGTAAGGTTGAGAGGTAAACATTCAGCTAAATATTTATGCTCATATCATTTTGTGATAGAAGATGATAATGCTGAAAGTGAACTTGATAAAACTAATTTTGATGATTATCAAATACTTTTGAAAAAACCTTCTTTGAAAGTTAGAGCTGGAGAAGTAATAAACTTTGAGTTTAGTGAGAAGCCTATTAAAGTTAGAGCCTATATTTGGGGTGATGAAATTAAAGAATTACAAATGAAAAGAGGTACTATAAAGGTTCCGCAATTAGATGAAAAAATAGTAGTTGGAGTTGAAGGTACATATAAAAATGGAAAAATACTTTATGCCGTTGTTTTAGATGTTAGAGGCTAATGTGTATTAAAAGTATTTATTAGAATTAAATATTATATTATGGAGGAAAAGTAAAATGAACGAAGAAACTTATGAAAAAAATATTTATCAAGAATTAAAATGCGCCAATATAAATGAAGAAGAAAAGACAGAGAGTAATGAAGATGAAAAATTAAAAAAGGAACAAGCAAAGGTTTCTGAAATAAAAGAATTAGGAACTAATAATATGTCAGGGCCTGATCAAAGTATTCAAATTTTACCGATAATTGGGCAAATTGAAGGTCATGTAGTTTTACCACCACAAACTAAAGCTACAAAATATGAACATATAATACCACAATTAATTTCTATGGAGCAAAATGATAAAGTAAAAGGAATATTAATTGTATTAAATACAGTGGGTGGAGATGTTGAAGCAGGTTTGGCTATTGCGGAAATGATATGTTCTTTATCAAAACCAACAGTTTCTATTGTAATTGGTGGTGGTCATTCTATAGGAGTTCCTTTAGCGACTTCAGCAGATTATTCATTTATTACTCCATCAGCAACTATGATAGTTCACCCTGTTAGAATGAATGGTTTTGTAATTGGAGTAGCACAAACATTCCACTATTTTAAGAAGATGCAAGAACGTATAAATAACTTTATTGTGAGAACATCTAAAATAGATAAGGATGAACTAGAAAGAATGATGTTAAAATCAGACGAATTACTAAATGATATGGGAACTATTTTAATTGGAGAGCAGGCGGTAGAATGTGGATTAATAGATAGTGTTGGTGGAATTAAGGATGCTCTAGATAAATTAGATGAGCTTATAAGAAATAATCAAGAGAAAGATAAATAAAGTAAAATAAAAAAGAAATTCCGATTAAGGAGTTTCTTTTTTATTTGAAATATGTTTAAAATATTTATAGGCTATAATATAATAAAATTTGCTAAAAATGATGTTTTTTTAATATAGAGGTGATTTGATGGGAACAGGGAGTAAAAAAAGAAATACAAAAAAGAAAGGTAGTGAATCTACTGAGAAAAAGGGGGATGTTAAAGCGGTATTATATATAGCTATAGGAATATTATTGGCCTTTTCAACTTATACAGATCTAGCTGGAGTTTTATCTGTAATATGTAGAAAAACAATGTATAATATGTTTGGAGTTATAGTATATCTAATTCCTTTGTATCTTATTTATTTTGGTATAGATACAATAAGATCTAAAGGGACAATAAAGTATTCTAGAAGATTTTTTAGTGTTACAGTAATTGCCATAGTTGTATGGCTGTTTTGTAGTACTATGTCAATTCAATTTATCAGTGGGTCAGCATATAATAATGAAGGTTTTTTAGAAATGATTAAAAAATTTAATTTTTCTAACAATTATTCTCTTCATGGTGGATTTTTTGGGTTTCTAATTACATATCCATTATCAAAGCTAATAGGATATATAGGAAGTTATATATTATATAGTACTTTATTTTTAATAGGCATGATATTATTAATGGATATAACTTTATATGATATATATGTGAAAATGAAAAAGATGATAACTGCCTTTATAGGAGTTAGTTTTGCTAAAAGCGAAGTTAAGAAAGAGAATATTAGAAAGAAGAGAGAAAAAAGTATTAATAGTGATACTATTGAAGTTATCGTTCCTGATGGAAAAAATGAAAAAGATGAATTTATCAAGGGGATAAATAACAAAATACAAATTCTTGATTTCATGAGAAACTCTGAGTTGCAAGATGTAAATCCTCTTCAAAATTTTAATTTAGATGATTCTGAAGTTTATACTAGAAATAGTACAGCTGATAGTGAAATTAATAGTTCAAAAAAGAATAGTAAAAAATTATCTCATGAAGATAAAGAGGTTGTAAGTAAGGAGATAGAGCATTCAATAAATGGAGTAGGTGAAATTGCAAAGAAAGATTACCTATTCCCTAGTATGGATTTATTGAATATAAACTCTAAACTTAAATTAAAGAATGAGGATAAAAAAGATTTAATTGAAAATGCAAATAAATTAGAAGAAACTCTTTCTAATTTTGGAGTAGAGGCTAAAGTAGTACAAGTTACTAAAGGGCCTTCTGTTACTAGATTTGAATTACAGCCAAGTCCAGGAGTTAAAGTATCAAAAATAGTTAACTTACAAGATGATATTGCTTTAGGCTTGGCGGCGAATGGAGTTAGAATGGAAGCGCCGATTCCGGGTAAAGCAGCTATTGGTATTGAGGTTCCGAATAAAAAGCAATCGCCTGTATTTTTAAGAGAGGTTCTTGATTCTAAAGAGTTCACAAATACTAATAAAAATTTAGCTTTTGCCTTAGGAAAAGATATTACTGGAAAATGTATAGTTGGTGATTTAAGTAAGATGCCACATATGTTAATAGCTGGGGCTACTGGATCGGGAAAGTCTGTTTGTATAAATTCACTTATAATAAGTTTATTATATAAGTATTCTCCAGAACAGGTGAAACTTCTTATGGTAGACCCTAAAGTTGTAGAATTAAGTGTTTATAATGGAATACCTCACTTGCTAATTCCGGTTGTAACAGATCCTAAAAAAGCTGCAGGTGCTCTTAATTGGGCAGTTAATGAGATGAACAAGAGATATAACTTATTCTCTCAAATGAAGGTAAAAAATATAGAATCATATAATAAACTTTTTGACAAAGGTGAAATACAAGAAAAGTTACCTTATATAGTAGTAATTGTAGATGAGCTTGCAGATTTAATGATGGCATGTCCGAATGATGTAGAAGATTATATTTGTAGGTTAGCACAAATGGCTAGAGCGGCAGGAATGCACTTAATTATAGCTACACAAAGGCCATCTGTAGATGTAATAACTGGTGTTATAAAAGCTAATATTCCTTCTAGAGTTTCTTTTGCTGTTTCCTCTGGAACAGATTCAAGAACTATATTAGATCAAGTGGGAGCTGAAAAACTTCTTGGTAGGGGGGATATGCTTTATTATCCTATAGGTGAAAATAAACCAGTTAGGGTTCAAGGGGCATTTATTTCTGAAGAAGAAGTTGAAAATGTAGTTGAATTTATAAAGCAATCTGATGAGGATATAGATTATTCGGAAGATATATTAAATCATATAAATAATGAAGTTACTGCTGAGAGTGTAATAACAAATGAGGGGGATGAATTATTAGAAGAGGCTATGAAAATAGTTGTTGAATATCAACAAGCTTCAACATCTTTTATACAAAGAAAATTAAGAGTTGGATTTAATAGGGCATCTAGAATAATGGATGAATTGGAAGAACGTGGTATAATTTCTGAAAAGGATGGAAGTAAACCAAGACAAGTATTAATTGAAAAAGAGGATATGTACGATAATCAATAGTATAAAAGACTTGTAAATATAAGATAGTTAAATTACAATAAATATTATTATTTGAACTTAGGAGGAAATTATTTTGGAAAAATATAAAGTTGGAATGGTCAGCTTAGGCTGCGATAAAAATAGAGTTGATTCAGAATTAATATTAGGGTCTATAAATAAACACTATGAGATAACTAATGATGCAAAGGAAGCAGACATAATTATTGTTAATACATGTGGGTTTATAGAAAGTGCTAAACAAGAATCTATTGATACAATTTTAGAGATGGCAGAATATAAAAACAAATATAAATGTAAAATGTTAATTGCTACAGGATGTCTAACTCAAAGATATGGAGATGAGTTATTAGAGTTAATTCCTGAAATAGACATATTAATGGGTGTTAATGATTATATGAAATTACACAGATTAATATTAGACTTTATAAAAGATCAGAAAAGAATTTCATCAGCAACTTATAGTGATGAAGGAATTAATGAAGGAATTAGATTATTAACAACTAAGCAACATACTGCATATGTTAGAATTGCTGAAGGGTGTAATAATTTCTGTACTTATTGTATAATTCCTAAAATTAGAGGAAAGTTTAGAAGTAGGCTAGAAAAAAATATTTTAGATGAAGTAAAGATGCTAGTTGATAATGGGGTTAAGGAAATAATTTTAATTGCTCAGGATTTAACTGATTATGGAGTTGATATTTATGGAAAAAGAATGCTTCATGATTTAATATCTAAAATATCTAAAGTAGAAGGTGTTGAGTGGATAAGACTATTATATTGTTATCCAGAAGAAATTACAGATGAGTTAATTGAGGAAATTGCTAGAAATGAAAAAGTTGTTAAATATTTAGATTTACCAATCCAACATATAAGTAGTAGTGTTTTAAAGCAAATGGGTAGAAGAACTAATAAGGAAGCTATTATTAGTAAAATTGATACTTTAAGAAGTAAAGTCCCAGGAATAGCGTTGAGAACATCTTTGATTGTTGGATTCCCTGGTGAAACGGATGAAAATTTTGAAGAGCTAGAGAAGTTCTTAGAAGATTATAAGCTTGAAAATGTTGGTGTGTTTGCATACTCTCAAGAAGAAGATACTCCAGCTGCAAAAATGGAGTGTCAAGTTGATGAAGAGGTTAAGATACAACGACAAAAGAAACTAATGGCAGTTCAAAGAGAGGTAGTTAAAGAACAAAATAAATTGAAAATAGGAAATATATATGATACTATTATAGATGGAAATAATGGAGAATATTACATTGGAAGAAGCTACGAAATGGCTCCTGAAATTGATGGTCTTATTTACATAAAGAAAGAAAAATCATTAAATTTAGGTGATATAGTAAAAGTTAAGATTCATGATGTTATGGAGTACGATTTAATGGGAGAGGTTTTAGATGAATTTAGCAAATAAATTGACAATGATTAGAATATTTTTAGTGCCTGTCTTCTTAGTTTTTATAACTGTAAAAGAAATTCCATATGGATCAATAATAGCAACTATAGTATTTGTTATAGCATCGCTAACTGATCAATTGGATGGGCATATAGCTAGAAGTAGAAATCAAATAACTAATTTTGGTAAATTTATGGATCCGTTAGCAGATAAGTTATTAGTAACAGCTGCATTGGTTTCTTTAGTTGAACTTAAGTTAGTAGCAGGTTGGGCTGTAGTTGTGATTCTAGCAAGAGAATTTGCAGTATCAGGATTAAGAACATTAGCCGCATCAGATGGTATAGTTATTGCAGCTAGTTGGTGGGGAAAAATTAAAACAGTAACACAGATGATTGCTATACTGTTATTATTATTGAAGGTGAATATTAATACATCAGCAAGTGCAATAAGTTTTGTGAATAATAATAGTTTCTTAAAAGGTTTCTTTACTTACGTACCAGAAACTATAATGTTTATAGCTGTTTTAATAACAATAGTTTCAGGAATTGATTATTTCATAAAAAATAAACATGTAATTTCTATGAAATAGAAGTTTAAGAATAGCTTAAATGGATATAATTTTAAAAAAAGGTTCCTTCTATATTTTATAGTAGGAACTTTTAATATATAAAAAATATAATAAATGTTGACTATAAATTAAATATAAATTATAATTTAGACATAGAAGAACAAATGTTCATGAAAGGGTGGTTATTTTATGGCAAATATAGATGAAAATAAGTTAAAAGCAATTGAGAATGCGATGAGTCAAATTGAAAAACAATTTGGTAAAGGTTCTATAATGAAATTAGGTGAACATAGCACTTTGAATGTAGATTCAATTTCAACTGGTTGCCTTGATTTAGATATAGCTTTAGGAATTGGTGGAGTTCCAAGAGGAAGAATAATAGAAATTTATGGACCAGAAAGTTCAGGTAAGACAACAGTTGCATTACACGTAGCTGCAGAAGCGCAAAAATTAGGAGGAGCAGTAGCTTTCGTAGATGCTGAGCATGCTTTAGATCCTAGTTATGCAAGAAATGTAGGAGTAGATACAGAAAATCTTATAGTATCTCAACCAGATACTGGAGAACAAGGGCTTGAAATTGCAGAGGCTTTAGTTAGATCAGGGGCTATAGATGTTCTTGTAGTTGACTCAGTTGCGGCTTTAGTTCCAAGAGCTGAAATAGAAGGTGAAATGGGAGATTCTCACGTTGGATTACAAGCTAGATTAATGTCTCAAGCATTAAGAAAATTAACTGGTACTATTAATAAATCTAAATGTGTAGTTATTTTTATAAATCAATTAAGAGAAAAAGTTGGAGTTATGTTTGGAAATCCAGAAACAACTACAGGGGGAAGAGCTCTTAAATTCTATTCAAGTGTAAGAATGGATGTAAGAAGAATTGATTCAATAAAACAAGGTGATGAAATTGTTGGTAACAGAACAAGAGTTAAGATAATGAAAAATAAGGTTGCTCCTCCATTCAAACAAGCTGAATTTGATATAATGTATAATGAAGGTATTTCTAGAACAGGAAATATAGTTGATGTTGGTGTTAAAGAAAATATTGTTCAAAAGAGTGGGGCTTGGTTCTCTTATGGTGATATAAGATTAGGGCAAGGTAGAGAAAATGCTAAGCAATATTTAAAGGAAAATCCAGAAGTTGCATTAGAAATCGAAAATAAAATAAGAGCAAAGTATGAATTGCCATTAATGGAAGATAAAAATATAGAGAAAAAAGAAAATAAATAAGTAATAAAAAGGGCTATATAATGAATATTAATTATATAGTCCTTTAATATATCTGTCTAAATGGGGGAATACTAAAAAGGAAGCGTATAACTATAGTTTCTTATAGGTATATAACAAGGAACTAATCTTGACATAATTTTGTTTTTAAGGTAAAATAATAACAAATACTGGTTTATCATATTCATAGGGACAGTGAGAATAATATGGCACCTAGACGTTCTCTATTCATTTATAAATAGAGATTTATACGAGGAGGTGTTAGTTTGGATAAGATATTACCAATGATATTGGTTGATATTTTGTTATTAGTAGTATTCGGTTTTATCGTATACAAAGCTATACAAAAAGCCACACAAAATAAAGTTTTATTTTTAGAAAAAGAAGCTAATGAGTTAGTAGAAAATGCTAAAAGAGAAGCTGAAGCAACTAAAAAGGAATCTATTTTAGAGGCGAAAGAAGAAGTTCACAGACTAAGAAATGATTTAGACAGAGATTCTCGTGAGAGAAGAAATGAAATTCAAAGGCTTGAAAGAAGAATTCTTCAAAGAGAAGAATCTTTAGACAAAAAGAGTGATCTTTTAGAAAAGAAAGAAGAGACTATCAATAAGAGATTGCAAGAAATTGATCAAATGGAAGAAAATATTCAGCAGTTATATGTAAAAAGAAGAGAAGAATTAGAGAGAATTTCAACTTTAACATCTGAAGAAGCAAAAGAGATACTTCTTGGAGAAGTTAGAAAAGAAGTTTCTCATGATGCAGCTTTAATGATTAAAGATATTGAATCAAAAGCTAAGGAAGAAGCTGATAAAAAGGCGAGGGAAATTATAACTACTGCAATTCAAAGATGTGCAGCTGATCATGTATCTGAATCAACAGTTCATGTTGTTGCATTACCAAATGATGAGATGAAAGGCAGAATTATTGGAAGAGAAGGTAGAAACATAAGAACACTCGAAACATTAACAGGAGTAGACTTAATAATTGATGATACTCCAGAAGCGGTTATTTTATCTAGCTTTGATCCTATAAGAAGAGAAGTAGCTAGAATAGCACTTGAAAAATTAATTGTAGATGGAAGAATACATCCAGCTAGAATTGAAGAAATGGTTGAAAGAGCCAAAAAAGATGTTGAAAATGATATTAAAGAAGAAGGCGAACAAGCGACTTTAGAAACAGGTGTACATGGTTTACATCCTGAAATTATAAGACTTTTAGGAAGATTAAAGTATAGAACTAGCTATGGTCAAAATGTATTAAAACATTCAATAGAAGTTGCATACTTAGCAAGTGTAATGGCTTCAGAATTAGGTCTTGATGTAAATTTAGCTAAGAGAGCTGGATTATTGCATGACATTGGTAAGGCAATAGATCAAGAACAAGAAGGACCTCATGCTTTAATTGGAGGAGATTTTGCTAAAAAGTATCATGAATCACCTTTAGTTGTTAATGCAATTGCAGCGCATCATGGTGATGTAGAAATGATGTCTTTAGAAGCTGTTTTAGTTCAAGCAGCTGATGCAATATCAGCAGCTAGACCTGGTGCAAGAAGAGAGACACTAGAAGCTTATATTAAGAGATTAGAGAAACTTGAAGAAATTGCAAATTCTTATGAGGGCGTAGATAAGTCATATGCCATTCAAGCTGGAAGAGAAATTAGAATCATGGTTAAACCAGAACAATTAGACGATGCTGGTTCGATTGAATTAGCTCGTGATTTAGCTAAAAGTGTTGAAGAACAATTAGAGTATCCAGGGCAAATTAAGATTAATGTAATAAGAGAAATAAGAGCTGTGGATTTTGCTAAATAAATAAAAAAATACATTTTGTATGAGTACAAAATGTATTTTTTTTAATTTGTAAAATTTTTTTAAATAAAAGAAGGAACTTTAAGTATTTTGTAGAATATATAATCATATAAGTAATTATACGTCATTAGATGTAAACGATTTTAAATCGGGAGGTAGAAATACAAATGGAAGTATTAAAAGTATCAACAAAATCAAACCCAAATTCAGTGGCAGGTGCTCTAGCAGCAATCATTAAAGAAAAGAATATCGTAGAGATACAAGCTGTAGGTGCAGGGGCGATAAATCAAGCGGTAAAGGCTATAGCAATTGCGAGGGGCTTTGTAGCACCAAGTGGAAGAGATATAGTATGTGTGCCTGCCTTTACAGATATTGAAATTGATGGAGAGGAAAGAACTGCAATAAAACTAATTGTTCAACCTAGATAAGTAAATAAAAAACATATTTGAGAATGAAAAAAACTTAACTTTTTTATTAAAAAGTATTTTGGTATTGAAATTCTTTAAAAGACAGTATATAATGTAATCGTTAGATATATAATATATTATACGTAAAGAGGTGTGTTTAATGGTATCTAAAGAAGTAATAGTGAACAATGGAACTGGTTTACATGCAAGACCAGCGACTTTATTAGTTAAGAAGGCTTCATCTTTCAAGTCTGATGTAAGCATTGAATTTAACGGAAAGAAAGCTAATGTTAAGAGCTTAATCGGTGTTTTATCATTAGGAGTTACTAAAGGAGCTAACATCACAGTAACAGCTAGTGGTGATGATGAAACTTTAGCAGCTGAAGAAATCGCTAAATTAATCGAAACTTTAGAAGACTAAAATAAAAAAAGTGCTTTATGCACTTTTTTTATTTTCCTATTTTTTATGTAGTAAAAGTTAATTATTGTTTGTTATTTTAAAAATATTACATCTAAATAGAAGAGAAATTAAGTCAATAGCACCTATTAGAATAAGTATATATATTATTCTAAATATGATAACATTATTACCCACTAAAGAAGCTATAATATTAGTACTAAAAAGTCCTATACCACCGCAATTGATTGAGCCTAATAAAACAAGAATGGCCGATAGCTTATCAAAGAAGTTTAACTTACACATAATAAATCCCCCATATTATATATTCATATAAAATAATATGAAAAGTTTTTAAAAATTATAACTAACAAAATAAATAAAAATATGGTATAATACGAATTATAAAAAATAAATAACAAGTAACATTCGGAGGTATTTAAATGACAAACTTATACAACTCGCCATTAAACTCAAGATATGCATCAAAGGAAATGAGTTATATATTTTCTGATGATATGAAATTTTCAACTTGGAGAAAGCTTTGGGTTGCTTTAGCTGAAGGTGAAAAAGAATTAGGATTAAATATTACAGATGAACAAATAAATGAATTAAAATCTAATATAAATAACATAAATTATGAAGAAGCAAGAAAGAAAGAAAAAGAAGTAAGACATGATGTTATGAGTCATGTTTATGCTTATGGATTGCAATGTCCAAATGCAAAAGGGATAATACATTTAGGAGCTACTAGTTGCTATGTTGGAGATAATACGGATATAATAATAATGAGAGATGCGTTATTATTAACTAAGAAGAAAATAGTTACTGTATTACATCATCTTTCTAATTTTGCAATGAAATATAAAGATATGCCTACTTTAGGGTTTACACATTTCCAACCTGCTCAATTAACGACTGTAGGTAAAAGAGCTTCATTATGGATGCAAGATTTGGTTTTAGATATAGAAAATATAGACTTCTTATTAACTAAATTAAAATTAAGAGGTGTAAAAGGCACAACTGGTACTCAAGCTAGTTTTATGAATTTATTTGAAGGTGATGAAAGTAAAGTTAAAGCATTAGATACATATGTTGCTGAGAAAATGGGGTTTGATAAGAGTTATGGAGTTACTGGTCAAACATATCCAAGAAAAGTTGATTCAATAGTTCTAAATACATTATCTGAAGTTGCTCAAAGTGCTTATAAATTTAGTAATGATTTAAGATTATTACAAAGTATGAAGGAAGTAGAAGAACCATTTGAGAAACATCAAATAGGATCGTCTGCAATGGCCTATAAGAGAAATCCTATGAGAAGTGAAAGAATAGGTGCACTTGCAAGAACTGTAATTGTAAATGCGTTAAATCCTGCAATAACAGCTTCTACTCAATGGTTTGAAAGAACATTAGATGATTCTGCTAATAAGAGAATATCTGTTGCAGAAGCATTTTTAGCATTAGATGGTGTATTAAATTTATATATTAATATTGCTGAAAATATGGTTGTATATGAAAAAGTAATTGCAAGTCATGTTAATAATGAATTACCATTTATGGCTACAGAAAACATAATGATGGAATCAGTTAAAAAAGGTGGAGATAGACAAGAGTTACATGAAAAAATAAGAGTACACTCTATGGCTGCTTCTCAAAGGGTTAAAGGTGAAGGATTAAATAATGACTTAATCGAAAGAATTATAGCAGATGAATCATTTAATTTAAGCAAAGAAGAAATCTTAGCTATTATAGATCCGCAAAAGTTTGTTGGAAGAGCTCCAAGTCAAGTTGTTGAATTTATAGAAGAGTATGTAGAACCTATTATAAAAGAAAATAAAGATGCCCTAGATATAAAGAGTGAAATTAATGTTTAATTATTTATAGAAAAACTCGCTTTAGGTATTATTTACCTAAAGCGAGTTTTTCTATTAAATTATCATTGATAGTAATGTAAATAGTAAAAAAATCATATCTTATAGTAATAATAGTATAAGGGGAATATTACAATGGATAGTGTTTACAGACTTATGTTAAATAATAAAGCTTTTGATGATATTGTTGAAAAATTAATAAATAAAAAGCATGTTGCAATAATAAAGGAAAATGAAGAATTTAATGAGATAATTAATTATTTTAATGAGTTTATAATAAATGAATTTGATAAGCAAAGTTTATCTACAATAATTAATGAAATTATACAGGATAATAATGATAAAAAATTAGATATTAAAAAAATGATAGTTTTAAGAAGACAAATAAATAATAGTGCAGAAAATATTATAAAAATATTTTCTGCATTTGTTAATAAGGATTCAATAAAATATTCTTTAAATGATTTATATTCAATTACTCATAAAAGTATTGAATTTAAAGATAAGGAGTTTGAATACTATTCTATATTAAGTAAATCACCGATAATTTTAGAATGTAATAGTTCGAAGGTAATTGAAGAGGTTAACTATTTAATAAAAAATAATTATGTAAATAGTTTTATTAAATATAAGAAATTTAAGAATAATAGGAAGTTTGATATAATAAGAGATGATATTAATAAAGATGATATCAATAAAGTTATAAAAAAGTTAAGTGGAATTTTAAATAATAATTTCGCATTTATACCACCAATTTATTTTAATGAATATACAAGTGATTTTGAGAATGAGAAAGTGTATTATAAAAATTATAGCAATGATCAGATTAAAGATATAGCGAAGAATATAAATTATAAACATAATAAAGAAATACTTGATAAAGCAGAAAATCTTAAATGGTATAATCATTTGGGAATTAGAAAATATAAAGAGATGCTTGCTAGAAAAAAAGAGTTATATGATGAGTATAAGGAAAAGGAAGACTTGATATTTAATCAATATATTGAAAACGTAGAATATTTGCAGATGTTTTTTGGTTCATTTTCCTTTATAAATAAAGTTTATAAAGATGAAGTTTTAGAAGAAATAAATAAGAATATTACAAATCAAGAGGAATTGTATAATTATATATATTATATTAAAGAAACATTATCTGTATATAAGGATTACTTATTATTGAAAAGTGATATTGAAATGTTGAATGAAACCTCAATGGAGCTTTTGGATTATATATATGAAAAGTTAACTAATAAAAAAGATTTAAAGAGTGTATTAGAATTTATACCTAATTATTACTGCTATAAGAATATAGAAGCTATAGAAGATGATAAGATAGATATAATAAATTCTTATAATAAAGTATATGAAAAAATAATTAAATTAAATGAAGCATTAAAATCATATAATAAGATTTTGTTAAAAGCCTTAAGAAAAAATTGTAATGAAGAAATTAAGAAGCTTTCAGTAGAAAATAATATAAAAATTAATGAATTGAATATTGATAAATTAACGAATGAAAGATATTCCAAAGAAAATATTGATTTTTTATTGAAAATATTTCCTATTATAATTCTAGATGAAAAAGAATATCTTGAACATAAAGATAAGATAGATGAAGTTTTTGATTTAGTTGTTAAACAATCAGCTTTAATAGATATATCAGATAGTGGACATGGAAAAGATAATGAGAGTGGTAATGAAAAATTAGATAGAAGTATATTTAAAATGCTTAATAATTTAGGATATACTATTTTTCAAAAAGAAGATGATATTTCAATTATATATGTAGATTTTGAAAAGGCAGAAAATAAGGTTATATATATAAATAATAAAGATATTTTTGATTATAAAGAATTAATTAAAATAATAGATTTAATGAATTTAGGATGTAAAATAATTTTTGTATGGTATAGAAACTGGTGGATGAATAAAAATGAAGAGGTACAAAAAATCCACAAATTATTAAATGAACAATAAATTAATGAAAATGGCATCTATAAAAGGTGCCATTAATTTCGTATTAAATTTGAACTTCATTATTAAAATATGATAAAATTAGTGAATGAAATGAATAATCAAAGGAGAAAAAAATGAATTTATTAAATGTTGAAAATATTAATAAAACCTATAGTGAAAAAATATTATTAAATAATGTATCTTTTGGTATTAATGAAGGAGATAAAATTGGTATTATTGGTCTTAATGGTAGTGGAAAATCTACTTTATTAAAGATTGTTACTGGCAAGGACGAATTCTTTGATGGAGTTATAACTAAAGGAAAAGGTGTGAGAGTAGAATACTTAGAGCAAAATTCAGATTTTGATCCAAATGCAACAGTGCTTCAACAAATATTTAAAGGTGATACTCCAGAAATGAAATTATTAATGGAGTACGAGGAATTACTAGAAAAGGTAAGTAGTGATGGCTTTAGTGAAGAAGATAACAATAAGCTAATTAGAATTCAAGAAAAAATAGATACTTTGAATTTATGGAATTTAGAAAGTGAAGTAAAGGTAATATTAAATAAGCTTGGAATAACAGATTATACTATGAAAATGGGAGCCTTATCTGGTGGGCAAAAGAAAAGGGTATTTTTAGCCTCGGCTTTGATTAAACCTTGTGAATTGTTAGTTCTTGATGAACCTACAAACCATTTAGATTCCGATTCTATAGAGTGGTTAGAAGAGTATTTAAACAGTCGTAAAGGTGCTTTATTAATGATTACACATGATAGATATTTCTTAGATAGAGTATCTAATAAGATATTAGAATTAGATAGAGGAAATATATATCAATATTTAGGTAACTATAGTGACTTCTTAGAGAAGAAGGCTGAAAGATTAGAAATAGAAGCTGCATCTGAAGAAAAAAGACAAAAATTAATTATTAAAGAATTACAATGGGTAAGAAGAGGAGCTAAGGCTAGAACAACCAAACAGAAAGCTAGGCTTCAAAGATTTGATGATTTAGTTAATCAAGAGTATATAGCACCAAAACCAAGTCTTGAGATGTCTTTTATAGGAACTAGATTAGGTAAGAAAATTATTGAGTTGCATGATATAAGCAAAAGTTACGGTGAAAAGAAGCTTATAAATAAATTTAATTACACTATCTTGAAAGAAGATAGAATTGGGATAATAGGGGATAATGGAGTTGGGAAGACAACATTATTAAATATAATAAAAGGTTCAATTAAACCTGATAATGGAGATATAGAAGTAGGGGAAACTGTAAAAATAGCCACATTTACACAAGATGATTCCCATATGGATTTATCTATGAAAGCTATAGATTATATAAAAGAAGGTGGAGAGTGGATACCTACAGAGGATGGAAGTAAAATAAGTGCATCTCAACTAGCTGAAAGATTTTTATTTGATGGAACAATGCAGTATACAATGATTGAAAAGTTATCAGGTGGGGAAAGAAGAAGATTACATCTTTTAAGAGTTTTAATGGAAGCTCCAAATGTTCTTATATTAGATGAGCCTACAAATGATCTTGATATAGAAACTTTAAAAATCTTAGAGGATTTTATTGATGAATTCGTTGGCGTAGTAATAGTTGTTTCTCATGATAGATATTTCTTAGATAGAATTTGTAATAAAATTTTCTCTTTTGAGAACAAAGGGTTAATTAATATATATAATGGAAATTATAGTGATTATCTAATAAATAAAGAAATTAAGTTTTTAAGAGAAAAAGAAGAGCAAAGCACTAAAGAAGAGAATACTAAGAAAAAGGAATATGTAAAGAATAAGGATGAAAGACCTAAATTTACATTTAAGGAACAAAAGGAATTTGAAAATATTTATAATGATATTGAAGCTATAGAAATGAAAATAGTTGAGATAGAAGAGGAAATGAATAAGAATTCTAGCAGTTATGGATTGTTGAACGAATTAGATCAGGAGAAAACAAAATTAGAAGAAGAGTTGTTAGAAAAATATGAACGCCAAGAGTATTTAGAGGATATAGCTAGAAGAATAGAGGAATATAATAATAATAAGTAATAAAATATTGACAAGATATTGAGTTTCTGATAATCTTGATTAGGTCATAATAAACGTTACTTAATAAGCGTTACATAGGAGGAAGAAATGGAAAACACACAAAAGGTAAAAATTGTTACTGCTGATCCGTCAGCATTAGGATTATTTGGATTAGCTATAATAACTTTAGTTGCTTCATCTCAAAAATTAGGATTAACATCAGGAGTATCTTTAGTATTACCATGGGCTATATTCTTAGGTGCAACAGCTCAATTATTTGCATGTATAAATGATTTTAAACATGACAATACTTTTGGAGCAACAGCATTCGGTGCTTATGCATTCTTCTGGTATTCAATGGGATTCACTTGGTTAATTCAAAACGGAGTATTTGGAGAAAAGTTAGCACAAGCTACAGACACTAAGCAATTAGGATTTGCATTTTTAGGATATTTAATATTTACTGTATTTATGACAGTAGGTGCTATGGAAACTCACAAGGTATTATTTACAATATTTGTTTTAATTGATTTCTTATTCATAGGATTATCATTAAATTCATTTGGTATTATGCCAGAATTAACACACGGAATAGCTGCGTGGTCTGAATTATTAATTGCAATAATGTCATTCTATGGTTCAGGAGCTGCTGTGTTAAATAAGCATTTTGGAAGAGTATTTTTACCAGTTGGAAAGCCTTTTGGGATTTTCAAAAAGTAAAAATCTATTTATAAAGTTGAGGGAAAGTTTGTATAAACTTTCCCTTTTTTCTTTATAAATTCAAAATGATGATGTATACTAAATATATAATTATACAAAGGAGTAAGTTATGAAAATTAAGATTACTATTAAAGGACAAAAGGAACCAATAATATATAGTGGTGATCGTATTGATGTTCTTGATTTTGAAATGAATGGAGAAAAATATAAGCAAATACGATATTTTAGAAAAGGTTTTTCTAAATCAGAATTATTGAAGGCTGATTTAGTTATTAAAATTGTAGAAGTTGAAAAATAAAACGTATTTTTATATGCGTTTTATTTTTTTTATCAACAAAAACAAGATGCTTGTTGAAATAAAATTTTAAATTTATATTTTTATAAAATGTATATTTTGTAATACGAAGAAAAAGTTGAAATTTAAAATATGACAGAATCGAAATATGAAATTGATGAAAAGTTAAGACGCTGGATTATAAAAATAAATTATTTAAGAATATTTTACAAAGAAGCTAAAAATAAAAGTAGGAGTTTAAAAGATAAAGATCTAATGTTATAAAAATAAATCTAAAATGTTAGAAAAATAGAGAAAAAACTCTAAAAATAATTTCGCTAAATAACCATTTAGCGAAATAAATCTTATTGTTAGCATAAAATTCCTATGATATAATGAAATTAATGCAAAATTGCATATAAGGGGGATTTAAATGACTGAAATATATAATTCAAATTTGAAAAAAACTAAAAGTAAAATTGATATAACTTCAATTATCAAAGATGATGAAAAATATATAAATAATATTAAAAACAGATTCGGTATTGAAGTTCAAGAAATAAATAAGCTTCCTAAAGTGATTATGGATTTTTTGAATTACTTAGAAACTATTAAAGGTAAATCAAAAAACACTATCGAAGCTTATAAAATAGATTTGTGTTTGTTATTTAAATATTTGAAGGTATATAAAGGT
>NZ_SMUS01000051.1 GCF_004353185.1 Clostridium cuniculi | reverse complement strand
TTCTGCTATATTTTATATAATAAATTGTTAACTTCTAAATATATATATTTAAATAAACTAAAAATATTAATATACAAATTAACTTTAATATAAGAAAAATTTGTAGCACAAAACATTAACTATAAAGATGCGTGTTATAAGCAAACACATGTAAAAAGAAAAAAATGAAATATTTATTTGGAGGTATCATTGAAATTAAGCCGTAGAATTTAATAATTGATGGAGTAAAGTTGCGTAAAAAAGTTTTTACTGTTTGAGCGAACAGCGAGTTTAAAAACTTTAGCAAACTTTACGGAATCAATTATATAAATTCTAGGTGAAAATTTCACCATTACCGGAAAATAAATATTTCATTTTTTCGCTTCCATGTGGTACGCAATATTATTCAATTATTCGCTTTCTTTGTAGCGTATAATGTCTTTTTTGATGGTGCTTAAAAGGTTATTTAGCTCCCAAACTTCACCCTCATCTACAAGTTTATTTAACATGCCCTGATATCTACTTGCTTCTGCTGTTTTGCCTAGAGACATTAAAGTCATTATATTGTTCATTATATTAGTTATTATATCTGACTTAACTTCAAATAACCTTTGGGCATCTTTTATTTCGTCCTTTATTTCTAGCATCTGCTCATCTAAATTAAATGCTGAGTCTGCTGCTTCTTTTAGCTTATCTTGTATTTCTTTAGGTATATGCTGTTTATACTTATAATTTAAAGAATGCTCTATTGTTGCCCAGAAATTCATTGCTAAAGTTCTTATTTGAAACTCTGCTAATATATCCTTTGGACCTTCTGCCATATAAACAGTATACTTAATAATCATATGATAACTTCTATATCCGCTTTGCTTAACATTTCTTACATAGTCTTTTTCATAAAGTATTTGCATATCTCGTCTTGCTCTAATAAGTTCAATAACTGTATCTATGTCATCAACAAACTGGCACATTATTCTTATACCAGCTATATCCTCCATTTCTTGACCTACTCTATCAAGAGGAATTCCAAACTTATTTGCCTTTTCTAAAAGACTTGAAACTTCCTTAACTCTTCCTGTAACAAACTCAATTGGAGAATATTCATTTCTTTTTCTATATTCTTTTCTTATACTCTTTAGTTTAACCTTAAGCTCATCTACCGCTTGTTCATAAGGCATAAGGAAACTCTTCCAACTTTGCATTGCCATAAAACATCACCCTTATATTTAGTACAAATACATTATATCAAAAACACCAAAAACTGTAACTAAAAATCACATACTTAAAATTTCAGTTTTAAAAGTATAATATCCCTATAATATATATTTTTTATACATTAATTTATATCTATTTAATCTAATATCTTAATCGGGTTAAAATCAATAAAATCACATGAAGTCATTATATATTCTACTCCATTAATGTCTCCTTCTATTGCCTTTACATTAGCTGGTCCATGTAAGTGCCCATAGACAACTTTTTCAACCTTATATTCTTGAAAAATCTTCATAAACTCAGTTTCTTCTCTTTCATTACTGAAAGGTGGATAATGAATCATTACAATAAATTTATTAAATCCAGCCTTTTTTGCTGAATCTAATGATAATTTCATTCTTATTTGCTCTCTTGCATATATCTTTGCGTCTTTAGAATTAAATTTATCACTACTTGGATCAATCCATCCTCTAGTTCCACAAATAGCATAATCATTATAAATATAAAAATTATTTTGTACGAATTTCATATTATCATACATAGCATTTAATTTTGATATGCTACTCCACCAATAATCATGATTTCCCTTACTTATAATTTTTTTACCTGGTAAATTGCTTATCCATTCTAAATCTATTTTACTATCTTCAGATTTCATAGACCAAGAAATATCTCCAGCAATTAATACTGTATCTTCCTCTGTTATCTTATCTGTCCAATTCTTCTTTATCTTTTCATCATGGTTAATCCAATGGCCACCGAATATATCCATAGGCTTATCTGTACTTAATGCAAGATGTAAATCGGAAATAGCATATAAAGCCATAGTACTCCCCCTTATCTCCTGTTTAAACTTATCATTTATATATTATAACCACTTAATCTTAAAATAAAAATACTCTGAGGTCAATCCAAATATTGGATTGACCTCAGAGGCGCATACATTTTTTTACAAAGAACTTTAGTTATGGGATAGTGATATCCTAAACCTTTCAATATGCATAGCTATATATGCTACTTCATTTTCACAAACTTCGCATTCTAATGTATCACTAATAATCTTTGCTACATCTTTTGATATTGTGTAAGAAAGCTTGTACTTTTCCTTTATAATATCTTTAAGAGTATTTTCTATTTTTTTGTCATTCATAACTCTCTCAATTGCAAATCTAATATGAATTAAAAATCTAGTATAATCTAATGATTGTCTATCTATATAAATTCCAAGTTTATCTTCAACATACTCAACTATTGTATTACTTAAATATGCATATTTTATTGTATTGGCTAATTTACCATTATTACGTGCAGAGTGAATGTGAATTGCAATAAAAGCTACTTCACCATCTGGAATTTTAACTTTCGCTACCTTTTCTACTCTTCTTGCTAATTTAGATGCTAAATTAAACTCTTTAGAATATAAAGCTTCTACTTCATTTAAAAATGGATTAATTATTTCTTGGTTATTCTTTAATCTCTTAACTGAAAATGATAAATGCTCTATAAGTCCTACATGTATATTTTCGTTTAACTCTTCTCCCAATTCATCTTGGATTTCTCCTAATGCTTCTTCAAATATCCCTATTAATTTATTATCTACAGTGGTTACGATTTCATTAAAGTTCTTTCTATTATCATCATCTTCTATTATAAAAATCTTACTTACTTCTGTTTTAGCTTTTATTTTATCCCCAAATTTCTTTCCAAATCCAATTCCCTTTTCAAATAATATTTTTTCTACACCCTTATCCCTAACTAACAAAACATTATTATTTATAGCCCTAGTTACTGTCACATCATTATTTATCTCCATAACTTCTCCACCTCTTATATTGGCTACTTTTAATCTTCATAAAAAAAGATTAATAAAGAGCGTGTATTAAATTAATATAAAATTATACTTCTAATACAAGCTCTTCTATTTATAAGTTTATTCAATTACAATTTTATTATAATTCTTTTTACCTCTTTTAATTAAAGCTGCTCCATCTTGTATATCTTCTTCAGTGAATACTCTTGTTATTTCTGTAACCTTTTCTCCATTTATAGAAAGACCACCTTGTTGAATTAATCTTCTTCCTTCTGCCTTTGAAGGAACTATCTTAGCTTCAGCTATAACATCAAGAATAGTTTTTCCAAAGCTTTCAGATGTAACTGTAACTGTTGGAACATTACTCATATCAACTCCACCAGCAAATAATGCTTCTGCAGCTGATTTAGCCTTGTTTGCTTCCTCTTCACCATGAACAAGCTTAGTTATTTCATAAGCAAGAACTGTTTTTGCTTTATTTATTTCTGCACCTTCTAAAGCTCCAAGTCTTCTTACTTCATCCATAGGTAAGAATGTTAATAACGCTAAACATTTCTCAACATCAGCATCGTCTACATTTCTCCAGTATTGATAGAAATCAAATGGTGATGTTTTTTCTGGATCTAACCATAATGCTCCACCAACTGTTTTACCCATCTTTTGACCTTGGCTATTAGTTAATAATGTACAAGTCATTGCCATAGCTTGACCTTGAGCTTTTCTTCTAACTAACTCAACACCTGCAATCATATTTGACCATTGGTCATCTCCACCTAATTGCATTTTACAGTTATACTTTTGATTTAATACGTAGAAATCATATCCTTGCATTAACATATAGTTAAATTCTAAGAATGATAATCCCTTTTCTAATCTTTGTTTGAAGCATTCAGCTGTTAACATTCTATTTACAGAGAAGTGAACTCCTACTTCTCTTAAGAAGTCAACATAATTTAAGTTTAATAACCAATCTGCATTATTTACTAAAATAGCCTTATCATCTGAGAAATCTATGAACTTCTCCATTTGCTTCTTTATACAAGAAACATTATGCTGAATTTGCTCTTTTGTAAGCATAGATCTCATATCAGTTTTTCCAGATGGATCTCCAACCATTGCAGTTCCTCCACCAAGTAAAGCTATCGGTCTATGTCCTGCTCTTTGCATATGAGCCATAAACATCATTGCTATAAAATGACCTACATGTAAACTATCAGCTGTTGGATCAAATCCTATATAAAAAGTTATTTTCTCCTTTTCTAGCAATTCTCTTGTTTCTTCTTCATGAGTAAATTGCTTTATGTATCCACGGTCTAATAACTCGTCTAAAACGTTAGCCATCTCCTTACCTCCTATAAAACTTCATATATTACTTAGTATATATTTATTAGAACCTTTTATCAAGAAAATTTAACTTTTAAAAAGCTTATATTTAAACTTTATCAATAATCTATATGAACTCTTTTAAACTTAAAGCTACCCAAACTTGAGTAGCTTTATTTATAATTTATTTAAATTTAATTATTTTCAATCCTATGCTACGTATTCTTTAATACATGATGGTACTTCTTCAGCATTATCAACATTAATATTAATATATACATTAATACCAAATCTATCTGTTAATCCAGCTATCTTTCTAAACAATTCTGTGGAATCCTTCATAGTACATCTAACAATGTTTGATAATCCATCAATATAGATATTTTCAATATCATAATTAGATGAAATTATCCCACATAACATACCATAAAAACTTTGACAATCATCAACATTATATTCATTAGTATCTACAAATCGTATACCTCTTGCTAACTGTAACATTGGTCTAGAATCATCATCAATATAAACGGCATCGCCTTTAGCGCTTATTTGTTGGTGGTTGGCTAATTCTATTAACCTTTTTGTTTTTCCAGAGCCTCTTCTTGCACAAAAAACTTGAATCATTGGAACCACTCCTTCTTTTTAATTATTTTATATAGTTAATTATCTTCACATTTCTGTTGAAGATATAAGTTAAAACTTTTTACACATAATTAAAAATTCTAGCAAAATAATTTTTAGTACAATAACCCTTCTTCATTTTTCTTTAAAGTTATCATTAACCATTAAACTTTATTATTCAATGTTCATTGGCAAAATAACTTTAAAACAGTCATCTAATGTTGAATTTATTAACCGTACCTTTCTTTTTCCTTTGAATGCTTCCTTTATTCTCACTAATCCATTACCATCATTAATAAATCTCTTACCTTCATCTAAAGATATTAGCTTATCATAAATCCACATATTTCTCTTATTATATCCCATATCTCCAAACATATTACCCTTAGCTACTAGTTGCCCTGGACTTATAATTATTACTGAATTCTTAGTTAATATTATCTCTATTAACCTGTCTATAATTGAATATTCTCTATACATTACTGAATTTTTTACTGCTTCCATAACAGCAAAAACTGGATAACCTCTTGGTAATAACGTATACATTTCTTTTTCTGTTTTATCTATCATATCTAATAGATTACCATTTATCATAATTGATCTAGGATAATTCTCGTTTACTTTATTTATTATTCTTATTGCATTATTAGGAATACATATATTATTACTATCACAAAATACTAATAATCCACCAAAAGTACATCTAACTTTCCTATTTCTTTTATCTAAATAAGTTATACCTGCACTTTCTAGTAGAAACTTTTCATTTTCTCTATTAATCTCTATTCCTTTACTTTTAAAATATCTTTCTATTAATTCCTTATTTAAAAATTCAGAACTACTATTTACTACTTGGCATGTTTCAACTGTTAATAGTTGATTTTCTTCAAATGCCGCTACAAGTTCTGATTTTCTCATAGTGTCTGTAATAGATCCCCTTCTTATATGAAATGCTCCTGTTTCCTTTATTTGATAAGGCTTTTGTCCTCCATCAAATATTGTTATTATTCCAATATCAATCCCATCCAAATTTACAATTTCCACCTTTATGGGAATTGGCGGCTCACATCTTGAACTTACAACTTGTTGAATTTTTTCTTCCTCTAAGGATTTCCCCTTATTAATTCCAACTAATCGTTTTGTTCTGTCCTCAACTCCTATTATTAGATATCCTCTTCCCCCTTTAGAATTTGCTATAGCACATACATCCTTTGCAAGCTCCTTCTTACCAGCTTCTGATGAAATATCTATTTTCAGTTTAAAATCTAACTTAGTCCCTTCCCTCTGTTGTATTAAAGATAGTAGTTTCTTCTTATTCATAATATTTTACCTTAAACTCTCTCTAAGATATAATATTCAACTTAACCTAAAACTGCTAATTTTAGCACTAAGTTTTAATAAAAAATTTATAGTAATATATTATATTTATAATAAACAAAAAAAGAACAAAGAAAATAACTTTATTGTTATATTATCCCTTGTTCTTTTACACTTGGTAACTTTAAGTTTTATCTATATTAATTTAATAGTATGCTTCTATATTTCTTTTATTACTAACTTGATTATATTATTAATACTTTTAAAACATTAAAGACTATCCTTTACAACTCCTGTTCCTTTTATAATTACTTTAGTATTAACCTCTACCTCAGTAACACTTAAAGGATTATCTATATTTTCATTTGGATAGTACATCTCCGCTAATCTATCAATATCAAAAATATCTAGATTTTGTTTCTTATATTTATTAAATAAGTATTCAGCATATCCACTTATATATGCTTCTTCATTTACTTTAATATAGTCTAACGCATTAGCATCTACTATTAATTCTCCTTGTATCTCACTTACCGATACCTCAACATTAACATCTTTTATTAGCTTATACTTTCCATCTTGAAATTCTAACTTATCCTTCATGCTACTATCTAATATTTGTAATGTAATAAAATTCTCTTTACTCTCAGGATTACTAATCTCTAAGGTCCCACTTTTTGCATTACCCATCATAATATTGTAAATTAAACTATTTTCAATATCTATTTTTTCTACTAAAACATTATCTTTAAAAATAGATGAACCTTGTATTTGAATCTTTTTATCTATAGCATTATCTTCTAATGATATTGATGTTAATAAAGCTGTATTACTTCCCATTAAGATATTACTTAAATAATAGTTTATATTTGATTTCACAGCCCTAGGATTATACTTTTCCTTACCAACTAAATCATTTAAAAATAATCCTAAATATTCTTCATCTGTAGATACAGTCTTTAATAACTCCTCTACATCTCCATAGTATACAAATGCACTTGGCTTCATTGAAAATTCACTATTATTATTAATTAAATCTAAAAACTTTTTAATCCCTTTTCTAGAAGCTTTTTCAGTAAAAATATAAGCCCTTGTTTGACTATAATCTAGCTTAAAACTTGATGCCCTATTTATATCATTTAGTGCTTCTAAAGCTGTTTTACCTATGCCTTTATAAATTATTCTTCTTCCTTTATCGGAACTATCATTAGTACTTCTATAAGGCTTAATACAATCTAAATAAACTATTTTTTGCCCTAAATCATCTACATCAAAAATAATACTTGTTGGAAATGTAACTTTATTAATATCATGATAATCGAAACAACCAGTTAAAAGTAATGGTAGAAGTAATAAACTTAACAATATAGAAGCTTTTCTTCTTTTATTTTTCAGCATTCTTCTTGCCTCCTGTTCCTATTATCCTTCTTGAAATTCTATCTAATTTACCTCTAAAAAATACATCTTTAAATCTATATTCACTTATACTACCTAATGGGAATAAGAATGGATATCCCACTGATTCTAATTCTGCTATTTGAATAATATAAATTAATGAGGCACATAAAAATCCTGGTATTCCAAGTAATGATGCTGATAACATTATTACTATTGACCAAAATGAAACAGCTCCATATACCTTAGGTATTAGGAAGTAACTTAATGTACTTATTGCAACTACTATTATTGTAATTCTTGATGCAATTCCAGCTCCTACTGCTGCATCACCTAAAATAAGAGCAGAAACTATACTCATTGCTCCACCAATTGGCTGTGGCAACCTCAATCCAGCTTCTTTTATAAGTTGGAAAGCTATCATCATAATAAATACTTCAACAACTGTTGGTAATGGTACTCCAGCTCTTGATACAGCAAGCCTAAATACAAAAAGACTTGGTATCATTGAAAAATGATATGTAATGATTCCAACATAAAGTCCTGGTAAAAATGAAGCAATTAAAAATGCAAACCATCTTAATATTCTATTAAAATTTGTATAGTATCTATTTATATAATAGTCATCTGGCATTTGAAAATTTTCTAAAAAGAAATATGGTACTGTAATTACAAATGGTGTTCCATCAACTAAAATGCCTATACGTCCTTCAAAAATCTTTGCTGCAACTTCATCTGGCTTTTCAGTATATCCTACTGTATCAAAAAAAGAATGCTGCTTCTTTAAATTCACTTCTATATAATTTGAATCTAAAACAAATCTCAAATCTAAATTTTTAAGTGTATCCTTTACCTTATTAACTAAATCATCTGGGGCAACTCCCTTTATATATGCAATTGCAACTGCAGTTTGTGATTCTTCTCCAACTATAACAGTTTCAAATTTTAAGTCCGGATTCTTAACACGCCTACGAATTAATGCAACATTATCTACTATAAGTTCATTAAACCCTTCTCTAGGTCCCTTTAATACTGCTTCAGTTTCTGGAATTCCTATACCTCTTCTTGGAAAGTTTTTAACCTCACAGAATATAATTTCGTTAAAATCCTTTAAAATTAATATTACATCTCCAGATAATACATGCATAAGTGCATCATCTCCATCTTTAGCCATTCCTGTTGCACTTATATCAAGTACCTTTTCTAATAAATCATTTGGACACTTTATACTTGTATTTTTTAATTCCCCAAATCCTCTTAATGGTAATATTAAGTATTCCATCATCCATTGACCATTACATAAGTCATCTATAAATACTAAAGTACCATCTCCTATTATTGTTTTAACATCTCTATATTTGACATCAAAACATCCTTCAAATCTTTCTTTTACATAATTTAAATTATCCATTTACATCACCTAAGGATATTATTCCTCTCACCATGTTTAATATTCATTTTTTTGAGAATAATAAAATAGACTTAGCATATATTTAGAATTTGGAGGAAAAGAAATGAATAAATTATCAGCAAAACACTTTATACTTTTTGTCTTTGGTGTTACATATATATCTTTTAAAACATATCCCTCTTTGTTTATTGTAGAAGGGGGAAGAGACACATGGCTATATACATTAATTATTTATTTAATTTTCTTTGCATTTGCCATGTACTTAATTTATGTTATGGATTCTCGAAAGGTTTATAATATAAATGAAGTTTTTACTCAGGGATTATCTAAACCTTTAGGTAACATATTTTTATTTTTGTTTTCTCTTGGGTTATTTTTAGCAGCCCTTGAATCTGCAGCAGTGGAGACTAATGTAATTAAATCTTGCTTTTTTCTTGAGACTCCTAGTTGGTATATAATTATATTTTTTCTTATACCATCAGTTTTTTTAATTGGAAAAAGTATAAGTTCATTTTTAATTTTTGTAATAATTCTTATATCTTCATTAGGTGTTAATACCTTTATCTTATCTACAATTACTGAAAAGTATAAAGATGTGAAGTATATTATGCCTGTTTTTGCAGGTAATATAGGAAGTGAATTTTTATCAACACTTTTATTAGTTTTAGGTTCACTCTCTGCTTTTGTTATTGCTTTACCATATTTAAGATATTTAAATAGTGGAAAAAATTTAAAAAAACATAGCTTTATAGCATTAGGAATATTAGGTGCTGTATGTATTTACATTCTTATTGGAATATTATCTACATTTGGCCCAGTTAGAGCAGCTAATCTCTTTTATCCTGAGTTTACTCAAAGTCAAAGAGTTCAGCTCTGTGGCTTCTTGGAATTTGGAGATTTCTTCTTCTTATATCAGACAGTGGCTGGCTTTTTCCTAAAGTATGCAATTGCAACCTATGGAGTTTATATAATTTATAAAAAACATATAAAAAACTATAAATATTTTACTACAGTTTATACTTTAGCAATATTTATATTTGGAACATTTTTATCAAGAAATAATTATATTTTATTTTCTATTCTTAAGTACTATCAATATATTAATTTAATATTGTTTGTAGCAATACCACTAATTGCATTTACAGCTTTTGCATTAAGATCTAAGAAAAAATAATTTTATTTTTTTTCATATATCTTAAGTATGTTTGTTGCATTTTTACCAAATTATGCTATAATAATAGTGTAATAAAAATCATTAGGAAGTTCTATGATAATATCATTAAAGTACCCCTTTTTTCCTTAGGTGTATATAGTAGTTATCAAGATTAACCCTATGGATTTTAAGGAGGTATATAAAATGGAAGATAAGAAAATCATCTGTAAAGACTGTGGGAAGGAATTCATTTTTACTGTAGGAGAACAAGAATTCTATAAAGAAAAAGGATTTGAAAATGATCCTGTTAGATGTCCTGATTGCAGAAGGGCTAGAAAAGCTCAAAAGATGAATAGAGAAAGAAGATAATTCTTTTGAATTAATTAGGAGGGGCTGCTTTGCAGCTCTTCTTTTTGCATATAATCTTATATTTAGTTATGAGTCAAAAAAACAAATCAATGTTTCATTTGACATAAAATTTGGGTAATTTTATAATAGTAACTATAATTGAAATACGAAATTATAATACTTAGATAAAACGTTTTTACAGAAAAAAAGAAAAGGGGTGCTATATTTGGAAAACGTAGCAGAAAAGAAAAAAGTTATTTTTAGTGGTATTCAACCATCTGGAAATTTAACTTTAGGAAATTACTTAGGAGCCTTAAAAAACTGGGTTAAACTTCAAGATGAATATGACTGCTTCTTCTGTGTAGTTGATTTACATGCTATAACAGTTAAACAACTTCCTGCAGACCTAAGAAAAAGAACTTTAGAAGTTTTAGCCATTTATGTAGCTTGTGGTATTGACCCTGAGAAAAACACATTATTTATTCAATCTCATGTACCAGCTCATTCTGAAGGTGCTTGGCTTTTAACATGTAATACTTATATGGGTGAACTTTCAAGAATGACTCAATATAAAGATAAATCTCAAAAGCATGGTGATTCTATTCCTGCAGGTCTATTTACTTATCCAGTACTTATGGCTGCTGATATTTTATTATATAATACGGATTTAGTTCCTGTTGGTATTGACCAAAAGCAACATTTAGAATTAGCTAGAGACTTAGCTAATAGATTTAATAATGCTTATAGCCCAACATTTAAAATTCCGGATCCATATATTCCACCAGTTGGTGCTAAGGTAATGAGCTTACAAGAGCCAACTAAGAAAATGTCAAAATCAGATGATAATCCAAATAGCTATATCTTAATTATGGATTCACCTGATGTTATAAGAAAGAAAATAGCAAGAGCCGTTACTGATAGTATTGGTGTTATTAACTATTCTGATGAGCAACCTGGAGTTAAAAACTTACTTGATATTCTAATTGCAATTAAAGGATATAGCAAAGAAGAAGTTGTATCTCTATATAAAGGCAAAGGATATGCAGACTTAAAGAAAGATGTTGCAGATGCAATAGTAGATGAATTAGCTCCAATTCAAGAAAAAGTTAATAACTTACTTAAAGATAAAAAGACTTTAGAAGAAATCTATAAGTTAGGTGCAGAAAAAGCCAATTATGCTGCTCTTAAGAATTTAAGAAAAATGCAAAAGAAAATTGGTCTTATACCAAGATAACAGTTTAAATAATAGGTTAATAATAAAAGTCGGCAAAAATGCCGACTTTTACTTTAACTTATACCATTTTATTCATTTTCCCAAGGTTTTGTATTTAAATATTCAATAAAGCCTTCTCTAAGTTCCTCTCTTTTTAATGCAAATTCAACTGTTGCTTGTAAAAATCCTAGTTTATCCCCAACATCATATCTTCTACCTTCAAAATCATATGCATACATAGCTTCATTTTTTATTAAAGTCTCTAATGCATCTGTTAATTGAATTTCATTTCCTTTACCAGGTTTAGTATTTTCTAATATCTCAAAAATTTGAGGTGTAATTATATATCTTCCTAAAATAGCAACATTACTTGGTGCTTCTTCTATTGCTGGTTTTTCTACTAATCTTTTAACTTTATAAACTCTATCTTCAATATGAATTCCATCAACTATACCATATTTATCAACATTTTCAGGTGCTACAGTTTGAACTCCTAATATTGTTGTTTTATATTCATTAAAGCAATCAATTAATTGTTTTAAACAAGGAACTTCACTCTCAACAACATCATCTCCAAGCATTACAGCAAATGGCTCATTACCTACAAAAGATTTTGCACAGTGAATAGCATGCCCTAATCCTCTTGGTTCTTTTTGTCTTATATAATGAATATCTACCATATCTGATATTCCTCTAACTAAATCAAGCATTTCTTGCTTTCCTGCTTTTTCTAATTCCATTTCTAATTCAACAGATTTATCAAAATGGTCCTCTATAGATTTTTTATTTCTACCTGTTATTATTAATATTTCCTCAATTCCAGATGCAACTGCTTCTTCAATAATGTACTGAATTGTTGGTTTATCAACTATAGGTAGCATTTCCTTTGGTTGCGCCTTTGTTGCTGGTAAAAATCTTGTTCCAAGACCAGCTGCCGGTATTATAGCCTTTCTTACTTTCATTTCATTCCCTCTCTAACTAAGTAAAATTTTAGTATATATACAACTATAATAACATAATGATTTAATCAATACTATGATTTTAATTAAGAAGATAATTCAAAAAAAATATTCTTAATTAATTTCTAAATAACTCAAATATTTTCTGTAATATTTTGTTGAAAATATACTAATAAAATGTTATTATTATATCAAATTTCATAGATTAACAATGATTTTAAATTTTTTCTTAGTATTTTTTGATAATTTGTTAATCTGTTACTTAAGATATAAAAAAATTAGAAAGAGGTATACACATGAAAAATAAAATGAAAGACTCTATTGTAGTAGGATTTGCCTTATTTTCCATGTTCTTCGGTGCTGGAAACTTAATTTTCCCTCCATCACTTGGAAATAAATTAGGAGATCAATATTTATTAGGTATTATAGGATTTGTCCTAACAGGAGTTGGACTTCCTTTACTTGCTATATTAGCTTGCTCTAGAGGAAATGGTAGTTTCGAAGGTATTACAAATAAAATAGGTACTAAATTTACTTTAATCCTTACAACAGTTCTATTTTTTGCTATAGGTCCATTACTAGCAATCCCAAGAACTGCTGCAACTACTTTTGAAATTTCAATATTACCATTCTTCCCTACATGGTCACCTATAATAGTAATGGCAATTTATTTCTTAATAAATTTATTCTTTGTTCTAAGACGTTCTTCTATTATAGATACAATAGGTAAATTTTTAACACCAGCTTTAATAATTATCTTAACTATAGTAATTGTTAAAGGTGTAATAGATCCGATTGGAGAAATGGCTTCTACAGGTGCTACTAACATACTATCTACATCTTTACTTGAAGGATATCAAACAATGGATGCATTAGCTGCCTTACTATTTGCAGGAGTTATTACTTCTTCTATAATACAAAAAGGTTATAAAGGTAAAGAAGTAAATTCAGTTTTATTAAAAGCTAGTGTCATTGCTGTTATTGGTTTAGCATTCGTTTATGGTGGTTTAACATTTATAGGTGCTCATACTGTTAATTTAGTTGATGCTGGAATTAGTAATACTTCATTATTAGTATTCATTGCTAATAAAATTCTAGGAACTTTTGGTGTAGTATTAATTGGAGCTGCTATAGGACTTGCTTGCTTAACTACTTCAATTGGTTTATTAACTGCAGGAGCTACATTCTTTGAAAAAGTAACTAACGGAAAATTATCATATAAATTTAATTCTATAGCTATATCTTTAATAAGCTATGTAATAGCTTGCCAAGGTGTTGATAAAATTGTTAAATTATCAGTTCCTATACTAAATGTTTTATATCCAGTAGCTATTACAATCATTGTTGTTACTATGCTTAATAAATTCATAACTAACATTATTGCTATTAGATTATCAGTTTATGTTTCTCTAGTATGTGGATTATTATTCTCATTCTTTGGTTCTTCATTAAGCTTTATGCCATTAGCAAGTGTTGGCTTTGGTTGGGTAATTCCTACTATTATTGCTTTAGTTATTGGATTATTTATAAAACCTAAGAAAATAGCATAATACAAAAAAATAGTATTTTCTCAAACAAGAGAAAATACTATTTTTTATTTTTTTATTTTAATACTTCATTAATTCTTTTAGCTGTTATTTCTGCTAATTTTTGTTGATGACTACTAGTACTTACTTTTGCAGCCTCTGTTGGATTAGTTAAGAATCCATTTTCTATTAATATTGAAGGCATTGTAGTATTTTTACAAACATATAAATTACTATCCTTAGCCCCTCTATTATATAAACCTAAGGTAGATGAAGCTTCATTAGTTATTGCTGTTGCTAATGCTTTACTTACGGCAACCTTATCTGTAGTACTTCTAGAAGCATATGCTTTAGTTTCTAATGTTAAATCTCTTCCATCTTCAGTAATCATTCTTTCACTAATATAAGTTGTGATTGGAGTTCCTGTACTATAATATACTTCAAATCCATTTGCTGAAGAAGCACTAAATGAATTATGGTGTATTGAAACAAATAAATCCGCATTCATCTCATTTGCAACTTTGACTCTTTTCTTTAAACTTTCAGTAGAGTCTCTATCAATTATTACACTATCATATCTTGTCATGTATACTTCTATTCCTCTAGCCTCTAATTCAGCTTTTAATTTGATAGCAATTTGTAAATTTAAATTTCCTTCTACATATCTAATTCCACTATGAGTTGCTACTGCTCCTGGATCTACAGATTCAATTTCGTGACCTGGATCAACAACTACTAATTTCGCTTTTCTGTATACAAAATCTCTTTCTACAATTTGCTTACTTCCATCATTTGCTGTTATTTTTACAGTTAATTTTTTATTTCCAGTAGCCATTCCACCTAAGTTAATAGTACCTTCAAATCCAGCATTATTTCCACTTGAATACCCTGGATAAACCTTATTTACATCAGTTCTTGTTGTCCCATAAGTAATAGTTCCTAAGTCAATACCATCAACATAAACTCTTACTTCTTTAATACCACTTGATGCTACTGCCCATCCTCTTATCTTTAATTCACCTGTTGTTGTAACTGTACCACTTGTAGGCTCATCTAATGAATTTATTGATGGTAAGTTTTTAACATTAACTGTTCTGTCTATAGTTTGAGTAGTTCCATCATTTGCTGTTATTTTTACAGTTAATTTTTTATTTCCACTACCTAATGATGATATATCAATCATACCTTCAAATCCAGCATTATCTCCACTTGAGTATCCTGGATATGCTTTATTTACATCAGATCTTGATGTTCCATAAGTAACTGTACCTAAATCTTTTCCATCTGCATATACTCTTACTTCCTTAATTCCAGAATCAGCTAATGCCCATCCTCTAATCTTAAGTTGTCCTGATGCTACTGTAAGATTACTAGTAGGTTCATCCAAACAACTTCTTGATGCTAGTTTTTCAACCTTAATTGTTCTCTCTATAGTTTGAACATTTCCATCATTTGCTGTTATCTTTACAGTTAACTTTTTACTTCCTGTAGATATACTTGATATATTAACAGTTCCTTCAAATCCAGCGTTATTTCCACTTGAATATCCTGGATATGCCTTATTTACATCAGATCTTGATGTTCCATAAGTAACTGTACCTAAATCTTTTCCGTCTACATATACTCTTACTTCTTTAATACCACTTGAATCTAATGCCCATCCTCTTACTTTTACTGTTCCTTTAACTGTAATATTATTATTAGGTTCATCTAAATGACTTCTTGATGCTAGCTTTTCAACCTTAATTGTTCTTTCTATAGTTTGAATACTTCCATCATTTGCTGTTATTTTTACAGTTAATTTCTTATTTCCAGTACTTATAGATGATATGTCAACCATTCCTTCAAAACCAGCATTATTTCCGCTTGAGTATCCTGGATATGCCTTATTTACATCAGCTCTTGTTGTTCCATAAGTAACTGTACCTAAATCTTTTCCATCTACATATACTCTTACTTCTTTAATACCACTTGAATCTAATGCCCATCCTCTAACCTTTAACGTTGTTGAACCTGCTATAGAATTATTAGTCGGTTCATCTAAACAACTTCTTGATTGTAATTTTTGTATAGTAATTGTTCTCTCAATATTTTGGATTGTTCCATCATTAGATGTTATCCTTACAACTACTTTTTTATTACCAGATGTTAGACTTGAGACATCTATTGTTCCATCAAATCCTGCATTGTTTCCGCTTGAATATCCTGGATATGCATTGTTTACATCTGATCTTGTTGTTCCATAAGTAACAGCGCCAAAGTCTTTATTATCTATGTATACTCTTACTTCTTTAACTCCTGCTTGATCTAATGCCCATCCTCTAATTTTAAGATTTCCATCTGTTACAACACTATTATTAGTTGGTGCATCTAAATTACTTATTTTAGGTAAACTTACATTTCCATCTTTTACAACTATATTCCTTTTGTAACTTTGAGTTTCACCATTTCTAGCAATAATTTTTACTTCTACAGTTTTGTTTCCAGTTCCAAGGTTGCTTATATCTATTGTCTCATCAAAACCTGCATTAGATCCATTAAAGTATCCTGGATATGCTGAATTAACATCTGATCTACTAACTCCAGTACTTATAGTTGCAACCTGAGAGTTATCAACTAAAACCTTAATCTCTGTAATTCCAAAGGCATGTAAAGCCCAACCTTTAATTCTTAATTTACCATTAGTAATAACTTCTGAATTTGATGGTGATTCTAAGTTACTTTTTGCAGGTAAATATTCTGAATTAGTTGCGTCACAATATAATCTAAATAGCTCTACTCCATAGTTTGGATCAGAAGCCCAACTTCCAGTTAAGCTTAATACATCTTTTGCCTTACCTAAGATACCACTAGTAGTACCAAACCATCCTATATGTCTTGGGTCATATGTTTCATTTGATGCTAAAGCTTCATCTTTCCAACTATCAACATAAGTTGTCTTTGGATATCCTTCTGCAGCTGCATATAATGCTAAATGATCTAAATGTGCTATTACTCCTTGCTCCCAGTTGTCAAATTTCTTATGAGCATTAGCATCATAATCATCTCCACCACTTGGATTCTTTAATCCACATGGATTATGGTAAGATTCATCTAATACCCCACCAAACTTTCCATATCCAGTCTCCTTAGCAGCTTGTACATAAGCTAATACCCAGTTGACTCCACCTCTTGATTCAGCATACTGTTTGTATATTTTAGCTAAACCAACAAAAGTTTCAGTAGCATTTTTACTTCTTGCCCATGCTTCCACAGCTTCAAGTGAAGTATCTACATTTGAAACTATGTTAACATTTCCAATTGCTTTGCTTGTCGAATTGCTACTTAATGCTTGTACATTAAAATTAAAAACATTAAAGATAAACAATACACATACAAATAGTACAAGAAATTTTTTTCTCCCCATTCCATCTCCTCCGTTTTTATTGTTAGTCTAAAGTTTTTATATTATTTTTTATTCTAAAACCTCTATATATTAAGGTTTTAGAAGTTTTTCGCTTTAAATAAATATCCTCTTAATTTAATATTAAAATTAAATCATAACAAAACAAAATCAACAAAAGTTTGGAATTTTTTGTAATTATTGTTGACTTTATTACAACATATTCACTTTTATAACAGAGTTAACAATAAAATTTGTCATTTTTTGTCGTCATTAAGTCCAATTATAACTTATTTCTCTCTATATAATCAATAATTAATTAACATTATTAATTATTTTTATTTATTTTACTTAAATAAATAATATTCTTTTATCCCACTAGTAGTATATATGATAATTTAATACTACATAATGATAACATAACTTAAACATACTTGTAAATACATGTCATAATTATAATTAAATAGGAATTTAAGGTTGTTTTATGCCTTAAAAATTCTTCTATTTTTATAGCTTATGTTCTATTTTAAATAGCTTGTATATTATTGTTATATTCTGTTTAATAATATATACTAATAAAGGAAAGATTTAAAAAAATAAAGATGTTATTTTTGCTAATTAAATCGTATATTTACACTCTTGCTTTAGCAAACATCTTTTAGAAAGGAAAATATCATGAGTATCTTTACACCGATAATAATTATTTTTATATTATTATTAAACTATTACTTATATAAAAGAAACTCCTATTCAAAAAGCTTTTTTATAATGTCTAGTAGTTTTTTAATAATTTACATTCTATTTGCTATAATTATTTATTACAATAATTTATCAAATGGATTTGAGCATGGAATATTATTTGGAGATGTGGCTAATAATCACTTTTGTGATGAATATAAATATTACATAGATTCTGATATCTTATTAGGTCATTTAAAAAATGGAGATATTAGTGCATGGTTACATAAAGAATTACCTGTATATGAATTCGTAGATGCGGAAGGTCATGCTAGTTATGGAAACTACAATATCTTCGTAATCTTATTAACACTCCTTAAAGGTATAGGAATAAAATCTACTCTAGATTTAATTTTAATAAAATTATTTGTATATATTCCAACAGCAATATTTTTATATAAAACATCTAGATTATATTTAAATGAAAAACTTTCTTTAATAAGTGTAGGAATTTTTAGTTTATTACCTGGATATATATTATGTAACTCACTGCTTATGAGAGATAATATTGTAATTTGTTTAGTTTGTATATTGATTTATTACATATTAGCACAAAAAATAAATTATAAATCAATAATTTTAATTTTATTAGTAGCTATGTTGCTATTAAAATTTAGATCTTATTTATTTTTAGTTCTTATTGCATGTATTGTTTTTACTTTTAAAAATAATAAGCGTATTCTTAGCCTTATGGATATACTATACTTTATTGCAATAATTGCTACAATTTATTTCTTTGTTAATTTTAATTTTCAATTGCAACACTCAAATGCATTTTTCTCATTTTTCCAAATTACACACTTACAAGATATATTTACTACACAATTTGGAACTGGTCCTAATATGATAATTAATTTATTTTATCAATTAATTCTTCATATTATATATGATCCACCACTATTAAGCTTCTTAACAACAGGTTTAGTATATTTAGTTTTATATTCTTTAGGTAATATTTTAGGAACTATTTTAACTGTTATTTGTTGTTTAGCTTTTGTATATTTTATAATAAAAATTAAAGATAAAAAAGCCATATTCCTATTTAAATTTACTGCATATTTTACAGTACTTACTGGTTTAATAGTACTTGCTAAAGACTTATTTATAATTAATAGAATTGCCCTTCTGTGGTTGCCTCTATTTATAATAATATTACTTTATGTAGGAAATCATATAATAACTAAACCTTCAAAACATTAAAAATAACCTCTATTAAAAAGTTTAATGACTTTTAATAGAGGTTATTTTATAAATTCATACACTTAAAATAAAAAGCCCACATAAGTAGGCTTTCTATTTAATCTTTAATTATTTATACATTTCATTATAGTAATTTAAATATTCACCTGAAGTAACATTCTTCATCCATTCTTGGTTATCTAAGTACCATTGAATAGTTTTCTTAATTCCAACTTCAAATGTAGTTTCAGGATACCATCCTAATTCTTCCTTAATCTTAGTTGGGTCTATTCCGTATCTTCTATCGTGACCTTTTCTATCTTCAACATACTTAATTAAGTTTTCAGTAACTTCTTTATCAACATTTTCATTTAAGTAAGATATTACTGTCTTAACTATTGTTATGTTAGTTCTTT
>NZ_SMUS01000050.1 GCF_004353185.1 Clostridium cuniculi | reverse complement strand
AAATTATAGCAATAAAATCTGATGAACTTGCTGTATCTAAATTTATATCTTCATTTTTTAACAATATTTTACCCATATTTCTTACTACCTCACAAATTAATTTATATGTATTTATTTTTATTACTAGTTCGTAAATTATAAAAACTATATTTTAATAGTAATGGACTAATAATTTTATATAATTATAACATATTTTTAAAAAAATATTATTTAACTTAGAATAATTTTAGTTCTTGTATTTATAAATTATATTTAATATATCTTAATTATATATAAGTAAAAAAACAGCTAACAAAAATATAAATAACTTTGTTAGCCGCTCTCTTTTAATAAAATCCTATTAATTTAATATTAATCTTCCTTAGCCATTGCAGATAAATTATTTCCCTCAGTTCCATCTGGCTTAGTTCTTAAATACTCTTCACCTTTTTTAGAATGAGCTATTATAACACCATCAATTTGACCATTTTTAGCCATTTCAACACCTTGTACTTTATCTACTGTTGTGCCATTTTCTAATACATATTGCATAATTTCGCCACTACTGTTTTTGATTGTTTCTACAATTTTATTACTCATATTATTCACCTCTTAATCCTATTTTTCACAAAATAAATATTTTTATGCACCATTAAAATATAAATTATAAATAGGATTCTTTAGTAAATTTATAATAATCTCTAATTTTTTATAATTAACAAAAAGCAAGCGACAAATTAATATAATTTGTCGCTTGCCATAATTAATTTGCAACTATTTTAAAGTGTCTATTCTAACTAATACTGCATCAAGCATTTCTTGATATTTAACTAACTTTTCTTTTTCTCCATTTATTACTGCTTCTGGAGCTTTAGCTACAAATCCTGCATTAGAAAGTTTCTTTTCTATTCTTGTTACTTCGCCTTCTAATTTCTTCTTTTCTTTATTTAATCTTTCAAGTTCCTTATCCTTATCAACTAAGTCTAAAAGTGGCATAAATAATTCTCCACCCTTAACTACTAATGATACTGCATTTTCAGGAACTACTGACTTATCAGCTATAAATTCAACTTCTGAAGCTGAACCTAGTTTTTCCATATAAGGAATACCAGCACTAAATGCATCTTTAGCTTCATCAGAAATATAGCAAATTACTTTTGCTTTTCTTGATGGTGGAACATTCATTTCAGCTCTTACATTTCTTAATCCTTTAATAGCCTCTATAACAAATTCCATATCCTTTTCTGCCTTGCTATCCGCTAAATCTTCAGCATATTCTGGCCATGAAGAAATTGTTATAGATTCTCCATCTGTTAAAGTAGTGTATATTTCTTCTGTAATGAATGGCATTACTGGATGTAATAATTTTAATCCTGTAGTTAATACAGTATATAATACGTTATAAACTACTCCTTTAGCTTTTTCATCATCACTGAAGAATACTGGCTTAACAAGTTCTATATACCAGTCACAGAATTCAGTCCACATAAAGTCATAAACCTTTTGAAGAGCAATACCTAACTCGTATTTTTCCATGTTTTCAGTTACTTCTTTAACTAAAGTATTCATTTGAGATAATATCCATCTATCAGCTAAGCTATATTCTTTGCAATCAGCATATTTATTCATTACTTCTTTATCTAAGTTCATCATAACGAATCTTGATGCGTTCCACATCTTATTAGCAAAGTTTCTTGCTGCTTCAACTCTTTCTGGGATATATCTTATATCATTACCAGGAGAGTTACCAGTAACAAGCATGAATCTTAATGCATCTGCACCATATTCATCAATAACTTCTAGTGGATCAACACCATTTCCTAAAGACTTACTCATTTTTCTTCCTTCAGCATCTCTTATAATACCGTGGATTAATACTGTATCAAATGGAGTTTCATTCATATTGTGTATTCCAGAGAATATCATTCTAGCAACCCAGAAGAATATGATATCATATCCAGTAACTAAAACATTAGTTGGATAGAAGAAATCTAAGTCTTCTGTTTTTTCTGGCCAACCTAAAGTTGAGAAAGGCCATAATGCAGATGAGAACCAAGTATCAAGTACATCTTCATCTTGTCTTAAGTTTTCAGATCCACATTTTGAACACTTGCATGGTGCCTCAACTTCAACCATCATATGATTGCAGTCATTACAGTAGAATACAGGTATTCTATGTCCCCACCATAATTGTCTTGAAATACACCAATCTTGAATATTTTCCATCCAGTTGTAGTATATTTTATCAAATCTTTCTGGAACAAACTTAGTTTTTCCATTTCTAACTACATCTATAGCAGGCTTCGCTAAAGATTCCATCTTAACATACCATTGTTTTGAAACGATTGGTTCAACAACAGTTCCACATCTATCATGTGTTCCAACATTGTGAGTATGAGGTTTAACTTTAACAAGTAATCCTTGTTCATCTAAATCCTTAACCATTTGCTTTCTAGCTTCATATCTATCTAAACCTTGGTATTTTCCACCTAACTCATTAATCACACCGTGATCATCCATCACTCTTATAATTGGAAGGTTATGTCTCTTACCAACTTCAAAGTCATTAGGATCGTGTGCTGGAGTTATTTTAACCGCCCCTGTTCCAAATTCAATATCAACATAATCATCACCTACAACTGGTATTTCTCTATCAGTTAGAGGCAATTTTAATGTTTTCCCAATTAAATGCTTAAATCTATCATCATTTGGATTAACAGCAACTGCAGTATCCCCAAGTAATGTTTCTGGTCTTGTAGTAGCTATTTCTAAGAATCCAGAACCATCAGCTAATGGATAATTAATATGCCAGAAGCTGCCTTCTTTTTCTGCATATTCAATTTCTGCATCTGATAATGCTGTTGTACATTTTGGACACCAGTTTGTTATTCTATTTCCTTGATATATAAGTCCTTCGTTATATAACTTAACGAATACAGTTCTTACAGCCTTATTTAAATTTTCATCCATTGTGAAAGCTTCTCTTGAGAAATCAGCAGAAACACCCATCTTTTTAAGTTGCTCTCTTATGTGACCTCTATATTCATCAGACCATTCCCAAACTTTCTCTAGGAATGCTTCTCTTCCCATTTCTTTCTTAACTAAGCCTTGCTTTAATAATTCATTTTCAACTTTAACTTCAGTTGCTATAGAAGCATGGTCTTGTCCTGGTAACCATAAAGTACAGTATCCTTGCATTCTCTTAAATCTTATAAGCATATCTTGAAGTGTATTATCAAGAGCATGACCTAAGTGAAGTCTACCAGTTATATTTGGTGGTGGCATAACAATTGAAAATGGCTTCTTAGTCTTATCAACAACAGGAGTGAAATACTTTTTTTCTTCCCATGTTTTATAAATTCTTTCTTCAAATTCTTTTGGATTATACGTTGTGGCTAAATTTTTCTTTTCTTCCATCAATAAAACCTCCTGAATAGTTTTTTATATATTTAAAGTTCTTATATTAAGACCACTTTACAAATTTAAAATAAATATTTAAATTACTATTTCATTCAATAAATTTTAACAGCAAATAGCATTACTTTAATTATAATATCCATAATTTTATTTTTAAGTCTATTGCCATATATTCATAATTTCATATTTTTCTAGACATAAAAAAAGCCTTAGTCCTAAAAAAGGACGAAGACTCGCGGTACCACCTTTATTCCTACTAAGTAAATTAATAACTTACTTGTTATAGGCTCTTATTTTAATAACGACTAGAACGCCGTCTTTGATTACTACTATTTCACCAAAGAAACTCAAAAGCTACCTTCAGGATATTTCATATAGAAGGCTTACAGCCTAGACCTTCCTCTCTTAATACGTCCTATTCCCTACTCCTCTTTATCACTGTTTTTAAATATTTATTTGTTCTTATATTATGATATTTTTATCTCTTTGTCAACAAATGTGTTGCAAATTTTAAATTATTTCTAATACCTACTATTTTTCTATAGTTCCCACAAAACTATCATAACTTTCAGGCTTACCATTGCCAAAAATAATCTTAAATTCATTTGTTTCTGTATTTCTATAATTAATATAAGTTTTATTCATATCTAATCTAGAAGTGTCATTAAAATTAAACATCTTTAATACTTGTTCTTCACTTAAGTTTTCACCTAATGTTCCTGATTTAGCAACTCCACTTAAAGTAACTAATTTATAAGCCCCGCATGGATTTAAGTACTCTATCTCATCAGTTTTATTATCTTCATTATCAGAACACTCGCTACAACTACATTTATCTTCACTATTTAACTTTTCTCTATTATAGTAATATCCACAACAAGTACAAATTTTGCTACATCCATAAGCATTATCTTCTATTCTTACTAATCCCCCACAAATTTTACACTTCTCAATATTCAATACGTTATCCATTTCTACCTCCATATATTTTAATTATATTATTTATATTAATTTTAATTAGAACATATGAAGGTATTTAATAACTATCTATAAAATTTATACAGACTTATAAATAAACTTATTATCTTTAACATCTAAAGTTATTTCTCCTCCATCACTTAAGCTTCCAAATAAAATTTCATCAACTAGCATTGGCTTAATCTCTTGATTTATAATTCTTATTATTTCTCTTGCTCCATACTCCTGAGAAATTCCCTTATTAGCTACAAAATCAATACACTTATCATCAAAATTCACTTTAACATTTTTCTTTAATAATTGCTCATTAAATTTATTAAGCTCTTTTCTCGCAATATCTAATGCCATTTCATTATTTAAATGGTTAAATACAACTATCTTATCAAGCCTATTTCTAAATTCAGGACTAAAGAATTTTTTAACCTCTTCCATTATAGCTTCGCCTTTAATTACTCTTTCTCCAAAACCAATAATATTCTTTCCTATATTTTTTGCACCAGCATTTGAAGTCATAATTAAAACTACATTTCTAAAGTCAGCTTTTCTTCCCTGATTATCACTTAAAGTAGCATAATCCATAACTTGAAGTAAAACATTTAATATATCTGGATGTGCCTTTTCAACTTCATCTAACAATAAAACACAATATGGATTTTTTCTAATTGTATCAGTTAAAAGTCCACCCTCTTCATATCCCACATATCCAGGTGGCGCTCCTATAAGCTTTGCAGCTGCATGCTTTTCTGCGTATTCACTCATATCAAATCTTATAAGCTTAACACCTAAGCTTTCTGCTAAAGTTTTAGAAAGTTGAGTCTTACCAACTCCAGTTGGCCCTACAAATAAAAGTGAGCTTATAGGCTTGTTTTCTTCATTAAGTCCAGCTCTAGACATTTTAATACATCTTACAACTTCATGAATTGCTTTATTTTGTCCAAATATATTTTTTTCTAAATTATCTTCTAGTTCTTTTAAAGATGAAATTTCATCTTTTTCAACTGTATTCTTTGGTATATGACATACTTTTGAGATAACTTCCTCAATTATTTTTTCATCAATTATCTTCTCATTAGAATCTTCTCTATTCATTGAAATATACGACCCAGCTTCGTCAATAATATCTATTGCTTTATCTGGTAAAAATCTATCATTTATATATTTACTACTTAATTCCACAGCTAATTTAATTGCTTCATCAGTATATTTTACATTATGATAATTTTCATAATTACTCTTTAGACCTTGAATAATTTTAATTGTTTCTTCCACTGAAGTTTCTTTGACTTCTATGGTTTGAAATCTTCTAGTTAATGCTTTATCTTTCTCAAAATATTTCTTATATTCATCAAAAGTTGTAGCCCCTATAAACTTTATCTTTCCTTCCATTAAATATGGCTTTAAAAGATTAGATGTATCTAAAGAACCACCACCAATTGAACCTGCTCCTACAATTGTATGTATTTCATCAATATACACTATAGGATTTTCATGATTATTAATTTCATTTAGTACCTTTTTTATTCTTTCTTCAAAATCTCCTCTATACTTAGTTCCAGCTAAAGTAGCTCCAATATCTAAGGAGAAAATCTCTGCATTTTTTATCTTTTCAGGAACTTTTCCCTCATTTATAAGTCTTGCTAAGCCAAGAGTTATAGCTGTTTTTCCTACTCCTGGCTCACCTACATGAATAGGATTGTTTTTAGTTCTTCTACAAAGAATTTGTATTGTCCTATTTAATATATCATCTCTTCCTATAAGTGGATCAGTAAATTCACTTTTCACATATTCATTTAAATTAGTAGTAAACTTTTTAATAAGAGATTGCTTTTTACTTCCCTCTTTTTCTAAATTATTATTTAACTCTTCCTCTACTATATTAGTATCTAATTCTTCATCAGTTAATTCTTCTTCATTAAAATAATAAACATTTTCTGAACCTTCATGACAAAGCTTATATAGTAAATCTCTTTTTTCTAATCCCTGCTCTAATAAATAATACTGAGCATAACTATTATCCAACTCATAAATAGCAGCAATAATATGCTCCATAGAAATATTATTGTTACTTGCATAAATTGCCTGTTCACTTGCTCTTAATATAACTTGTTGAAAGTTATAGCTTTCTTGAATATTTCCATTTTCATCTTTATCTATATAATTATTTAAGTATTCCATTAGATTACTTCTTAATTCATCAACATTCCCTTTTAACTCTTCTATAACCTCTATAAATCTCTCTTGAAATGTAATTGCGTATAATATATGTTCTACAGTTACTAGTTCATGTTTATTTTTCTTTGCAACTTCATATGCTTCCACTAAAATATTATTTACTTCTCTTGTTATTTCCATATATTAAGCCTCCTCAATAGTTATATTAAAGGGGAAACCTTCTTCTTTAGCCATCCCTAATGCAATTGCTACTTTTGTTGCTGCAATATCATAAGGATAAACTCCAACTATTCCTCTTCCTATTTTATGAACATCCATCATTATTTTATTTGATGTATTTATATCTTTTTTAAAAACAGTCATTAATATATTAACTACAAACTCCATTGTAGTAAAATCATCATTATGCATAACAACCTTATAATCTTTAGGTTTTTTTACTTTTATTTTTTCTTTACTTATTGTAGAAATACCGTTTTCCATATTGACTCTCCTATAAATTGTTATAATAATCTATCATTTATTATGTATATATTGTAACTAAATATTATATACTTTTAAAGTTATATTTTGAAAGTATATTTTCATTGTAAATTGTGTAGTTCATGAATAATTATTTTCATAATATAGTACAATCATTCTCTATAATAAAAATAATAGATATCTAATATTACTAACTAATACTAGATATCTATTTGAATTTTTAATAATTTATATAAATATATTTATCTATTTTATCTTATTAAATCCTATTACTGCAGCACCTATAGCACCAGCATATTGTGATAAATTAGAGGTTTTAATACTTACTCCTAAAAATTTCTCTAATCTTTTCTTAAATTCTAAACTTTTACTAAGTCCTCCTGTAAAAAATACCTCTTCTTCAATGACTAATCTTGAAGCAAAATTTGCTGTTCTTCTTGCTATTGATGATAAAACGCCAGATAAAATCTCTTCTACAGGAACTTCTTTGGCAATTAAACTTATAATTTCTGATTCAGCAAATACAGTACACATACTAGATATTGGATAAGGATTTACTCCCTCTGTTAGTGAGTCTATAAAATTTATTTCTGTATCTAATATATTTATCATTACTTCTAAAAATCTTCCTGTTCCTGCCGCACACTTATCATTCATTAGAAAATCAATTAAGTTCCCATCTCTATCTAATTTTATTACTTTACTATCTTGTCCACCAATATCTATCACAGTTCTTACATTATCACAAAGATACTTTGCTCCTTTTCCATGACAAGTAATCTCTGTAATTTTTTTATCAGCAAAATCTACTAATTCTCTTCCATATCCAGTTACTACAAAATAAGGCTTTTCATTAAGACCCTCTGATAGCTCATTATATATAGTTAAGATACTTTCCCTTGGTCTTGCTGATGTTTTCATAATAACTTTTTTTACTATTTGTCCATTATATAAAATCCCTTTAGTTGTAGTAGAACCAGAGTCTATTCCAATAGAATACATTTTCTCCTCCTAAAGCATTTCAATAAAAGCTGTCATTCTTGTATTTAATTGTGCTATATCTGATTGAGAATAATCAGTTTCAATAGCCATATAAGGAATATTAAATTTATCATTAGTAAATCTTTTTATAGAAAGTGTTTCTACTGCATATGTGTGACATGCTTGTAAAATTACATCAACTACACCATCTATCTTATACTCTTCTATAATTCTACCTATACTTTCTAACCTATTAGGATTAGGAGACATACAAGAGCACCCTATTGATAAATATTTTTCCGATAATGCATCAAAAACATCCTTATTTTCATCTACTAAAAGATCATTAGCTTTAGAAACTGTACAATTTTCAAAAGCTACCACATAAGCCCCATTATCTTCTATAGCTTTTACTACTTTTTCTGTTGCACCACCTATTGGACAACCAGTTATTAAAATTCTAGGTTTAGACTCTAATCTCTTTCCTTCTTCATATTCCCTTTTTACTTTTTCAGTTATACTTCTTACCTCTTCTATACACTCTTCCTTATCAAACTTAAATGTTGCACCATATACAACCTTTAAAATATCAGTTCCTGAAAGTGCAGGTGGATTAAGCTTACCTAAAGAATAAAAATCTTTTAACCCTTGTCTTTCCCTGTTTTTTAAAATTATTGCTTCTCTTATTTTATCTTCACTTATTTTAACTTCAAAAAACTCTTCTAACTTTTCCTTTAACCTTACTATTTCACTTTTCCAAAGCTCAAAGCTTTTCTCTCCTTTTTGGCAGTTTGGAAGTTGCATTACGTGAACTGGTTTAAATTCTCCTAAATATTCATACATTTTTTTCTTACCATCGCAAGTAGTTTCTCCTACAATTATATCTGAAAAATAGAAATATGGACATTTATCAGTTTTTGCAAACCCATAACTACTTTTTATTAAAGGACAAAGATTTCTTGGTAAATCCCTTTCAGCTTCTCCAATGGTTTCATCTGATGTAGAACATAAAGAAACTACAACAGCTCCAGCTGCCATTGCAATTTCTTGTGGCATATATGTACAAAAAGTACCTACTAAAGGTATATTTTTATCCTTTAATTCCTTTGCTGATATAAAGCCATTTTTCCTCGCCTCAGAAAAGTTATCAAATATTTCCGGTAAATTTTTTAACAATCTCATAATAATTCCCCTTTTATACAATTTATAACATTATCTTATATAAATTATTATAAAGTTAATTACTAGCTTATATCAAATTCTTTATAAAAAGAACTTGCATTATAAATTATCTTTTAAAAAAATAAAAACAAAGATCATACTTAGAATTAATAGTATAATCTTTGTTTCTATTTTTCTGTTTTTATTTTTTATTTATCGTTCATCCATTCATATGTCTTATAGCTCTTTTTATTATGAGCATGAGCACCTATTTTCTCTCCATTTTCTATTCCAACTTCTGAATTTCCAGTTGGATCAATTTTTCTTAATTCATTTTTAGACTTAGGTCTATCTTTCATTCTATTTTTATTATTATCCATATTATTTACCTCATAATCTAATAATTAAATTTACTTTTAACTGCATCAAATACAACTTTAAATTCTTCTGCATTTTCATCAAATAGTTTACTTAATTCTTCTTTAGCTTTAATATATTTAGGATCATTTTCTTCACATTTTACTATTGAGCCAGATAATTTATGAAATTTCATAAAAATCATAGGATGTTTTTTTGCAAAGTACTCCATTTCATCAATATGACGTTCTGCTTTTGATGCATTTTTTAGCCATCTAAATACATAATCATATTTATCCATATACTCACTACCTTATTTAAATTTTAAAGTCAGTTGGATCATATGTTTTTGCTTTTGGCTCTCCAAAACACGCTTTTACACTTTCTACTTGTGGATTATGATTTACATTTTTATGTTGATGTTTTGTCTTTTTCATTTTGTTTCCCATAATATCACCTCATTAATATTCTTTCCTTATCCTTGTCTATTATCCTATTAGATGTTTTCCATTTGTTCTTATTTTTAGTCTTATACTTATTTACGAGTATATTAAATAAAAGTATAAATTTTATATCTTCCTCTTATTAAGAACTATTTATACTTATAATCATATTATGTACTATGTGCTAATTTAACTAATGATTAAACTAGAAGATTATAATAATATCAAAGTACCAAAAAACTACTATAACTGCTCTTATTCATGTATTAAAGCTGAAATAAGAACACAAATTATTATAAAATAAACCACAGTATATAAATATAATTTTTATACTGTGGCTTCCATTTATACAGATTTTTTTTTGTAAAACTCATTATATACTTTTTTTGTATATCCGTAATCAATTAATACTAATCTATTTTTTATCTTTCCCCAACTTGTAAACTTATATAAATCTGCCCAAACTAAATTATGCCTATCATGAATTTCTCTAATAAATTTATTATTACTTAATTCTTTTTTATTTTGGATTTTAAAATAATTTAATAGCTCTCTTTCACTTTTAATATTATTAGCTTTTTTCATAATTAAATATCTATAATCATCGGATATAAAATAAACTTTTGCAAGTAAAGAAGATTTATCATTATCTGAAATTAAAAATTCAGCTTTATTTTGTGCTACACCTTTGATATTTTTAGCAATTTTTATTACACATCCATTATCTAAATCGTATACCTTTCTTGCTGAACCTTCACCTATATATCTATATCTTCCACGCTCTATTCCATATAAAATATGATAAATATCAATATCCATACTAAGCACCTACTCTTTTGTATAAAATTAGAGTACTTATTAAAGTACTCTACATATTTATATTATTCAATTGCTAATTAATATGTTCTTAGATTATTCATTGATAATTATCAACATATTCTCACTAATATTTCACCTTCCGGCATATTTATTATTCTTCTTCCACCAATTTTAGTCTTTAAATACAACTTATTTTTACCATCTTTTATTGCTTCTCCTAATAAAACAGAATCCTTTCCTACTGGATTTTGTCTCATTATATTTAACACATTATCTGCATCATTTTTATCAACTATTACAACTACCTTCCCTTCATTAGCAATAAATAATGGATCAAGACCTAAAATTTCACACATGGCGTCTACCTCAGGCTTTACAGGAATAAACTCTTCTTCTATTTCAATACTAATATTACTATGTTCTATAATCTCATTTAAAGTAGTTGCTAACCCTCCTCTAGTAGGATCTCTTAAAACTTTCACATTATTACTAGCAGATAATATATCTTCAATTAATTTATTTAATAAACAACAATCACTTTTAATACTACTTTCAAAGCCTAAATTTTCTCTTTTATTCATAATACACATACCATGGTCACCTAATGTTCCACTTATTATTATTTTATCACCATTTTTTACTTTATCTCCACCTAAATAAGCTCTATTCTCTTCAATTATACCTATTCCAGTAGTGTTAATATAAATTTTATCACAACTCCCCTTTTCAACTACCTTTGTATCACCAGTAACAATTTCAACCCCAGCTTCATTAGCCGTTTTAGCAATAGATTGTACAACTTTTTCAAGTTCACTAATAGGTAATCCTTCTTCTATTATAAATCCAACCGATATATATAAAGGTTTTGCTCCACTCATACATATATCATTTATAGTACCACAAACTGCTAATTTCCCTATATCTCCACCTTCAAAAAATATAGGATTTATTACAAATGAATCTGTAGACATAGCTATTTTCCCATTTATAACTGGTAAAACACTTGAATCATTCTTTTGTAATAAGAATTCATTATTAAAATATTTATAAAAAAGATTATCTATTAATTTATTAGTTGCCTTACCTCCACTACCATGTGATAAAGTTATTATCTCCATATAAATCACCTCTTATATTTCTATAATTTATCTATATTTATAAAATGCTGAACAAGCTCCCTCTTCAGATACCATACATGCACCAATAGGATTTAATGGAGTACATACACTTCCAAATAGTTTACATTCAGTTGGATCTTTAATTCCCATTAATACATCACCACAAGAACATCTATTATTTTCATCACTTTCTTTAATACTAATATTAAATTTATATAACACATCAAAATCTATATATTCACCTTTTAATTTTAACCCTGAATTATTAACTTTTCCTAACCCTCTCCATGCACTTTCAGCTGAGGTAAATACATTATCTAGTAAATTATTAGCTTCTTTATTTCCTTCTTCTTTTACTAATCTACTATATAAATTTACTAGTCCATATTGGTTATTTTCTTTCATGTCTATTAACATATATATAGATGCTAAAATATCATTTACCTCAAATCCACTAATTACCATCGGAATTTTGTGCTTATTTGATATTTCTACAAAAGGTCTTTCTCCTATTATAGTTGCAACATTGCCTGGACATAAGAATGCATCTATCTTAACATCCGGATTTAAAACTAAAGCTTTCATAGCATTTGGCATTGTCTTTAAACTATTTAATATTGAATAATTTTTTATCCCCTGATCTTTTGCTAACTTTATACTAAGAGCTATTATAGGTGCAGTAGTCTCAAATCCAATGGATAAAAATATAACCTCTTTATCACTATTTTCCTTTGCTATTTTTATACTATCTAAAGGTGAGTATACCACTCTTATATCTCTTCCCTTAGCCTTTTCTTTAGCTAAGTTACTCTCACTTCCTGGAACTCTAATTAAATCACCAAATGTAGTTATTATTACATCACTTCTTTTAGCTAATTCTATAGCAGTATCTACATATCCCTGTGGTGTTACACAAACTGGACAGCCTGGCCCATTTATAAGCTTAATATTATCATTTAAAACATCCTTTAATCCACTTTTTAATATTACATTAGTATGAGTCCCACAAACCTCCATTATAGAAATTTTAAATTTAGTTTTATCATTTATTTTCTTTAATAAATTTTTAGATATAGTATTATTTTTCAACTCTTTTAATACGTCCATTAAAGTTACACTCCTCTATAGCATCACTTAATTCCTTAAATATATCTAAAGTTTCCTTTGCATAATTTTCATCAATTTTTTGAATTGCACATCCTGCATGAACCAATACAAATTCTCCTATCTTAGGATTTTCAATAAACATTGTATTCACTTTTACTTTAACTCCATTATAATTTACAATGGCATCATCTTTTAATATCTCCTCAATTCTTGCTGGAACTGCTATACACATGGCTTTCCTCCCTTAATTCTTCTTTTATTAATTCATTTGCAATTATTAACTGTCCTAAACTTACTCCACTATCATTACAAGGAATTATTTTATGTGTCACTACATTAAATTTATATTCCTCTAACCCTTTAACAACGCCTTTAAATAGTATTTCATTTTGAAAAACCCCTCCACTAACTACTACAGTATTTATATTTGTCTCTTCTCTAATATATAAAACCATTTCAATAGTACTTTTTATTATAGTATTGTGAAACTTTCTTGCTATAATGCCATTATTAACTTTATTATCAATATCAGAAATAATACCTTTTATAATATTATTAAAATATAAAATTAATTTCCCTTCATATTTTTTAATTTCAAATTCATAAATTTCATCATTTTTTTCATCACTTATATTTTCAAGAGTAATAGCTGCTTCTCCTTCAAATGTAATTTCATCAGTAAAGCCTAATATAGCAGAAATACCATCAAATAATCTCCCCATACTAGATGTCTTTGGTGAGTTTATTTTTCTATCAATCATAGTTCTAATTATGTTATATTCTTTATCTTGTAAATATTTAGGTATAAATTCCTTAGCTTCTCCTTTAAAGGCTTTATAAATTAATGAAACACCTATTCTCCATGGTTCTTTAACTGCTTTATCTCCACCTGGTAAATAAAACTCATCTAAATGTCCAACTCTTTCAAACTCTCTCTTATTACATATGAAAAACTCTCCTCCCCATATACTTTTATCTTCACCATATCCAGTTCCATCAAATGCAATTCCAATGACATCTGTACTTATATTATTTTCTGCCATACAACTTACAATATGACTATGATGATGTTGCGTCTCTATTACTTTAATCTCACCACTTATATTTAAAATTTTTTCTAACTTAATTTTTTTATATTCAAAATCTGGATGCTTATCATATACTAAAACACTTGGAATAACATTATATAATTTACTAAAATGTTCTATTATCTTTTCTAAGAAATTTATTGTTTCAACATTCTTTAAATCGCCTATATATTGACTGATAAAAATATCATTTTTATTACTTAAAGAAATTGTATTTTTAAGCTCACAACCCAATGCCAATATTTCTGAAACTGTATTTATATTTAATGTATATGGTGAATATCCTCTTCCTGCTCTAATAATTCTCTCTTCATCTAAAACTATCTTACTTACTGAATCATCAACTCTCATATAAATGTCTCTATTGTGCATAAAAAAATAGTCAACAATATTATTTAATCTTTTAACTGCATCATCATTTTTATATATAATAGGCTCTCCACTAATATTAGCACTGGTCATAACCAAACTATCTAATTCATCATCAAATAGCAAATAATGTAATGGTGTATATGGTAACATGACTCCTATCTTTTTATTATTAGGTGATAAATTTTCTGCCAAGACATATTTATCTTTTTTATCTAAAAGTACAATAGGTCTTTTATTACTTTTTAATAGCTCTTCTTCATATTTACTTAAAATACAATACTTTTTTACAGTTTCTATATCCTTTATCATTACTGCTAATGGTTTATTAGGTCTATGTTTTCTTTCTCTTAATCTTTGGATTGTTTCTTTACTTTTGCTATTGCAAACTAAATTAAAACCACCAATTCCTTTAATAGCAAATATATTTCCTTGTTTTAATAACCTTATTACTTCATTGAAAGGATCAGTAACCTTTATTTCCTTATTATTTTTATCTGTAATATATACTCTTGGTCCACATTCAGGACATGCATTTGGTTGTGCATGAAATCGTCTATTAGATGGATTCATATATTCTTCTTTACATTTATCGCACATTTCAAAATCATTCATCGTAGTAGAAATTCTATCATAAGGTAATGACTTTATTATTGAAAATCTCGGTCCACAATTTGTACAATTAGTAAAAGGATATCTATATCTTCTATCATCTTTATCAATTATTTCCTTCTTACATTGTGAACATATTGAATAATCTGGTGAAATATATGTTGTTGGTCTTAAATCTGAATTGCTTTCTTTTATAAAAAAATTCTTATAATTTATAACTTCTTTATCAATTATATTAATTGAATTAATTTTTGATAAAGCTGGTGGATTATTCTTTAACTCATCTATAAATTTATTAATAGAATTTTCATTACCTTCAATATCTATTATTACACCTTGATTTGTATTATTTACCCAACCAGCTAAATTATTTAATTTTGCTAAATTATAAACAAATGGTCTAAAACCAACACCTTGAACTATACCTTTTACCTCAATAAACTTTCTATTTTCATTCATATCTTTTACCCTCTAATACTTTATCTCAATTTCCAATTATAGGTATAAAATAATTATATCATTTTTTACATTTTAAGGTAATTGTATATAAAAAAATAAGACTTATCAAATATCATATTAGTTTTTAAACATTTAATGATATCTAATAAGTCCTATTATATTTCTAGTTTTCTCTCCACTTTGTCCTATTAACTAAGTCTTCAACTAATTCATGACTCATCTTTGGATTTATTGTTTCCTCATGAGTAATTGTTATTATTGACATGGCAACTGAATACTTAAGTGTATCTTTAATAGTTAAGTTATTCATATATCCATATCCTATTCCAGCTACAAATGAATCTCCAGCTCCAGTCACATTTTTTACATCTATTGGCTCACAACAAGCTAATGTTCCCTCTTCACCTTCGCTAGTTATATAATATATTCCATCTGCATCTAAACTAATAAATACATTTTTTACACCTTGTTCTATAAAAAATCTACCTGCTTTTCTTAAATCATCATTAGTTTCGATTTTAAAGCCACATAACGCTTCTGTTTCAAATCTATTTGGCTTTATAGTATGGAAATATTTCACTAAATGACGAATTTTTTTTGCTTTCTTTGCAGATACAGGATCTAAGATAAATTTACTCTTCCCTTGGTATTTTTTTAATATGTACTCTAATAAAATTGGATTATCTGAATCAACAATTGTATATTCAGCATTTTCAAAAACTTCATGTTTTCCATCTACAAATGCTTCATCCATCTTATTTAAACTTTCCATATCAACAACTGCAGATTCCATCTCACCTTGATGGTTTAATATTGCTAGATATGTAGGAGTGCTTTCCCCTTCTAAAAAAAGAGAATTCTCCATATTATACCCAAGTTTTCTAGAGTGTTCTAAAATACTCTTACCATTTTCATCGTCTCCTAAAGTAGAAATAAACTGTGTATTTACTCCAACTCTCGCTAGATTTTCAGCAATATTTCTACAAACGCCCCCAAAAGATATTTTTATATGCCCTGGAATTGAATCTCTTTGTGCATAACTTCTTCCACAAAAGCCAAAAATATCAACTATTGATGCCCCTAAAACTAATATATATGGATTATTATCATTCATACTATCTCTCCTGCTACAAATTTAACATATTAAAACATAAATACATTATAGTAAAGACACGTAAAAAAATAAAGAGAAAAATTAAAAAATGTCGTTTTTTTTATTTCTCTTTATTTTTAATGATTTTTATTCTACATATTGTTAGTTGTCAAATTGTTCATATCTATTTTTATTTCTTTATTAGATTTATATTCTGTTTGTGTTACATTCATATTTTTAAATGCAACTGACATCATTAATTTAATTCTATTTAATTGATTAACCTCTGATGCTCCTGGGTCATAATCTATTGCTATAATATTTGCAAAAGGATACTTAGCTTTTAATGCTTTTATCATACCTTTTCCTGTAACATGGTTAGGCAAACATGCAAATGGCTGAAGGCATACTATGTTATTTACATCACTTTCAATTAATTCAATCATTTCTCCAGTTAACAACCAACCTTCACCAGTTTGATTGCCTAATGAAACTACTTTTGATGCCTTTTCAGCAAGATGACTTATTGAAGTTGGATACCCAAATCTTTCACTTTTTTGTAATTCAGTTATTACAACTTTTCTAAATGCTTCAATATAAGTAATAGCTATATTACATGCTGTTTTAACAAATTTGCTTTTAGATAGATATTTACTTTTAAATTCAGAGTTATAACAACAATATAAAAAGAAATCTAATAATTCAGGAACTACAACCTCTGCTCCTTCACTCTCTAAAATATCAACAATATTATTATTTGCCGTTGGGTGATATTTAACAAGTATTTCTCCAACAATTCCAACTTTAGGTTTTTTAATATCATTTATTTCTAATTTATCAAATGCTTCTATTATATTTTTTATATTTTTATTCATTTCCTTTTTATTTCCATTAGAAACATTTTCAAGTGCCTTGTCTCTCCAAAATTCATATAACTCATTTGCAGATCCTGGAATTTTTTCGTAAGGTCTTACTCTATAAAGTACCCTCATAAATAAATCTCCATATATAATTCCCATAATAAGCTTTTTAATAAAAGAATAACTTATACTAAACCCTGGTTGTTTTTCCAGTCCAATTACATTTAATGATATTATAGGTACATACTCAAAACCTGCTTCTCTTAATCCCTTCTTTAAAAAACCTATATAATTAGTTGCTCTACATCCACCACCTGTTTGCGTTATTATTACAGCAGTTTTTTTAGGATCATACTTTCCAGACTTTAATGCATTTATCATTTGTCCTATTACTAAAATAGATGGATAACATGCATCATTATTAACATACTTTACTCCTTCTTCTATAGCTTCTTTATCATTTGCAGGTAATACCTCAAGATTGTATCCTTCTTCCCTAGCAGCTTTTTCTATAAATTGAAAGTGCATTGGAGACATTTGCGGTGCAAGAATTGTCCAATCTTTTTTCATTTCTTTTGTAAATAAAACTTTACTATATTTATTATCAACAGTCTTAAGTTCTATTTTATTTTTTTCTCTTTCTTCCATGGCAGCTTTTAATGATCTAATTCTAATTCTTACTGCTCCTAAATTACTTCCCTCATCTATTTTTATTAATGTATACATCTTACTTTTTGATGCTAATATCTCTGAAACCTGATCACTTGTTACAGCATCTAATCCACATCCAAAAGAAGTAAGTTGTACTAATTCTAAATCTTTTCGCTCCTTAACAAAAGCTGCTGCTCTATAAAGTCTAGTATGATACATCCACTGATCTACAACTCTAATAGGTCTCTCCAAATCTCCTAAATGTGCTACACTATCTTCAGTAAATACAGCCATATTAGATGAAGTTATTATATCTGTTAAACCATGATTTATTTCTTCATCTATATGATAAGGTCTTCCACTTAAAACTATTCCCTTCATATTATTTTCTTCAATATATTTTAATGTTTCTTCACCTTTTTTTCTTATATCATTTATTACATTTTCTCTTTCATCAAATGCAGCATCTACAGCTCTTTTAGCTTCTTTCATAGTTATATTGTAATCTTTAAATATATCATAAATTCTCTTATATAACTTTTCCTTATTATCAAGAGATAGAAATGGTGAAATATACTTTATACCTTTCACTTTCAGTTCATCTATATTATTCTTTATAACTTCAGGATAAGATGTAACAACAGGACAATTATAATGATTATTTGCTTTCTTATCCTCTTTATATTCATAAGGTATGGAAGGATAAAATATAGTCTTTATTCCACTATTTATCAATGACATTATATGACCATGACTTAGCTTTGCTGGATAGCACACTGATTCCGATGGTATTGTCTCTATTCCTAAATTAAATAGTTTCTTACTTGAGACTGGAGAAATTATAACTCTGAACTTTAGTTCTGTTAAAAGAGTAAACCAAAATGGATAATTCTCATAAATATTTAAAGCTCTTGGTATACCAATTTCACCTCTTGTTGCTTCTTCCTTTGATAATGGTTTGTAATTAAATACTCTTGATAACTTATATTTATATAAATTAGGAACTTCTAATTTTTTACCGCTATTACCTAATGGTCTTTCACATCTATTTCCAGTAATATATCTTTCACCATTATCAAATTTATTAATAGTTAATAAGCAATTATTTCCACATCCTCCACATCTAGAACAACTAGTTTTAAACTCAAATTTTTCTAACTTATCCTCACTTATTAAAGTGGATACTTGGCCTTTTTTATAACTTTCCTTACTTATTAATGCAGCTCCATAAGCTCCCATTAATCCTGCTATATCAGGCCTTATAACATTAGCTCCTGTTAACTTTTCAAAGCTTCTTAACACACCATCATTATAGAATGTTCCACCCTGTACAATTATATTCTTACCCAATTCATCAAAATTTCTAATTTTTATAACTTTATATAGTGCATTTTTTATAACTGAATAACATAGGCCAGCTGAAATATCTCCAACACTTGCCCCTTCTTTTTGAACTTGCTTTACTTTAGAGTTCATGAATACTGTACATCTAGATCCTAAGTCAACTGGATTTTTAGCTTTAACTGAAAGCTTTGCAAATTCATCTATTGAAATATTTAATGACTTACTAAATCCTTCTATAAATGAACCGCATCCTGATGAGCAAGCCTCATTTAATAATATATTATTTATTACACCATCCTTGATCATCAAAGCTTTCATATCTTGTCCGCCAATATCTAAAATAAAATCTACATTAGGCATAAATGATTTTGCACCTTTAAAATGACAAACTGTTTCTATTTCTCCTATATCTACTCCTAAAGCAGCTTTTATTAATCCTTCTCCATACCCAGTTACTGTAGCCTTTGCTATAGTTATATTCTTGTTAAGTTTTTTATATAAATCTTTTAATATGTCAATTGTTTTATTTAATGGACTACCCTCATTATTGTTGTAACTAGAATATAATAATTCATTATCTTCACCTATTACTGCCAATTTAGTAGTTGTAGAACCAGCATCTATTCCTATAAATATATTTCCTGAATAATTAGATATTTCACCTCTTTTAGCGCTATTAGCTGAATGTCTATTTAAAAATTCTAAATATTCTTCTTCATCATTAAATAATGGTAATAAATTATTCTTTGTTATCTCTTTATAATTAACTTTATCTAAATTATCTATTAACTTAGCTAAGGTTATAGTTTCTTTATTTTCTGATAGTATTGCTGCCCCAATAGCAACATATAACTCTGAATTTTTAGGTATAATATACTCTCCTTCTTTTAAATTCAAAGTTTCTATAAATCTTTTTGTTAATCCATCAAGGAAGTGTAATGGCCCTCCTAAAAAAGCTACATTTCCACGGATTGGTTTTCCACAAGCTAGTCCACTTATAGTTTGATTTACAACAGCTTGAAAAATAGAAGCTGCAATATCACTTCTCTTTGCTCCTTCATTAATAAGTGGTTGTACATCTGTTTTTGCAAATACACCACATCTTGATGCTATTGGGTAAATAATAGTTGCATCCTTAGATAATTCATTTAATCCTTTTGCATCTGTATTTAATAATATTGCCATTTGATCAATAAATGCACCTGTACCACCTGCACAAGTTCCATTCATTCTTTGATCTACACCATCTTTTAAGTATGTTATTTTGGCATCCTCACCACCAAGTTCAATTACAACATCAGTTTTATGTAGAAACTCCTCAACGGCTCTTGTACATGATATAACTTCTTGTTGAAAATCAGCCTTTAACCATTCTGCTGCTGCAATCCCTCCTGATCCTGTAACTGTTACCTTTAAATTAACATTACCTAGTTCTTCAATACACTGTTTTAATGATTCTTTTAATGTCGTTTTTATATCTGAAAAGTGTCTTTTGTAATCACTATATATTACTTTATTATAATAATTTAAAACTACGACTTTTATTGTTGTTGAACCTACGTCTATTCCTAATTTAAAATATTTCATTTTTACCACTCTTCCCAAATTTTATTATACAAAACAATTATACCACATTTTTAACTTCTTTACTAAATCTGTAATTCAACTAACATATTACTTTTTTATGAATAATATTATATTTTATAGACAATAATTAAAATATCGGAGTAAATACTTAGGAGGGTATTATGAGCTACTTTAATGAAGGAAATAAATATTATAATAATAAAGATTATTCCAAAGCAATTGCAAATTACATAGAGTCAATTGAAGCTGGTGAAAATGAAAGTTGTGCTTATTATAACGCTGGTGTATGTTATATAAAACTTAAAGATTTTAATTCCGCTATTGATATGTTAAAAAAAGCATTATGCATACAAAAAGAAAGTAAATACTATTTCAATTTAGCATATTGCTATGCAATGCTAGAAAATACTAATAAAGCGTTAATTTACTTTAATAGAGCATGGGCTCTAGATGCTTCAGATAAAGATTGTGAAAAAGCAATAAATTTAATAATGTCTAAAAATAAAAAAGCGCTATAAAAGCGCTTTTCTTTTACCATTCTCCTGCAATACTATCAATAATATGGTCCTCATAAAAATCATCATTATTAAAATAATTACCAGCCATATAGAATGTAGTATCAACCGGTATCCATTCTTCTATTTCACTTATATATACTTCATTCCATGCATGAGGTCCATACTGAGAACCATCATATGCATTTCCTGTTAACAATCTAACATTTAAGTTTACTGCTCTTGCCATAGCTACATAAAGACATGAATAATCAAAACAAATTCCACTTCTTTTTTTAAAGGCTGTTATGGCTCCACTATCCTCTACTTTTTCATTATTCAATGCTTTTTCTGCTCTATCATAATCATACTTCAAATTACTACCTATCCATGAATACAATATTCGTGCTTTATCCATATCTGTAGTAGCATTTTCAGTTAACTCTCTTGCCATAGCATCAATTTCATTATTAGACAGAACACCCTCTTCTAATGTTACTCCATTATAATATATTATTATATTACTAGTTGGAAGAAAATTCTCAACTATTTCTTCTGTAAGTTCACCAGTCTTTCTTTCTAATATATCTGATAATTCAGTATATATTTTATTTTCATTAAAGATGTCTAATGTATTATAGATTCCTATTGTATTATTATAGGTAATTATCCCTACAAAAATAATTGATAAAAATATAATGCTCTTTATAGCTCCTAAAATAGATGATAATCCAACTAAGAGAATACTATTTTGTCTATTTATATTAAAAAACACAGGAATTAAAATTGACTTTAAAACCTTATATAAAATAACTTGAATCAAAAAGAATAAAACTACAAGTAATGCAATTTTACAGATATCATTATATACTCCACTTAAATTAAAATTTACCGTAGTTATTCTTGTAATACTTTCCAGTATTAAATCTATTTTTAAAACTATTAACAAAATACTTATCAATATAGAAAAGTAATAAAGAACCCTTTCTAATGAAAAACTTACCGTTCGTCTTTTAAGTGTATTTTTGACACTAC
>NZ_SMUS01000049.1 GCF_004353185.1 Clostridium cuniculi | reverse complement strand
TAAGGTTATTCTAGATGAGATTATTAAATTATACTCTGAAGTTAAGGGGATTTATGGCTATCGCCGTATAACGTTAAATATTAATAAAATATTTAACTCAAGCTATAATCATAAACGTATATATAGATTTATGAAATCCGTAAAACTTGCTGCTGTAATTAGGAGAAAAAAGAAAAGATACATTAAGAGTACTCCACAAATTACAGCTGAAAATATATTGAATAGAGAGTTTGTAGCTGATAGTCCAAATGAAAAATGGCTGACAGATGTTACCGAATTTAAATTAACTAATGGAAGTAAAGCCTATTTAAGTGCAATACTAGATATAGGTGATAATAGCATTATTTCTTATGTTCTTGGTAAGTCTAACAATAATAAATTGGTTTTTGATACCTTGGATAAAGCTATTGAGGCTAATCCGACCGCAAGGCCACTATTTCATAGTGATCGCGGATTTCAATATACATCTAAAAAATTTAAGCATAAACTAAATAAAATTAATGCAATACAGAGCATGTCTAGAGTTGGTAGGTGCATTGATAACGGTCCTATGGAGGCTTTCTGGGGTACTTTAAAATCTGAAATGTACTATTTAAGAAAGTTTTCTACCTTTGAAGACCTTGAAGAAGCTATAGACGAATATATTAAATTTTATAACACAAAAAGGTTGCAAAAGAAGCTAAAAGGTATGGCTCCTATCGAATATAGAAGCTACACCTTAGCAGTATAATTTTATATTATTTACCCTGTCTACTTGACAGGGGGCAGTTCAAAAATCTTACTTACTAGCCTTTTTTATTTGAAAATAAACTGATGAAATTTCATTATATATAATGAAGGAATTTTTTATTATATATTATTTATAGCAATTTCTTAACATATATTGAGTGAAATAAATAACTAACATATAACTAACAAATATGGCTTAAAGTAAGTTAATTAGTTATTTCAAATTCTCTAAGAGATAGTTTGGATTTTCAAGCAAAAAAAGACGTATCAAAAGCTTTGGAATATTTATTCCAAAGCTTTTTTTTGTGGAAATTAATCTAAATAAATGTATTTAATTAACATAAAGCATATTTTAAGGAAAAAACATATTAAATCTATGTTAAAAATTGTTCAAATATATTAACAAATGTTAAGTTTTATTGTAAACTTAACGAGGTAAATGTTTTATAAAATATACAAGAGTGAAGGAGAATAAATCTTGGATACGTTGATGACAATAATCAAGTTATTAGGTGGATTAGGACTATTTATCTACGGAATGAAGCTAATGGGTGATGGTCTAGAAAATGCTGCAGGAGAGGGATTAAAGAAGATACTAGAGAAGGTAACTAAAAATCCTGTAATTGCAGTAATTGTAGGTGCAGTAGTTACTATGGTTATTCAAAGTAGTAGCGCTACAACTGTAATGGTAGTTGGATTTGTTAATGCAGGATTAATGAATTTAGCACAAGCAGCTGGAATTATAATGGGGGCTAATATAGGAACAACTATTACAGCACAATTAGTTGCATTTAAATTAGATGAGATAGCGCCAGTTTTTGTTTTTGTTGGTGCTATGATGGTGATGTTTGTAAAAGGTAAGAAGAGAAGAGAAATAGGTAATATAATATTAGGTTTTGGTATTCTATTCGTTGGTATGGGAACGATGAGTGCTGCAATGAAACCATTAACAACATTACCTATGTTCCAAGATATACTTACAACTGTAGGACAACATTGGTACTTAGGAGTAATAGCAGGGGCTTTAATTACAGCAGTATTACAAAGTTCATCAGCTACTACAGGTATATTAGTGGCATTAGCTACTGCAGGAGCATTAAATATTAACCAAGCACTACCAATAATTATGGGTTGTAATATTGGTACTTGTATAACAGCAATGCTTGCAACAGTAGGTACAAATAAAACTGCACACAGAGCAGCAATGTTACATTTAATATTTAATGTTTTTGGTACGATAATATTCTTACCAATAATAATACCAGGTTTCTTAGGTAATTTTGTTTCGTATTTTACAGGTGATGTAAGTAGACAAATAGCTAATGCACATACAATATTTAATGTAGTTAATACATTAATAATGGTACCTTTAATTCCGGTATTATGTAAAATTGTAGAAAAAATAATACCTGGTGAAGATGATGAAAAGGTAGGACCTAAATATATTGATGATAGATTATTAGAAACTCCAGTAATTGCAGCTGGACAAGTAGTGAAAGAAACTATAAGAATGGCTAATAAAGCTAAATTAAGTTTAGAATTAGCTATGGATGCATTTATGAAAAATGATGAAAACTTAGCTGAGAAAGTTTATCAAAATGAAGAAGTAATTAATAATCTTGAAGAATGTATAACTACATATTTAGTTAAGCTTTCTAAATGTGAATTATCAGACAAGGAAAAGAATATAGTAGCATCTACATTCCATGTAGTAACAGACATAGAAAGAATAGGAGATCATGCTGAAAACCTTGCTGATTTAACTATTCAAAAAATAAATAAGAAATTACAATATAGTGAAGATGCTATTAAAGAAATAACTAATATGTATCAAACTACACTAAAAGCATTAGATGTATCAATTGATAGTTATGCTGATAGAGATGTAGTTAAAGCAAATGAGATAACTAATATTGAAGCAGAGATAGATAAGCAACATAAGAGATATAGGGACCTACATATTAAAAGACTACATGAAGGTACTTGTAATGCTTATGCAGGAGCAGTATTCTTAGACTTACTAAGTAATTTAGAGAGAATAGGAGATCATTCTACAAATATAGCTGAAATAGTTGTTGAGAATAATGCATAAAAAGAAGCCCAAAAGGGCTTCTTTTTTTGAACTTTATAAATAGTAACAAATATAATAAGTATAATAAACTTGAAAGTTAAACATAATAAAGGTGATATTAAAATAATGGAGGATATGTCATGAAAAAAGTAATTGTTGCTATTATTACATGTCTACTTATTATTACTTATATAGTACCAGTTAATGCATTTGCTAGTGATAATTCGGATAAAGTCATTTTAATTGATCCTGGGCATGGAGGAATTGACGGTGGAGCTAAATCTAAAACAGGAACTATCGAAAAGGATATAAATTTACAAATTTCATTAAAGTTAAGAGATAATCTTGAAGAAAAGGGATATAAGGTATATATGACAAGAGATGAGGATGAAGGTCTTTATCAAAAGGGTAATACTGTTAGGGAAAAGAAAAGAGAAGATTTAAATAGAAGAGTTGAAATGAAAAAAGAAACAGAATGTGATATATTTGTTTCAATTCATCAAAATATGTTTCCACAAAGTAAATGTTATGGTGCCCAAGTATGGTATGCTTCAAATGATAATAGTTATAATTTAGCTACCATAGTTCAAGATTCAATAAAGGAATCTGTTAAGGATAATAATAAAAGGGTAGCAAAGCCAGCTGCTGAAGCATATTTAATTTTAAGAGATAAATATGAAGGTGCTTCAATATTAGTAGAATGTGGTTTTTTATCAAATCCAGATGAAGAAGCTAGATTAAAAAGTGATGAGCATCAAAATTTAATAGTTGAAGGAATATCAAATGGAATTGATAAGTATTTTGATGGAGATATAAATAAGAATGTAGAATCGTAGTAATTTCCTAGGAAATAGATAGAATATTTATATAGCAATAGAATAATTAAAAGCCGACTTAGGTCGGCTTTTAATTTATAAAGTAATCTATTATCTTATTGTTGTAAAAAATATAATAAGATAATAAACTAAAATTATAAAAGTGAAAAGGGGGATTATAAATGAGAGAAATACATATATCAGAAATTATTAGTACAGTAAGAGATTTATGTATAGAATCAAATTATTATTTATCAAGTGATGTAAAGGAAGCTTTATGTAATGCTAAAGAAAATGAAACATGGCCCTTAGCAGAAAATGTTTTAGATCAAATAATATTAAATTCTAATATTGCTAAAGAAGAGGATATGCCAATATGTCAAGATACAGGTATGGCATGTGTATTTGTGGAAGTTGGACAAGAAGTGCATATAGTTGGTGGATTATTACAAGATGCTATTAACGAAGGGGTTAGGAGAGGATATGAAGAAGGTTTTCTAAGAAAATCAGTAGTTAAGGATCCAATTAATAGAGTTAATACGAGGGATAATACACCTGCTATTATTTATTATGATATAGTACCAGGTGATAAGATTAAGATTACAGTAGCACCAAAAGGATTTGGTTCTGAAAATATGAGTAGGATAAAGATGCTTAAACCTTCTGATGGATTACAAGGAGTAAAAGACTTTATAATTGAAACTGTGAAGTTAGCTGGACCTAATCCATGTCCTCCAATAGTTATTGGGGTTGGAATTGGAGGTACATTTGATAAAGCAGCTTATTTAGCTAAGAAGGCTTTGATTAGACCTTTAAATAAAGGAAATGATGAGAAATTTTATAGTGATTTAGAAGAGGAATTATTAGAAATTATAAATAAATTAGGAATAGGACCACAAGGTTTTGGTGGAAAAACAACTGCCTTAGGGTTAAATATAGAAACATATCCAACTCATATTGCTGGATTGCCTGTTGCAGTTAATATTAACTGTCATGCTACAAGGCATAAGGAAAGAGAAATATAAGGGGGATATGAGATGATTAAAAGTATAAATACGCCTTTAACTAAAGATATTACAACAGGATTAAGAGCTGGAGATAGTATTTTATTAACAGGAACTATATATACAGCTAGAGATGCAGCTCATGGTAGGTTAATTAATCTATTAAATGAGGGAAAAGAGCTTCCTATAAATGTGAAAGATGAAATTATATATTATGTTGGTCCTACTCCAGAAAAAGAAGGACAGGTTATAGGATCAGCAGGACCAACAACTAGCTATAGAATGGATAGCTATGCCCCTAGACTTTTAGACTTAGGACTAAAAGGAATGATAGGTAAAGGAGCTAGAAATGAAGAAGTAATAGATGCAATTAAAAGAAACAAAGCAGTCTATTTTGGCGCAATAGGAGGGGCTGGAGCCTTAATTAGTAAATGTATAACTTCATGTAAAGTAATTGCATATTATGATTTAGGGTCTGAAGCTATAAGAAGATTAGAAGTAAAAGATATGCCTTTAGTTGTTATTATTGATACTGAAGGAAATAATTTATATGAAATAGGAAAAAATGAATATTTGAATAGTAATAAATAAAAAAAAGCGGAGTAATCCGCTTTTTTTATTTAGAACGTTTATATTTTACTGTTTAATTTATATATTATTTATAAAATAACTTAAATACTTTGGAATCCTTTCCCTTTAATTTCAGAAACATCAATTATAGTAATAAATGCTTTAGGATCAATTCTAAGTATTTTATTTTTTAAACTTATCATTTGTGATGTAGTTACTGCAACATATAAAAGTTTCTTTTGATTGTGAGTATATCCACCTTCTGCCATAAGAGATGTGATACCACGATTCATATCTTTAATGACATAAGATATTATATCTTCTTCTTTTTCAGTTAAAATAAGAAGAAGTTTTTTGCTAGTAAAACCACTTAAAACCTTATCTAGTATAGTACTTGTAATAAACATAGATATAAGTGTATATAAAGCTTTAGGTAAACCAAAAATAAAGGCAGCTATAGTTACTATAATTAAGTTAACTGTAAATCCAGCTTTACCTATATCAATATTAGAATATTTCTTTCTTACAACCATAGTGATTATATCTGTTCCTCCAATAGAACCATTTCTGAAGAACACTAAACCATAACCAATTCCACTTAAAACACCACCATATATACAATATAATAATGTATCATCAACTTGAACTAATGAAGATAAAGGCTTAGTTATCATTAGTGCTGTTGAAAAAGAAATCATTCCTATAGCAGTATAGATAGTAAATCTCTTACTAAGAAATTTATAGCTTATAAGAAATAAAGGTATATTAAGTATAAATATAGTAATACCTGATGGAATATTCCATAGATATTGAAGGATAAGACCTATACCTGTTACTCCGCCACCTAGTAATCCAGCATTAGATAAGAATAAGTTTACTCCTAGAGAGGAGATGAAACAGCCAACTATAATTACTACAACATCAACATAAAAACTTTTACTTTTAAATAAATCTTTCATAATATTACCTCTGTATAGACATATCTATAGTTATCATAAAGATTATATATTAAAAAGTAAAATATGTTAAGTGATTTATTAACTTACTTTTTAATAAAACAAAATAATTATTTTATTAGTTATATATGATAATTATTCTTTATAAATAATCATTATACATAGATAAATAAAGAAAAAGATAGCAATTAAATGAAATAGTATTTTTTTTTCGATATTTTGATTTCTACTTTGTTTTACAAGAATAAATAGCAATATTATAATTAACAATATATTGTGTGAGAAATATAAGCATGTACAACATATGGTGGAGGAATGAAAGTGATTAATTTAGATAATATATGCCAAAAAGCAATTGATGGAATAGATGATTTACAAGAGATTTATATAAAAGAAAAACTTATTGAAAGCTGTAAAAATATAATTAGAGAATCCATGGATAGTGAAGGAATTAGAGACTCTGTAATCCAAGCCGCATTAGAGTTAACAACTGAACAAGAGCCTAAATGGCAATATGTTGCATCTAAGTTATATGTACATAGATTGTATGATGAGGTTAGAAGAAATAGAGGAATAAATTTAGAAGTCAAACCTTATAGTAATTTTTATGAATTTATTAGTGAGATGACAGATAAAAATTTATACGGGAAATATATTCTAGAAAGCTATACTCAAGCTGAAATTGAAGAATTAGAAAATGAAATAAAGCCCGAAAGAGATTTTATATTTACTTATAGTGGTATAGACTTACTAACAAAAAGATATTTAATTCAAGATTATAATAGAAAACCTCTTGAGCTTCCACAACAAATGTTTATGGGAATAGCAATGCACTTAGCAATTCCAGAAAAACAAGAAGATAGAGTTATGTGGGCAAAGAGGTTTTATGATGTTTTAAGTTCTCTTAAAGCAACTATGGCTACTCCTACAATGTCAAATGCAAGAAAGCCATTTTATCAATTAAGCTCATGTTTTATTGATACAGTGGAAGACAGTTTAAAAGGAATATATAAATCATTAGATAACTTTGCTGAAGTTTCAAAGTTTGGCGGTGGAATGGGAATTTACATAGGAAAAATAAGAGCAATGGGTTCAGCAATAAGAGGATTTAAAGGTGCTTCAGGAGGAGTTATTCCTTGGATAAAGCTATTTAATGATACAGCAGTTGCTGTTGACCAGTTAGGTGTTAGAAATGGATCAGTTGCTATATGGTTAGATGCATGGCATAAAGAGTTACCTGAATTTTTACAATTAAGAACTAACAATGGTGATGATAGAAAGAAAGCCCATGATATATTCCCAGGTCTTTGTTATCCAGATTTATTCTGGAGATTAGCAGAAGAGGATATAGATGCAAATTGGTATATGATGTGTCCGCATGAAATAAAGTCTATTAAGGGATATTCATTAGAAGATTTTTATGGTGAAGAGTGGGAAAAAAGATATTACGATTGTGTTAATGATGAAAGAATAGATAAAAGAATTATGTCTGTTAAAGATATAGTTAGATTAATAATAAAGAGTGCAGCTGAAACAGGTACTCCATTTGCTTTTTATAGAGATACGGTAAATAAAATGAATCCTAATAAACATAAAGGAATGATATACTCTTCAAATCTTTGTACTGAAATAATGCAAAATATGAGCCCAATGGATATTCAAGAAACAACTATGTATGATGAAAATGGAGATACTATTATCGTAGAAAAGACTAAAGCTGGAGATTTTGTGGTTTGTAATTTATCATCTGTTGTTTTAGGAAATGTAGATGTAAATAGTGATGAAGAGATAGAGTATGTAGTTGAAACTCAAATAAGAGCTATGGATAATGTTATAGATTTAAATTATTATTCTGTACCTTTTGCTGAAGTCACTAATAAAAAATATAGAGCAATTGGTCTTGGAACTAGTGGATATCATCATATGCTTGCAAATAATAAAATTCATTGGAATGATGAAAAACATTTAGAATTTACAGATAAGGTTTATGAAAAAATTAATTATTATGCAATTAAAGCAAGTATGAATATTGCAAAAGAAAAAGGAGAATATTCATGCTTTAGAGGTTCAGATTGGGATAATGGTGATTACTTTAAGTTAAGAGATTATAATTCAGAAGAGTGGATTAAATTACAAAAAGATATTAAAGAATATGGTTTAAGAAATGGATACCTGTTTGCAGTTGCACCTAATGGCTCTACAGCAACAATAGCGGGAACATCAGAAGGTGTAGATCCAGTTATGGCAAGATTCTGGTTAGAAGAAAAAAAGGGAAGTATAGTTCCTAAAACAGCACCTAATTTAAGTTGGGAAAATTTCTGGTTCTATAATTCTGCATATAATACAGATCAAACTCTTTCTTTAAAGATAAATGGAGTAAGACAAAGACATATAGATCAAGGACAGTCATTTAATTTATATATAACAACAGATTTTACTATGAGACAAATAATGAACTTATATATAACTGCATATAAATGTGGGGTTAAATCAATTTATTATGTTAGATCAAAATCTTTAGAAGTAGAAGAGTGTGAAAGTTGTTCTGCATAAATTGAAGTTCCTTAGAGGATGAATATAAAATAATTAAAAAATAGTTTAAGTATTTTAATGGACCTCTTAGGTATAGTCAAATTTGAATAGTGGGAGAATAATAATGAATGTAAATAAAAAGCCTTTATTTAATGAAAATGGAGATATAGAAGTTAGTAAGAAGAGAATGATAAATGGTAATACTACTAACTTAAATGACTTTAATAATATGAAATATGGTTGGGTTGCTGATTGGTATAGGCAGGCCATGAATAACTTCTGGATTCCAGAAGAAATAAATTTATCACAAGACTTAAAAGATTATAATAAGCTTAATGAGTATGAGAGAACGGCATATGATAAGATTTTATCTTTTTTAATATTTTTAGATTCAATACAAACAGCTAATTTAAGTAATATAAATAGCTATATAACAGCAAGTGAAGTTAATTTATGTTTAACTATTCAAGCTTTCCAAGAAGCCGTGCATTCACAAAGTTATAGTTACATGCTTGATACTATATGTTCACCAGAAAAAAGAAATGAAATCTTATATCAATGGAAGGATGATAAAATCCTTTTAGAAAGAAATAAGTTTATTGGTGAACAATATAATAAATTTTTAGAAAATCCAAGCAAAGAAAATCTTATAAAAACAATTATGGCAAACTTTATATTAGAGGGAATTTATTTTTACTCAGGTTTTATGTTTTTCTATAATCTTGAGAGAAATGGAAAGATGCCAGGATCAGCTCAAGAAATACGTTATATAAATAGAGATGAAAATACACATCTTTGGTTATTTAGAAACTTAATTAGAGAGCTTCAAAAGGAAGAGGCAGATGTATTTACTGATGAATTAGTTAATGAATTAAGACTTATGATGAAAACTGGAGTTGAACATGAAATCAACTGGGGAAATTATGTTATAGGAGAAAATATTCAAGGAATTAATAAGAATTTAATTGAGTCATATATTAAATTCTTAGGAAATAAAAGACTAAAGGAAATAGGATTAGAACCATTATTTGAAGGATATGATAAAAACCCAGCTGCATGGGTAGATTCCTTAGCTAATGCTAACTCTGTTAAAACAGACTTCTTTGAAGCTAAGTCAACAGCATATGCAAAAGCCAGTGTCTTAGTTGATGATTTATAAATGAAAGCCCAAATTTTATATTTGGTTGCTTGAATTTACTCGGCGACTGAAAGGAGTCGAGTTTCCTTTAAAAAACTCAAATTTTATATTTGGGTGTTTACTTTTAAAATTTATATTTTTATGAGAAAGTTTCCACAAAAATATAAATTTTAAAAATTTTAATGATAACGTTCTTAAAAATGTGTTATAATATTTTTTGTTCGTATAAAATTTCTATAAGATAGATTAAAACAATAAAAAATCTATCCATAAATATTTATGTAATGTTTATATTTTATCACGAAGTTTACATAATATTGTAGAAGTGTGATGTAATGTATAAATAATATTAATAACAGTACTAAATTTATGCTTAAGTGTAGGAGGAGAATTGAAATGAAAAAAGGTATCGCTGCATCAAAAGGTTATGCAATAGGTAAAGTATTCATTCAAGAACATGAAGAAATAGTTATAACTGACGCAAAAGTTAGTGACGTAGCTGCAGAAAAAGAAAAATTATCACTTGCTTTAGAAGCATCAAAAGAACAATTAACAGCAATTAAAGAAAAAACTTTAGCTGAAATTGGTGAGCATGAAGCTGCTGTTTTCGAAGCTCATTTAACTTTATTAGATGACCCAGAATTTACAGGTCAAATGGAAATGACAGTTGAAAGCGAAAGCTTAAATGCTATGAAAGCTGTTCAAAATGTAACAGATACATTCGTTATGATATTTGAATCAATGGATGATGCATATATGAGAGAAAGAGCTGCTGACATAAAAGACGTTTCTAAAAGAATCATCTCTAACTTAGCAGGAAAAGGTGGAAGTGCATTTGCTATAACTGAAACAAATACAGTTGTTGTTGCTTATGATTTAACTCCATCAGATACAGCTCAATTAGATAGAAGTAAGGTTGTTGGTTTCTTAACTGATATCGGAGGAAGAACTTCTCACTCAGCTATTATGGCTAGAACATTAGAAATTCCAGCTGTTGTTGGTTTAGGAGACATAACTAAATCAGTTAAAAATGGTGATTCAATAATCGTTGATGGTATTGAAGGATTTGCAATAATCAACCCATCAGAAGAGGTTATTGCTGAATATCAAGCTAAGAAAGAAAAGTTTGCAGCAGAACAAGAAGAATTAAAGAAACTTATCGAAGTTAAAACTGTAACTAAATCAGGTAAGAGAGTTGAAGTTTGCGGTAACATCGGTAAGCCAGAAGATATAGATCAAGTTTTAGCTAACGGTGGAGACGGTGTAGGTTTATTCAGAACTGAATTCTTATACATGGATAGAGACCAAGCTCCAACTGAAGAAGAACAATTCACAGCTTACAAAACTGTTTTAGAAAAAGCTAACGGTAAGCAAGTTGTTATCAGAACGTTAGATATCGGTGGAGATAAGGTATTACCTTACTTACCATTACCAGAAGAAATGAATCCATTCTTAGGCTACAGAGCTATAAGATTATGTTTAGATAGAAAAGATATATTCAAGGTTCAAATCAGAGCGTTATTAAGAGCTTCTGTATATGGAAACCTATGCGTTATGTTCCCAATGATTTCTGGATTAGAAGAGTTCCAAGCTGCTAAAGAATTCGTTGAAGAATGTAGAGCTGAATTACATGCTGAAGGAATTAAGACTTCAGACACAACTCAATGGGGTATCATGGTTGAAATTCCAGCTGCAGCAGTTATGGCTGATGAATTAGCTAAGTATGTTGACTTCTTCTCAATCGGAACTAACGACTTAATCCAATACACATTAGCTGCTGATAGAATGAGCGAAAAAGTATCATACCTTTATAATCCAATGCACCCAGCTGTATTAAGATTAATAAAGATGACTATAGATGGAGCTCACAAGCATGGTAAGTGGGTTGGAATGTGTGGAGAAATGGCAGGAGATGAAGCTGCTATCCCTACATTAGTTGAATATGGATTAGATGAGTTCTCAATGAGCGCTACATCAATCTTATCTGCTAAGAAGATAATATTAGAACAAGAATAATATAAAAAGAGAATTGCATTTGCAATTCTCTTTTTTGTATTAACATAGTTATTTTACAGTGAAGCAATTAAAAATTTTATTTGGATTGACCATAAATATGATCAAATAACTCTAAGGATTTTTTAGTCATTAAAGCAATTTGAGCTTTTAGTTCATCATAAGTTACTTTATCTCGTTTAGATAATTCACTGCTAATTACACATAATATTTCCCAATAATTATATAATTTGTTATATTAGTAGTAATACCTTAAAAGTATATTTTAAAAAGCAATACATTTTAATGTAGATGAAAGTGAAGAGGTGATTACATGAAAAAGTTAATAGAATTATTTATATCTATATTTAAGATTGGAGCTTTCACTTTTGGTGGTGGATATGCAATGATTCCATTAATTGAAGAAGAGGTAGTTAATAATAAAGGTTGGTTAAGTAAAGAAGAATTTGTTGATATTTTAATAGTTGCACAAAGTTTACCGGGAGCTTTAGCAGTAAATACATCTATATTTTTAGGTTATAAAATAAGTGGGATACTTGGAGCAATAACTGCATTAATGGCAGTTATACTACCATCATTTTTTATAATATTAATAATAGCTATATTTTTTATGCAGTTTAGAAATAATTATTATATTAATGCAGCATTTCAAGGAATAACTGCAGCAGTTCCAATGCTTGTATTAGTAGGTGCAATTAGCTTATTAAAGGGCTTATCAAAGAATCTTAGAACAATATTAACAATAATTATAGCATTAATAGCGTTAATGTTTTTTAATATTCATCCGGTATTAGTAGTAGTAATATCAGGGGTATATGGAGCTATATTCTTAAGGGAAAAGGTGAGTTAATGGAACTATTAATTAGATTATTTATAGCATTTTTAAAAATTGGAACTTTTAGTTTTGGTGGGGGATATGCAATGCTACCATTTATACAAAAGGAAATAGTAGAAAGTAATACTTGGATATCAATGTCTGAGTTTACAGATATAATAGGTATATCACAGATGACACCAGGGCCAGTAGCTATAAATTCAGCAACATTTGTTGGATATAAAGTAGGTGGAATAATAGGAAGTATAATAGCTACTTTAGGAGTAATTACAACATCTTTTATATTAATAACAATAATAAATAAGTTATTAAGTAAGTTTAAAGAGTCAAAAGTTGTTAAAGCAGCTTTATTAGGAATGAGACCTGTTCTTATTGCACTTATAATATATGCATTTATAGATTTAGCAAAAGAAGCATATGTAGATTTAAAAAGTATAATAATAACTTTGATAATTGGAGTTATATTATTGTCAAAAAAAGTTCACCCTATATTAGTAATAGTTATAGCAGCCATATTGGGAGTATTTTTTTATGCGTAGACCTTAAAAATAATATAATTAGGCTATTTGAAGGAGGCTAAAAATGATTACTGTTATTAAAAATGTAAATGTATATGCACCAGAAAGGTTAGGAAAGAAAGATATTGTTATTGTAGGTGATAAGATTGAAGGAATATATGATAATGTAAATATACCTAATGATTTTATAGAGATAAAAGTAATAGATGGAAAAGATAAAATATTATTTCCAGGATTTTTAGATAGTCATGTGCATATTATTGGTGGAGGAGGAGAAGGTGGATTTAGAACTAGAACTCCAGAAATATCAGTTATTTCATTAGTTGAGGCAGGTATTACTACAGTTGTAGGATGTATAGGAACTGATGGAGTATGTAGAAGCATGAGGTCACTTATTGCAAAAGCAAAGGGATTAGAGGAAGAAGGAATAACATCTTATTGTTATACAGGTTCCTATGAGATACCGGTAAAGACAATTACAGAAAGTATAAAAGGTGATTTTATGATGGTGGATAAGGTTATTGGTGTTGGAGAGATAGCATTGTCAGATCATAGAAGTTCACAGGCATCATATCAAGAGTTTGTTAACACTGTAGCACAAGCCAGAGTAGGTGGATTATTATCAGGAAAAGCCGGAATAGTTAATGTTCATTTAGGAGATGGTGCTAGAAGATTAGAATATTTATTTAAACTTATAGAAGAAACTGAAATTCCACCAACACAATTACTGCCTACACATATTAATAGAAGTGATAAATTATTTGAAGTTGGTCTTGAATATGCTAAAAAGGGTGGATTTATAGATTTAACAACAAGTTCAGATCCTAAATTTTTAGAACCAGGAGAGTTAAGAGCTGGGGAAGGATTAGCCCTTTTATTAAAAAATGGTGTAGACATTAAACATATAACATTTTCATCTGATGGAAATGGAAGTATGCCAGTGTTTGATAGTAATGGAAAATTAATTGGACTTGGAATATGTTCTGTTAAAACTCTTTATAGAGAGGTAAAAGATAGCATACAAGAGCATAATGTACCTATAGAAGAGGCCATAAAAGTAATTACGTCCAATGTTGCAGAATTTCTTAAGTTACATAATAAAGGGAAAATAGAAGCAGGAAGAGATGCAGATTTTGTTATTGTAAGTAAAGAGAATTTAGATATCGATATGGTAATTGCCAAAGGGAAAGTTGTTGTTGAAGGCGGAAAAGCAGTTATAAAACCAACTTTTCAATAAAAAATATGAATAAAAATTTAAGGGCTACCTAAAGGGGTAGCCCTTAAATTTTTATTATAATGTAAAAAATAAATGTTGTCCTATAGATACTATATTATGTTTTTCAACACCTTGCATCCAAGTACAAGTAGCTATATCTGGATTGTAGAAAAATACAGCATCTCCTGTAGGATCATTACCGCTTAATGCATCATACACAGCATCAAAGCATTCTTGAGTTGGTTGAACATCAATACTACCATCAACTATACAAGAAAAAGCTTTTGGTTGAAATATAACACCTTGTATAGTATCAGGAAACCCATTATTAAGAGCCCTATTTAATATAACTGATGCAACAGCAACTTTTCCCTCATAGGGTTCACCCTTACTTTCAGCATATACAACTTGAGACATTAAATAAATATCTGATTGTGTTAAATAAAGCATTTGATTGTTATCTTTAAAAACTTCTACATATTCTTCATCAGATAAATTTATATAGTTATTTCCGTTATTTTCTAAATTTAATAAATTATTTTCTATTCTTGTACTTGCGCTTACCTTAGTAGTAGATAAATTTGATAAGCTTAAGTCAAGTGCTGAAAGAGATAGGGTTAGAATAATACAAAATAAGAATTTTCCAAGTTTCATAAAAAAACCTCCTTTTGGAATAACCCAATCGAGATATATTTTACCCAGAAAATTTAAAATAATACAAAACATTATCAGAAAGAGTTTAATAATGATTCGAAGGAAGTTTTTACATCATCATATTTAGAGTAGGCATTATCGTAGTTTTTATCTATAGTTTCTTTATTTTCCTCATAACTAGGTGAAGATTTCTCATATATAACAGCAACTTTTAAAGAATTTAAGTAAGTTGAATATAAAGTAAAAGTATTATTTAAGCTATTATAATAAGACATACAACCTTCTGGTATTGAAGAGTAATTAAAATCTTTCTTTATAGTTTCAAGTGTGTTTTCTTTTTCTTTAATATCATTAAGAATTACATCTAAAGATCTATTTTCTTTTCTTATTAAATTTATAGCAGGTTCTAAATCATCTAATATTTCATAAAATTCGTTGCTACATTTAGTCAATTTTTCAATATATGAATTGTATTGAGTTGTTTTAATTGATTCTTCTTTATTTAATTTTTCCAAAGTATTTAAGTAGCCAATTAGATTATCTAAAAAGGTTTCACTTTCTTCTGGGAAGGTTAAATAAAAGCCATAAGGAGATAAATCATCATAACTTTTTTCACAGCTTTCTTTTAGAATTAGTATTTCAGAAGTAATTTCAGATGTAGATAAATTGCTAGTATAAGATAGAACATCAATGCAGTAACTGTATAAGTTTTCTGTGCTTTCGATACATGAAATTAGTTTTGGAATTATGTTAGGCGTATTATTATTTGCTATTACTACGGCTGATACCTTTTCTTTTAATTCCTTTAATTGTTTCAAATTATCATTTAATATGCTAGATGCTGATTTACTATTTATAGTTACACCATTAATACATTTTTTTAATGATAAATTTATTTCTGATAATTCAGTAATGTAAGGTTCGAAATTTTTTAAGGCGGTATCTTCAATAACAATATCATTATTATCAGCAGTATAAGAAATAGAATTATTGCGTTTATGTAATAATAACATCATAGATGAAGTTATTATTGCACAAATTAATAGTGTTATAACAAAGATTTTATTTTCAGAAAATGATTTTTTTATGTTTTCCATATATATCACATCCTTTAAGTTAACTTACAATATTAAATATTATGAAAAAAACTTTTTCTATAATTTATATTATTATGAAAAATAAAATATACTTAAATAAGTTTAATTTTGTTATTGAAAATAAAAAAAAAAGAAAAATCTAAAATTAAAAAATATAAAAGAATTTAAAAGAATAAAAATACAGTTATAATATTTTAACAATTATGAGAATGGTGTATAATTTAATTAGAAAATGTATGGTGGTGGATTAAATGCAAAATTTTATTTCAATGATAATGAATTCACTAAAGAGCATGTCACTTACCGCTATTATTGATATTTTAGTAGTAGCATTTATATTTTATAAGGGATATATGCTTATTAAAGAAACAAGAGCAGAACAGCTATTAAAAGGAATAGCATTTATAATAATATTAATTCCAATTAGTTCTATATTAAATTTAAGTATGCTATATTTTATATTAAGCAAAACTTTAACTATTGGAATAATATCTGTTGTTATAATATTTCAACCAGAGATAAGAAGAGCATTAGAGCACTTGGGTAGAAGTGCTTTTGAAGATAAACATGGTTTTGAAGATAGGGAACAGAGGAATATTTATGTTAGTGAAATTGTAAATGCAGTATCTAATTTAGCAGAGACAAAAACTGGTGCACTAATTGCAATTGAGCAGGGAACAGGACTTGGAGAAATAATATCTTCAGGAACTATATTAGAGGCAAAAATAACTTCAAATTTGTTAGAAAATATATTTGTTGTAAATACACCACTTCATGATGGGGCAACAATAATAGGAAGAGATAAAATATTAGCATCAGGATGTGTTTTACCTTTAACTAATAATAAAGAAATTAATAAAAAATTAGGAACTAGACATAGGGCAGCAATAGGATTATCTGAAATATCAGATGCACTTGTTATTATAGTATCTGAAGAAACAGGAATTATTTCTTTAGCTATAAATGGACGTTTAACTAGAAATTATGATAAAGATAGATTAAGAACAATCTTACTTAAAATAATGGAGCATAGAGAAGAAAAGAATGTTAAAACTGCTGGCAAGAAGGTGAAAACGTGGATAACTGGAAAAATAAACAGAAAATAATTGTTCAATTAGTATGTCTTTTACTATCGCTAGGATTATGGATTTATGTAACTAACATAGAAAATCCTATAAAATCTTATGAATTAAGTAGAGTGCCAGTAGAAATTAAAAATGCTGATAGTTTAAAAGATGCAGGCTTGGCATTAGTCCCTAATCAACAGTTTTATGTAAATCTAAAAATAGAAGGTAGTAGTCAGGATCTATTTAGCATAGATAAGAGTGATTTTACTATAAGTGTGGATTTAAATGAATTTGTACTTAAAAATGGAGAAAATAAGATTGCAGTAAATATAGAGAATGCCCCAAGTACAGTTAAAATAAAAAATAGCAATGGTTTAACCATAACAATAAATACTGAGGCATATTCTACAAAAGAGGTTCCAGTAAAATCTAAAATTGATGTTATTTCTAAATCAAGTTATTATGTAGCAACTCCTGTATTTAGTCCAGAAACTATAATAGTATCTGGTCCAGAATCTTTAGTAAATAAGGTAACAAAAGTTGTTGCAGAAGGTCAAGAAAGTAATGCTGTAAAGACTATTGTTAAAGATTATATAGTTATACCTGTAGATGAAAATGATAAAGAAGTAACAGGGGTTCAATTATCTCAAAAGTGGGCAGAGGCTACTATAGAGATAAATGAAGGTAAGACAGTTCCTATTAAGATAAACACTACAGGAGCATTAGCAAGTGGTTTAAGATTAAAGTCAATAAGTTCAGCTATAACAGAGATAGGAATAACGGGGCCTGAATCTATATTAAATTCAATTAGTGAAATTGGAACAGAAACTATAAATCTTTCAGAAATAAAAGATAGTACTAATATTGATGTTGCATTAGGAATACCAGATGGAATATTAATTCATAATGGTGAAAGCTCTATAACAGTAAGTATAGTTGTAGAAAAAGTACAAACAAGAGAATTTACTATTGACTATTCAATGATAGGGAAACAAGATGGTATAAATATTGTTCCTGATAATAATAAAGTTACAATAACAGTTTCAGGTTTTGAGGATATTTTAAATAGTCTTACTGAAGCAAACTTTACTGCAGAATTAGATGTATCTGAATATACTGAAGATGGTGAATTTTCTAAAGCACCAACTGTAAATTTAGTTGGCGTAGATAATGTAAATATAGATTCTATAAGTGAAATAAAACTTACAGTAACAAAAGATGTAACTACAAGTGGAGATGAAGTACAAGAAGAAGTATCGCAACAATAGTTAAAAATAAAGTTGGCTTATGCTAACTTTATTTTTTTCTTTTTATACTTAAGTTAAAACATGAATAACCTTAACTATTAACTATGTTAATCTTGTGATACAATATTAAAAACTAGAAATAATATTATTAAGGGTGATTATATGACTATAAGAATTAACAACCTAAGTCTTGGGTTAGATGATGATATAAAATTATTAAAAAAGAAAGCAAGTAAGAAACTTAGAATTTCTGTAGAGGAAATTAAAAACTTTAAAATAGTTAGAGAAAGTATAGATGCGAGAAATAAGGATAATATTAAACTTACATATGCAATCGAAATTGAACATAAAGATGAAGAAAAATTAGTAAATAGAGTTCATGATAATGATGTGAGAATAGATAACTCAAAATATGAGCCAGATGTTGAGCCAGGTAATGAACTATTAAATCATAGACCAGTAGTTGTAGGATTAGGACCAGCAGGATTATTTGCTGCACTAATGTTAGCACAAAAAGGCTACAAACCATTAGTTATAGAACGTGGAGAAGATGTTGATAAAAGAACGGAGACTGTGGATAAGTTTTGGAAAACAGGAGAGTTGAATTTAGAATCTAATGTGCAATTTGGAGAAGGAGGAGCAGGATCATTTTCAGATGGTAAGCTAACTACTAGAATTAAGGATAAAAAATGTGATTATGTTTTAGCAGAGTTGGTTAAAGCAGGTGCTCCAGAAGAAATTAGATATGAAGCAAAGCCACATGTAGGAACTGATATATTAAAAGATGTAGTTAAAAACATAAGAAAGCAAATTATTGCTTTAGGAGGAGAGGTTCGTTTCTCTTCTAAGCTTGAATACATAAAAAGTAATGATGGAAAAGTAAAGAGTATAATAGTAAATGGTGATGAAATACCATGTGAAGCACTTGTTTTAGCTTTAGGACATAGTTCAAGAGATACATATGAAATGTTAAATAGTATTGGAATATTCATGGAACCAAAAGCTTTTGCTATTGGAGTTAGAATTGAACATCCACAAGAGATGATAAATGTAGGTCAATATGGTAAGATGGCTAGCCATCCAAGATTACAAGCAGCTAGTTATAACTTAACATATCAAAGTAGGACTTTAGGAAGAGGTGTATATTCTTTCTGTATGTGTCCAGGCGGAGTTGTTGTTGCTGCGGCATCTGAAGATAAAAGATTAGTTTCTAATGGAATGAGTTATCATGCAAGAAATGAGGAAAATTCGAATTCAGCTTTAGTTGTAACTGTTGGTCCAGAAGATTTTGAAGGAACTTCAGTTTTAAGAGGAATGGAATTCCAAAGACATTATGAATCTTTAGCATATAAAGTTGGTAGAGGAAACTATAAAGCTCCAGTTCAGTTATTAGGTGATTTTGTTAATGATAGAAAATCAACTAAATTAGGAGCAGTAACACCAAGTTATAAACCGGGATTTGAATTTGCGGATATGAGGGAATGCTTACCTTCATATGTAGTAGAAGGAATAAAAGAGGGAGTTAATAATTTTGATAGAAAAATTAAAGGGTATGGAAGAGAAGATGCTGTCTTAACAGGAATAGAAACAAGAACTTCAGCTCCAGTTAAAATAACGAGAAATGAGAGATTAGAGAGTATATCATTAAGTGGTTTATATCCATGCGGAGAAGGTGCCGGTTTTGCAGGTGGAATTGTATCAGCGGCAGTTGATGGAATTAAAGTTGCAGAAAGAATTATAGAAAAATATAAACAAATATAATAAATATATTTAAACGAAAATCAGTAGTTATAAAAAATTATTGGTTTTCTTTATTTTTATTTTATAGAAATAGTTAAAAAATTAACGTAAATTTTCTGAAAATTTAGGTTTTTATTAAAAACTTTGATAAAATAGTTTATAGGTAAATATTTCTTTATATAAAAATATATTGAAATATTTAATTAATATGGTTATTAAAAGGGTTATAATAGGAGAGGTGTAGTATGAGTAAAAATTTTGATGATTTACTTTCAAAGTTAAAGGTAGCAGAAAAAAAGACTTTGGCTGTAGCAGTGGCACAAGATGAGCCTGTTTTAGAGGCAGTTAAAGCAGCAAAGGATAAAGGTATAGCAGATGCTATCCTAGTGGGGGATAAAGCAAAAATTGAAGAAGTAGCCACAAAAATTGACATGGATTTAACAGAGTTTGAAATAATTCATGAAGAAGATGTTAAAAAGGCAGCACTAAAAGCAATAGAATTAGTTTCTAGTGGTGCAGCAGATATGGTTATGAAAGGTTTAGTAGATACAGCTACATTTTTAAGAAGTGTATTAAATAAGGAAGTTGGACTTAGAACAGGAAAGTTAATGTCCCATGTATCTGTATTCGAAATTGAAGGAATAGATAGATTAATATTATTAACAGATGCAGCTTTTAATACTTATCCAGATTTAAAACAAAAAGTTCAAATAATAAATAACTCTGTAATGGTTGCAAAAGCTTGTGGAATAGAAAATCCAAAAGTTGCACCAATTTGTGCTGTTGAGGTAGTAAATCCAGATATGCCAGCAACAGTAGATGCAGCATTATTATCTAAAATGAGTGATAGAGGTCAAATTAAAGGGTGTATAGTTGATGGACCTTTAGCTTTAGATAATGCAATATCAGAAGAAGCAGCACATCATAAAGGTGTTACTGGTCCTGTAGCAGGTAAAGCTGATATATTATTACTTCCTAATATAGATGTTGCAAATGTTATGTATAAATCATTAACTTATACAGCACCAACAAAGAATGGTGGTATATTAGTTGGAACATCAGCTCCAGTTATTTTAACATCAAGAGCAGATAGTTTCGAAACAAAGGTAAATTCTATTGCATTAGCAGCATTAGTTTCAGAGGGTAAAAAATAATACTAGGGGGTATTGAGAGTTATGGCATATAAATTATTAATAATTAATCCAGGATCAACATCTACTAAAATAGGTGTTTATTCAGATGAAAAAGAAGTTTTAGTTGAAACATTAAGACATTCATCTGATGAAATAGCGAAATATGATAGTATTTTTGAGCAAAAGAATTTTAGAAAAGATGTTATAATGAATATTTTGAAGAAAAATAATATTGATGTAAGCTCATTAGATGCAATAGTTGGAAGAGGTGGAATGCTTAGACCTATTCCTGGAGGAACTTATGAAGTTACTGATAAATTATTAGAAGATTTAAAAATTGGAGTATCAGGTCAACACGCATCTAATTTAGGTGGAATATTAGCAAATGAGATTGCAAAGGAAGTTGGAATAAGATCATTTATAGTTGATCCAGTTGTTGTAGATGAGTTACAAGATGTAGCTAGAATTTCAGGTATGCCTGAACTTCCAAGAAGGAGTATTTTCCATGCATTAAATCAAAAAGCAGTTGCTAAGAGATATGCAAAGGAATGCGGAAAAAGATATGAGGATTTAAATCTTGTTGTAGTTCATATGGGTGGAGGTGTATCTGTTGCTGCTCATAGAGATGGATTAGTTATTGATGTAAATAATACTTTAGATGGAGATGGACCATTTTCACCAGAAAGATCAGGATCAGTTCCTGTTGGAGACTTAGTTAAGTTATGTTTTAGTGGAAAGTATACTGAATCAGAAATATATAGCAAAATAGTTGGTAAGGGTGGTTATGTTGCATACCTTAACACTAATGATGCTAGAGATGTTTTAAAGGCTAAAGAAGAAGGTGATGAATATGCTTCATTAATCTTTGAGGCATTTATTTATCAAATATGTAAGGCTATAGGAGAAATGTCTACTGTTCTTAATGGAAAAGTAAGTCAAATAATTTTAACTGGTGGAATAGCTTATTCACCTGTAGTTGTTAATGCAATTAAGGAAAGAGTTCAATGGATTAGCGATATAACTGTTTATCCAGGAGAGGATGAATTATTAGCATTAGCTCAAGGAGCGCTTAGAGTGCTTAATGGAGAAGAAGAAGGTAAAGTATATTAAAAATAAAATAAAATTTGAAATTTTTAAGTGCGCTTTTGCGCACTTTTTTATTGTATAAATGAATACTACCTGCTGTGCAGGTATGTTCAGAGTAGCTTAAGCGGTGAGTATATAAAAAAACTCCTTTTGTCAATAATTAAAAAAGGTTCGCAGCCAAATTTAATAGACAAAAGGAGG
>NZ_SMUS01000048.1 GCF_004353185.1 Clostridium cuniculi | reverse complement strand
TACTACAATAATATATGTATAAATAGAGTAAATTTGATACTGTTAAATATGATGGAAAGAAGTAAAAACATAAATATTTATTATAAAAAATATATTTAAACTACAGGTTTAATGATTAATATTATTGAAGCATATAAAATAAATTTATAGAGGAGATATATGAAATAAGATAATTTTATTGGAGGACTATATATGGAGAAAATATTAGTAACCAAAGGTTTGAATGAATTGAAATTATTGGATAGTCGTATAAATAGAAAAATAACTGAAGGGGAATTTGTAGCAGCGGCAAAATTATCAGTGCCTAATGTGAATAGTAAAATAAGTAAAGAAGCATATAAGGCAAATGCAAAGTCAGATTATCAATCTATAATAGACTTAATTAAAAGAAGAAATAAAATCAAATCAGCAATTATTCGATCTAATGCAATGACAATAGTTGATATTGCTGGTAAGACTATGACAGTGGCAGAAGCTATAGATAAGAAGAGTTCAATAGAATATGAAATTTCATTACTTGAAAAATTGACTCATCAATATAAGATATCTTTAGATGAAATAATTAAAGAAAATCATAAAGTTGATGAAAGTATTGAACAATTACTAAATACTGCTTATGGTAAAGAAGGTAAGGAAAAGATAACACAAGCAAGTTATGAAGCTATTGCAGAGCCTTATCGTAAGGCTAATGAATATGGGTTAGTAGATTCTTTAGATATAGAAAAGCTTATAAAGGAAATGAAAGATAAAATTGAAGGTTTTCTATCAGAAGTAGATACAGCCCTTCAAATCTCAAATAGCACAACAATTATAGAGATTGATTAATTAAATATTGCAATTATACGTAAATTCTAAATTAAGTTCCCATCATAAAGGGTTATTATGAAAATTTATTTAGCATATTTTGATAGTGATAATGATTAGAGAAATAAATGTTTAATTTTTAGTATTCAATATTTAATGGTAAATTATTAATTATCTTTATGATGAATGTTCAAATGTTAATAATTAATTATCGATAAAATCCATGAAATAGGTTTTTACAGGTTGACTTATTACTGTTGAATTTTACCCATGGCTGTATAATTGCAAATAATTATAAAATAGAATTGATAGTATTTTACATATAAGATATAATAAATAAAAGTTATTATTCTTGGAGGGAGATTGTATGGGATATCCAATTATTGATGTAGAAGCTACAGGGGCTAATATTTTGAGACTTAGAAAATTAAGTGGATTATCTGTAAAGGATTTGCAGGAGTATTTTGGATTTGAAGGACCACAAGCTATTTATAAGTGGCAGTGGGGAAAGTGTTTGCCATCAGTTGATAATTTATTTGCATTAAGCAGATTATTTAATATATCTATAGAAGAAATCTTAGTTGAAAAACAAACAACTAAGATTTCTTTTTTTTCTATTTTATTAATGAATATAAGAGTTTAGTAAGTGACTTTCAGATACTAAATTGAAATCATAGATATTAAGAAAAATGTTCAAAATCTTAATTTATATCTTAAATAATATACTCGTAAATGATAATAAAAAAGAAAATATAAAAAAATAATAGAAATTATTGACAAAATACATTTAATGGAATAATATATTATCATAGTAAACCGATAGGAAATATAGAAAATCGATATGTGGGGGAATTTGAGATGTCAAAAATAGTTAATAACTTAGTAGAGTTAATAGGGAATACACCATTATTGCAACTTAATAAGTATAAAGCTGAAAATAATTTTGAAGGAACAATCATAGCAAAACTTGAGTATTTTAATCCAGCTGGAAGTGTTAAAGATAGAATTGGATTTGCAATGATTAAAGATGCTGAAGAAAAGGGGTTATTAAAAGATGATTCTGTAATAATTGAACCAACAAGTGGAAATACAGGAATAGCTCTTTCTTTAGTAGCTGCAGCAAAAGGATATAGATTAATATTAACTATGCCTGAAACAATGAGTATTGAAAGAGTGAACTTACTTAAAGCTCGTGGAGTTGAACTTGTATTGACTCCAGGTAGAGAAGGGATGAAGGGAGCAATAAGTAAGGCCATAGAATTAAGTAATGAAATTCCTAATTCTATAATATTACAACAATTTGAAAATCCGTCAAATCCATTAATTCATAAATTAACAACTGCAGAAGAAATATGGCGAGATACTGATGGAGAGGTTGATATTTTTGTAGCAGGAGTAGGAACAGGAGGAACAGTAACTGGAGTTGGAGAAGGATTAAAAGCAAAAAATCCAAATATTAAAATTGTTGCAGTTGAGCCAGCAAGCTCTCCAGTTATATCAGGTGGGAAACCAGGGGCACATAAGATTCAAGGAATAGGAGCAGGTTTCATACCATATAATTTAAATGTAAATATAATTGATGAAGTAATAACTGTAAAAAATGAAGAAGCTTTTGAAACTTCAAGAGCTTTAGCAAAAACAGAGGGATTATTAGTAGGAATTTCATCAGGGGCAGCAGCTTTTGCAGCTACAGAATTAGCTAAAAGGCCAGAAAATAAGGGTAAGAATATAGTAGTATTACTACCAGATACAGGAGAGAGATATTTATCAACAGATTTATACAAATTATAGTATTTTAAAGTTTATATTAACTAAATTTGTATGATATTTTTTGTAGTAAATTTATAAAAAATAAATATATAAAATAGCTTATTAAGAGTGGTGGAGGGACTGGCCCTATGAAGCCCAGCAACCTATTAACAGTTATTAGTTACTAGTGAGATTGAAAGAGGTCATTTAGGATTTCAATCATAAAATACTAACTATGTTAATGTGGTGCTAAATCCTACAGGATAACTGAGAGATAAGTGAAGAAAGCAAGTATTTATATACTAAACCACTTCTAATATCTTTTAGAGGTGGTTTTTTGTATGAAAATTTATGATTAATTAATTTAAATTGAAGTAAGAATGTAATTTAGGAGGAAGATTGTTATGGGAAATAAATTAATATATTCTTTTGAAACATATGCTGTATCAGGAGCTAGAAAAGGAGATAAGTCAACAGGAGCTATTAGTTATCCTCTTTATCTTTCCGCAACTTTTAAACATAATGGATTGAATGAAAGTACTGGATATGATTATTCAAGACTTCAAAATCCAACTAGGGAAGAAACAGAAAAAACTATTGCTTTACTTGAAAATGGAAAAGAAGCTTTAGCTTTTTCATGTGGAATGGCAGCATTAACAGCTTGTGTACATTTGTTTAAGTCTGGAGATCATGTAATATTGTCAGAGGATTTATATGGAGGTACATTTAGATTATTTGATGAAGTTTATAGTGTTTATAATATAGAGGCTTCATTTATAGATACAAGCGATATAAACAAAGTTAAAGATGCTATAAGGAGTAATACAAAAGGAATAATAATTGAAACTCCATCAAATCCATTGATGAGAGTAACAGATATTAAAGCAATTAGTGACATATGTAAAGCTAAAAATATTATTAGTATAGTGGACAATACATTTTTAACTCCATATTATCAAAGACCATTGGAATTAGGAGCAGATATAGTGGTTCATAGTGGAACAAAGTATCTTGGAGGACATAATGATGTATTAGCTGGATTTGCTATATCTAATAATGAAGAAATAATTGAAAAATTGAGATTCATGCAAAAATCAACTGGTGCTATATTATCACCTTTTGATTCATGGCTACTGCTTAGAGGAGTAAAAACTCTTCATATAAGAATGGATAGAATACAAGAAAATGCACTTAAGATTGCTAAATGGTTAGAATGTAATGAAAATGTAGAAAAGGTGTACTATGTAGGATTAAACAATCATAAGGGATATGAAGTTAATAAAGAGCAGAGTAGTGGCTTTGGAGGAATGATTTCTTTTAGGGTTAAAGATAAAAAATATGTTGAAAATTTATTATCTAATTTAAAGGTAATTAGTTTTGCCGAAAGTTTAGGTGGGGTAGAAACATTAATAACTTATCCCTTTACACAAACTCATTCAGAAATGCCAGAAGAAATAAAAAGGAAATTAGGTATAGATGAATATTTAATAAGACTTTCAATTGGAATAGAGAATATTGATGATTTAATAAATGATTTAAAAAGTGTATTAGAGTAAAATTTGAAGTTGAAAGAAGGTAAAGATATGAATAGATTAGTAAAGTGTGGATTAGAAAATAGGATTGGAAGTGACTGTTTAAAGTGGGATGGATTAAGAGAGAGATTTGGAAATGAAGATTTAATTGCTATGTGGGTAGCAGATATGGATTTTAAAACTCCACAGCCAGTAATAGATGCATTAAAGGAAAGAGTAGAGCATGGAATATTTGGTTATCATATGATACCTGATTCCTATTATGAAGCTTTTATAAATTGGGAGAGAGAAAAGCATGGTTATGATATTAAAAGAGAATGGATTAGGTTTTCTCCTGGAGTAGTACCAGCATTATTTTGGTTTATTAATATTCTTACCAATCCTGGAGATAGTTGTATTGTAATGGGACCTGTATATTATCCATTTCATCATGCTATAGAAGAAAATAATAGAAAGCTTATATTTAATAATTTAAAAAATAATAATGGAATATATACTATTGATTTTGAAAGTTTTGAAAGGGATATTATTGAGAATAAAGTGAAGTTATTTATTCTTTCTTCTCCTCATAATCCTGTGGGAAGAGTATGGACAAAAGAAGAACTAAAAAAGGTATTAGATATATGTAAGGCTAATAATGTTTTTGTATTAGCTGATGAGATACATCAAGATATAATAATTGGTGATAAAAAACAAATTCCAGCGGCAACTGTAGGGGATTATGATAATATACTTGTAACACTTACAGCGGCAACAAAAACTTTCAATCTTGCTTCATGTCAAAATTCATTTGTAATTATTCCTGATAATAAAATAAGAGAAAGGTTTGATGAATATTTTAAATCAATAGGTGGAGATTGTGGAAATATATTTGGCTATATAGCTGTTGAAGCAGCTTATCGTTATGGGGAAGAATGGTTAAATGAAATTTTGGCTAAAATTAAAGAAAACTATGAGTATACTAAAGAAATTTTATCAATGCATTTACCACATGTAGTTATTTCACCATTAGAAGGAACATATTTAGCATGGTATGATTTCAGCTATTATATAAATGAAAAAGATATTAAAAACTTTTTTCAAGACAAATGTAATTTAGCTGTTGATTATGGCTCATGGTTTGGAGAACCTGGGAAAGGGCATATAAGAATAAACTTAGCAACGGAAAGAAAAATTGTTGAAGAGGCAATGAATAATATTATAAAACAATTATTATAGAAAAAAATAAATTACATGTTATAATTTTAAGGAATACAAAATAGATAATGGGAGACGAGTTAAGATATGACATTTGACAAAATTATAATATGGTTAATGGCAATAGGTATACTTATTGGAGCTATTGACAGATTACTTAAAAATAAATTTGGGTTAGGTCAAAAGTTTGAAGAGGGACTTAATTCAATGGGGCCTCTAGCTCTTAGTATGGTTGGTATAGTTAGTTTATCACCTGTAATATCTAATGTTTTAGGTCCAATAATAATACCTTTTTACAAGTTTTTAGGGGCAGATCCAGCAATGTTTGCTTCAATTTTAGCTAATGATATGGGTGGGTATCAATTAGCTTTATCATTAGGGGAAAATAAAGAAATTGCTTTATTCTCTGGATTAATAGTTGCATCTATGTTGGGATGTACTATAGTATTTTCAATTCCTGTTGCATTAGGATTAATAGAAGAAAATGATAAAGAGTTTTTTGCAAAAGGATTATTAATAGGATTATCAACCATACCCCTAGGATCAATTATTGGGGGATTAACAATGAAAATAAATATAAGGATACTTTTAATAAATATTATTCCTATTATTTTAATTTCACTAATATTAATTTTAGGATTAAAATTTTTCCAAGCTATAATGATAAAAGGAGTATTATATTTTGGAAAATTTATTATGTGGATTAGCACAATTGGATTAGCGGCTGCTGCTTTTGAGAGCTTAACTGGAGTAGTATTAATAAAAGGAATGGCACCAATTAATGAAGGAATGAATGTAGTAATAAATATTGGAATAGTTTTATTGGGAACATTTCCTATGTTAACATTAATAATCAATTTATTGGACAAACCTCTTAGAAAATTAGGAAAATATATAGGGTTGGATTCTACAAGTGTTGCAGGGATAATTTTTTCATTAGCAAATAGTATTCCTGTTTTTAAAATGTTAAAAGATATGAATAATAAAGGTAAAATAGTAAATGTAGCATGGTTAGTTTCAGCTACATCAACTTTAGGGGCTCATTTAGGATTTACAGCTGGTGTTGAATCAAAAATGATAATTCCAGTTATATTAAGTAAGTTATTTGCTGGATTATGCGCAATTATAATAGCGTTAGTTTTTACAAGAGGTAGCGAGGAAAAGAAAAATATATAGTAATAGAAATATATTAAATATCTAAAGTAAAATGACATTTAACATATGTATAGAAGAAATCTTAGTTGTTTTATTTTTAAACTAATATTTCTTTTTCTTTATATTTAATAATGAAATAAATGGTTTAATTAACATAAGAAATAGTGTATAATATCCATTAATTAGAATTATGAAAAAATATCATAGTAAGAAAGGAGAATTAAAGTTTGAAAAACTTTTTAGGAGATAAATTTAAGGAATATTGGGGAATAGTTACATACGTAATAATTTTAGCTTATGTAATTTTTAATTTTAAAAATCTTATTTCTGGTGCCGGAAATATAATAGGAATAATTTCACCATTTATAATAGGAATAGCAATAGCCTTTGTATTAAATTTAATTATGGTAATTTTTGAGGAAAAAATATTTAGTTTTTTAGATAATAAAAAATATATAAAGTATTCAAAACTTAAAAGACCATTATCAGTGGCTTTAACTTTTATAGTTGTATTTGTAGTAATTTTAGGATTAATAAGCTTTATAATTCCACAGCTTATTGATAGTATATCTACATTAACTGATGCAGTACCATCATATATGAAATCATTTGAAATATTAATAAGTAAGTATGTTAGTCATACAGAAATATTAAACACTATATGGAATAACTTCCTATCTGCTTGGAAAGAAGTTCTTCAGTTTACTGGACAAATATTAGCATCATCTTTATCAGGTGTAGTAAATATTACTTTAGGTTTTACTAGTGGATTATTTAATTTTATTATTTCTATATTTTTTGCAATATATATGTTACTAAATAAAGAAAAATTACAATTAGGAATGAAAAAGGTTTTATATGCCTTTAGTGGAAAGAAATTTGCTGATAAAGTAATGTATTTAGGAAAAATATCAAATGAAGCTTTTTCTAACTATATTGGAGGACAATTTATAGAGGCAATTATTATAGGAGTTTTATGCTTCATAGGAATGATTATATTAAGAATGCCTTATGCATTACTTATAAGTGTTATAATATCAGTAACAGCTTTAATACCTATTTTTGGAGCCTTTATAGGCACTATACCTTCAGCTTTTATAATTTTAATAATAGATCCAATGCAAGCCATTTGGTTCGTAATATTTATAATTGTACTTCAGCAAATAGAGGGTAATTTAATTTATCCTAAAGTTGTAGGAGGATCAATAGGATTACCACCAATATGGGTAATATTAGCTATGGTTATTGGAGGAAATACATTTGGTCTTATAGGAATATTATTAGGTATACCTATATTTTCTGTAATATATAAGGTATTTAAGGAGATTGTAGATAAGAGATTAAATAATAAAGATATTAGAATTACGTAGTAAACAAGAAATATTAATTAAAAATGAAATATATAAATTTATAATATATAAGTTTTAAGGGAAGTCATTTAGGCTTCCCTTAAATTATTTTTAAGTTTTGACTTTAACAATTCTTAAACAATCCTATGTTATAATTACAAAAAGATTAAATAAGAGGAGTAAACTATGATTCATATTTTAGTAGTAGAAGATGATTTAGCTTTGAATAAAATAGTCTGTTCATATCTTAATAATAACGGATTTACAGCTAAGGGATGTCTGGGTGCAGAAGAAGCTTATAATGAAATATATAATAAAAGATTTGAGCTTATTATTTCAGATATTATGATGAAAGAAATTGATGGATTTGAATTTGTGAAATCAATAAGAGAAATAAATAAAACAATACCTATTCTTTTTATGTCTGCAAAGGATGATATTACATCAAAGAAAATAGGTTTTCAGTTAGGAATTGATGATTATATGGTAAAACCAATTGAATTAGATGAACTTTTGATGAGAGTGAAGGCAATTTTGAGAAGGGCAAATATAGAAATGGAAAGAAAACTAACTGTAGGAAATTTAATTTTAGATGGAGATGCTGTGGCTGCAATAAGTGATGGAATGGAGATAGCAACGACAACTAGAGAATTTAATATAATTTACAAATTACTTTCTTATCCAAATAAAACATTTACTAGAGCACAGCTTATGGATGAATTTTGGGGTCTTGAAACTGAAACAAGTCTTCGTGCAGTTGATGTTTATATTACAAAACTTCGCGATAAATTTTCATTTTGTGATGGATTTGAAATAAAAACTGTTAGAGGACTTGGATACAAGGCGGTATTAAAATAATGAACTATGAAGGAGAAAATAAATATAAAGTAAAGCAATCACATTTTCCAGTGTCAATCTTTCTTATAACTTTTTTTGTATTACTAGTAATGGCAGGTATTCACTATATAATTATAGAAGCACTTCATATCTTTAATATAAATAATTTTTTTAAAAAAATAATAGTTATTTCTTATTGGATGATTGTAGCTGGAGGATTTACATTATTTACAAGATGGCAGATACGTAAAAGTTATGAAAAACCTATGAAGCAAATGGCTAAAGCCGCAAGGTTAGTAGCAAATGGAGATTTTTCAGTTTATTTATCACCAATACATACTCCAGAAAAACTTGATTACTTAGATATAATGATAATGGATTTTAATAGAATGGTAGAAGAACTAGGTAGTATAGAAACTTTAAAAACAGATTTTTTCTCTAACGTTTCTCATGAAATTAAGACGCCAATTGCAGTTATCCAAAATTCAGCAGAACTATTACAAGGGACTGAATTAAGTGAAGAGGAAAGATTAGAGTATATTTCAATTATTATTGAATCTTCTAAAAAATTATCAACTTTAATTACTAACATGTTAAAGTTGAATAAGTTAGAAAATCAAAATATTAAGCCATTGATATATAAATTTAATCTTTGTGATCAACTTTGTAAATGTATCTTGCAATTTGAAAGTCAATTGGAAAAAAAGAATATTCAATTTGAGGTTGAAATGGATGATTTTGCAATAATAGAAGCTGATGAGAGCCTTTTAGAATTGGTATGGACAAATTTATTATCCAATGCTATAAAATTTACACAATCTAAAGGTAAAATATTACTTAAACAGACAATGGAATATGATAGTGTTATAGTAAGTATTAAAGATAATGGATGTGGAATGTCAAAAGAAACAATTAAGCATATTTTCGATAAATTCTATCAAGGGGATACTTCACATGCTACAGAAGGAAATGGATTAGGATTGGCCATTGCTTATCGGATAATTGAGATGATGAATGGAACATTATCTGTAGAAAGTGAACTAGGAAATGGTTCAATATTTACTGTTAGGTTTCCTGTAATAGATTTTAATAGAGATAAGGAAAGTGTTGGAGAAATATGAATGAAATAATTAAAAATGATAGATTATATGAAGGATATGAGTATAAACAAATACTTGTAAGCAAAGATAAAGTATCTATGTACATAGATGGATATAAAAATTTTGGGTGGAAGTTAGATGAAAATAGAAAACAGTTAATTGAAAAAGAGAAAAGTATAATTTATTTAAAAAGAGATAGAAGAATTGTCAATAAAGTAGAGCTGACTAGATTGCAAAGGCATTTTGAGGATTGCTTGAAACAAATAAATGAACTAGAACGTTCAAAAACATCTAAAGCAATAGTTATTTCAATAATTATTGGCATTCTAGGAACTATGTTTATAACAGGGTCTACATTTGCAGCTGTAAATAACCCACCAATCGTTTGGTTATGTGTATTATTAGCGATTCCAGGCTTTACAGGATGGATATCACCATATTTTATTTATAGAATTATGACAAATAAAAGAGAAAAAATTGTAGAACCGTTGATAAATGATAAATATGAAGAAATATATATAATATGTGAAAAAGGTTGCCGATTACTTGGTAATAATAAATGCATGAGAAAGGAAAATAATAATGAAAGCAGCAATTTATAATGGAAAAAGAAATATTCTATTAAAATAATAAGTTTCCATTAGAAAAGATTTCAGAAGCAATTGAAAAGGCAGTAGATGTAGATAATTTTCTTAATGTAGTAATTGAGTATTAATATAAATTATTGCTAAAATTTTTATGGAATATATGTAATTAAATCAATAAAATATTAAAAATAATATCAATTAGCTCTAGCTTTAGCTAGAGTTATTTTTATGTAAAATTTTTTGTGCGATAAAAATAAGATTTAATAATTTACAAACAAAACTTAAGTAAAACTTAAACAATAAAAAGTTAAAATTAAGACATCATTTAGGGATAGGAGAGTTTGGAGTGAAGGAATACAAATTAAAACAAGGCAAAATAGGTAAGGGTATTGTTAAACGTTATAAAAATATTGAAAAAGGTTTTATAGATACCTTTTTGCAAAAAGATGAAAATAGTAGTACCGGTTATTCAATTAAAACAGGAAGAATATCAAATGATGTAATAGCAATTTATAAAAAGATTGAAAGTACAGTAGTTAATACACATAAGAAAATTGAAAATAGATTTATAAAATCTTTTTTAGAGGAATCAAAAAGGGATAATAAAAATTAGGAGGAATATTTAATGAAAAAAAGTAATTTTGTAGCAATGATTTTAGGAACTATTAGTTGTATATTTTTTGCACTAGGAATGTGCATGTCTTTACTTCCAGAATGGAATTCATTTGAACAAGGTATTGTAGTCGGTGGAATTGGTATTGTATTTGCACTTATAACAGTATTTGTTTGGAGAAGAATGGAAGGTAAGGAACCCATTAAAATTACAGGCAAAGCTATACTTACTGTATTTATAGCAATTATTGGGGCATTAGCCTTTGGTATTGGAATGTGTTTCACTATGGTATGGGGTAAGATGGTAATAGGAATTATAGTAGGATTAATAGGAATTATTGCATTATTGACTTTAATTCCAATATGCAAAGGATTAGAATAAATATTAAAGATTAAGCCACTAGGAAATAAAATTCTTAGTGGCTTAAAAAGATTAATTATCTTTTACGTTCTATATATTTATGGTGTAAGCGGCACTTACAGTTTCTATGATATCTTTCAATAATAATAGAGGGGTCAAATAATTTAGAGACCTTTATATAGAAGAAAGTAATTACTATAATTAATACACAAAATCCATAGATGTAAATCCCTCTAAAATTAATATTTTCAATAATAAATCCACCAATGAAGTTTCCTATAGCACAAGCTATACTATTAACTAAGAGTTTTACTCCAGCAAAAACATCTCTATTATCAAGTTCAATATGACTCATCATAGAGCTATCTAAAGAAGAACCAACAAGGCAAGCAAAAGCAGCTCTACTTATCAGCATAATAATAAAAAATATTTTTGAAAGATTAAAACTTAATAGAAGCATACTTGTAGCTAGAGAGATTAAAGACACAACCTCAAATGTTTTTATACTAAATTTTTCGATTATAGTTGGCATAATTAAAATTCCGGTCATATTTAATGTGGTTATAATAAAATTTATTATTGATATATATGTATTACTTAAAACAAATTGGTTTTTTAAAATTAAGTTATTATAGGGCCAAACAGCACTTCCACCTATAGCTATTATAAAAAGGAAGATTGCAAAAATACGCATAGATTTATGTGATTTTAATAAAGATATAGTATTATTTATTGAGTTTTTCATCATTCCATTATGGGCTTTAATCCTTTTATCTCTAGGAAGTAAAAATAATCTTAAAGTAAAGGCAAAAAGGATTAAAATTACGGATAAAAAGAATAATTTTCTATATCCTATGTCTTTAAATAGTGGAAATTTATTTATATTTCCTGCAACCAAGCCTCCAAGGGTTGATGCGATAAAGTTAACTGAAGATTTATAACTATAAGCACAGCATTCTTTATCAGGAGTTGTATATGAGTATAATAATTGAAGTTCTGTAACTTGTATAAAACATAATCCTATATTAATTAAAATTTGAGAAATTAAAAGTAAAAAAAAGTTTGTAAATAAAATATAAGAACCTATACCTAACGCACTTAAAAGGCAACCAATTAGCAAAATAGTTTTTCTGCCTAATATACTCATAAAGGGGCCTAAGAAAAATCCAACCATTGAAAATAATGAACCTATAGAAAAAATAACTCCTATTTGATCTGAAGGAATATTAATATCATTTAAATAAAGAATTTGTAAGAAACTATATATGCCAAAGGCAAAAGCTAAGGCTAGCTCACTTAAAACCATTATTTGAACATTTCGTGAGAAGGTAGTATAAGTTTTGATTGCTTTAAATTCTTTCATAGTATATACCTCTAAGTAATTTTAATTTTAAATGTTTCTATGTTTAGGATAAGCTATATTTATAATTTTTATGTGTTGTAAATAACAAGAGAGTTATTTAAAATTTTCTATAAAATCACAAAAAATAAGATTGTATAAAAGCTGTAAGAATAAGAGTCTATTTTACAGGTAAATATAAATATGGAGGTGATTAAAGTGGTAACAAAACAAAGAAATACTAAAAAGAAAATGGCATCATTAGGACTTAAAAAGGATAGTAATGGAGATTACACATATATAGATCCAAATGATACGACATCAGAATTTGTACCAGTTAGAAAAAGAAAACAAGTAAAAGAAAATAAAATTTAAATAATATAATTTAATAATAAATTTTTAGTAGTATAAATTTCCAAAGGTTGAAAGATAGAGAAAATCTAGATTTCAGCCTTTTTTATTTATAATTCTTTATTAAAGATATTAATTTTATTTTCTGGTTAAAGTATTTTGTGGATTGATTTAAGGTAAGTATATTTTTATATAAATCTTTAAGATAAATTTAAGCTTTATAAATTATAATCTAGCCATAAGATATGATTATTTTATACTAAATTATAATTATAAGGAGTGAGAAAATGGAAAATGTAATTTTAATACCAGCGTATAATCCAGATGATAAACTAATTAGATTAATTGATGAATTGATCTTTTTGAAAATTCCTATAGTTGTAGTTAATGATGGTAGTGATAAATGCTTTAATTATATATTTGAAATTATAAAGAGTAAATCTAGAGTTAAAGTTATTAATCATGAAATAAATTTGGGAAAGGGAGCTGCGTTAAAAACTGGAATTAAATATATAATGGAGAACTATAAAGAGTGTAAAGGTATAGTTACAGCAGATGCAGATGGGCAACATTTACCTAAGGATATAATTAAAATAGGAGATTGCATAGATAAAAATCCTAATGCATTAATTTTAGGAGTTAGAGATTTTAATAAGAAGAATATTCCACTTAAAAGTAGACTTGGTAATAAAATTACATCTCTAATTTTTTTATTGGTAGCTCATAAAAATTGTCGTGATACCCAAACAGGATTGAGAGGAATTCCAAAAAATTTATTTAATAAATGTCTAAGTATTGAAGGTGATAGGTATGAGTATGAAATGAATATGTTAATGAAAATGGCAAGAGATAATGTACAATTTATTTATGAAGAAATAACTACAGTATATATTGAAAATAATAAATCATCTCATTTTAATCCAATTAGTGATTCAATCAAAATATATTTTAATATACTAAAGCTTTCTTTATCATCATTACTAAGTAGTGCACTTGATATTGGAGTTTTTACAGGGTTAATTTATATTTTGCATATGAGTTTAGGATATGAGATTTTAGTAGCAACTATTCTTGCTAGAATTATCTCAGGCACATTTAATTTTGTAGTAAATAAACTTTGGGTATTTTCTAGTGAAAGTAAAACTATAGATGAAAGTTTAAAATACATAGTATTGTTTATAAGTATAATGTTATGTAGTTATTTAGGTGTTACACTTCTTTCATTCTTAGCAATTCCTATAATTTTAATAAAAATAATTGTAGATGGTAGCTTATTTATTTTAAGTTATCAGATTCAAAGTAGATTTATATTTTCAAATGGGAGGAATTAATAAAAATGCAGAAATTAAAAGCAAGATTTAGAGTAATTAATTTTATATTTTATATACTTTTAATTAGTTACTCTATATTTGTAATATTAGATACATTTGTTATACCTCATAAATCTAATTTAACAAGTAATTCAAATAAAAATGAAGAAATTTTAAACAATAACGATATGGATGATAGTTCAGAGGAAAATGAAGAAGATGATATTAATAATTCATCTGTGGCAACTATTACTGATAATTCATATGAAGATGAAAATATTTCAATTAAAATTACTACTGAAAGAGCTAATGATACTACTTATTATGTTGCAGATATTTCTCTAAGTGATTCAAAATATCTAAAGACTGCTCTTGCAAATGATACTTATGGAAGAAATATAAAAGAAACTACATCGGTAATGGCACAAAATAATAATGCTATATTTGCAATTAATGGAGATTATTATGGGTTTAGAGACTATGGTTATGTTATAAGAAATGGAGTTTTATATAGGGAGACAGCTAATGAAGATAATGATGCTTTAGTAATTGATAATGATGGTAATTTTTCTATTGTAAATGAATCACAAGTAACTGCTAATGAATTATTAAATGAAGGAGCGTGGCAAGTATTATCTTTTGGACCTGCATTAATAGAAGAGGGAGAGGTTGTAGTAGGTAAAAATGATGAAGTGTCACAAGCTAAAACTAGCAATCCAAGAACGGCTATTGGTCAAGTAGATGAATTACATTATATTGTTATAGTTGCAGATGGACGTACTTCAGAATCAGAGGGATTATCATTATATGAATTAGCGCAAGTAATGAAGGAATATAATTGTACTACTGCATATAATTTAGATGGTGGTGGATCATCAACTATGTATTTTAATGGAGAGGTAATCAATAATCCTACTAGTGGTAGAAGTATTGGGGAAAGGAGTGTAAGTGATATTGTCTATATCGGATACTAAAAAATCAATTATAAGTTATTTTATTGTTACAATTTTTCTTATTTTATTAAATTATATATATTCAATCTTTTCTCATAATGTTACTTCAAATTATATGACTTATATGTTTATATATCCATTAGTTACAGGGATAATAGTTAGTATATTTATTTTAATTAATAAGAATATTAGTAAATTAAAGTCATTTTATATAGGGAAATCAATCTTAAATTATGGTATATCTATTATGGTATTTAGAAGTTTTATGAAAGGTGTATTTGAAATTGCAGGAACAGATTCAAATTATCTTACTTGTTATTTTTATATGGGACTAATATTAATATTAGTTAGTAGTATATTGCTTATATATAGTTTATATGAAGCAACTAAAGTACATGAAAGATAGAGGATTTAATAGGGAAGAAGTCTTAGTGAAAAATAGCTAAGATTTCTTTTTTTTATTAGAAAATATAATAATAAAAGATTTATTATCTTAATTAATATCCTCGTAAATGATATAAACTATAAAAAACATAAATCCAATAAATACTATAATTTATGTAATATTTTTTTAAAAGATTATTGACTTAAAGTTAACTCCAATAGTTATACTAGAATTATTAGAAAAATATGTACAAGTTAATAAAAGTAATAATCTAGAAGAAGAAAATCATAAATAAAGTATAATTGAAGAGCAGAAGAGGTGATAATATGGAGCTTAGAGTTTTAAGATATTTTTTAGCAGTTGCAAGAGAAGCTAATATTACAAAGGCTGCTAAAATGTTAAACATTACACAACCAACATTATCAAGACAATTAATACAGTTAGAGGATGAATTAGATGCTCAGCTTTTTATAAGAGGGAAAAATAAAATTACTTTAACTGAAAAAGGAATGCTTTTAAGAAGAAGAGCTGAGGAAATCGTTGATTTAGCAGAAAAAACTGAAAAAGAATTTTTACAAGATGGTGATTTAATTGAAGGTGAAATATTTATTGGTAGTGGAGAAACAAACTCTATGCATAATCTTGCTAAAATAATGAAGGAATTTTATGATGAGTATCCACAAGTTAAATATAACCTTTATAGTGGGAATGCTGATGATATAAAAGAAAAAATAGATAAAGGTTTAATTGATATTGGTCTTTTAACAGAGCCAGTAGATATTTCAAAATATGATTTTGTGCGTTTAAAAGAAAAAGAGGTTTGGGGTGTATTGATGCGTAAGAATGATTTATTAGCTACTAAAGATTATGTAACAGCAAATGATTTAATTGATAAACCTCTAATTAATACAAGACGTTCAATTGTTCAAAATGAGATTTTTAATTGGTTTGGTGAAGATTATGTTAAGTTAAATATTATTGCAACTTATAATCTTATTTTTAATGCTGCGGTTATGGTGGAGGAAGGACTGGGATATGCAATTACCTTAGATAAATTAATTAATTTTAATGATGAAACAAATCTTTGTTTTAAACCATTTTTACCTAAATTAGAAACAGGGATAGTTGTTGTTTGGAAAAAGCATCAAATCTTTTCTTCAGCTACATCAAAGTTTATTGAAAAAATAAAAAATTCAATTAGATATAATGCCTTGTAAGTATTAAAAATTATAGAAAGAGAGTATTGGACTTAGTATGAAGTGTAGAGGTATTATATGAATTAAGATAGTTTCTACAAGAATATATTATGGAGGATAAAAAATGGTTACAAGAGAATTTTCAAAAATGTATAATGAGATAATGTTTCCAGGGGATGAATCTAAGCTTTTAGAAAATGATCCTGAGTTTAGTGAGTTATTTTATAACTTTGTATTTGATGAGGTTATAAAACAAAATGATTTAGAAGATAGGACAAGAATCATGGCAATTTTAGCCACATTAATTGGATGTCAAGGAATAGATGAATTTAAAGTAATGCTTCCAGTTGCACTTAAGTTGGGTGTTACTCCAGTGGAAGTGAAAGAGATTGTATATCAGTCAGTTGCTTATCTTGGTATTGGGAGAATACGTCCATTTCTTAAAGTTACTAATGATATTTTTGAAAAAGAAGGGGTTAAACTTCCCTTAGATAATCAATCTACTACCAATAAAGAAAATAGATTAGAAAAAGGAATTCAAGCTCAAGTAGATATTTTTGGGGAAGAAATGAAGGAGTTTTATAAATCAGGACCAGAAGAATCAAGACATATAAATTACTGGCTTGCAGAGAATTGCTTTGGAGATTATTATACAAGAACATGTCTTAATCATAAAGAAAGAGAAATGATTACATTTTGTTTTCTTTCAGCACAAGGTGGATGTGAAATACAGCTTATTAGTCATGTATTAGCAAATATAAGACTTGGAAATGATAAAGAATTTTTAATAAAGATTATATCTCAATGTTTACCATTTATAGGTTATCCAAGAAGTTTAAATGCTTTAAGATGTGTAAATAATGCAGTAGAAAATATGAAAGAAAAGTAAATTGCAGTTCCAGCTGAAGGTGCTTCAAATGCATGGTGTGAGCCAGTTTATGATGGGAATATTTAAAATTAAAATAAAATAATTTATGGGGTGTTAAAATGAGTAAAAAAGTATTAATTCTATCTTCAAGTCCACGAAAAGGTGGAAATTCAGATTTACTTTGTGATGAATTTATGAAAGGTGCAAAAGAGACATGTCATAATGTTGAAAAAATTTTTATAGCACAGAAAAAAATAAACTACTGTACAGGATGTGGAGTATGTAATTCAACTCACAAATGTGTGCAGAATGATGATATGAAAGAGATTCTTGATAAAATGATTTTAGCTGATATTATTGTTTTAGCAACTCCTGTATATTTTTATTCTATGGATGGACAGTTAAAGACTCTTATTGATAGAACTGTTCCAAGATATACTGAAATTTCTAATAAAGATTTTTATTATATTATTACTGCTGCTGATACAAATAAAAATATGCTTGAACGTACAGTAGAAGGAATTCGAGGATTTACAGAAGATTGCCTTCATGGAGCAAAGGAAAAAGGAATTATTTATGGAACAGGAGTATGGAATAAGGGAGAAATAAAAGATACTAAATTATTTTTACAGGCCTATGAAATGGGTAAAAATATATAAAGATATTAGAGCTTCTTAATACTTATAATGAATAATAAAATCTTTATTAAAAAAGTTTTTAGTAGTTATATCTGATAATTCTACTAAAATATAGGAACCTTATCTTGAAAAGAGATTAATATAAATAGCACTTTCTATTATTTAGGCAAATTCTAAATTTATAGAAGGTGCTTTTTTATATAAAAAATACTATAATTTATATAATATTTTTAGGGTATTTAAATAAATAAATAAATATTATAATAAAATAACTATTAAAATCTAATAGTTATTTAAGTAAAAAATGATGCTTTGTTTTAAAGTTTAACTTTATATAGAGGGATGGGAATAGAAATGATAAAAATAAATTTGCATGGTGAATGGAACTTTCAATTAGATAGCGATAAAACAGGAATTAATAGCGAATTATTTAAAAAAGAGTTAAATGATACAATTATTTTGCCAACAACATCATCAGAAGCAAAGAAGGGAGAAATAAATACAGCTAAAGAAGTAGGTTTTCTTACTGATTTATATAAATTTGAAGGTTTTGCATGGTTTTCTAAAGACATAGAATTTACAGAGAATTATAGTGATAGCTATATAGAATTAGTTATGGAAAGAACAAGAGTAACTCATCTTTGGATAGATGATCAATATGTAGGTACTTATAACAGTTTATGTACTTCACATCATTATGATATTACTTCTTATATAACTAAAAATAAACATAAGATAACAATAATGGTTGATAATACTTCATATCCAACAAAAGGTGGACATATGACTTCACCAGATACTCAAACAAATTGGAACGGTATAACAGGAGAAATTTCAATAAATATTACTAATAAGACAAGATTGTCTAATGTTAAGTTTTATCCTAACATAGAAGATAAAACTGTTACTGTAAAAGGAAATATATTAGGTAATAAAATAGATAAAATTTATTTAATAGCATTTGATTATAATAAAAGATTTGAGAAACAAAGTTACAAAATAAATAATAATTTTTTTGAAGTTAAGTATTTTATGAGTGATGATGTAGAGCTTTGGAGTGAATATAACCCACATACTTATAAAATGCAAATTAGAATTGAAAAAGATAAGCAAATTTTAAATGAAGATATATATTCCTTTGGAATGATTTCTTTTAAAACTAATGAAAAGAAATTTTTGATAAATGGAAAAGAAACATTTCTTAGGGGAAAACATGATGGACTAATCTTTCCACTTACAGGCTATGCACCAACAGATATAGAAAGTTGGATAAAAGTTTTAAAGACGGCAAAGGAATATGGTATTAATCATTATAGATTCCATACATGTTGTCCACCTAAGGCAGCCTTTGAAGCAGCTGATATGCTTGGTATTTATATGGAGCCAGAATTACCTTTCTGGGGAACAATAACTACAGAAGATGATGAAAATCATGATGCAGCAATGCAAGCTTATTTAATTGAAGAAGGATATAGAATGTTAGATGAATTTGGTAATCATCCTTCTTTTGTTATGATGTCTTTAGGTAATGAATTATGGGGGAGTAAGGAAACTTTAAATTCTATTCTTAAGGGATATAAAGAATATGATAATAGACATCTTTATGTACAAGGATGTAACAATTTCCAATGGGCTCCATGTATTTTAGAAGAGGATGATTTCTTTAGTGGAGTTCGTTTTTCTGGAGATAGATTATACAGAGGTTCATATGCAATGTGTGATGCACCACAAGGTCATATTCAAACAGATGCTCCAAATACAAATCACAATTATGATGAAATAATAAGACCATCAGCAAGTGAAAAAGGTTCAGCAGGTGAAGTAGGAGTTAAGCAAATTCAATATGGAACTGGTGTAAAAGAAGTAATTGTATCTGAAACAGAAGAATTTATTCCTAATGTTCCAGTTATTTCACATGAAATTGGACAATATGAAACTTTCCCTAATTTTAAGGAAATAGATAAATATACTGGAGTATTAAGAGCAAGAAATTTTGAAGTATTTAAGGAGCGTTTAGAGGAAAAGGGATTAATTGATAAGGCAGATATGTATTTTAAAGCTTCTGGAAAATTAGCTGCAGATTGTTATAAAGGAGAGTTAGAAACTGCATTTAGAAGCAATGAATTAGCGGGATTTCAATTGTTAGATTTACAAGATTTTAGTGGACAAGGAACTGCGTTAGTGGGAATTTTAGATGCTTTTATGGATAATAAAGGAATAATATCATCAGAAGAATGGAGAGAATTCTGTTCGGATTGTGTATTGCTTGGAGAGTTTTCAAAATATGTCTGGAGTTCAAAAGAAGAGTTTAAATGCAATATAAAACTTACAAATTATAAGAAAGAAATGAAAGCTGATATTATCATAAGAGTAGAACTTTTAAGTAATACAGAAGTTGTTTGGAATAAAGAAATACAAATAAATAAACTTCATATTGGAGTTAATAGTTTAGCTAGTTTAAGTTTTGAATTACCTGATTGTAAAATACCACAAAAATATATATTAAAATTATCTAGTACCACTTTAAGTATTTCAAATCATTATGATTTATGGGTATATCCAATAGTACCAGAAATAGATAATAAAGATATTCTTATTACAAATAATTTAGATGAGTTATTGAATGGTATTTCAAATAATAAAAATATTTTATATTATCCAGGTGAAGATGAAATTTTAAATTCTATAGAGGGAACTTATTGTACAGATTTCTGGTGCTATCCAATGTTTAGATCTATTTCAGAGAGTATGGGTAAACCAATTCCAGTAGGAACTATGGGGTTATTAATAAATGAAAAACATCCAGCGTTAGAAAATTTTCCATGTGAATTTTATTCAACACCACAATGGTGGGACATTGTTATGAATTCTCGATTATCAATTTTAGATGATGTAAAAATAGATCCAATTGTACAAATGATTGATAATTTCGAAAGAAATCATTTGTTAGGATTAATTTATGAATTTAAGGTAAATGAGTCTAATATATTAGTTTGTACTTCACCACTTGAGGATATAAAAGATAGTAGAGAAGCACAATGGCTTAGATATAGTTTAATTAAATATATGAGATCAGATAATTTTAAACCAGAAAAAATTATAGATATAAAGATGATAAATAAAAACTAAATGTAAAAATATGTATGCGCCTCTGAGGTCAATCCAATATTTGGATTTAACTCAGAGGCGTTTTTTATTAGAAAGAGAAATATATTAAATTTATTATGGCTTTCATTATGGGGTTATTAATTGAGAAATTTTTATTTAATGTAAAGTTTAATTGGGTTTTTGGAGCAGGTATTGGAGGAATCTTTCAAATAATTGCATATACATTAGTTAAGATACCACTTTTTGGTGTGACTTGTGCTATAGCAGGTATATATGGATTAACTATACAAACTATTAGTGGAGTAATAATTTCAATATTAGTTATTTCAATAATTTTAACTTATAAGAGAGTTAGTATTAAGCTAACTCTTTTATCAATATTAGGATACCTAGATAAATTTTATTTATTTTTATTATTTAAATATGGTAATATTAATTAAGGGATTTAAATTAATAATATATATAAATATGTTTATTATTTACAGGAATGAATATTTTATGATGGTAGAATTATATAGGGGGATATTTTAATGCGATATTATATAAAATCAAAGTTATTTAAGATTAAAGAGGACTTTTGGGTTAAAAATGATAAAGGACAAGATTCTTATTTTATAGATAAGGAATTTTTCAGTTTTGGATTACAGTTTAGAGTTATAGAAAATAATAATGAGATATATAAGGTTAGGGAAAAACTTCTGAAATTTATGCCTAGTTATGAAATATATGATAGTAACGATAATATTATAGGAACTGTAAAAAAACAGTTTACATTCTTTAAGGATAGTATATTTGTTGAAAGTAATTATGGTGATTTTGAAATTGAAGGAGATTTTTGGCATTATAGTTATAAAATTAATCATAATGGAAGAGCTATTGCAGTTGTAGATAAAGAAATTTTATCATTTACAGATAATTATTATGTTGATATAAATTATGAAAATCATCCTTTTATAATAGCTTTAGTTATAATTATTGATAATATAATAGATAAGCGTAACAATAATTAGAAATTGATTAGAGATTGTTACTATTAATTCAATTAGTAGCAGTAACTTCTGTTTTAGATAATGCTGGAAGACTTATTTTGAAAGAGCATATTGAAAACTGTATAGTTGTTGCAGTTCAATTAAGAGATAAAAGGATAATAGATATTTTAAATAAAACTATAAATTAATTTATTAGATAAAAAATATTACTGGTATTTATACCAGTAATATTTTTTGTTTTTTAGTAAAATATTTACCCTAGGGGAGAGTTATGGACATTGGATTCTATTTATATATTTTATATTATAAAATACAGGTGACGTAGTTTCAGAAGCAGTTGAAGAGAACATGAGAAGTTAAAGAAAAAGTTCTATTCATGTAAATGATAATAAGTATATGATGGGAGTGAGTACAGTGGATATAGATAAAATAGCTTATGATTTATTTTTACGAATTTAAATCATAAACGGAAGAATTTATATCATAATATGACAAATTTGCTAAAAAACTTGCTTTATGTATATTAACTGTTGATATTATTTAATTTCTAGAATAAAATAATATAATTATTAGTAAAAAAAGCTATATATAGGATGTAAAAGGGTGAAAAGAAAGGTTATGGAAGAGAGCATTATAAACAATAAAAAATCAATAGGTAGTAAATATAAAATATTAATATATGTAAGTATTAGTATGTTAGCATTAATATTGAGCTTTATTGTAAATATTATTTTTAAATTAGATAAAAGTATATCATATGTAGAATTCTCATTAATATTTATAAAATCATTTAATTTTATATTATCAATATTGGCCTTAGGAAGTTGCTTAATTTCGTATTGTAGATTAAAAAATGATAGTGTATTTATTATTAGTTTAATGTATTTAGTCTGGGTAATAGATATATTACTTGGGCATATAGATTATCTTAGTTTTTATTTTAGAGAATATACTCTTTCAAATTATTTAACTATATCAACTTCATTAGCAAGAGTATTTCTACTTATAATTACAATAATGCCTAAAAGTAAAATAAGAAATATAATTTTAAAAAATAAAAAGTGTTCATTATTATTTGTAGTAGTTTATACTA
>NZ_SMUS01000047.1 GCF_004353185.1 Clostridium cuniculi | reverse complement strand
AGATGAGATTTCCCATAGCATAAGCTAGTAAGACCCCTTGAAGAACACAAGGTTGATAGGTCAGAGGTGTAAGTGCGGTAACGTATGTAGCTGACTGATACTAATAGGTCGAGGGCTTGACCAATAATAAAAATAATTCATATGCAATTTTCAGAGAATAAATTCTTTGAAAATTAAATAAGTATATCTAGTGATGATGGCGTAGAGGAAACACTCCTTCCCATTCCGAACAGGAAAGTTAAGCTCTACAGCGTCGATGGTACTGCACGGGAGACTGTGTGGGAGAGTAGAACGTTGCTAGGTAATGTGGCTCGATAGCTCAGTCGGTAGAGCAGAGGACTGAAAATCCTCGTGTCCCTGGTTCGATTCCTGGTCGAGCCACCAGGTATGGCGCCATAGCCAAGTGGTAAGGCAGAGGTCTGCAAAACCTTTATTCCCCAGTTCAAATCTGGGTGGCGCCTCCAAGAAAAACCTACAAGTAATCTTGTAGGTTTTTTTGTTTTTTAAATTTTTATAAAAACTTTTAATAATAAAATTTAATTTATTCACAGTTTTAAAAATGAAAAACTATCCACAGATAAAAACAAAATATCCACAGCAAAAATTAATCTGCATGTGGATATTTTTAAATTTTTATAGATAAGTTAAATTTATATTAACTGAACATATCTTTTTTATACAATATAAAAGCAGTAACTCCAGTTAAAAGTATTGTAAGGAACATAATAATTTCGAATCCGTTAGGATTATTTTCTAAAGGTAATGCAACATTCATACCAAATATACCACCTATAATAGTTGGTATAGCCATTAATATAGTAACAGATGCTAAAACCTTCATTACAATATTAAGATTATTAGATATTACAGAAGCAAAGAAATCCATGGTACTAGATAAGATATTACTATAAATATCAGTCATTTCTATGGCCTGCTTATTTTCTATTATTACATCTTCTAAGACATCTTGATCATCTTCATATTTTTGCATAATTTCTAGTTTCAACATTTTTTCAAGAGTTACTTCATTTGCTTTAAGAGATGTAGAAAAATAAACAAGAGATTTTTCTAATGAATGTAGTTGAATAAGCTCCCTATTTTTCATAGATTTATGAAGTCTTTTTTCAATCATTACACTTTTTTTATCAATTTGTCTAAGATAGATTAAATAATATGTAGATATTCTATTTAATATTTGAAGAATGAATCTAGACTTTTTAAAAGAGAAAAATGATTTTACTCTACCGTTAATAAAATCTGTTATTATTCTACTATTTTTTAGACAAATAGTTATTATTTCTTTCTCAGAATGTATAATGGCTAAAGGATACGTATCATAGGTTAAGGAATTATCTTCCATTTCGGTAAAAGGTATATCTACTACCACTAATGTAAATCCATCTTCAAAATCAATTCTAGAAGTTTCTTCATCATCTAAAGGTGCTCTTAAAAAGTTTAAGGGAACTCCAGTTTTTTTGGAAATTAAAATTAACTCTTCTTCGGAAGGAGCAACTATATTTATCCAACATCCATTTTCAATGCTATCTAATATTTGTAGTGATGAATTTGTTTCACTTATACTTTTGTATATTTGAATCATAAATATTACCTCGCTATTAATCAATGAATTATATATTAAGATTATATCACAATAATCTAATAATAATGTCTAATAGTTAGATTTATAAAGATATTGCAATATATTTATTAAATAATGGACAAGATAAACTAATAGTCCAAAATTCAAGGTTTGTAATTAGCTTTAGAAAGTTAGTATAATCAAAATATTCTTATATGAAATAATATAGATTATTAGAGGAGTTCCCAATGATGCATAAGGAAATTAAAGAAGGTAAGAAAACTGTTGCAATAATTATATCGTTATTAACAATTACTGTAGCTTTATACATATATCAATTTTCTAAAATGACTTTTGGAAAGAATATTACTGAAGAATTAGGGGTAGAAGTTATTTTAGTAGTATTAACGCTAATGGTACTTATTAAAGAAACTAAAAAGTGTAAGATGGCATATAAGTATTGCGTTATATCAGACAAGCTTATAATTAATAAAATAAATAGTAGAGTAGAAGAAAATGTTGAGAGCTTAAAGATAAAAGATATAATTTACATTGGAGACAAAGCTAATGTTCCTAAGGAATATAGTAAATGTAAATGTAGTATACATTACATTAGAAAATTTGATAAGAATAAAAAGTTTTTATGTATATATAAAAAGCATGGAAAGATATATAAATTCATTTTTGAGCCTAGCGATACTTTAGTAGCTCGTATAAAACACTCAATATAAATAAATAAAAAGTGAGATGGTAATAAACTATCTCACTTTTTGTTTTAAAAATTAAAAAGTATAAGATATTAATATTAATATATTTGATTTGATTATATTATAGTAGTGCAGGTAAAAATTTAGAAAAAATTATAACTAGACAAGTATAGAGTGTAAATAATAGGACAGAATTTATTAATAAAGGGAGGAGAGTATTATGGATATTAGTAGTAAAGATATATGGAGAGATCCTAAAAAATATTGTATAATATGTGAGAAAGAAAGTAAAAATAGTGGAATTGAAATAATGAACAGTTTCATTTGTGAAGACTGTGTACAAAAAATGAATGTTATGGATGTTAATAGTAAAGAATATGAGAGTATAAAAAATAAAGTTAAAAAGGCTATAGCTCCAAAAATTTTAGATTTAAAAGATTTAGAGTGAAATTCTATTTAATAAAAACGAAAGGAAGAAAAAGGATGGGTAAAGGAAAATTAATAATTATAGAATCAGGTTCAGATGCTAGCGGAAAGGCAACTCAATCTGAGAGATTATATCAAAGATTAATTAGTGAAGGTAAGAAGTGTATGAAAATTACTTTCCCTGATTATAAAAGTGATTCTTCAGCCCTTGTAAAGATGTACTTGAATGGTGACTTTGGAAAAAATCCTAATGATGTAAGTCCATATATATCATCCACTTTTTATGCAGCTGATAGATATGCTTCATATAAGACTAAGTGGGGAGAATTTTATAATAATGGTGGAATAATAATTAGTGATAGATATACAACTTCTAATATGGTACATCAAGCAGCTAAGATAGAAAGTCCTGAAAAGGAAAAATTTCTTGAATGGTTATATGATTTGGAGTTTAATATATATGGAATTCCAAGACCGGATGAAGTAATATTTTTAGATGTTGAGCCCGAAGTAAGTCAAGAACTTATGAAAAATAGAATGAATAAGATTACTGGACAAGAAGATAAGGATATACATGAAAGTAATAAAGAATATTTAATTGATTCTTATAATAATTCATTATATGTTGCAGATAAATATAATTGGAAGATTATAAAATGTACTAAAGAAGGCAAGTTAAGATCTATAGAAGATATAAACAATGAAATTTATGATAATATAAAAAATTATATATAATATTTAAAAGAGTTATTTGAGGTTAAGTTATTTAATAAGAAAAATAATTTTAATTTCAAGTAACTTTTTTATATTAAATAAGCAAATTACTTTTAAAGAAATATAGATAAAAAATATATAGTATTTTTGTATATTATTTATAAAATCAGTAAAAAATAAATAATTATTAAATTATATTTATTAGGGCTCTTACTTTTATAAATTAACAATGAGGTAATTATAAATAAAAAATTATTTGTGGAAGTAGTAGAATATAATTATAGGTTTTAATATAATAAATTATTTAAAGAGAAAATTTAGTAAATTATTATATATTTATGATAAAATATAATTGAATAAATTATTAACTTATTAGTGGAGGTATGTGGTATGAAGTTGGTATTGGCTATAGTTCAAGATGATGATGCTATGGATTTAATTGAAGAGCTTACTGATAAGAATTTTAGGGTAACTAAATTAGCTACAACTGGAGGTTTTTTAAAATCAGGTAATACAACTTTAATGATAGGAGTTGAAAAGGAAGTAGTTAAAGATGTTGTTAAGGTAATAGAAGATGTATGCAAAAGAAGAAAAGAGATGGTTTCTACACCTGCTCCAACAACTATTGGAAGTGGTTCAGGAATGTATATGCCTTATCCAATTGAAGTAGAAGTTGGTGGAGCTACAGTATTTGTTTTAGACGTTGACCAATTTTATAAAGTATAAGTAAGTTAATAAGGAGGTGACGGTATGAGAAAATTTATAGGATATGAGATTTTAATTAATAACTTTAGAAATAGATGCATGAATAATACTCTTTCTCATGCTCACCTCATAGCAGGAGAAGATGGCATAGGAAAAAGTAAATTAGCCAATATATTAGCCAAGTTAATATTAAATGGTGAGCTTGATAGAGAATATGTTGATATTATAAATTATAGAAGTAATAAAGCTTCTTTTGGGGTAGATGATGTAAGAAATATAATTGAAGAAGTATCTAAAAAGCCTTTCGAGGGAGATAAGAAGGTAGTTATAATACATGAAGGAAATAAGTTAACTATTCAGGCTCAAAATGCACTTTTAAAAACTATAGAAGAACCACCAAAAGGGGTTTACATAATAATATTATGTGAAAGTTTAGAATTAATTTTAGATACTATAAAATCTAGATGTGAAATTTATAAATTGACTCCTTTAACTAAGGAAGAATTATATGAATATATAAAAATTAAAGAGTTTAATTATAGTGAAAATGAAATAAAATCAGCTATTGCATTTAGTGAAGGGATTCCAGGAAGAATAGATAGGTATTTTAATGATGATACTTTAAAAGATCTTAGAAGTAAAATAATAGATTTAATAAAAGATTTAAATAAGAATAATGTTGAAGTTATATTACAACATGAAGAAAAATTAATTGGGTTAAAAGATAATAAGGAAGAAGTATTAAATATTTTAGGTGGGTTTATAAGAGATATATTAATACACAAGGAAATTGAAAATAAGGATTTTATAATAAATGGAGATAAAATCGATGATATAAATGAGCTGACTAAAGAAATGTCATTTAGAAAGCTAAATAATATGATAATGACGATAGAAGAAGCAAGGAAAAACATTAAAAGTAATGTTAGTTGGGCAATGATATTGCGTGTAATGTTAATGGGCTTTATGGAGGGTTAATAATGATAAAAGTAGTCGGGGTTAGATTTAAGAAAGCTGGAAAAATATATTATTTTGATCCAGCAGATATGGATATACAAAAAGATACTTATGTAGTAGTTGAAACTGCAAGAGGTATTGAATTTGGAGAATGCGTAATTGGAATAAAAGAGATAAGTGAAGATGATATAGTTGCACCTTTAAAAAGTGTTTTAAGAATAGCAACAGAAGAAGATATCAATAAGCACTTTAAAAATAAAGATAAGGAAAAAGATGCCTTTGATATTTGTTTAAAGAAAATTCAAGAACATGGACTAACCATGAAGCTTATAGATGTAGAATATACATTTGATAATAATAAAGTAATATTCTATTTTACTGCTGATGGAAGAGTGGATTTCAGAGAATTAGTTAAGGATTTAGCTACAATATTTAAAACTCGTATTGAGCTAAGACAAATAGGTGTTAGAGATGAGGCTAAAATGCTTGGTGGACTTGGGCCATGTGGAAGAACACTGTGCTGCTCAACATTTTTAGGGGATTTTGCATCTGTTTCTATAAAAATGGCAAAGGAGCAAAATTTATCTCTTAATCCAACAAAGATTTCAGGAATTTGTGGAAGACTTATGTGTTGCTTAAATTACGAGCAAAGTACTTATGAGGATATTAGAAAGAGAATGCCTAAAGTAGGTTCAATTGTTAAGACTAACGAAGGAACTGGAGAGGTATTTTCAAATAATATAGTTAAAGAAAGTGTTAAGGTTAAGCTTAGAAAAGGTGAAGAAGAGATTCTAGAGGAGTTTAAAATAGAAAATGTTGAACTTATAAAAGGACATTATGAGGATTCTATAGATGATGATGATATAAAATTAGAAATAGAATCTGAAGAAGATAGAAAGTTAATTAAAGATCTTATAAAGGGGAACTAAGGAGGAAAGTTAAAGAAAGTGTTAAGGTTAAGCTTAGAAAAGGTGAAGAAGAGATTCTAGAGGAGTTTAAAATAGAAAATGTTGAACTTATAAAAGGACATTATGAGGATTCTATAGATGATGATGATATAAAATTAGAAATAGAATCTGAAGAAGATAGAAAGTTAATTAAAGATCTTATAAAGGGGAACTAAGGAGGAAAGTTAAAGAAAGTGTTAAGGTTAAGCTTAGAAAAGGTGAAGAAGAGATTCTAGAGGAGTTTAAAATAGAAAATGTTGAACTTATAAAAGGACATTATGAGGATTCTATAGATGATGATGATATAAAATTAGAAATAGAATCTGAAGAAGATAGAAAGTTAATTAAAGATCTTATAAAGGGGAACTAAGGAGGAAAATTAATGAAAGCACTAGTTAGAATTTATAATTTAACTACACATGATGATATTATTAATATTAGAAATGTGGTTAGTAATTATGAAGGTATTCTTGCGTGTGAAATTAATTTAAATAAGAAAGAAGTTAATATAGTATATGATAGCTTAAGTGTATCTATAGATGAAATAATAACTTCTATTGAGAATGTAGGATATATGGTAATTTAGCTAAAAAAAGTATCTATTGAAAAATAGCTTATTAACTTTCACTTTAAAAAGAAAAATTTGTATGATAAAATAATAGTGGTACTTAGTTAAATATGGGGAGGTGTTTTTAATGGCATATGCAATTAATGATTCATGTGTTAACTGTGGTGCTTGCGCAGCAGAATGTCCAGTTAACGCTATAAGCCAAGGGGATACTCAATTCGTTATTGATGCAGATACTTGTATCGATTGTGGGAACTGTGCAAATGTTTGTCCAGTAGGAGCTCCAGCTGAAGCTTAATAAAATTTTAGAGTCGTCAATTTGACGGCTCTTTTTTTTGGACCAATATTTAACTTGTAATAACTGAAGAAGGTTTAAGAAAACTAAATTCGGGAACAATAGGAGGTAGCAATAGCAATTATTATTAGTTTAACATACATTAGTATATTTACCTAAAAATAAAGGAATTATTACATAGACATTAAAAAAAAAATTATATATAATTAAAGTCAAATAAGGTCAAAGTACGTTTAGGAAGGTGAAATTGTGGCAAGAATTTCAGATATAATAGCTCAATTTATTAATGACATGATAGAAGATGAAAAAAATAAGGAGGTAATTATTCAGAGGAATGAATTAGCAGATAAGTTTAATTGCGCACCATCTCAAATTAATTATGTTTTGACAACAAGATTTACTACGGAAAAGGGATATTTAATTGAAAGTAGAAGAGGTGGAGGCGGATATATAATAATCAGAAGAGTAGAATATAATAATAAAGAAAAACAATTAGATGCAATAAATAAAGCTATTGGAAATAGTGTAACTTATAGTTCAGCGGTATTATTAATTGAACATTTATATGATAGGAAGTTAATAACTAAGAGAGAATTGGAAATTATCAAGATGTCTATAAATGATAGGACATTAGGAGCTGTTGAAGATAGAAATAAGCTAAGAGCAGAAATACTTAAGGGTATTATAATGGTTATTTTATCATAATAATTATAATAGGTATAAGAAAATAATTATGGTAAAGAGGGTTGGGTCATATTTATAGAATATAGAAATAATTTGTATAGCAATCTATATTAAATTATATTTGGAGGTGACACTATGATTTTTGGGAGGTTTACAGAAAGAGCACAAGTTGTTTTAGTAGAAGCACAACAGGAGTCTCAAAATTTCAAGCACGGGTATATTGGTACTGAACATGTTTTATTAGGAATATTAAAAGAAAATGGATATGCAGGTCAACTTTTAGCAGGAAAAGGAATTACTATTGAGAAGGTAAGAAAGATGACTGAAGATTATTTAGGATTTGGAGATGATGAAGTTTCTAACGGAGAGATGTTATTAACTCCAAGAGCTAAGAGATTATTTGATGATAGTTTAGATATAGCGAGAAAATATGGTCATAGTTTTATAAATCCAGAACATATATTAATGGCCCTTGTAAATGAAGGAGAAGGAGTCGCGTATACTATTTTAACAAGTGGTAGAATTGATTTATCAGTAGTTAAACAGGAGTTGGATAAATATATATCTGGAAATGAGCTTAGAGAGAACAAAAAATCTATACAAAGAGAGAAAAAGCAAAATAAAACACCAGTATTAGATCAATATAGCAGAGATTTAACTCAAAGCGCAAGAGAAGGAAAGTTAGATCCTGTTATAGGCAGGGATGAGGAAACCCAAAGAGTATTAGAAATTCTTTGTAGAAGAATAAAGAATAATCCTTGTTTAATAGGTGAACCTGGTGTTGGTAAAACCGCTATAATAGAAGGTTTAGCTCAAAAAATAATATCAGGAGATGCACCAGAAAGTTTAAGAGATAAAAGACTATTAATATTAGATATAACATCAATGATTGCTGGAGCTAAATATAGAGGCGAATTTGAAGAACGTTTAAAAAAGGTAATGAATGAATTAAAAAATGAAGAGGATATAATAATTTTTATAGATGAAATTCATACTATAGTTGGTGCTGGAGGAGCAGAAGGTGCAATTGATGCTTCCAATATATTAAAACCGGCATTGGCTAGAGGAGAAATAAAGTGTATTGGTGCCACAACAATAGATGAATATAGAAAACATATAGAAAAGGATGCTGCCTTAGAAAGAAGATTCCAAACTGTTAATGTAGAACCACCAAATAAAGATGAAACTTTAAATATATTATTTGGATTAAGAGATAAATACGAATCACATCACAAAGTTAAAATTACAGATTCAGCTTTATATACGGCAGTTGATTTAGCAGATAGATATATAAGTGATAGATATATGCCAGACAAGGCGATTGATTTAATAGATGAAGCAGCTGCAAAGGTTAGAATTTCAAGATTGACACTTCCACCTGAGATTAAGAAAAAGGAATTAGATATAGAAAAGATCATTAGTGAAAAAGAAGATACCATAAGGAATCAAGACTTTGAAAAGGCTGCAAGCTTAAGAGATAAAGAAAAACAATTAAGAGAAGAGTTTGAAAAAATTAAAAGTGAATGGAGAGCTCATAGCTGTACGGAAGTGCAAATTGTTGATGAAGATGATATTGCAAAGGTAGTAGCAATTTGGACTAAAGTTCCGGTAGAAAAGTTAACAGAAAAAGAATCAGATAAGCTTTTACATTTAGAAGAAACTTTAAGAAAAAGAGTTGTCGGTCAGGAGGAAGCTATAAAGGCATTAGCTAGAGCTGTAAAGAGAGCAAGAGTTGGACTTAAAAACCCTAATAGACCAATAGGAACATTTATTTTCTGTGGACCTACTGGCGTTGGTAAGACAGAACTTTGTAATGTTCTGGCTGAGGTTATGTTTGGTAAGATAAGTAACTTAATTAGAATTGATATGTCTGAATATATGGAAAAACACTCTGTTTCAAGATTAATTGGAGCGCCTCCAGGATATGTAGGATATGAAGAAGGTGGGCAATTATCAGAAGCTGTTAGAAGAAAACCTTATTCAGTTGTATTATTAGATGAAATTGAAAAAGCTCATCCAGACGTATTTAATATTTTACTTCAAATAATGGAGGATGGAAGATTAACAGATGGAAAAGGTAAGACCATAGATTTTAAGAATACAATAGTTATTATGACATCTAATGTAGGAGCTCAAAAAATAAAGAGTCAAAGAAAAGTAGGATTTGATACATCATCAAATTCAATACATGCAGAATACGAAAAAATTAAAGATGTAGTATTAGAGGAGCTAAAGAAAGAATTTAAACCAGAGTTCTTAAATAGAGTAGATGATACTATAGTATTTAATCAACTTAAGGAAGAGGATACATTAGAAATAGTAAATATAATGCTTAAGGATACTATTAAAAGATTGAAAGAGAAAAATATTGATTTAATTTATGATGAAGATTTAAATAAATTTCTTGTTACTAAGAATAAAAATTTAGAATTTGGAGCTAGACCATTAAGAGGAATAATAAATCGAGAAATAGTAGATAAATTAAGCGATGAACTATTAAAGGGTGAGATTAAGGTTGGAGATAAATTAAAAGTTGAATGTAAAGAAGAAGGATTGATTTTTTCACACAGATAGAATTTGATGAATATTAATAAATTATATTAATTAATATTTTATATAGTTAATATGAAATGGATTATTAAATTTGAAGAGTTGTTTTGTAGCTTTAAATATTTAATAGTCCATTTTTATTTTTTTAAAAGTAAAAATGATTTTAATAAATATATATTTGTAAGGGAAAAATAAATAAAATTACTTATAAATTGAGGTGAAAATATGTTTAGTAATTTAGTAGGAGAAGAAAGAAAGTTTCGGAATCTTATTAATGGACAGTGGTGTAATAGTAAAAGTCAAAAATTTATTGAGATTAAATCACCAATTAATGAAGAAGTAGTAGGCTGTGTACCTGCAATGACAAAAGAAGAAGTTGATGAAGTTATAAAAGTTGCAGTTAATGCAAAAGAAAAGTGGAGAGAAACCCCTATTAATGAGAGAGCAAAAATATTATATAGAGCTGCGGATATATTACAAGAACGTATAGTAGATTTAAGTGATATCTTAATACGTGAAGTTGCAAAGGATAGAAAAAGTGCAGAATCAGAAATAAATAGAACAGCTGATTTTATTAGATTCACTGCAGATACATCAAAAAGTATTTATGGAGAGAGTATACAAAGTGATAGTTTCCCGGGTTTTGATAAAAAGAAATTATCAGTTGTTGTAAGAGAGCCTATGGGAGTTGTTTTAGCAATATCACCATTTAATTATCCTATAAATTTATCAGCATCTAAGATAGCTCCAGCATTAGTAGCTGGAAATACTGTAGTCTTAAAGCCAGCAACTAAAGGGAGTTTATGTGGCTTATATCTTGCTAAAATATTTCAAGAGGCTGGAATACCTGATGGTGTGTTAAATACTGTTACTGGAAGAGGAAGTGAAATAGGTGATTATATAGTAACTCATCCTTCTATAGATTTTATAAATTTTACTGGAAGTAGTGAAATTGGAATGAGAATATCTAAAATAACTAATATGGTACCATTATTGATGGAGCTAGGAGGAAAAGATGCAGCAATAGTATTAGAAGATGCAGACTTAGATTTAGCTGCAAGAAATATAGTCGAAGGTGCATATTCTTATTCAGGTCAAAGATGTACAGCAGTAAAGAGGGTATTAGTGGAAGAAAATATAGCAGATAAATTAGTAGAGAAAATAAAAGTATTAGTAGAAAATTTAAAGGTTGGTAACCCAGAGGAAGAGGGTGTTTCAATAGTTCCACTTATAGATGAAAATGCGGCTAACTTTGTATGGGAGCTTATAGAAGATGCTAGGAACAAGGGTGCACATTTAATATTGGGGACTAAGCGAGAAAAGAATATTATATATCCAACCTTATTTGACTATGTTACAACTGATATGAGATTAGCATGGGAAGAACCATTTGGTCCAGTATTACCAATAATAAGAGTGAAAGATAAAGATGAAGCAATAAGAATAGCTAATGAATCTCAATATGGATTACAATCATCTGTATTTACTAATAATTTAGATAATGCTTTCTACGTAGCAGATAAGTTAGAAGTTGGATCGGTTCAAATAAATAATAAGACTGAAAGAGGACCAGATCATTTTCCTTTTCTAGGTGTTAAATCATCAGGAATAGGAGTTCAAGGAATAAAGTATTCAATTGAAGCTATGACAAGAAGAAAGGGAATTGTAATAAATTTAAAAAAGTAAGGTGTTTTACCTTACTTTTTGATTATATGATAATAGTATTATTTTAAAGAACTTTCATCGTTTAAGTTAGAGTTTATAACCATATTATCTATAGAATCAACAGGATAATTATCTATAGAATCATTAGATAAATTTTTAGGTTTATAACTATTAAGAATATTTTTAGAAGGAACATTATATAAATAAGATTTATCTATCAAAATACCATCTCCTTGTAATTTATATAGATAGTATTTCCAAATAATAAATAAATATGCATATTTTTTTATTAAAAAAATTTTCTGACTGGTATAGACAACTATATATATATATCGTATAATGAAATTGGGAGTGATAATATGATAGATAAAAATAGTCCAATACCAGTATATTATCAATTAAAAAATGATTTTATAAAAAAAATAGCTAATGGAATTTGGAAGGCTGGAGATTGTATTTCAAGTGAAAGAGAGCTTTGTGAGATTTATGATGTCAGTAGAATGACGATAAGACAAGCTATCGGAGAATTAGTACAAGAAGGAGTACTAACAAGAAAAAAAGGTAAGGGTACTTTTGTATGTGAGCAAAAGGTAAACCAAAAAGATATGATGAGCTTTACAGAAATGATAAAACAAAGTGGTAGAGTATTAGAAACTAAAGTAGTAGAGTTTGCGGTTATAGATACTCCTGAAGATATGCAGGATATTTTTATATTAGATAAGTTATATAAAATAACAAGAAAAAGAATAGTAGATAGTGAGTGTATTGCGTTAGAAACTGTATATATACCAGTTGATTATTGCGGGCATGTTAATGAAAAAATGCTAGAAGGATCTTTATATAAGGTTTTAGAAGGATTTGGATATGTAATTACAAATTCTAATTCATCTATAGTAGCAGTAAATGTTAATGATGAAATAAGAAATCTATTAGAGTGTGAAAAGGATACACCTATACTAAAGATGGTTAGTAAAACTTTTACGAATACAGACAAGCTTTTATTTTTAGAAGAAGCATTTTATAAATCGGATAAATTTACATTACAAGTAAATATTTCAAGAAAAGAGGGAGAGATATTATGAAATTAATAATTACTAAAAATTATGAAGAATTAAGTAGAGCTGCAGCAGAGGAGTTTGCTAAGGTTATAAATAAAAATCCAAATGCGGTTTTAGGTTTAGCTACTGGAGGATCACCAGTTGGAATGTATAAAGAACTAATAAAAATGTATCAAAATAATGAAGTAGATTTTTCAAAAGTTACTACAATAAACTTAGATGAGTATGTAGGATTAAATCCTGAACATGAACAAAGTTATAGATATTTTATGAATGAAAATTTATTTAAGCATGTTAATATAGATATTCAAAAAACTTTTGTTCCAAATGGATTAGCAGAAGATTTAGAAAAAGAATGCTCAGAGTATGATAAGAAAATACAAGAGTTAGGAGGCGTAGATATCCAATTATTAGGTATTGGAAATAATGGTCATATTGCATTCAATGAACCAGATGATGAGTTATCTGTAGGAACGAATGTAATAACTTTAACTCAAGATACTATTGAAGCAAATGCTAGATTTTTTGAGAATGTAGAGGATGTTCCAACAAAAGCTGTAAGTATGGGCTTAGGTGGAATAATGAAAGCTAAAAAAATAGTTCTTATTGCATCAGGGGAAAGTAAAGCTGAGGCTATTAAAGGATTATTCGCAGGTAAGATTTCAACAGATAATCCAGCGTCTATGTTACAAATGCATAGAGATGTTATCGTAATAGTTGATAAGGAAGCTGCGAAGCTTATTGAAAAGTAAATAAAATACAAAAATAAACCATAAGAATTAGTAAATATCTTATGGTTTATTTTTATATTTTTTATATTTTTTATATTTTAAGTATGTTATATTATATAGAGTAAATTGGAATTTAAATGAGAATAGAAATTTTATTTTAATTACTTAGACTTAACTGAAGCTACAAATTTAAACTTAGTTAGTTAAAGTTAGAAGTATTATGCTCATTTTACGATAGAATAAGAATTTTATATTAAAATAGATAGAGTGGTGAAGAATATGGCAAAGATAAAATCTGTATTTATATGTCAAGAATGTGGATATGAATCACCAAAATGGATGGGAAAATGTCCAGATTGTAGCAGTTGGAATACGTTTACTGAAGAACAAGTTGTTCAACAGAATAAATCTACAAAAGAAGCAATAAAGGTAAGACAATTAGCTAAAAAACCAATTAAAAAGCTATCTGAAGTTACTTCAAGTAAAAGTGATAGAATTGTAACTGGAATAAGTGAGTTTGATAGAGTAATGGGAGGCGGAATTGTTAAGGATTCCATTACTATAATAACAGCAAGACCAGGAGCAGGAAAATCAACTTTATTATTACAGGTAGCAGATAATATTGCTAGGGCTGGACATAAAGTTATTTATGCATCTGGAGAAGAAAGTGATAGTCAAATAAAAAATAGAGCTGATAGAATTTTAGATAAAATTAACGATAATATTTGGGTTGTTCAAGAAACAAGTATGGATAATGTTGTAGATGCTGTTAATGAAATAGATCCAGATTTATTAATAATAGATAGTATACAGACATTTACTATGGAGAGTTCACTACCAGCAAGAGCAGGATCTCCTACCCAAACAATGGAATGTGCTAATGAACTTTTAAGAATTGCAAAAGATGATAAAAGACAAAGAGCGGTAATTATAGTTGGGCAGATGACAAAGGCAGATGAATTGGCTGGCCTTAGAGCATTAGAACATTTAGTTGATACCGTATTAATTATAGAGTGCGATACCGATGAAGAGTTAAGGGGATTAGTTAGTTCTAAAAATAGATTTGGAAGTACAGGAGAAACAGGATTTTTCCAAATGTCTGAAAAGGGAATGATGTCTATTGATAATCCATCGGAATTTTTTATGACTAAAAGAGAAGAGGGAGAAATAGTATCAGGAAGTACATTAACAGTTATAAAGGAAGGATCTAGGCCTATAATTACAGAAGTAGAGAGCTTAGTTTCCAAAACATTTACTCCATACCCTACTAGAATAGGTGAAACATTAGGAAAAGATAAATTGAATACCTTAATATCAATTTTAGAGCAAAGAGGCGGGATAAATCTTTATGATAAAAATGTTATTATAAAGACTACAGGAGGAATGCGAATTAAAGAACAAGGTATTAATTTAGCTGTAATTATGAGCATAGTTTCGTCTGTAAAACAAAGGGGAATAGAGGCAAATGTTGCATTTATAGCTGATGTTGGGTTAACTGGAGAACTTAAGAAGGTTCCTTCTATAGAAGTAAGGGTTAAAGAATTAGCAAGAATGGGATTTAAAAAGGTATATGTGGCTAAGGATTCTTTTGGGAAAGAAGTTAAAATACCTAATATAAAAATAATGTCAATGAAAACTCTAAATGATGTTATAGCAGATGTATATAAATAGGTGTAAAATATAATTATTATAGAAAGTATGTGAAAGTAATAGATTAGGTGATTAGCATGAGAATTAAGGATGATAATGAAATAAAAAATATATTAAAAATAGTTAGTCCTGGAACAAACTTAAGAGAAGGACTAGAAAATATTTTAAGAGCTAAAACTGGTGGATTAATAGTTTTAGGGGATTCTGAAGAAGTAATGAATATAGTAGATGGGGGATTTAATATAAATGCAGAGTATACCCCAGCATATATTTATGAATTAGCTAAAATGGATGGAGCTATAGTATTAAGTCAGGATTTAAGAAAGATAGTTTGTGCAAATGCACAATTATTACCTGATCCATCTGTAACAACCTATGAAACAGGAACAAGACATAGAACGGCACAAAGAATAGCAAAGCAAACGGATAACATAGTTGTAGCTATATCACAAAGAAGAAATATTATTACAATATATAAGGGAGATATAAAATATATATTACAGGATAGTAGTGTAATATTAGCAAGAGCCAATCAAGCTATTCAGACTTTAGAGAAGTATGTTAATGTTTTAGAACGTGTTATAAATAACTTAAATATTTTAGAGTTTCAAGATTTGACAACGGTTTTTGATGTAGTAACTGCAATTCAAAGAACTGAAATGGTAATGAGAATAGTTGAAGAAATAAAAAGATATATTTTAGAGCTTGGGAATGAAGGTAGACTTATTTCTATGCAACTTAATGAATTGATAAGATATATAGAAAGAGATGGAATACTTCTAATTAGAGATTATTGTGGAGAAAATACAGATCATAATACTATATATAAAGATATTCAAAAGTTAAATTCAGAAGAGTTAGTAGATTTAGAAACTATTGCAAAAGTGCTTGGATTTGGTGGGGTACCATTAGTAGATACATTAATTTCTCCAAAGGGATATAGAATATTATTTAAAATTCCAAGAATTCCAACTAACGTAATTGAAAATTTAATAAAGCATTTTAATAAATTGAAATATGTAATTGCTGCTACTCAAGATGAGTTAGATCAAGTTGAAGGTATAGGTGAAGCTAGAGCTACTGCTATAAGAAGTGGATTGAAAAGAATAAAAGAACAAATTTATTTAAAGAAAGAAATTTAATAAATATTTGGAATATTAATAAAAATATTGGTAAAAATATATAAGCAGGTGTAAACCTGCTTATATATTTATCTAAAGGTAAATTTACCTAGGGTGGTAATTTTATCGCTTTCTTTTAATAGAACGTCGTAAAGATTTATATCAAGAATATTACAAAGAGAAGTAAGATAGAATAAATTATTACCAATCTCTCTTTCTATAACTTCACGGCAACTTTCACATAAGCAACCATCCATATGAGTTTTTAAACACTCAGATAAATCTTCCAATGAGTTGTCTTCATTTGGCAGACATTGCTTTTTTGCATTTATTTCAATGCAACCACAGTTTGTAACAGCTTTGGCTACTGCTCTGTTAATTCTAGAACTAGATTCAGTATATTTAGTAAGAACATCTAGAATACTTTTGTGTCTTAATAGAGATTCACTGACGTCATTTTGAAAGCTATCAAATATAATGTCTTTCATTTGCCTCAACTCCTTAGAAATATAATCCTTATATAAATTATAAGTATTTTCAGACAATTTTGTCAATACAACCCTTGTGTGTGTTGTTTAATATTATAATAAACAACCTATGCTTATTTTGATAGGGGGTATTATTATTAAATTTTATTTTTAAAATTTAAATACTTGTAATAGTAATATTAATATTATGGTATAATAAAAATGGTTATTTATAACTATCTTGTATAGTTTTTAAAATAGGAGGTGAATTTATGTTTAAAAAATGTCTAAGGATAATTTTTACTATTTTGGGATTGGTTATTGGATATATTGTTAGTGAGGGTATATTAACTGTAGTTAGAGAATTTAAAATTCAGATTATTAAGGGTGCAGTAGCAACCACTATATTTTATATTTTTTGTATTTTATTATTTGGAATTATTTTTTATTTTATTTCACCAAGATTATATAAATTAATATCAAAGATTATAGATATAATGGAAAAAAATATTCAGAGATTAAGTGCACAAGAATTAATTTTTGGTAGTTTAGGAGTTTTAATAGGATTAATTATTGCAACGTTTATAGGAGCACCTTTTTCAGGAATATTTTCAGGAATAAATCCATCTATAGGACCTATAATATTTGTGCTATTAGAATTAATAGCAGCAATAATTGGAGCAGAAATATTTATAAAAAAGAAGGATGATATTTCTTCAACCTTATTAATCTTTAAAAGAAATAGCTTAAGAGAGAAGGATAAGGAAAAGAAAAGTAAAAGTGTTGCAAGGAGTAGAGCGAAGGTATTAGATACATCAGTTATAATTGATGGTAGAATCTTTGATTTATGTAAGACAGGATTTATAGAAGGTACTTTAGTTATACCTAGTTTTGTTTTAGATGAACTCCGTCATATATCAGATTCTTCGGATTCATTAAAAAGAAATAGAGGAAGAAGAGGATTAGATATATTAAATAAGATTCAAAAGGAATTAGAAATTGAAACTGAAATTTGGGAAGGTGACTTTAAAGAAATTGCTGAAGTTGATAGTAAATTATTAAAGTTAGCTCAAAAATTAAATGGAAAGGTTATAACTAATGACTTTAATTTGAATAAAGTTGCAGAGTTCCAAGGTGTTCCTGTTTTAAATATAAACGATTTAGCTAATGCCATAAAACCAGTAGTTCTTCCAGGAGAAGAAATGAAGATTGTAGTTATCAAAGATGGTAAAGAATCAGCACAAGGAATTGGATATCTAGATGATGGAACTATGATTGTAGTTGAAGGTGGAAGAAAGTTTATTGGAGAAGAAATTTTTATAACAGTTACGTCTGTTCTTCAAACATCTGCTGGAAGAATGATATTTGCAAAACCAAAGGATAATTAAAGGAGAAATTTAATGATAAGTGCTATTATTTTAGCTGGAGGAAAAGGAAAACGGATGAATTCCTCTATAAGTAAACAGTTTATTGAAATAAAAGGAAAACCTATTATTTACTATACAATTAAGAAGTTTAATGATAATAAAAAAATAGATAATATAGTAGTTGTTTTATCACAAGAGGAAATAGAGTATTTTAAAGAAAATATTTTAAAGAAATATGATCTTAAAGTTGATAAAATAGTTATTGGTGGGGCTGAAAGACAAGATTCTGTATATAATGGACTTAAAAGTTTAGAAAATACTGAAACAGATATAGTGTTGATTCATGATGGAGCAAGACCATTTATTTCAGATAGAATAATAGAAGATGGTATAAAATATGCATCTATTTATGGTGCATGTGCACCAGGTGTAATGCCTAAAGATACTATAAAGATTAAGGAGAAAAATAATTTTTCTATTGATACTCCTAATAGAGAGTCGTTGGTAGCAATTCAAACACCACAGGTTTTTAAGTTTAGGGAGATTTTAGAGTGTCATGAAAAAGTAAAAATGGATAAAGTGGTAGTTACGGATGATACTATGGTAGTTGAAAGATATGGAACTAAGGTATATCTTTATGATGGAGAATATACGAATATAAAGGTTACAACGCCAGAAGATTTAATTTTAGGCGAAAAGCTGATTTAATTTCAATTCCATTATATTGACATAGTTTTTGCAAGATTATATAATTAATTAATCAAAAAAATATATTACTTAAAGCAGTGACGAAGAATAGTAGAAATCGCCATTTCAGAGAGAAAATCCATTGGCTGTAAGATTTTCAATAGATTTTGAACCAGCTTTCGAGTTGTAGGTAAAAACTATCGGTTTAATACCGTTATCATTATTAAAGCACAAATTTAGGTGGTACCGCGGATATAAGTTCGCCCTAATTCTATATTAGGGGGAACTTTTTTTAGCTTATAGTTAAAAGTTACAAGTTAATTAATAAAGCGATATTAAAGGGGCTTAGACATAAGATTGCACAAAGTCCTATAAGAAAATGCTTATATAACTTTTAAGTATCTAACGGTATAACTGTTAATAAATATGAAATTATAATATTAAATAGAGAGTCTGGAGGAATAAATTATGAAAATGTCAAATATGTTAGTATCTACATTAAGAGAAGTACCAGCAGAAGCTGAAATAGATAGTCATAAGCTTATGCTTAGAGCAGGTATGATCAGAAAAATGGCTGCAGGTGTGTATAACTATATGCCTATAGGTCTTAAGGTATTAAAGAATATTGAAGAGATAGTAAGAGAAGAAATGAATGCAGCAGGTGCACAAGAATTTTTAGCTTCAGCTGTATTACCAGCTGAATTATGGCAAGAATCAGGTAGATGGGACGTTTATGGAGATGAAATGTTCAGATTAAAGGATAGAAACAATAGAGATTTTTGTCTTGGACCAACACATGAAGAAGTATTTACTGATATAGCTAGAAATGAAATAAAGTCATATAAGCAATTACCAGTAAATCTTTATCAAATTCAAACTAAATATAGAGATGAAAGAAGACCAAGATTCGGAGTTATGAGATCAAGAGAATTCATAATGAAGGATGCCTATAGTTTTGATAAGGATCAAGCTGGATTAGATTTATCTTATGATAAGATGCATGATGCATATGTAAAAATATTCAATAGATGTGGAATAGATGCTAAATGTGTTGCTGCTGATTCAGGGGCAATTGGTGGATCAAATTCAGCTGAATTTATGGTTAAGTCAGAAGTTGGTGAAGATGACGTAGTGTTCTGTTCAGCATGTGATTATGCTGCAAATATAGAAAAAGCAGAAGCAACACCAGAAAAAGCAGAAGTAGAAGAATTATTAGAAATGGAAAAAGTAGCTACTCCAGATAGCAGAGGAATAGATGAAGTTTCAGCATTCTTAAATGTATCTCCAAAGAAAACAGTTAAACTTTTAATGTTTAATATAGATGGAAAAATAGTTGGTGTAGTAGTTAGAGGAGATAGAGAAGTTAATGAAGTAAAAGTTGCTAATGCTGCAAATGCTTCAGGTGACATAGCTATGGCTTCTCATGAAGAATACAAAAATGCAACTGGATGTGAAGTTGGATTTGGTGGACCAGTAGGATTAAAAGTAGATTTACTATTAGTTGATGAAGAAGTTAAGTATATGTACAATATGATTCTTGGAGCTAATGAAACTGGATATCATTTAAAGAATGTTAACTATGGTAGAGATTTTGAAGGTACTGTAGGAGATTTCAGAAATATAGAAAGTGGAGAAAAATGTCCTGAATGTGGAGCTGAAGTTACTATAGCAAGAGGAACTGAAGTTGGGCATATATTTAAATTAGGAACTAAATATTCAGAAGCTATGAATGCTACATTTATAGATGAAAATGGAAAGAATACACCATTTGTAATGGGATGTTATGGAATAGGTGTTACAAGAACAATGGCTTCTATAATTGAACAACATCATGATGAAAATGGTATAATATGGCCACTTTCAGTAGCACCATATCATGTTTCAGTTATTCCAGTAAATATTAAAGATGAAGCTCAAATGGAAATAGCTAATAAATTATATGAAGAGTTAAGAAAAATTGGCGTAGATGCTATATTAGATGATAGAAATGAAAGACCAGGAGTTAAATTTAAGGATTCAGAACTTATTGGAATTCCAATGAGAGTTACTGTAGGTAAAAAGATAACTGAAGGTGAAGTTGAATTTAAATTAAGAGATGGTGAAATGGAAGTAATAAAAATTGATGATGTTATTTCTACTGTAAAATCTCAATTTGAAAAGAATAATATAAGATTATAGAATTTTAAAAATATAAAAAGGAGGGATTGTTAAATGAAAATATATAATTCTTTAACTAGAAAAAAAGAAGAATTTGTTCCACTAAAGCCAGGTAAAGTTAGTATGTATGTTTGTGGACCAACTGTTTATAATTATTTCCACATAGGAAATGGTAGAACATTTATCGTTTTTGATACAATAAGAAGATATATGGAATATAGAGGTTATGAAGTTAATTTTGTTCAAAACTTTACTGATATAGATGATAAGATGATAAATAAAGCTAATGAAGAAAATACAACAGTAAAAGAAATTGGTGATAAGTATATTTGTGAATACTACAAAGATGCTGATGGTCTTAATATTAAGAGAGCAACTACTAATCCAAGAGCTACAGAATATATTAATGAAATAATTGACTTTGTTTCTGGATTAATAGAAAAAGGATATGCATATGAAGTAAATGGAGATGTTTATTTTAGAACTAAAAAGTTTGAGGGATATGGTCAACTTATTGGTCAAAATCTAGATGATTTACAAGCTGGAGCTAGAATAAACGTTGATGAAAGAAAAGAAGATCCAATGGATTTTGCTATTTGGAAGGCACAAAAACCAGGTGAACCTGCTTGGGAATGTCCTTGGGGATTAGGAAGACCAGGATGGCATATTGAGTGTTCATGCATGGCTAAGAAATTACTTGGAGATACAATAGATATACATGCTGGAGGTATGGATTTAGCGTTTCCTCACCATGAAAATGAAATTGCTCAAAGTGAAGCTTTAACAGGAAAGAAATTTGCAAACTATTGGATGCATGCAGCATTTTTAAATGTTAATAATCAAAAAATGTCTAAGTCTTTAAATAATTTCTTAACTGCAAGAGATGCATTAAAAGAATATGATGCAGATGTAATAAGATTTTTAATGTTATCAGGACATTATAGAATTCAATTAAACTTTAGTAATGAGTTATTAGAATCAGCTAAGGCTTCTGTTGAAAGATTATATAATGCTATAGGTAATTTAGAAAATTTAATATCAGAAGTTAAGAATGAAAAAATGACTGATGAAGAGATTAAATATCTAGAGTCATTAGATGCTTATAGACAAAGATATATTGAAAAAATGGATGATGACTTTAATACTGCAGATGCTATTTCAGTTTTATTTGATTTAATAAGAGATACTAACAGTAATATAGGAATTAACTCATCTAAAGAATTATGTGAAAAGGCTTTAGAATTAATAAGAGAATTAGGTTTACCTTTAGGTATTTTACAAAAAACAACTAAGGGGGATTTAGAAGCTGAGGTTGAAGCTTTAATAGCTGAAAGACAACAAGCAAGAAAAGACAGAAACTTTGCTCTAGCTGATAAGATAAGAGATGAACTAAAGGCTAGAGGAATAGAACTTTTAGATACCCCACAAGGCGTTAGATGGAAAAAAGTTGATTAATATAAGTGACAAGTTATAGATTGCAAATGGAAATTAAAATTTAAAGAAGTTTAAGGTAATAAATAAAGTCAGCAATGCTGGCTTTATTTATGCAAACTTACCATTTGTTAATATAGGCTTGTCATTAATTTAATACAGGTTAATTTAAATATAATATAGCAATTGAGGCTATTATATTAATGAAGATACTTTTTATGCCTCATAAATATTAAGGAGATAATATATGTTAAAAGATTTAAGAACAAAAGAGTTTAGTGAGAAAGAGGCAAGACTTTTAAATCCATTACAATTAGCACTAGTAGGTGATGGAGTATATGAGCTTTTTATAAGAAATTCTATATTATCAAATAATCTTGAATTAAGTGCACATAAAATGCATGTTAAGGCTATAGGATATGTGAAAGCTAAAAGCCAATCTGCTATAATGCATGAAATTGAGGATAAGTTAACGGAAAATGAAAGTTATATATTTAAAAGAGGAAGAAATGCTAAATCAGCAACTGTTCCTAAAAATGCTGATGTAAGAGATTATAGAATGGCAACTGGATTTGAGGCGCTAGTTGGATATCTGTATTTAATTGGTGATACTGAAAGATTAGAATTCATATTTAATACTGCACTATCAATTGATTTACAACAAAAATAAAGGAGAATATTCATGACAAAAAGAGAGAATCCAAGAAGAAAAGAAAGAGAATTTAATAAATTCCAAGAAAGAACAAATAAAGGCTTTAAAAGAGAATCAAAAGCAATATCACCTGCAAAAGAAACTAATATTGATGCTATAAGAGAAGATTTAATATTAGGAAGAAATGCTGTTATTGAGGCGTTGAAAAGTGATAGAACTATTGAATGTTTATATGTGAGCAAAGGCGACTTAGAAGGATCAATAAAAGTTGCATTAGGATTAGCAAAGGATAAAGGAGTAGTAGTTAAGGAAGCTGATAGAAGAAAGCTTGATACTATGTGTGAGGGATTAAATCACCAAGGAATAGTGGCTAAGGTTACTCCATTTAAATATTGTGAAGTGAACGATATATTAGAAGTTGCAGAAAAGAAAGATGAAAAGCCTTTTATAGTAATATTAGACGAAATAGAAGATCCTCATAACTTAGGGTCTATAATAAGAACTGCAGAGCTTTGTGGTGTTCATGGTATTATTATACCTAAAAGAAGAAATGTTGGAGTAACATCTACAGTATATAAATGTTCTGCAGGAGCAATAGAACATATGAAAATTGCGAAAGTTACAAATATAAATGCTACTATAGATATATTAAAGGAAAAAGGAATTTGGATATATGGTGCAGATATAGAAGGTAAAGATTATAGTTACAATACAGATTTTTCAGGACCATGTGCTTTAATAATAGGAAGTGAAGGAAAGGGAATATCAAACTTAACTCTTAAAAAATGTGATTTATTAGTTAAAATCCCTATGGTAGGTAAAATTAACTCTTTGAATGCTTCGGTAGCAGGTGGTATAATGATGTATGAGGTATTAAAAGGTAGACTAACTAAATAGTTTAATACTAATAGAGGTTAAAAGTGAAATTTATTTTTATAGATGGATATAATGTAATAAATAGCTGGAGTATTTTAAAGAAAGAAAAAGAAATAAGTTTAGATAGTTCAAGACAAAAGCTTATTGATATTTTACATAACTATGGTGCGATTCATCAATGTAAAATCATGCTTGTATTTGACGGTTATAGAGTAGCTGGAAATTTAGAAAATAAATATGAACACAATAAGAATCTTACAGTAGTTTTTACTAAAAGTGGAGAAACTGCCGATGCTTATATTGAAAGAGAGATACATAATATAGGAAGACGTTTCGAAGTTTCTGTAGTAACATCAGATTCTTTAGAACAGCAAACTATATTTCAAAGAGGTGCAACCAGAGTTTCAAGTGTAGAATTTTATAATATGGTATTTGATACATCTGAAGATATAAAAAGGGCAACCAGTAAAATGGGTCACTCGCATAAAAGTACAGTGCAAGATAATATTGATGAGGATGTATTAAGAAAGTTAGAGGCTATGAGACGGGGTTAAATATTAAGGTGTTTTAGGAAATGGAGGGGGATTTGTGAATAACAAAGATTATTCAAAAGAAATAGCAGTTGAATTTGAGGGTAAATTGGAAGAAGAAATAGTTATAGAAGCTAAAAATGGAAATGTGAGAGCGCAAGAATATGTTATTTCTAAATATGAAGGCTTTGTGAAAGCAAAATCTAAATCATATTTTCTAATAGGAGCTGATAAAGAAGATATTTACCAAGAGGGTATGATAGGTCTATATAAAGCAATTAGAGATTTTAATTATGAGAAATCAACAACATTTAAGGCATTTGCGGAGTTATGTATAACAAGACAAATAATAACAGCCATAAAAACTGCTACAAGACAAAAACATATACCCTTAAACACATATATTTCTCTTAATAAACCGGTATCAGAAGATGATTCAGAAAGAACACTTTTGGATATACTTTCTAGTATGAAGATTAGTGATCCAGAAGAACTTATCATAGGAAAGGAAGAAAAAGCTCAAATAGAAGATGCTATTGCAAGGGTTCTTTCAGATTTAGAGATGGAAGTATTACAATCTTATTTAGATGGTAAGTCATATCAAGAAATTGCTTGTGATTTAGATAGACATGCAAAGTCTATAGATAATGCTCTTCAAAGGGTTAAAAGAAAGCTTGAAAAGTGCCTTTCCGACACTAAACAATAATAGTAAAATAATATTGACAAAAAAAACAAATGATAGTAAACTTTATAATTGGTATATTAAAGTGTAACTCACTTTAATGCTCATGTAGCTCAGTCGGCAGAGCGTCGCCTTGGTAAGGCGGAGGTCGTCGGTTCAATCCCGATCATGAGCTCCATGAAGGATATAAATTAGTATGCAAACGCTAGGCAAAGTTTATTTAAAATAAGGAGGAATTTCAAAATGGCAAAGCAAAAGTTCGAAAGAAGTAAACCACACGTAAATATCGGAACAATCGGTCACGTAGACCACGGTAAGACTACATTAACAGCTGCTATCACAACAGTATTAGCAAACAGAGGATTCGC
>NZ_SMUS01000046.1 GCF_004353185.1 Clostridium cuniculi | reverse complement strand
AACAGTTAAAATAATTTATTTAAGAGATAAAAATTTAAAGGTTAGAACTTTAAATTATAAAGGAGATAATGTATCGGTTGGAGATAATACCCTATTAGATAAGGTTATGAGCTTCCAAGTTAAGAGAAAGGAAAATTTAATTTATTATTATATAGAAAATAAAGAGTCTAAAGTAAGAGGAAGGTGTATATGAAGAAAAAACAAGGGGTAGTAATGTTAGAAGTATTGATATTATTAAATATTTTAATTGTATTAATAGTTTATAATGCTAAGACTATAATAGCTAACTCAAACAAATATGGTCTTTATGAAATAAAAGAAGATATTTTTTATTTAAATGATTCTGAGTATGATTTATTAAAAGAAGTGGAGGATTTAATTAAAAATAATGAAGAATTAGATACTTTTATTATTTCATATAAAGATGATTTAAATATCAATTATGAACATATTTTTAGTAAAAATGAAAATTTAAGATTTATTATATATGAGGGTAAATTGTACTTAAAGGAAATATTGGCAGGTAAAACTGAAAGCATAAGGGAAATTGATGTAGTATTTATTGAAAATGATAAGGAAGAGGTAGAAATTATTTTTAAGCCTAAGTTATATAAAATGTTTTATATGGTATAAAAAGGAGAATGTGTATGAAGGATATTATAGTTTCTACTAAAGATGAGTTTATATTTAAAAATAAACTATATGATGAAATTGCAATAAAGAGCGTTGTTAAAAAGGAAATAGATTTGTTTATATTTGAAGAGAATATACTTATTAAAGAATTTGAAAATATAAAAAAGGATAAGGAAGCTGTTGTTGAAAAAATAGTAAGAGAAGAATTCGGTGATGAAAATGATATTTTGATTCATTATGAGCATGATAAAAAAAGAAAAAAATTATATTTATATTCAATGGGAAATGGAAGGATGGTTAAAAATATAATTAATGAGGCGAAAGATCTTAGAATAAAGCCAATTCAATTTTATATTAAGGAGCTAGTAGAAAGTAAAATAAAGAAACTAAGAAATTATATTATAATTATTGAGTTAAGAGAAATTATATATTCATTATATATAAAGGAAAATTTTATTATTAAAAGTTTTATGAAAAATAAAAATGAGTTTATTTTAAGTGATGAGTTAAATGATTTAGAAACTGGATCTACCGTAATAATGAGTAAAGAAGTTGAAGATATAATTCCGGAAGAAATAAAATATAAACTACATATTATATATCTTGAAATAGGAGAAATAATAAATGAAAAAGTATTTAAAGTATAAAGATTTTATTCCTAAAGAATTTATTGAAAAGAAGCAACTTAAAGAAAGTGAAGAAAATAGAAGAGGATATAAAATATTACTATTATTAAATATGATATTGTTATTATTAAATATAGAAAATATATCTAAGAAAAGTGATGATAATGAGTATATTCCTAAAACCAAACAGGTGTATATTGAAAATGAAGAAATATTTAAGTGGATAAATTTATATGATAAAGATAGTATTGAATTTAGAGTTATAGATAATGTTGCTGAAATAACATATGAAAAAAATAAAGATATTAATAAGATAGAAGATTTAGGTGCTCAGATAAAAAAAGTAACTAGTTATGATGATACAAAGGTGGTGAAAGTAATATATTGAGTAATCTAAAAATAAAATTAATAGAATATAAGCAACCAATATTAGTAATTATAACTCTTATTCAAATTATTATTATGCTTTATTATTTTAAAATAGAAAATAAGGTTCAAAATATTGAGGAAATAAATTATACTATGCCATCAAAATTAACATTTAATGAGATAAGTAATGACTTAAATATAGATAAAAATATTCAAATATTAGAAGTTGAAGATTTGGGAGAAAAGTGGTATGTTAAAATAATGATAAATGGAAATAATAAAAAAATAGAAGAAATAATCAATAAATTGGAAGTATTTGAAATATATAATTATGAGATTAGTGGAAAAGATAATATTTTAACTGTAATATTGGAGTTATATAGGTAAATTTATTAAAATTTTTGATGTTCTTAATGAAATAATTGCATTTCTTTAGTAATTTTGATAGAATGTTTTTGTTGTGTCATTAAACGACAAAGGATATTATGATTATTTGTTAAAAATAAAGGTCATAATAACTATGAATTCAAGTGATTTGGAGGGAATTTTTTATGATATCAGCAGGTGATTTAAGAAAAGGTACAACTTTTGAGTACGACGGACAAGTGTATACAGTAATAGACTTCTTACACGTTAAACCTGGTAAAGGCGCTGCTTTCGTTAGAACTAAGCTTAGAAACGTTATTTCAGGTGGGGTTACAGATACAACTTTCAACCCAACTACAAAATTACAAGAAGCAGTAATTGAAAGAAAAGAAATGCAATATCTTTATTCTGATGGAGAATTATACTACTTCATGGATCAAGAAACTTATGAGCAAATTCCATTAAACTATGAAAAAGTTGAAGATGCTATAAAGTTTATAAAAGAAAATATGTTTGCAGTAATTAAGTTCTACAAAGGTGATGCATTCTCAGTTGAAGCACCAAACTTTGTTGAGTTATTAATAACTCAAGCTGACCCAGGAGTAAAAGGAAACACAGCTACAAACGCTATGAAACCAGCTACATTAGAAACTGGAGCAGTTGTTAACGTACCTATGTTTGTTAACGAAGGTGATACTATAAGAGTTGACACTAGAACTGGTGAATACATGGAAAGAGTTTAATCTTAAAGTAAATGCTAGGTTTTTAACTTAGCATTTGTTTTTTTTTAGCGAGAATATAAATCTTTGATTTAGTTATTCCAACTTACACAAACATGTCCGATTTTTCTTTTAAAGATGAGAAAATAAGGGTATAATCATATATATAATAATTTCTTCAAAGGAAGTGAAAGTATGAGAGAAATATATACTAAAATAGATCAACTGAAAAGTATGATAAATGATATACAAGATGAAAAATATAATAATATATTTAATTCTATAAGTGATATATTATTAGATTTATCTTCAAAGGTTGAAGATTTAAATATAAGACAAGAATATTTAGAAGAAAATATGGAATATATAGATAATGATTTAACAGATATACAAGATGAGCTATTTGAAGAAGTATCATTTGATGATTTAAGTGAATTAGAAGATGAATATGTTGAAATCAAATGTGAAAACTGTAATAAACCTTTATTTGTAGAACAACAAGCATTAAATAACAATAATAATATTCCTTGTCCGTTTTGTGGCAGTATAGCTAACAAATAATACATAGTATATATTTATTAAAACTTACTTAGTTAAAAACATAGGCTATTGCAAAGTAATTGCAATAGCCTATGTTTTTTTCATTAAATTTAAGGAATTTATATGTAATGAGATAAATATATTATTATAGATATTTATTTTACATATGTTTTTAAATAAATAATTTACATATTTTTTTTTATAGTATGAATAATTAGCTATTATGTGAAATAAAAATTAAAGAGAAAGGGAAATAAGGAAGTGATTATATGAATTATGATGAAATTTACAAAATACTTCCAGGAACAATAGGAAATAGTATTAAACAGTTTTTGATGGAAGATAAAATACAAGAAATAAGGATTAAAGTTGGAAAGCCAATAATATTAAATTTAGCATTTGAAGAAAAGGTATTAGATTATATTCCTACAAGAGAGGATTTAAGGTATCTAATGACTAAAATCTCCAATTATTCACTATATGCATTTGAAGAAGAAATTAAGCAAGGATATATTACACTAAAGGGAGGTCATAGAGTTGGGCTTGCTGGAGAATGTGTAATGTCAAAAGGTGAAGTTAGAACTATAAAAAATATTTCCTCATTAAATATAAGAATATGTAAAGAAGTTATAGGAGCTTCTAATAAAGTTATGAGATTAATTACAGAAAATGATAGAGTATATAACACTTTAATAGTATCTCCACCTAAGTGTGGAAAAACAACTATATTAAGAGATATAGCTAAGAATTTATCTAATGGAATGTACCAAATAAGTTTAAAAGGAAAGAAAGTAACAATTGTAGATGAAAGAAGCGAAATTGCTGCTTGCTACAACGGAATCCCTCAAATGAATGTAGGTATAAGAACTGATATTTTGGATAATTGTTTAAAAAAATCAGGAATGATTATGGCTATAAGAAGTCTTTCTCCAGAAGTATTAATATGTGATGAAATAGGAACAGAAGGTGATTTGGAGGCACTAAATATGGCCTTTAATTCTGGAGTTAATATTATAGTTACAGTACATGGATATGATATAAATGATATTTATAATAGAAAGGTTTTTAAGGAACTAATAGATAATTGTGTATTGGAAAGAATCATATTATTAAGCAATCGAAGGGGGGCTGGAACAATAGAAAAAGTTTATAAGGTAAGTAGAGGGAAGGGATTACAATGTTTAGAAGTATAATGATTTTTTTAATGTTTCTAATCTGTACATTTATAGGTTTCTTTTTAGGTGAAAATTACAAAAGAAGAAGCATACATTTAAAGGAATTTCAAAAAGCCCTATTATTATTAAATAATGAGATTATATATGCTAATACACCATTACCAGATGCCTTATTAGAAGTTAGTAAAAAAGTTTCAGAGCCAGTTTCTGATATATTTAGTGATATGGCCCTTGCATTGGAAAATGGCTATACAGGAAGTATATATGAAAGTTTTGAAAATGCTTATGAAAAAACAAAGGAAAAGATAAATTTAACATCAGATGATAATAAAATTATAAGTGATTTTTTTAAAACACTAGGTTCATCAGGGGTAACAGGACAAGATAAGATATTTAAATTGACATTAGATAATATAGATATAAATTATAAAGAAGCAAGAAAGTTTGAAAAGGAAAATATTAAGTTATATAGAACGTTAGGGTTGTCTATTGGTGCGATGCTAGCAATATTTTTTATCTAAGGGGGGATATAATTTATTATGTTTGATGTAAGTTTGTTATTTAAAATTGGAGCAATGGGAGTTCTACTTATGGTTATTGAAAAAGTGCTAGAGGGGAATGGAAAAAAGGAATTTGCAGTATTAGCTAATTTAGCAGGAATGGTTATTATTTTAATTACTATTATTGGAATGATATCAAATCTTTTTGATACTGTAAAAACTATGTTTACTTTTTAGGTGAGTTTTATGGAGATAATTAATGTTGCATTTTTTGCTTTTACTGCTTTATTCATATTCCTTTTATTAAAAGATAAGAAATCAGAAATAGGATTACTTGTAGTACTTGCAGCTGGAATAGGAATATTCCTTTATATGATAGGACAGCTAGGGGATATAATAGAATTTATTAAAGATATTGCAAATAAGGCAAATATAGACACTGTATATATTGGCATTGTATTAAAAATTCTAGCAATAGCTTATATAACTTCTTTTTGTAGTGAAATATGTAAAGACTCTGGTGCTGGAAGTATAGGCACTAAGGTTGAATTTGCAGGGAAAATTATGATATTAGGGTTGGCAATTCCAATTTTAATGGCTGTATTAAATTCAATTCTTCAGATATTGTAGGTGAGAAAATGAAAAACTATATTTTAAAGATAATTTGGTCTTTGACAATTATCAGTATTTTAGGGTTTAGTGAAATTTCAATATTTCCTAATAAAGTTGTTTATGCAGAAGAACTTACTACTATAACTAATGATGAAGAAGTAGAATCAAAGCTTAATAGTTTATATGACTATATTAATACAATGAAAAGCGATGTAGAGCTTGTTAATGAGTTAGATCCAATAAGTTATATACAAAGTTATATAGAAACTGGTGAAGGAAATTTATCTTTTTCAACAATTATAAATGCTGTTATAAGTTTATTTTTTAGAGAAGTAAAAACTGTATTATCATTAGCATTTTCAATTGTTGCAATAGGAATAATATGTTCACTATTTAAAAATATACAGTCATCTTTCTCAAGTGAAGGAGTGTCGCAAGTAGCTTTTTATGCCTGTTATGCTATTTTAATAATATTATTATCAAAAACTTTTATTATATCAATATCACTGGCGAAAGATGTAATTGTTCAAATTACAAGTTTTATGGATAAGGTTTTACCTGTTTTAGTAGTTATGTTAGCTGCAGCAGGAGGTTTAACTCAAGCAGCTACTATGGACCCAATAATTCTTGGAGCTACAATATTGATTCCTAAAATATATATGAATGTAATAATACCATTAATTTTAATAACTTTTGTATTACAGTTTACAAATAATATTTCAACAGAATCAAAGTTATCTAATTTATGTAGTATGGTAAAAAAATCTACTGTCTGGTTACAAGGAATTATTCTTACTATCTTCATAGGTATTTTAACTATTAGGGGTATAACCTCTTCTACTATAGATGCTGTTACATTGAAAACTACTAAATTTGCTGTTGATAATTTTATACCAATAGTAGGAAAATCCTTTTCAGATGCTATATCATCTGTAGCAGGATATTCATTAATTATAAAAAATGCAATTGGATCAATTGGGTTAATAGTTATAATTTTAATAATTTTATATCCTATTATTAAACTAGTATTATCATCACTTATTTTTAAACTTTCAGCATCGTTACTAGAACCAATAACAGATAAGAGAATAACAAGCTCTATAGCTGCTGCAGGTGAATCTTTAGTATTAATAATGTCATGTGTTTTAAGTGTAAGTATAATGTTCTTTATTCTTATAGCAATTATGATATCAGCAGGAAAATTTGTTATAGGAGGTTAAGAAAATGGAATATATAAACAATTTCGTTATAACCTTAGTGGCTACAATGATATTTATGACAGCAGTAGAGATAATTTCGCCAGACAACTCTATGAAGAAATATATAAAATTTGTTTTAGGATTAATACTTATTTCAGTGATGATAAATCCAATAGTAAAGTTTTTTACTGGTGGAGAGCAAGAGTTGGTAAATACTATAAAAAGTTATGAAAGTATGTTTTACGAAGGCATAACTAGCGAAAATGAAGATAGTATAAGTAAAAGTCAAATAGAATCATTTAAAAATAATTTAAATAGTAATTGTGATAGTTTACTTAAGGAAGAATTTTCAGATAAAGATTTTAAATCAAATGTTGAATGTGAAATAGATTTAGAGAATATGACTTATAGTATAGAGAGTTTAGAAGTTGGAGTAAAAGACGGGGGAATAAAATTAGTTGATAATATTAAAATTGATATAAATGAAGAAAGTGAACAAGCAGTATCAAATGATGGCACAGTGGAGAATGAAGAGGAAATTAAGAATTACTTATCAGAAGTTTTTAAAATACCAACAGACAAAATAAAATTATATAGCATGGGAAAATAATAAATGATAGGAGGGATAGGGTATATATGGATAAAGATAAAAATAAAATTAATGAAGAGATTAACAAGCTTATGCAAAATAAAAAATTTGTTAATTGCTTAATAGTATTACTTGTAATTATATTTTTATGGCTTGCAGTGAGTAATTTTATAGGAGATGATGCTGGATTAACAAAAGGAAATGGCGATAATACACCAATTGGAGCTCAAGAAGTTTCAGGTGAAGAGGGAGTTACAACCTCTAAGGAACTATTAGATTATGAAACAGAACAAAAGGAAAAGTTAGAAGAAATACTTTCTAAGATTGATGGAGTAGGAGAAGTAGTGGTTAATATTTACTTTGAAAGTAGTGAAGTTAAAGTTCCAGCAATAAATTCAAATACTCAAACATCAGAGACACAAGAGGAAGATACTAATGGAGGAACAAGAGTAACAAAGCAAGAAACTGAAGGAGCAACAGTAGTAATGCAAAATGATTCAAGTACAAGTGAACCTTTTATAACGAAGACATATAAACCACAAATTACAGGTGTGTTGATTGTTGCAGAGGGTGCTAAGAGCAGTAAGATAACGTACGATATACAAAAGGCTGTGTCAAGTTTATATAATTTAAGTTTAGACAAGGTTAATGTATATCCGATGGGAAGCTAGCATATATATGTTATATAAAAAGAATGGGAGGAATTAAAAAATGACAAAAAAACAATTTGGGATTATTTTTACACTAATGGCTTTAATAGTGTGTGTTGGAGTATTATCTATGAAGCTAAATGAAAATGGTTATAACGATCCAACAAGCTTAGAGGCGGTATTAAAGCAAAATACTGACAATACAAAGACTGATGCAGCAACAGAAGAAACTTTAAGTACAACAGAATATTTCTATAGCATGAGATTAACTAAAGAACAACAAGATGAGAAGTATGTAGATGATATGAAAGCTATTACAGAAGATGCAAACGCATCACAAGAATCAAAAGATATAGCAAATAATGCTTTAGTTGAGAAAGCAAAAATGCAAGATCAAGAAAGTAGAGTTGAATCAGAAATTAGAAATAAAGGTTATGAAGATGCACTTTGCATGATTAATGATAATAAAACTGTAAAAGTTTATGTAAAGGTAGAGGATGTTTTATCAGAGGAAAATTCAGCTGTAATAAAGAAAGTTGTTGAAGATATTACTACATTAACAGATATAGATATAACATCAATGAAATAATTCGTTGTAATATAAAGGGTCTTTTGCTATAATGAACATAAGGAAAAGTAGGTTTATATAATAAACCTTAAGGAGGTTAAGGCATGGAAAATATAAACAATGAATCTACTATAGGAATTGTTAAAATTTCTGATGAAGTAGTAAGTGTTATAGCAGAAATAGCAGCAGATGAAATTCAAGGAATAGTTGAAGTTCCACATGGGGTTTCAAGTAACATATCACAAATATTAAAAGGTAAAAAAGCTTCTAGTGGAAAGAGTGTAAAAGTTACATTAGAAGAGGATAAAGCTATAATTGAATTAAATGTAGCAGTAGAGTATGGTATGAAAATTCCAGATGTAGTAAGTGCAGTTCAAGAAAATGTTAAAAAGACTGTTGAAGCTATGACTGGCTTAAAGGTTGACAAAGTTAATGTCAATGTTCAAAACATATATGTTCCAAAACAAGAACAACAAGAAGCGCTAGAAGTATAGTAAAAAAAACCCTCTGTAAAACAGAGGGTTTCTCATTGTAATAAAAAAAAATATAAGGTTTACATAAAAAATTAGATAGTAAAATTTAAAAAAATTATTTATAATAGTAGAAGTTGATTCGTAAAATATTATTTTTATGGACATAAATAAGATAATATTGTAATATACATATGTTTAATTAATGTAATATAAGTTTATAATACAAATAAAGAGATTAATGTATATATATATACTTAGGAGGAAGTTATGAAAAGACAGAAATCAAGAGAAAAAGCAATGGAGTTGCTTTTTAGCATGGAAATTAGCAAAAATAGTTATGAGGAAACAATAGAAAACTTCATAGAAGATTATGAGATGGATTTAAATACTATAGATGTGGAATATATAAAAAATGTTGTAAAAGTAGTTACTGATAATATAGAAGCTATTGATGAAAAGATTATACAATCTTTAGTAAACTGGAAATTAGATAGAGTTTCTAAGGTTAATCTTACAATATTAAGATTAGCAGTAGGAGAAATGATGTTTGTTGAAGATGTTCCAGGAAGTGTAGCAATAAATGAAGCAGTTGAATTAACTAAAAAATACTCAGATGAAAAGAGCTGCTCATTTGTTAACGGAGTATTAGATAAAGTTTTAAAAAGCCTATAATAAATAGTGCTTATTTTTGATAGATATGGAGGGGTAAAAATGGGTGATAAAATAGATGGTAAGGCTATAGCTTTAGGAGTGAAGGAAAACATAAAAAACTTTATAGAAACTAGAAAGTTAAATGGGATGAATATACCTAAAGTTGCATCCATATTAGTTGGTAATGATGGCGGATCGTTATTTTATTTAAATAATCAAGAAAAGGTAGCAATTTCATTAGGATTAGAATTTGAAAAAATTCACTTAAGTGATAATGTAACGGAAGATAATTTAATTAAAAAGATTGAAGAGTTAAATAATGATAACAGTGTAAATGGTATAATACTTCAGTTGCCATTACCTAAAAATATGGATGAAAAGAAAATAATATCATCCATATCTCCAGAAAAAGATATAGATTGTTTAACATTTGTTAATCAAGGAAAGCTGTACATGGGAGAGGAAACATTTATGCCATGTACACCTAAATCTGTATTAACAATATTAAAGAGTTTAAATATAAATTTAGAAGGAATGGAAGTAGTTGTTGTTGGAAGAAGTAATATAGTAGGTAAGCCAGCAGCAGCATTAATGCTTAAAGAAAATTGTACAGTTACAATTTGTCATTCTAGAACTAAAAACTTAAAAGAAGTATGTAAGAGAGCAGATATTTTAATTGTTGCTATAGGAAAAGCTAAGTTTATAGATGAAAGTTATATAAAAGATGATGCAATAGTTATCGATGTAGGAACTAATTCTGTAGAAGGAAAAATTACAGGTGATGTTGATTTTGAAAAAGTTATAAATAAAGCTGCTTTTGTTACTCCTGTTCCAGGAGGAGTTGGAGCTCTTACAACAACTCTTTTAATGAAGAATGTATGTGAGGCTTTAGAAAAGTATGAAAATTAAAACTTTAACTGTATCAGAAGTTAATAATTATATAAAAAAAATATTAGATAATGATTTTATATTAAATAACCTTTCTATAAGAGGAGAAATTTCGAATTTAAAATATCATTCCAGTGGGCATATTTATTTTTCGTTAAAAGATGAGAATAGTAAAGTAAATTGTATTATGTTCAAAAGTAAAAGCTTTGATTTAGATATTGTATTACAAGAAGGAATGTCTGTAATAGTATCAGGAAGAGCATCTGTATATACAGCAAATGGAACATTTCAAATATATTGTGATAGGATAGAGCAAGAAGGTTTAGGAGAACTGCACATAAAATTTGAAAAATTAAAGGAAAAGTTAAGTAGGGAGGGGTATTTTGAAGATGAGTTTAAAAAACCCCTTCCTAAAAATCCTTACAGAATAGGAGTAGTAACATCAGAGACTGGGGCAGCTATACAGGATATAATTAATGTTGTAAGAAGAAGAAATACAAAGGTTGATATTGTTCTTTATCCTGCTTTAGTACAAGGGGATGGAGCATATAAAACAGTAATTGAAGGTATAGAGTATTTCAATAAAAAGAAAAGTGTAGATGTTATTATAATTGGTAGAGGGGGAGGTTCTATGGAAGAACTATGGAATTTTAATGAAGAACCTCTTGCATATGCTATTTTTAAATCAGAAATACCTATTGTATCAGCTGTAGGTCATGAAGTTGATTTTACTATATCAGATTTTGTAGCAGACTTTAGAGCGGCAACGCCTTCACAAGCGGCAGAAGTAGTTGTTCCTTTAGAAGAAAATCAATATAATCAAATTAGTGAGTATAAAGAAAGATTAAGTTTTATAATAAGTGATAGACTTAGAGAGGAAAAACAAAAGGTTAAAAACTTAGAAAAAATATTAAGTTTAAACTCACCAAGTAATAGAATTGCAAATGCATATTTAGAAATAGATAATCTGAAGGAAAAAATAGAAAAAATAATAGAATTCAAAATAAAGAGCAGCAAGGAAAAGATATTCTCATTAAATAATATATTAAATGCCCATAATCCTTTGAATATTTTAGCAAAAGGTTATGCTATAATAGAGGATGAAACTGGGAAAGTAGTTAAGAGCAAAGAGTTTTTTGAAGGAACTACTGAAATAAAAATTTCTATGGAAGATGGGTATGTAAAAGGGAATTTTACTCCCATAGAAAAAGGGGGATTTTATTATGGCAAAGAAAGAAAGCTATAATGATATGTTAAATAATTTAGAAGTTATTTTATCTACATTGGAAAATGATGAATTAAGTTTAGAAGATGCTATGAAAGAGTATGAAAAAGGAAGTAAAATTGTTAATAAGTTGTATAAGACATTAGATGCGTTAGAGGGCAAATTTTTAACAATTAAAGAAAATGCTGAAATGGTGAAAGAAAATGAAGTTTAATGAAATGAAGAAAGAAATAAATGAGTTTTTGGTAAATTACTTTAGTAATAAGGGAACTTATAATAAGGTTATTTATGATTCAGCAAGCTATAGTCTTAATATAGGAGGTAAGAGAATAAGACCTATATTAATGCTTTTAACGTATAGTATGTATAAGGAAAATTGGAGAGAGATATTAGAGTTTTCATCAGCTATTGAAATGATTCATACTTATTCTTTAATACATGATGATTTACCTTGTATGGATGATGACGATCTAAGAAGAGGTAAACCTACTAATCATAAAGTATATGGTGAAAATATAGCAGTACTTGCAGGAGATACACTTTTAAATGAAGCTATGAATCTAATGATGAGATTTTCACTAAAAAATGGAGAGAAATCATTAGTAGCAGCTGAAATGATTGCTTCTGCAGCAGGACCTGAAGGTATGATAGGCGGTCAAGTGGTAGATATCATAAATGAAGGTAAAAAAATAAGTGAAGATGAACTTAAATATATGCATATGAATAAGACGGGTGCACTTATTAAAGTTTCAATAATGTCAGGAGCCATACTTGGAGAAGCACCAGAAGAGGATGTTAGAAAGTTAGAAAAGTTTGGTGAAAATTTAGGTTTAGCTTTTCAGATAAAGGATGATATTTTAGATGTTATAGGTAGCACAGAAAAATTAGGGAAAAATGTGTTAAGTGATGAAGAAAGTAATAAAAGTAACTTTATCACAATGTATGGTTTAGAATATTGTATTAAAGAATGTGAAAGGCTAACAAAAGAGAGCATTGAGATATTAGATAGTTTATCTGTAGACACTAAAGATTTAAAGGTTTTAACTAAGGAACTTTTAGACAGAGAAAACTAAACGAAGGAATGATAAATATGTCAAAATTATTAGAGGATATAAACTATCCAAGAGATGTGCAAACTTTGACTAATAAGGAACTCTATAAGCTTAGTGATGAAATAAGAGAATTTTTAATAGATAAAGTATCAAAAACTGGAGGTCATTTATCCTCAAATTTAGGTGTTGTTGAATTAACACTTAGTTTATATAAAACATTCAATTTTGAAAAAGATAAAATAGTATGGGATGTTGGACATCAAACTTATGTTCATAAGATATTAACTGGACGTAAGGATAAGTTTGATACATTGAGAAAATACAATGGTTTATGTGGATTTCCTAAAATAAGCGAAAGTAAGTATGATACTTTTGGAGTTGGTCATAGTAGTACATCAATATCAGCAGCTTTAGGCATAGCAAGAGCGAGAGATATTAAACATGAAGATTATAATGTTATTGCAGTTATAGGAGATGGAGCATTAACTGGAGGAATGGCATTAGAAGCACTAAATGATGTTGGTTTTAATAAAACTAATATGATTATAGTTTTAAATGATAATCAGATGTCAATTTCTAAAAATGTAGGTGGATTATCAAATCATTTAAATAAATTAAGATTAGATCATAGTTATAATAAATTAAAAGAAGATATAAATTCTACTTTAAGTAATAGTAATGCTGGTAAAACAGTAGTTCAATATTTACATAGAGTAAAAGATAGTTTAAAGCATTTATTAGTACCATCTATGCTATTTGAAAGTATGGGTATTAAATATATTGGTCCTATTGATGGGCATAATATTGAGCTAATGAATGAAGTATTTAGTAAGGCTCAAGAAATTAATGGCCCTGTAATAATTCATACAGTAACTCATAAGGGAAAGGGATATGAATTTGCTGAAAAAAATCCAAATAAATTTCATGGAGTTTCACCATTCGATTTGGAAAGTGGTGAAAGTTATATACCTGCAAAAAAAACCTATTCCAAAGTATTTGGAGATACTATGTTAGAGTTAGCTGAAAAAAATAGTAATATAGTTGCAATTACTGCAGCTATGCCGGATGGTACAGGCTTAAAAGAATTTGCTCAAAAATATAGTAATAGATTTTTTGATGTTGGAATAGCTGAAGAACATGCTACAACACTTGCAGCTGGTATGGCAAGTGTTGGTTTAAGGCCGGTTTTTGCAGTTTATTCAACATTTTTACAAAGAGCTTTTGATCAAGTTATACATGATGTTTGTATACAAAATTTACCTGTAGTTTTTGCTATAGATAGAGCAGGAATTGTAGGTGATGATGGAGAAACACATCAAGGTGTGTTTGATTTATCTTATTTATGTGCAGTACCTAATATGGTAGTCTTAGCTCCTAAGCATTTAGAAGAATTACCTATAATGTTAAAGTGGGCATTAAAACAGAATGGACCTGTTGCAATAAGATATCCAAGAGGATCAGATTGTTGTGAAGAGTTAACTGCAGTTAAAGAAATAAAATACGGAAAATGGGAAAAGATAATTAATGGAGATAAGGTTGCTATAATAGCTGTAGGAAAAATGGTACAGCATGCTATGATTGCAAGAAAAGAACTAATTAAAAAAGGAATTAATCCTACAATTATAGGAGCAACTTTTGTAAAACCTATAGATACTGAAATGTTAAAAGAGCTGGTTGATGAAGGATATAGCATTGTAACTATTGAGGATAATGTTATAAATGGTGGATTCGGAAGCTATGTATTAATGGAATTAAATAAGCTTAATTTTAAGAGTAAATTTAAATGCCTAGGATTTAATGATAACTTCGTTCCTCATGGAGATGTTAATTTACTATATAAAGATGCAGGTCTTGATGCAGAAGCTATAGAAAAATGTGTTATAAACATTTTAGGATAAAGGAGAAAAATATGGCATCTAAGAAAGAAAGATTAGATATATTATTAGTTGAAAAAGGAATTTGCGAATCAAGAGAGAAAGCAAAGACTAATATTATGGCAGGACTTATATTTGTTGATGGGCAAAGAGTAGATAAGGCAGGAGAAAAAGTTAAAGTTGATGCTGATATAGTATTTAAGGGAGAGAAACTTAAGTACGTAAGCCGTGGAGGTTTAAAATTAGAAAAAGCAATGAACACTTTTGGAATTGACCTTACAGATAAAGTATGTATGGATATAGGAGCATCAACAGGTGGATTTACAGATTGTATGCTTCAAAATAATGCATCTAAGGTATTTGCTGTAGATGTAGGATATGGACAATTTGCTTGGAAGCTTAGAACCGATGAAAGAGTTGTTTGTATGGAGAAAACTAACATTAGATATGTAACTCCAGAAGACATTGGTGTTGCTTTAGATTTTGCATCTATAGATGTGTCATTTATTTCCTTAAGAACAATAATGCCAGCTGTAAAGGCATTATTAGCAGATAAAGGTGAAGTTGTAGCATTAATAAAGCCACAGTTTGAAGCTGGAAGAGATAAGGTTGGTAAAAAAGGTGTTGTAAGAGATAAAGAAGTACATTTAGAAGTTATAAATACAATAATAAACTTTTTAATGGAAAATGAATTAAATGTACTAGGATTAAGTTACTCACCGATTAAAGGTCCAGAAGGAAACAGAGAATATCTTGTTTACTTTACTAAGGATAAAGAGAAAGAAGGAAATTTTGAATTAAGCCAAATTGAAGATATTGTAAATGAATCTCATAGCCAGCTTTAAAAGCTGGCTATAGGTGTATAAGCATAGTAAAGGAAGTTAGTATGAAAAATATTGTAATAGCATTAAATCCTTCAAAAGATACAGAAGGAAAGATATTATCTTTAGTTATTGAAAAAATTACAAATATATTTAGGAACTCTAAAATAACTGTATTGAATAGTTATGAAATAAATAAATATAAATTTGATGATGATTTAGATTTACTTATAGTTTTAGGGGGAGACGGAACTTTACTTGGTATAGCTAGAGATATTAATGGAAAATATGATGTGCCTATTTTAGGAATAAATATAGGAAATTTAGGATTTTTGTCAAGTATAGAAATACAAGATTTAGGCGAAGCTTTAAATAAGATAAAAAATGGACAATATAATATTCAAAATAGAATACTTTTAGAATGTAAAAGTGATGATGAAGATGAAAATATTAGTAGTAAAGCTTTAAATGATGTTGTAATAGCTAGAGGAACATTATCAAGAATGGCAAAATTTGAAGTTTATATAGATAAAAAGTTATATTATAGCTTTAAAGGAGATGGTTTAATAGTTTCAACACCTACAGGTTCTACAGCATATTCATTTTCAGCAGGAGGACCTTTTGTATATCCTGATGTTGAAGTTATAACATTAACACCTATTTGCCCGCATACTAGAGGAATGCAGCCAATTGTATTAAAGAGTAGTAGTGAAATTTTAATTAAAGCTGAAAATTATAATGGTGAAATTTACTTAACCTTTGATGGTCAAGAAGCTAGAAAGATTAAAGATAATAGCTCTATAATAGTAAAAAAAGCTAAAGATGTTGCAAAAATTTTATTATTTGATAATTATGATTATTTTAATGTTTTGCGAAAAAAAATATTAGATAACTAGAAAGTCTTTAGAAGATTAATTTAAATAGAATTTTAATATAAAAAGTAAAATTCCCACTAAGGATTGTACAGTTATTAACAAATTGAGAAGGTGATTAAAGTGAAATCAAAAAGACATAGTAAGATATTAGAGATTATTAATGATAATGATATAGAAACACAAGAAGAATTAGCAGAGGCACTTAAAGCGGCAGGATATGATGTAACTCAAGCAACTGTATCTAGAGATATAAAATTATTGAAATTAGTAAAAATGCAAAGTGAATCAGGAAAATATAAATATATATCTTCAGCAAAAGAAGAGCGTGATATAAATGACAAACTTTATAGTATATTAAAAAATGCAGCTATAGGAGTAGAGCAAGTTGATAAATTTGTTGTAATAAAAACATTAACAGGTGCTGCATCAGCTGCTGCAGAGGCAATTGATACTTTATACTCAAATGATGTTGCAGGAACAATAGCTGGAGATAATACTATTTTTGTATTAGTTAGAACTGATGAAAAAGCTTTAGAATTAATTTCTAAAATTAGAAAGATGATTTCTTAAATTTATAAAGGTGGGGTATAATGCTAATTGAATTAAATATTAATAATTTTGCATTAATTCAAGAGTTATCCGTTGAATTTGGAGCAGGATTTAATATATTATCAGGAGAAACCGGTGCAGGTAAATCAATACTTATAGACACTATAGATTATGTATTAGGCGGAAAATTTTCTAAGGATCAAATAAGATATGGAGAAGATAAAACCATAGTAGAAGCTGTATTTTCTATTGAAAATGATGAAATTTATGAAGTTTTAGAAGAATTAGGCATAGAAAAAGATGAAATGTTAATTATACGTAGAGAAACTACATTGCATGGTAAAAGCTTAATAAAAGTAAATAACAGAAGTATTGTATTATCACAATTAAAAAAAATAAGAGAAAAACTATTAGATATTCACGGTCAACATCAAAATCAAAATTTATTAAATAAAGGTACTCATATTTTATATGTTGATGAATTTTATTATGATAAAATAAAAGATTTACTTAAAGAGTATGGAGTATTAAGAGATAATTATTTAGAGAATATTGAAAAGATAAATAGTTTAACTGGTAATAAAGATGGTGAAAAATTAGCTGATTATATTAAGTTTCAGATAGAAGATATAGAAAAAGCAAATTTAAAAGTTAATGAAGAAGAAGATCTAAAAGATGAATTTAATATGTTATCAAATGCAGAAAAAATATCAAATAGCTTAGTAAAGTCTTATGGATATTTAAATTCATCAAATGAAGGTATTTCTGTATTAGAAGGATTATCAAAAGTTATTTCTGAATTATCATTAGTTGAAAACCACTCTGAAATAATAAGGGAAAAGAAAAGTCAAATAGAGGAAGCTTTTTATAGTTTAGAAGAAGTAACAAGAGAAATTCGTGATGTAGGTAGTGAAATACAATATGATGAAGATAGATTAGCACAAATAAACGAGAGAATATATACTATAAGTTTATATAAGAAAAAATATGGAAACTCAATACAAGAGATTCTAGATAATTTAAAAAATTTAAAAGAAAAATATAATGAATTAGTAAATGCTGAAGAGATAGTAAATAAGTTAAAAGAAGAACTTGTTATTATTGAAGACAAAATGAAGGTTATAGGTAAAGAACTTCATGATTTAAGAGTTGAAGCAGCTGAAATATTAGAAGTAAATATTAAAAAAGAATTATCTTATGTTGGGCTTGAAAAAGCAATAATAAAAATTGAAGTTAATTTAACTGATGAAATGAACTCAAGAGGTTATGATGAAGTTCAATTTTTAGTATCAGCTAATCCAGGTGAACCTTTAAAGCCATTAGAAAAAGTATTGTCTGGTGGAGAATTATCAAGAATAATGCTTGCTTTAAAATGTGTTTTTGTAGATAAAGATAAAATACCAACACTTATTTTTGACGAAATAGATACTGGAATTAGCGGAACTATTGGAAAACGTGTTGGAGAAAAAATGTATGAAGTTTCATTAAAGCATCAAGTATTATGTATAACTCATTTACCACAAATTGCAGCACTTTCTGATAATCATTATTTTGTATCTAAGCATGTTTTAGAAGGAAAGACATTTACAGGAATCCGAATGTTAACAAGAGAAGATAAAATTAGAGAAATTGCTAAAATGGTGGGTGGAGATGAAATAAGTGATGTTACTATAGAAAACGCATCAGAAATGGTGAAGTTTGCCGAAATAAAAAAGAAAGAAATGAAAAATATTTAAGAAAAACATACATAAGGCTTAGCAATACGGTAAAGAATAAAATCATGGTAATTTATCATGGTTTTATTTTTTTTATACAAAATTTATTAACTTAATAATTTTTAACTATGTTAACAATCTTATTACAGCATATAAAAAAACGATACAGGGAAAAGTAATGTCAGAAGCAAGGGAGGAGATAAAATGTTAAAAAAAATATTAAAGTATTTTAGTATAATTACTGCTCCAATAGCTATTTTGGCATTAATAGCATATTTTAGTGTTTTGAAATTGCCAGAAAAAATATATATCAATGATAGTATGAAAGTATCAGATATATCTGTGCATAATCAAGGAGTATTTAATACTGTAAAACTATCAAAAGATAAAGTAAATATTGATTTTTTAGGATTAATTCCTATAAAATCAGTTGCAGTACAAAAATTAGACGATATAAAATTATATCCTGGAGGAACAAGTGTAGGAATAAAATTATCTACTGAAGGTGTGTTAGTCGTTGGTTTCTCAGATGTTGAAACTAGAGGTGGAACTGAAAGTAGTCCAGCAAAAGTAGCAGGATTGCAATTAGGGGATGTATTACTTAAAGTAAATGGAAAAGATATTGAAGGAGCTAAAGAATTAGGATCTTTAATAAAAGAAAATGATACTAATGTAGTAAATGTAGAATTTATGCGTCAAGGATGCAAGTTTAATAAAGATATTGAACTTGTTAAAGAAGGCGAAGCTTATAAACTAGGTTTATGGGTTAGAGATTCAACTGCAGGTATTGGAACATTAACTTTCTATCATGAAGATAGTGATACATTTGGAGCTTTAGGTCATCCTATTACAGATGGTGATACTAATACTACTTTTACAATTAAAGATGGTGATTTACTATCAGCATCAATTTTAAGTGTGCGTAAAGGTGAGAAAGGTGTTCCTGGTGAATTAAGAGGATTATTTATAAATGAAAAAAGTTCTATAGGAACAATTAAAAGTAATTCATCATCAGGAATATTTGGAAATACTAATCAACCTTTAGTAAATCCTATATGTAGTGAACCAATGTCTGTTGGATTTAGAAATGAAGTTGTAGAAGGTCCTGCTACTATAATTACTACAGTAGGTGAAGAAGGTCCAAAAGAATATGATATAGAAATTGTTAAGCTATTACAACAAGATAAATGTGGTCCTAAGAGTATGATAATTAGGGTTACAGATGAAGAGCTTTTAAGTAAAACAGGTGGAATAGTTCAAGGAATGAGTGGTAGTCCAATTATTCAAAATAATAAAATTGTAGGAGCTGTCACACACGTTTTAATTAATAAGCCAGACATTGGATATGGAATATATATTGAATGGATGCTTGAAGAAGCAGGGATAATAAATTAAATTTAGAAAATTATCAACAAGATATAGCTAAAATAACAAGGAGAAAATGCTATATCTTGTTGTTTTAAAAGAAATATATAAATGAACACAAAATTTCTTAAAAATTTTCTAAAAAAATTTCAAAATAATGTAAAATAAGCTATTTTTATTTTAAAATTTATGTTATAATATATTCAATGAAGTTAAAAAACAACTAAATATAACTTAATTTAAATTATAAAATATATCACTGTTAAATAAGTTATGTGGGGAATTAGAACTTTAAAATTTTCAAATAATATATTATCGTGGGTAGAAAGGGAGAGAAAACATGGATGGAAACAAAATTTCAGTAATTATTGCTGATGATAACAAAGAATTTTGCAGTATTTTAAACGATTATCTTCTAAATCAAAGAGATATTGTTGTAACAGGAATTGCAAAGGACGGTAGGGAAGCTTTAACATTAATTGAGGAAAAACAACCAGATTTAGTTGTTTTAGATATTATAATGCCTCATTTAGATGGATTAGGTGTTTTAGAAAGATTAAATTCAATGAATTTAGAAAAATTTCCTAGAATAGTTGTATTATCTGCAGTTGGACAAGATAAGATAACACAAAGAGCTATAACTTTAGGTGCTGACTATTATGTTGTAAAACCATTTGATATGGATATTTTCACAAAACGTATAAGAGATATGTTTAATGATACAATAGCAGTAGAAAATGAGCCTGTTAAAAAGCAAGTTGCAATGACAACAAGTGAAATAATAAGTACAAATAGTAGAGGTCCTATCGATTTAGAAACTGAAATTACAAACATAATTCACGAAATAGGTGTGCCAGCACATATTAAAGGGTATATGTATTTAAGAGAGGCTATTACAATGGTTGTTAATGATATGGAATTATTATCAGCTGTAACTAAGGAGTTATATCCTTCAATCGCTAAGAAATACAACACAACTGCTTCAAGAGTTGAAAGAGCAATAAGACATGCTATAGAAGTTGCATGGGGAAGAGGACAAATTGAAGCTATTAATAAGTTATTTGGATACACAGTTCATAATGATAAAGGTAAGCCAACTAACAGCGAATTCATAGCAATCATAGCAGACAAGCTAAGATTAAAGAATAAAGTATCTTAAATGGCTTGGTTGTGCGATTTATTAATTAGCACATACCAATAAAGATATGAAAATAGGCGTGGATAATCGTAAATTTTAACAATAAATTTAATATAATAAAGTAGTAAAATACCTTCTGTTTATTGGGTTTAAAAAAACTTGATAGATAGGAGGTATTTTTTTATGCCTAGAATTAAAAAGAAAAAAGAATTTGGTTATTATATACAAGATTTTATTGACTATTGTACTTATAAAGATTTATCTGTAAAAACAATAAAAAGTTATTATCAAACATTAACATTATTTGCAAAATATCTTGAAGAGGAAAAGGATATCGATAGTATAACTGATGTTAATAAAGAAATTGTAGAAGAATATATAACTTTTACAAAAGATAGAGGTAAATATTCATATGTTGCTGATGAGAAGACACTAAATGTAACTTATCAAAACAATAGAAAGGATATTGGAAAAGAAATATCAGTAGCAACTTTAAATAATTATTTAAGAAATATAAAGGTGTTTTTTAATTGGTGTGAAGAAAATTCTTTAATTAAATATAATACAGTTGCTGATGTGAAATTTATTAAAGAAAAAAGAAAAATAAAAGATCAAATTACTGATGATGAGTATAAGAAAATAATAAAAGCTATAGATTTAACTAAATTCAATGAATACCGAGATTATATAGTAATTCAGTTAATTATGGATACAGGAATGAGATTAAGTGAATGCCTTAGTTTAACTATAGATGATATTGATGTTGTTAGAAAAACTGTCTTTTTAAGTGCAGAAGTAACTAAAGGTAAAAAAGATAGATATGTATTTTATAGTAATCACATGAGCGTTTTATTGAATAGGTGGATAAGGTATAAAGATTCTATACAACCTAATGATCTCTTATTTCCTACGCAAAGAACTAATGGATTAGTTACACCTTCTAATTTTGAAAGAAACTTTAGAGGATATTTAAAGAGGGCTAAGATAACTAAAAATATTACACCTCACACTTTAAGAAATAACTTTGGAAGGAGATTTTTACTTAATGGTGGAGATATATTTATGCTTAGTAAAATACTAGGACATTCTTCAGTAACGGTAACTGAAAAAGCATATTTAGATATAACTACAGAGGATATAAGAAAGTCTTATCAAAGATTTAGTCCATTAGAAAATATGAGAAAGTAAAATAAAAAAAATAGCACCTATGCCAGTAGGTACTATTCTAACAATTAAATATTGTTAAATTAACTTTGTATATCCCTCTTGGAGATAACTTTAACCGTAATTAAATTGTATCAAAAAAAGAAAGGATATGCAAGGCTTAGTTTCCTATTGCCTAAAATTGGTGTAGGTTAGTAGTCCATGCACTAGAACTACTATAAATTATTCTAGTGGTTACATAGAGCCAATGCATAAAGTCTATGGGGTATTATTTACTTACTCTACTTATAAAGTAATATCCTTAGTCGGGTACGTATGACCGTCTGCAAAATTATACGGGTGTTATAGGGAACTGCCATGAGAGTGGGGGATTTAATAGCGATAAAGAGAATATTCGGGTAACAGTTGGATATTTAGCTATTAATTACAAGTAGAGTATTAAACGAGCGATACAATTCGTATACAGTCGATTATAGAGTCCTAAGGTTAAAATCTTAGGGTAAACTATATTCACTCGCAAAGTGTCCACATGCCAGTCGATTATAACGCTTCGCTACTAAAGTGCAAGTATTTACTTAAAAGTTTTTATTAGATAAAATATAAGATAATAAGTAAATTAGATAAAGGATAAAGTGAGAATAATGAATTTAAGGGAAGAACTTGAGAATTTAAAAAAAAGACATATTGAAGATGAATTGCAATATATCTGGGATTATAGTAAGAAAACTGGATTTGCACAATATATAACCGAAGAGAATAAAGAATGGATAAAAAATAATGTAGTATATCATGGATTTATAGTAGTTCAACAGGCAATAAAAAGAACTATGTATAAAAAAAATAAAAGTGATAAAGAATATACCTTTGCAATGGTAATAAGGGAATTTGGACAACAGATATATCTTTTAACCGTTGATAAAGAGAAATTAGAAAGGATACAAGCTTATAGAGAAGGACAAAAATTATATCAAAAGCAATTGGAAGAATGGAAAGAGTTTGAAAAACAACAATTGGAGAACTTTTTAAATGCAGAAAAGTTTAATAATTTTGAAGAAAGAGATAGAAGTGAAAGTAGTTCATATATGAGCTATGAAGAAATAGAATATCAATTACTTGGTTGGGATAAGTAAAATAATAGAGCTTAGCTAATAAAATAACTAGACTCATAAAAAGGAGTGGATTATAAAAGATTAAATATTTATTTGAATTATAACCAATTTTTTTAGTTATATTCAGATGTAGAGTGTTTGTTTTCAACTTCTATTTTTTTAAGTTCTAAATTTAATTTATAAGTAGTGTAGCATATTAAAAATACAGTAATAGAAGATAGAATAATTAAAAAAGAAAATGTATATATTAATAAATTGATCATAATATTATCACCTAATATACAATTATTACCAAAATGTGTTATAATAGACATACAATATTAAAAAGGGGGCAGTTTATGAGAAGTGATTATATTAAATGGGCAGGAAATGTAATTGCAGTACTTGGTATAATAGGTGGTTTAATATTGATGTTCTATAGAGAAAGAAGTGGCCTATATTATACAAGTGAACCACAAATAGGATTAGGAATAGGATGTATAATATCATCAATTTTATTATGTCTAGTTTTTAATTGGATGGCCTGGATGTTAGATTATAGTAGAGAAAGAGTAGGGTTATTAAATGAAATAATTGAAGAGTTAAAAAAGAATAAATAGATGTTTTATATGACATAGTATAGTCTAGAATGCAGTTCAAATTATTCTGCTGGAGCAGAAGTATTAGAACTTGCGGGAAGGACATTCAGTAACTCGGATGATGTTGATTTTAATGTCGAAATGGTAGAAAAATAGTTTATAATTATAATAATAAGAGGCATTATCTAATTCGATTTTTATAAATAGTGAGGTAATAAAAAATGAGAAATCCAATTGAAAATCTTGGTGATTATAATAGAGCAAGAGAAGCGTTACAAAAAGCAGGAGGTAGTTTGGAGACTCTTTATAAGAATGTTGGTGATGCTGCTGTTTCAAAGGCTACACCGAAACTGCTGTTTAAAGGTGGTGTGATGGGAGCAAGTATAGTAGGTATTGCTTATGTTGGATATAAAGGGATTTGCTTTATGAAAGATAGAAAACAGAAAATAGAAAATGAACTAATATTAAAGAAGGAATTTCTTAATACAATCGAAATAGAGGCATCGAAAAGTGATAATGAAGAGCTTAATGATAGTGATGGTATGTATTAATTTATTATCGTGAAAGCGAGTTAATATTAATACTTAATTAATAAACGTTATATGAGAGTGGATAAATTCAAATTTTGTAGAGAGTGTTTAATATATTATAAGTCATAAAGTGAATATTAAATTAGTGAAAATACCGTATTATTCAAAAAAAGAATATACGGTATTTTTTTAGTTCGCAATTTAAAATTATTGTGAGCATATTAAAATAATAAAACAGGAATTTTAAATACTTTTAAAGCAATAAAAGGACGATTATAAAAAATTAAATTTACAAAATATCCCTTTAATTATACAATGTAATCATAATAAATTAATAGTGGGGGTAAGTACATTATGCTAAAAACAAAGATCAAATCAATTATTGATGAGTCTATTACCAAAACTAAAGAGAAGATATATAAGTACAAAATTGGAAACGTGATACTAAATAAAGATATGAACGTTAGAAAAGGATGGAAAATTGCAGGGCTAATAATTTTAGGAATGTTATTACAAGCAGGTTTATCTAATAATGTTCCTAAAAATGTATATACCGAGGCAGTAGCAAAATATGAATCAGCAACGAATGATATAGATGAACTTAATAAAAAGTTAGATAATACTGAAGAGAAATATGAAGCTTTAGTAAAAAATACAGAAAGTTATACATCATTGACAGATGAAGAAAAAGAATTGGTCGATAGTAAAATAGCAGAAGTAAAACAAGCTACAGCAGATCAATTAGAGGCTGAGAAGAAGGCTCAAGAAATAGAAGATATGAGAAAAGAATGTTCTAAGTATTTAGATATTATAGATAAACCTTATTATGATATGACTTCTCAAGAAAGAACATTAATAACTCAATTCTTAGATACTGAATTCGACAAACTACCAGACGAGCTAAAACAAGAATATCAATCAAAATACGATTCTGCTAAAGCTAGTAAAGAGGAAGGGGTAGCTAAAATACAAGCTGAAGAACAAGCTAAGAAAGAAGCTGAAGCTAAAGCAGAGGAAGAAAGAAAGGCTAAAGAAATAGCGGATAAAGAAAATGCAAATGCTATCAATACGGCTAAACAATACTTAAATTATTCAGGTTTCAGTAGAGAAGGATTGATAAAACAATTAGAGTTTGAAGGCTATCCTACAGAATCAGCAACTTATGCAGCAGATAATTGTGGTGCGAATTGGAACGAAGAATGTGCAGAAACCGCACAAAATTACTTAGACTATTCTTCATTTAGTAGAGATGGATTATATAATCAATTACAATTTGAAGGATTTACTGATGAGCAAATCCAATATGGATTAAGTGCTGTTGGATATTAATATAGTTAAACAAAAGATAAAGCCTACTTTTTGTAGGTTAGATTTTAAAACTATAATTTTATTAGGAATAACATTCACAAAATGTGATTGTTGTTCCTTTTTTTTATTTTTAGGAGGTAAGGTATGAAAGGAAACAAGTATATAATAAATGATAATTATGTTGAAATGATAATTGAGAGCAAGGTTTATGGAATAATAAGAGTTAAAATAGATAATGATGATTTAGAAAAATGCAGTAAATTAACATGGCATTATGCAAAAAATAAAGATAGTAAATACATACAAACAAGAATAAAAGGCAAAATGGTAAAGTTACATAGATATATTATGAATATAAATACTAGTAATTTGGTAGTAGATCATATAAATAGAAATCCATTAGATAATAGAAAATCGAATTTAAGAATATGTAGTTATAAAGAAAATAGTTTTAACAAAAGCATAAGAGTAGACAATACTTCAGGAATTCCAGGGATAAGCTTTCATAAGATTAATAAGAAGTGGAGAGCAAAAATAAAATATAATAATTTAACAATTCATTTAGGATACTTTGAGGATATTAATGAAGCTTTAATTAATAGAAGAGTTGCAGAAGAAGTATTGTTCGGAGAATATAGTCCTAATGAAAAGTTGGATAATGTTGAAGAAGAGTTAATTCAAAAAGCTAGAGAAAATGTAATGAGAAGAATAGAAAATAAAGTTGCTTAATTCAATTGATTTATATTGAAAAAATAAAATTTATTATATAATGATACCAATAAAGAAAAACGATATAAACCAATAAACATTTTGTTATGTTTACTAATTAAATTTATATTGTTAAAATTACGATAAACGGCTTGGTTGACAAATTGAAGCTATTAATAAGCTATTTGGATATACTGTTCACAATGATAAAGGTAAGCCAACTAACAGTGAATTCATAGCAATCATAGCAGACAAGCTAAGATTAAAGAATAAAGTATCTTAAGATAAGTTAATAATATGTAAACACTTTTGTTTATTGATATAAAAATCAATAAATGGAGGTGTTTTTATTTTCTCTAGAATCAATAGAAAATCTAAAAAATAGAGGATATAATTCAGGATTATATTGATTATTATTACTTTTAAGATCGATTACATAGCTTTTATTATTTATTGTATTTCTTAAAGCAATAGAAAATTTGTTCTTTCAAAATTGAACAGTATAATATTTACAAAATATGTTATAATTAATCATAATTGTATTATGTAATGAGCGAAATTAGTATAGGGGTTGTTTAAGTTTATAGAAGTATGATGATTGAAATCAACTTTAAATTAAGAGTAAAGGTAATGGCTTTAATATCTTTTATAGGAAGTGTATTTTTAATTGGGTTAATAATAGAAATAGTAACAAAACATTTAGATATGTTCATAGTTGGCTCTATTGGATATATAGTATTTAAAATTTTAGGAAATATTATTTGGAGATGTCCTAAATGTAAAGCAAAATTACCAAAAGGAAAGTATACTAATACTATAAATGAATGTTTATATTGTAATTATGAATTAATCTAATGTTTATTAATATAGTAAATATCAGATTAATTAAATTGAGAATCATATTATTAAAAAGAATTAGTTTGATTTTTAAATCACTTGATAAATTAGAATTTAGTTAGGAGATTAAGTATGATTGCATTAGTTTTAGGTATTGGAATTATATGTATAGTGGTGTTAGTA
>NZ_SMUS01000045.1 GCF_004353185.1 Clostridium cuniculi | reverse complement strand
AAGGTGGAATAATAATGAAACATTGTAAAACATCAGTTAATCTAAAACGTTTACTATCATTTTTAATCTTATTTCTATTAAATCTTACTTTTGTTAATCCAACAACTACTAATGCCTCATCACTAAGTACTTCTAGAATATCAGTTCATGATCCATCTATTGTAAAATCTAATGGTAAATATTATATTTTTGGTACTCACTTATCTAATGGAGTTTCATCTAACCTTACTTCATGGGATAGTATTACTACAAATGTCAATACAGATTATGAAACTATTTTTTCTGAATCCTCAAAATGGTCTTCTAAAGGTAGTAGCTCTTATGAACTAAAAAATAACCTTTGGGCTCCTGACGTAATATATAACACTACTATGAAAAAATGGTGTATGTATATGAGTGTAAATGGCGATAATTTTTATTCTTCTATAGCTCTAGCTACATCAGATAATATTGATGGTCCATATACTTATTCAGGAAGTATTGTTTATTCAGGATTTACTAATAATTCTGAAGCAAATTCTACAGATTATCCTAAAGTTATGGGAACAAATTCTGTTAATAGTCGCTATATTTCTAATGGAAAATGGAATTCCTCCTATGGTCCTAATGCCATTGATCCTTGTGTATTATATGATAAAAATGGTGACCTATGGATGTCTTATGGTTCATGGTTTGGCGGAATATTTATGTTAAAATTAGATAAAGAGACTGGATTAAGAGACTACTCTACAACTTACTCAACTACAACTAATGTATCAGATCAATATTTTGGAATTAAAATATCTGGTGGTTATGGTGGTACAGGTGAAGGCTCTTATATTGTTTGGGATGAAGAATCTGGATACTATTATCTTTATGAATCCTATTGTGGATTAGATGCAACAGATGATTTTAGCGGATATCATATTCGTTTATTTAGATCTAAAAATATTACTGGACCATATGTTGATGCAAATGGCAATAATGCAATTTGTACAAACAGTAATGATGACCAATCAATAAAAGGAATTAAGCTTTTTGGTAATTATAGCTTGTCATCATTAAATTCGGTTAGTAACTCAGAACTTAGCAAAAGTGGTTATATGTCAGGAGGTCATAATTCCGCCTTTATTGATGATGATGGCTCAAGATATCTTATATATCATACAAGATTTAATACTGGTGATGAATCACATCAAGTAAGAGTTCATCAACAGTTCTTAAATGAAGATGGTTGGCCTGTAACTGCTGTCTACGAATATTTAGGTAGTTCTATTTCAAAAACTGGATATTCCTCTAATGATATTGTTGGAACTTATGATTTTATTAACCATGGTTTAAATGCTACTACTACATTTACTAATATGCTACCTACTTTTAAAGTTTCATTAAATTCAGATGGTACAATTACAGGCGATTACACTGGTACCTGGACTAAAAAATCTGGAAGTTACCAATGTACTATGGTAGTTGATGGTGTAACTTATAAAGGCGTTTTCTTTAAACAATACGATGAATCCTCCTCTCATAAAGAAACAATGACTTTTTCCTTAATAGGTGAAAATAACAAATCTATCTGGGGATCAAAAACCTCAAATTCTACAATATCATCAACTGAGGTATTAGATGGAATTTATTATATAAAAAATATTGCTAGCGGTTTATATTTAGACATAACTAATGGCTCAACTACTGATGGTACTAATGTTCAACAATGGGAATTAAATGGTTCTGACGCTCAAAAATTTAAATTAGTTTCTGATGGAAATGGCTATTATTCAGTTTTAACTGGTGCTTCTAATTATCAAAGTTCCCTAGATGTATTAAACGGTAATACTGCTAATGGTACTAATATTGAACAATGGACGTACTGGGGTGGTGATATGCAAAAATTTAAGGTTATTGAAGTCTCTTCTGGTAAATATGTTTTCTTTACTAAATCATCTAATAACGAATCTTGCATGGATTTATATAATACAAGTTCAGAACTGGGTGTAAATATTAATCAATGGGCTTATTGGGGTGGTAATGGCCAGCTTTGGTCATTAGAATCTACTACTACCAATTTAGATGGAACTTATTTATTACAAAATGTTGCTAGTGGATTATATTTAGATGTTACTGATGGCTTAGCTACTGATGGTGCTAATATTCGTCAATGGGACTTAAATAACTCTCATGCCCAAACCTTTAAACTAGTTTCTGACGGTAGTGGCTATTATTCAATTTTAACAGCTTCCTCAAATTATACTAGTTGTTTAGATGTAGTTAATGGAAATATTGATAATGGTACTAATATTGAACAATGGACATACTGGGGTGGTGATATGCAAAAGTTTAAACTTATAGAAGTTGCAAATGGTGAATATGCATTTTTAACTAAATCTTCAAATAATAAATCCTGTATAGATTTATATGAAAGTAGTCCCTCTCCAGGTGCTAATATAAACCAATGGGAATATTGGGGCGGTAGCGGTCAACATTGGAGACTAATAAAAAAATAAATCTTATAAAACTTATAAGGTTGTATCTTTCGATACAACCTCTCTATTTGAATCTTCCCTTTTGCTTATAAATTTAATAATTCTCTCCAAGTATTTTGTCCAACAATTCCATCTTGTGATAATCCCTTTGATTTTTGATAACTAATAACTGCAGCCTTAGTTTGTGAACCAAATATTCCATCAATCCCATTAGTATTATATCCAAGTGAAACAAGCTTTTCTTGAAGTAACTTAGTTATATTCCCCCTATTTCCTTCTCTAAGTGTAGGACAACCAGCTAATGTTTTAAATCCCGCAATTCCATCTACTGCTTGATTGGAAAAACCTTGTGCATTACATTCAGCTTGAAGTCTACTTATCCAATTATCAGCTGTTGAAGTTTGTGTATTATTAACTCCGTTTGTTGATTCATCTGTATTACTAACTGATGTAGTTGTTTTATTTGATATAGCTTCAGCTATAGCTTTACCAATAGCATCAGGTCCAATCTTTCTATATAATGCAGCATCCTCAGTAGCCTCAACAAAACAAGTCTCAACTATCATTGATTGCATACTTGTATGCTTTAATTCATATAAGCCTCTTCTAATTTTTTGTCCTCTATTCTTAAATCCCAAAGCAGCAATAGCATTAACAACTCTCTTAGCTATTTCATGTTCAGAATAAACACATACCTCTGTTCCTAATGCTCCATTATAACTATCATAAGCTTTATTAAAATGAAATGATGCAAATAAATCAGCATTCCAACTATTTGCTTTATTAACCCCATATGCTAAGTCTGCACTTGAAGTACTTGTACTATCTGGAGGAGTTACGTCTAAAACTTCATGCCCTAGTTGTTTTAAATACTTTATAACTGCATCTTTAATTAATCTATCTTCTGTTAATTCATCCAATATTGCTCTTGCTCCTGGAACTTTTGGACAATGTCCACCTCTTACTGCTATTTTACTCAAAATTACCATCTCCTCAATATATATTATGAGGCTTACATAATATTGTTAATAAAAATAACCTTACTCAAACATATTAATGAAGAATAGTATTGCTACTTCTTAAACAAATAATATACTAAGAAAAATGAAGAAAACAAAAGCATATCAGAGTATTATACTAAGATTTAAAACTTTTTGATAATTTAAGCTATTTGATAATTATTATCTATTAATATATATTATCATTAAAGTAATTACTAATTAACCGAGGTGAATAACATGAAATTTATGATGGATATAAGAGAAAAAACTTCACTATTACATAGTGCAGCCGAAAATACAGGTTATATAAAAAAATTAGTTGATGGAACTGCTTCTGTTGAAGGATATGCTGAATACATATACAACTTAGAAAAAATGTATAAGGCTATTGAAGATGCATTAGATAAAAATGAAAACAATACTATTGTTAAACCATTTGTTACAAGAGAATTATATCGTTCAGAACTTATAAGAAAAGATTTGGAGTTCTTATTAGGTGATAAATTAAATTCAATGAAATTATTAGCTTCTACAGAAGCTTGTATTGCAAAAATTGAGGAATTATCACAAACTAAACCTGAACTTGTAGTTGCATATGCATATACAAGATTCTTAGCCGATTTATTTGGTGGTAGAACATTCCTTTCACTATTAAGTACAAACTATAAAATATCTAATGAAGGATTGAACTACTATCAATTCCCTGAAATTAATGATTTAAGAGGATATGTTATGAAATATCATAACATGTTAGCAGAGATTAATTTATCTGATGAAATGAAGGTAGATTTCATTAACGAAGTTAATAATGCTTATATTTATAATCTTGCTATCTCAAATGAATTAGAAGCTAAATTAAAATAAAACAATGCCCTTCAAACTCACATTTATTATAGATTTACAAACACAAAAATGATGCCCTATTTTAGAGCATCATTTTTGTATAAGTATAATTATAAACACATTTCTAATATTTTTTTAACATCAGCTTCATTTAATGGAACATAAGCATAATCTAAAGAACCATGTTCTACAGCCCCCCTAGCCATTTCATCAAAATGAGTTTCGTCAATATTAACTTCCTTTAAAGTCATAGGAATTCCACAGTCTTTAAAGAATTTTTCAGTTAAATCAATTGCCTCATTTGCTAAAGCAAACTTATCATCCTTATTTTCTAATTTCCATACATTTATTGCATAATCTACAAATTTATCTACTGTTTTTTCACTTAAAATATATCTCATCCATCTTGGAGTTACTATTGCAAGTCCTACCCCATGAGTTATATCATAAAAAGCACTTAATTCATGCTCTATTGGATGGCAAGTCCAAGCTCCTGGTTTACCACTACCACATAATCCATTAAGAGCCATTGAACTAGCCCACATTAAATTAGCCCTAGCTTCATAATTCTTAGGATCTTTTAAAGCTATTGGACAGTACTTTATACAAGTTTCTAATAATCCTTCTGAGAATTTATCTTGAACAAAAGCACCTTCTGTATTTTTGAAATAATTTTCAAATACATGCGACATTATATCAGCTGTACCTGCTGCTGTTTGAATACTTGGCAATGTGTATAAATACTCTGGATCTAATATAGATACTTGTGGTTTCATATTTATACTTGCAGTACCTAACTTTTCATTAGTGTCCATTTTGGAAATAACAGCATTTCCATTCATTTCAGAGCCAGTTGCTGCTAAAGTTAAAATTGTTACTATAGGTAAAACTTTATCTATTTTCTCTGGATTTGTTACTAAATCCCATGGATCTTTGTCATAAAAAGCTCCTGCTGCAACAACCTTAGCACAATCTATTGTACTTCCACCTCCAACTGCTAAAATAACATCAATATTATTTTCTTTACAAAGACTAACTCCTCTTCTTACAGTTTCAATTCTTGGATTTGGTTCAATTTTATCAAGTTCAATTATATTACAATCCTTTAATAACTTCTTAACATCATCATATATTCCATTTCTCTTTATACTTCCTCCACCATAAGCAAGTAAAACATTTTTACCATATCTATTTATTACTTCTGGCAATTTAGAAATTTGACCTTTTCCAAATAACATTTCTGTATAAGCTTTGAAATCAAAGTTTTCCATTTTTCATTCCTCCTTATAATATAAACCTTAATACTATTATTGACTTAACCTTTAAAGTAACGCAATATTATTTTTTATTGAAATACGCCATATTTTTTTATTAAAGCAAAAAAAAGTGGTAAATACCACCTTTTTAGTTAGAATTACTTCCATTCATATTAATTGCTGTTTCAGGAATTTTTCCTACAATAATAGTATCTGAAACAGGTATTTGACAAGTTACTTCAACTTCTTTGCTATTAAAAGGTACCGCAATTCTCATTGTAGTAGTTAAATTTAGATATATTTTATGCCTAGTTTGATTTATTCCTGCACTTTCAAATTCTGATTCATAAGATGTAGTTATATTACCTACTTGTTGCATCTTAACGGTTATTTTAGGACCTATATTATAAAATATCACATTATTAGTTAAGTATCCTAATGGAATCTTAACTCCTAAATCTTCAAGTTCCGAAAGTCTTTCATCACATTTTAAAACAACTTGGGATGCTAAATAATTTTGCTTTACAGTATCTGCCCTTATCATTGTTATATTACCCTCAGCATCCTTTTCTATATCAATTATGTCATCGTACTTAAAACTTTCTGAATAGACATTTACGCTCTCTTCGTTCATAATTTTTACAGCTTCAGACTTTATTTTAGTCTCGCCAATATTAAGCACAATTGGCAATATTCTTTTCCCAAAAATGTATATTATAGAATTAAAGGCAATAATTATAATAAGCACTATTAGCAAATTTGAAGGTATTTTACATTGCTTAAATTTCATATTTCCATGGGGTTTAGGCCTCTTTGTATAATATCTCATACACTCACCTTAGTAGTTATTATTTCACTATTATAATTAATATGCTATAATTATATAGAATATTATATTAAATATAAATAAAAGGAGGAACAAATGGCTAAAGATTCTAACAAATCAAAAGGTCCTACAGAAAAAGTAGCAAAATCTAAAAGTGCTAAGAAAAAGCTTAAGAAAAAGCCATCGAAGATTAAACGATTTTTCAAATACTTTTTCCTTACAATCTTAATAATAGGATTATTAATCGGTGTTGTGGGTGTTGGTTATGTTGTTGCTGTTATTAAAACAACACCAGAATTAGATGTAAATGCTATTTATAATTTAAATCAACCTTCAATGTTATTTGATGATCAAGGCGAATTTATAGATGACTTACCATCTACCGAAATACGATATATTATCTCTTATGATGAGATGCCTCAAAATTTAATTAATGCTTATATTTCTATCGAAGATGAACGTTTCATGTCTCATGGCGGTATTGACGTTAAAAGAATTTTAGGTGCCGCAGTAAGAGATGTTATGGTTATACTAGGCAAACAAAATGGTATTCATGGTGCTTCTACAATAACACAACAATTAATTAAAAATACCATATTAGCTACAGAAGCTTCTGCTGAGTCAACACCACTTGACAGAATTAACAGAAAGATTAAAGAAATAGTTTTAGCAGTTCAACTAGATAAAAAATTAAGCAAAGAAGAAATAATTCGTTCTTATTTAAATACTATACCTCTTAGCGGGCATATTTATGGTGTTGAAGCTGCATCTAGATATTTCTTTGCTAAAAATGCTAAGGATTTAACATTACTTGAATGTGCTTATATTGCCGGTATCACTCAAGCGCCTACAACATATAGTGCTTATAATACTAGTGCCTCAAATTATCCAAATGGATATATTAGAAGAACTCAAACAGTATTAAGTAAAATGTTAGAACTTGGGTATATAACACAAGAAGAATTCGATACAGCTTATGCACAAGCTGAAGCAAATGATTTTAACTTCTCTAAACTAGATACTGACTATGGAGTGAATCAAGAATGGTTTGTATATCCTGCATTAGATCAGGTAAAAGAGGATTTAAAAGAAAAGTACAAGTATACTGATGAGGAAGTAAATAAACTACTAGTTAATGGTGGTTTAAAAATCTATACTACATTAAATACTGAAATGCAAAATGCTGTTCAAGAGATATTAGATGAAAGAACCAACTTACAAGTTGATGATACTTCTTCTGATCCCACAGATAGTGATGGTGTACCTAAATTACAGGCTTCTGCAACAGTAATTGACTATAAAACCGGTCAGGTAAAAGTGCTTATTGGTGGACGTGGAAATCAACCTCCAACTTCACTTAATAGAGCTTATTTTGATTTAAAATCAATTGGTTCTACAACTAAGCCTTTAACTGTTTATGGTCCAGCAATAGACACTAAGCTTATAACAGCTGGGACACCTTTAGATGATTCCTCTGTTTCATCAGAAATATTAAAGAAATATAACTTTGGAAGTGTTAACCCTAAAAATGCTGATGGTTCAATGGCAGGTTATATTACAGCAAGAGAAGCTTTAACTTATTCTAAAAACCTAACTTCTATAAAAACAGTTGATATGTTAGGTTTAGATACAGCACTTGAATATGGTGAAAGAGCTGGTTTAAAATACGCTCCTGAGTCTCATACAATGTCAGCATTAGCTCTTGGTCAGTTTGAACAACCACAAGGAAACCGTGATGGTGGAAATACAACAATTTTAGCTTCTGCATATGGTGCCTTAGGAAATAATGGTGTTATATATGAACCTTCACTTTATACAAGAGTTGAAGATGCTAGTGGTAATGTATTATTAGAAAAAGAGCCTAAGGCTACTACTCTATTCTCACCACAAACATCATATATACTTTATGATATATTAAAAGGTTCATCAACTAAAGCTCAATTTAGTGATATACCTGTAGCTGGTAAAACCGGTACAACTGATAACTCTGATAATTTCTGGTTTGCTGGAGTTACACCTTATTATTCTGGTTCTGTTTGGATTGGATATGATATCCCTCAAAAAATGTATGGTAGCAGTGGTAGCGCTGCAACATTGTTTGGAAAAGTAATGAGTGTTGTACATTCTGGATTAAGCTATACTGATATAGAAGCTCCATCTGGACTTGTTCAAGCAAAAGTTTGTAAAGATTCAGGTAAATCTCCTACAGATTTATGTTATCAAGATCAAAGAGGAAATAGAGTTAAAACAGAATACTTTATCGAAGGAACAGAGCCTAAATCAGTTTGTGATGTTCACGTAAAAGTTACTGTTAATAGCTCTAATAATAAATTAGCAACTGATAATACTCCAGCAAGACTTCTTGCGGATAGAGTATTTATTAAAAAGCCAAATGCTAATCCTAATGCTGCTGATTATCCATTTGTAGTTCCTACACAAGAAGATGATACTAAACCTGAAGAAAAGATAAAATTATCTGAAATAGGATTAAGTGCAAACATGGATTTATATGATGCTATCGTTATACTAAATAATAGAGGCATTAAATATTCATTTAAGGGCTTATCAATAACTGGATCTATTAATCCAGGAGAATATACATTAACTTCATTTACATCTGAAATAAATTCTGGTGAAACAGTTTCATTAACTGTAAAAATTACTACTAACACCCCAGATGAAAATATCGGAGCAACTCCTCCATCAGAAGAGACTCCTGATGACAATAATAATACTGATGCTAATGAAAACAACAGTAATACTGATGAACAACGAAGCAATTTTAGTGATTTATTCGACAATTTATTTGATTAATTTTTAGGCAGTCATATAAAAATGACTGCCTTTTTATATTAAATTTAAAATAAATGAATTAACTTGCAAGCAAAATTTCATTTTAATCTATTTTTATAGCCTTTTGATAAATTTAATTTCATTTTATGAATAATTTACTTTCACCTCTTGCATTATTAACACTTTTATTATATAATTTAATAAAGAACATAGTAAATTAATCAAATGATAAATATAAAAAGGGGGATATTTTATTATGGAATTTTTAAATAAACTAATACTATTAGTTAACGATTTTATATGGACTTATATTCTTATAGCTATGCTAATAGTAATAGGATTTTATTTTACTTTCAAAACAAAATTCGTTCAATTTACTAACATTAAAGAAATGTTTAGATTACTTGGAGAAGGAACTTCTTCAAAAGATAAATCTAAAAATGAAGTTTCATCTTTTCAAGCCTTTTGTATAGGTACTGCATCAAGAGTTGGGACAGGTAACTTAGCCGGTGTTGCTTCTGCTATTGCTATCGGTGGACCTGGTGCTGTATTCTGGATGTGGTTAATTGCATTAATAGGTTCAGCTTCTGCTTTTATAGAATCTACTTTAGCTCAAATTTACAAAGTTAAAGATGGAGATAGTTTTAGAGGTGGTCCTGCTTACTATATGGAAAAAGGACTAAAGAAAAAATGGATGGGAGTTATATTCTCTATTCTTATAATAATATGCTTTGGCTTTGCATTTAATTCAGTTCAATCTAATACTATCACAGCTGCATTTAATTCAGCTTTCGGTATAAATAAGTTATTCTTAGGTTCTTTAATTACAATTGCATCTGCAATTATAATCTTTGGTGGTGTTAAAAGTATCGCTAAAATTTCTAGTATAATAGTTCCTATTATGGCCGTTGCATATATATTAGTAGCATTATTTATAATCATAACAAATATTACAGAATTACCTTCAGTATTTAAAATGATTTTCTCAAATGCCTTTGGTGTTAAACAAATAATTGGTGGTGGAATAGGTGCTGCTTTATTAAATGGTATCAAAAGAGGATTATTCTCTAATGAAGCTGGTATGGGTTCCGCTCCAAACGCAGCTGCTACAGCAACAGTTTCTCATCCTGCAAAGCAAGGTTTAATTCAAACATTAGGAGTATTTACAGATACATTAATAATTTGTACTTCTACTGCATTTATAGTACTTTTATCTTCTGATACACTTGTGCAACATGCAACTACAAATAATATTGCTATTGCTGATATAGCTGGAATTGAACTTACTCAAATTGCTGTTAGTTCTCAAGTTGGTTCATGGGGACAATATTTCATTGCATTTTGTATTTTCTTCTTTGCATTTAGCTCTATTATAGGAAATTATTATTATGGAGAAACTAATATACAATTTATCTCTACAAAGAAAATCTACTTGTATATATATAGAATATTAGTTATCGCAATGGTTTTATTTGGTTCAGTAGCTTCTATGCAATTTGTTTGGAGCATAGCTGACGTATTTATGGGACTTATGGCTATCTTAAACTTAATAGCTATAGTATTATTAGGTAAGATTGCAATTAAGGCTTTACAAGATTACACAGCTCAAAAGAAAGCTGGAAAGAATCCTGTATTCTATGCTTCTTCTATTCCTGAACTTGGTGATGAAGTGGAAGAATGGAGAGAAGATGAAAAAGAAGCAATAGCATAAACTATTAAAAAGAAGTATCAAAATATTTAAATTTTGATACTTCTTTTTAACTTTCACTTTATACTCATTTTATATAATATTAATATTTTTATAATAAGTAATATTATATATCCATAATCAATTCTCTTAATTCTTCAACACTATTAACTATATAATTTGCTCCACTATTATATAATTCCTCATACTCTCCATATCCATACAAAACACCTATAGAATCTACTCCAACTTCTTTAGCTCCATAAATATCATGTTTTCTATCTCCAATCATAACAACTTCAGATAAATCTTTTATGTTATTTATTTCTAGCGCATATTGAATTACTTCACTCTTTCTAACTCTACTTCCATCAAAATTACTTCCACTTACAAAAGTAAAATACTTACTCAAATTGAAATTCTCTAATATCTTTGTTGCAAATATTGTTGGTTTTGATGTTGTAACCATTAGTACTTTATTATTCTCTTTTAATGAGATAAGTATCTCTTCAAATCCTTTATAAAGTTTATTTTCATATATTCCTCTATCTGCAAAATACTCTCTATAATACTTTATTGCTTTTTCCGCTTCATCCTCACTAAAATTATAATATTCAATAAATGAATCTTTTAATGGTGGTCCTATAAACTTACAAAGCTCATTTAAATTATCCACTTTAATTTCAAATTTATTTAATGCATATGCAACTGACTTTGTTATTCCTTCCTTTGGATCAATAATTGTACCATCTAAATCAAATAATATATACTTCTTCATCTCCGAATCCCCCTTACTAACTTACATAAAAAATCACTATAAGTAAGTATCTACTTATAGTGATTCACTTTATATTATTCCAACTATTTCGTTAATATCTTTAATTCCTTGTGACTTACAGAAAGCTTCCATTTCTTCAATGATCTCTTTACCTGCCATTGGATTAAAGAAGTTAACAGTTCCTATTTGAACAGCTCTTGCACCAGCCATCATAAATTCTATAGCATCTAATCCTGTTGTAATACCACCTAAACCTATTACTGGTATTTCTACAGCTTTAGCTACCTCATGAACCATTCTTAAAGCTACAGGCTTAACAGCTGGACCAGATACCCCAGCATATACATTATTAAATACCGCTTTTCTCTTATATGGATCTATTGCTAATCCTTTTAATGTATTAATAAGAGATAATGAATCTGCTCCTGCTTCTTGACATTTTATAGCCATATCAACAATATCTTCAGCATTAGGTGATAACTTAACCATTAAAGGTTTATCTACTATAGCTTTAGCTTTTTTAACAACATCATACGCTACTTCTGATTTAATTCCAAAAGCCATTCCTCCTGACTTTACATTAGGACATGATATATTAAGCTCTATCATATCTATATCAGTTCCTCTAAGCTTTTCTAATGCTATTTCATAGTCTTCCATGCATCCTCCACCAACATTTGCAATAATGTTAGTACCTAGCTCTTTCATCTTTGGAAGTTCTTCTACTATAAATCTATCTATCCCTGGATTTTGAAGACCAACTGAGTTCATCATTCCTGATGGAGTTTCAAAGACCCTTATTCCATCATTACCAGCTTTTTCGTTTAGTGTTAATCCTTTAGAAGAAATACCACCTAAAATTCCTACATCATAAAAATTATTGTACTCTGCTCCAAAACCAAAGGTTCCTGATGCTGCTATTACTGGGTTTTTGAAATCTAATCCATTTATATTAACTTTTAACATTTTATCTTCTCCTTTGGTTTATTATAATTCTACATAGTATCCATCGAATACTGGACCATCTTTACATGTTCTTTTATTTCCATCTTTAGTTTTACAAGTACACACAAGGCAAGCCCCTACTCCACAAGCCATATGTTTTTCCATAGAAACATATACTTTAACTTGCTTTTCTTTACACATTTCAACTACTCTCTTCATCATTATTTCTGGTCCACAGCAAAGTACTGTATCATATTTATCTAAATCTAAAATTTCAGTTACAAATCCTTTATGTCCATGTTTACCAGTATTAGTTGAAACATATGCCTCATCAACATATTCTTTTATTTCATCTATTAAGTATATATCATCTCTGAACCCTGCATAAAGATCCATCTTAATATCATTTCTGTTTTGTCTTAACTTTTTAGATACTTCAAGCATTGGAGCTGTTCCTATTCCTCCACTTACTAATGCAACTCTACCTAAATCATCAGTTACATTAAAGCCATTTCCAAGGGGACCATTTAAACTTATTGAATCTCCAACCTTTAAAGTTGCAAATTCCTTAGTTCCTGCTCCAACTACTGCATATACAAAAGTTAAAGTTTCTCCATTTGTTTCACAGACACTTATTGGTCTTGGAAGTAATGTAGCTCCATTATGCTTTAACATATAAAATTGTCCTGCTTTAGCCTCATTTTTATCCTCTACAACCATTTTATATATTCCATTTTGAATTTCTTCATTTAATAATATTTTACCTTGTGTGTACTTCATAAATTCTTTTCCTCCTAAAGGTTATTAACTGCGTCTCTTATTTCATCTCTCATTCTAATAGCTTCTCTTCTTGCACAAGCCGCAAATTCTGTTGGTTTATTTTCTTTTTTATAAGCTAAAAGAATTGCTCTTGATGAATTTACTACTCCACCATTTCCATCTCTTAAGTATAAAGCTACATCTTCAGCTTTTCCACCTTGAGCTCCATAGCCAGGAATTAAGAAGAACATATCTTTATATCTTTCTCTTATTTCTTTACCTTCTTCAACATGAGTACATCCTATAACTCCACCTATTGCAGAATATCCACACTCACCTTTAACATTTTCGCCCATCTTAGTAAGCTTATCTCCTACAACCTTATAAACCTTACTACCATCTTTAGTATCTATATTCTCAATATCTTCAGCTCCTGGATTTGAAGTTCTTACTAGTACGAATACTCCCTTATTTCCACTTTCCATATAAGGCATATACGGTTCTATACTATCCATTCCCATATAAGGACTTAAAGTTATGAAATCAGCTTCAAAGTCACCACTAAAATGTCCCTTTGCATATTGAGTAGCTGTCGCCATTATATCTCCTCTTTTTATATCAGCAACTATAATAGCATCTTTTTCTCTTAAATAATCTAATGTTTTCTTATATGCTATAAGTCCTGCTAACCCTAAAGCTTCATAATATGCAATTTGAACTTTATAACAAGCTACAACATCTAAAGTTTCATCTATAATAGCCTTATTATATTCAAATATTGCCTCTTCTATAGATTTCTCTTCTAAAACATGTTCTGGTATGTATTCAACAGCTGTATCTAATCCTAAACAAACTACTCCTCTTTCTTCAACTCTTTTATATAATTTATCCATTATTAAACTTTTCATAAACTTTACGCACCTTTCAACTTCTTGTTATTTTCCTATATATATTTGCTAAATGCTATATATTAGCTTTCCACCTTTTATAGTCATTATTACTTCTCCAAAGTATTTTCTTCCATGGAATGGAGTGTTTTTACCCTTTGAAGCAAATTTTTCTTTATCAATAACTATTTCTTTATTTAAATCAACTAATACTAAGTCCCCATCTTTCCCTATAGTAATACTACCTTTATTCATACCTAAAATTTTAGCTGGATTTCTTGACATTAACTCACTTAACTTATTTATAGAAATTCCATTTTTCTTTACAAGCTCTGTATAGCAAATACTAAATGCAGTTTCAATTCCAACCATTCCTGGTGATCCTTTTGCCTTATCTTCTTCAGTATGTGGTGCATGATCAGTTCCTATACAATCTACAGTACCATCTTTAATACCTTCAATTATAGCATTTACATCCTCTTTTTCTCTTATTGGAGGATTTACTCTATAATTACTTTCTTCAGTAGTTAAAGCAATATGGTGTGGTGTTACTTCACAAGTTACATTAGAACCTTCTTTTTTAGCTCTTCTTATTGCCTCAATAGATTCTATTGTACTTACATGTGCCATATGAAGTCTTGCTTTTGTTACTTTAGCTAAATATAAATCTCTTATTGTCATTAAGTCCTCTGCTATTCTCATATCAATCTTAGAGAATGTTTTATCTTCTGCATGAGACATAACTATCCAATTATTTTTCTTAGCTTTTTCCATAGCTTTCATCATTATGCTAGAATCCATTACTCCAACACCATCATCAGTTATTGCAACTAATTCTTTATCATCATCAAAAGCATTTAAATGTTCTATAGATTTACCACCAAAGTTTTCTGTTATTGAAACACATTGATGTACATCTATTAGTCTTATTTCTTTAGCTTTATTTCTTACATACTCAACAACTTCTTTAGTTGAACATATAGGATTTGTATTACCCATTAGACAAACCCCTGTATATCCTCCTTTAGCTGCTGCTCTTGAACCACTTTCCATATCCTCTTTATATGTTAAACCAGGATCCCTAAAATGTGCATGAGTATCTATAAATGAAGGCATTAAAGTTAAACCTTTTGCATCTATTATATCTATTCCCTCTTTGTTTATTTCTTTTCCAATTTCAGTTATTATTCCATCTATGATTAATATATCTCCACAAAAGCTTTCATAAGCATCTATCATATTAGCATTCTTTATTAGTAAGTTCATATATTTACACCTCGCTAGGATTTACTATCTGTTCACAATATTCACATTTATAACTTCCTTTTTCTCTATCAACTAATCTAAAGTTATGAGGTATATATTTTTCTTGTGAAGTTATACAGCTTGGATTTTTACATATTAATATGTCCTGAATTCTCTCTGGCAATTCTGGTTTTATTTTATTAACTATTACTTCATTTCTAACTTCATTTATAGTAATGCCTGGAGATAATAATCCAAGTACAGTATAGTTTATTTCTTCACTATTCTCTATTTTTATTATGTCTTTTTTCCCCATCTTTTTGCTATCTGCATTTATTATTAATGCAACTTGATGTCCTAATTTATCTAGGTGCAAATATCTAAATATTTTAACTCCCATTCCAGCCTTTATATGATCTAACATGAATCCATTTTTTATACTAGTTATTTGTAGCATTTACATTACCCCCAGTAACTTAACTATTAAAGCCATTCTTACATACATTCCATACTCAGCTTGCTTAAAGTAAACTGCTCTTTTATCATCATCTACTTCTGTAGCAATTTCATTTACTCTAGGAAGTGGATGCATTACAATCATATCTTCTTTTGCTTTCGCCATTTTCTCATTATCTAATATATAAGAATCCTTTAGTCTTAAATATTCTTCTTCATTAAAGAATCTTTCCTTTTGAATTCTTGTCATATATAGAATATCTAATTCATCTATTACTTCTTCTATATTTTCTACTTCTTTAAATGAAATATTATTTCTTTTTAATACTTCTTCTCTAATATATTCTGGTATTACAAGTTCTTTTGGAGATATAAGAACAAATTCTGTTCCTTCATATCTAGACATAGCAGCAATTAATGATTGTACTGTACGTCCATTTTTTAAATCTCCACAAAGACCAATTTTATGTCCTTCTAAAGTTCCTTTTTGTGATTTTATAGTTAATAGATCTGTTAATGTTTGAGTTGGATGTTGATGTCCACCATCTCCTGCATTAATAACTGGTACTGATGAATACATACTTGCAACCTTTGCTGATCCTTCTTTAGGATGTCTCATTGCAATTATGTCTGAATAGATAGAAACCATTCTTATAGTGTCTGCTAATGTTTCACCTTTTGCGCTTGAAGTAGAGTTTGGCTCTGAAAATCCTAGGATTTTACCACCTAACCTCATCATTGCAGCTTCAAAGCTAAACCTTGTCCTTGTGCTTGGCTCATAAAAAAGTGTTGCTAAGATTTGCCCATCACAGATATGTGAAAATTCTTTTGGATTTGAAATTATTTTTTCTGCTAATTCGAATATTCCATTAAGTTCTTCTTTAGAAAAGTCCATTGGACTTATTAAATGTTTATTTTTCATTTATTGTCACTCCTTTTTAACATCACAGTGTTAAATTTAAAGAATACAAAAAACCTTCCTTAATAATATAAGGAAGGTATAGTAATCTTATAATATGGGTATTATTACAACTTCCTTATGAATCTCTCGGATTCCTTTAAAGGTTCTTTCTGTTAGAATATCACTTCATTAAAAATTTGTCAATATTTTTAATTCCAATTATTCATTACACCATCCCACATCATTTTACCACATTTAGCTAAAGATACTGTTCCATATACACTATTAGGTATATCTTGGGATAAAACAGTAAATACAAATTTTCCTTTTGGTAATTCTAAATATGCTGTATCATTTTCAACACCTTTTTTATCACCTGTTTTGCTGGATATTTCAATCTTTAAATCATCAGGAATATATAGAGCTAATTTATTTTTTATTTGCTGCCTTCTTAAAATATCTATAAGCATTTGACCATTATCTTTACTTAAGAAGGTTCCATTAGATAGGTGTTTCCATATTTTTGATAAATCATAAGCTGTTGTTATGTTTTCAATATCTGTTATATCCGTTCTTTCATCATTTGTCTTTCTATTTAATCTAGTATTCTTTAAGCCCACTGCTATGATATCTTCATTTATTTGCTCCATTCCAACTATATCAATAATTTTATTAGCAGCTGTATTATCACTTTGAATTAACATTATTACCATAAGCTCAAAGACTGTATATTCTCTTTCATTAAATTCATGGATTATCCCCGTTCCATAAACTTTATCTGAAGTTTGTATCTTTATCTTATCCATAAAATCAACTTTTTTATCTTCAACTGCCTTTATTAATGAAACAGCAATCGGAAGTTTCATACATCCAGCAGCTGTCATAGAAACGTTTTCATTGTATCCATACACATATCCACTTTTCAAATCTTCAAAGAAGAAACTATATTTCCCAATTCTTGATTCTAAATACTTCTTTATTTCTTTCATAATACCCTCCTAAATCCACTGATTCAAATATTTCTTTTACTTTAATATAAGTATAACATATTGTCAGAATATTTTGAAGTATTCCATTTAATTTTTTCCATTATTCTATATATATAAAAATAGTGGTAAGCTTTTAATATAGACTTTAGCACGCTTAAGCTTCTTTCTATATTATTCCCCCTTACCACTAATAATATTTAAAATATTAACTATTTATTCAGCAAAAGTAATACCAATTTTCTTAGCAACTTGTACTAATTCTCCATCAATATTAACATTTTTAGTTTTTTGTCCAATTACATTTTCTAAACTATCACTACTTATTGTATCACCTTTTAAACAAACCATTTCTCCAAACTTACCATCTATCATAAGCTCAACAGCTGCAACTCCATATCTTGTTGATAGTATTCTATCATATGTTGAGGTATTTCCACCTCTTTGTACATGACCTAATACCGTGCATCTAACTTCATGATCTTTAATAAGTTTTTCTAAGTCACCTGCAAGCTTATTACCTATTCCTCCTAATCTTATAGGATCTGGACTATCTGCAACAATCTTTGCTACTACAACCTCTCCATCTTTAGGTCTTGCACCTTCTGATACAACTATAATAGTAAAGTTTTTACCTTGTTCTTCTCTCTCTTTTACTTTTTCAGCAATCTTATTAATATCATATGGAATTTCTGGTAAAAGAATAATATCTGCTGAACCTGCTATTCCTGCTTCTAAAGCTATCCATCCAGCATTCCTTCCCATTACCTCACATAACATAATTCTATGATGTGATTCTGCAGTTGTATGAAGTCTATCTAAAGCTTCTGTTACTACATCAATTGCAGTATTAAATCCAAATGTTACATCTGTTGATGCTAAATCATTATCTATAGTTTTAGGAACTCCTATTACTTTAACACCTTTTCTTGCAAAATCTCTTGCCGATGTTAATGTACCATCTCCCCCTATAACAACTAATACGTCAACCCCTTCTTTTTTTAAATTTTCTACTGCAACGTCAGAAACATCTTTTTTTACTAACTCACCATTTTCTTCAACTAGGTAATCGAACAAATTATCTTTATTTGAACTATAAAGGATAGTACCTCCTCTATGTAATATTCCTGATACCGTATCCAATGTTAAATGAATAAAATCATTATTATATAAACCTCTATATCCAAACTTATAGCCAATTACTTCAATTCCATAGTTTAATATTGCTGTTCTTGTTACCGCTCTTATTACTGCATTTAAGCCTGGACAATCCCCACCACCTGTTAATAAAGCTATTTTTTTAATTTTTTGTTCCATTTGAAAATTCCTCCCTACCCCATTATCTAATAATTTTTCAGCATTTTCCCCAGTTAAATTTCTTATTATTACATTGTTGTTCATAAAATTCTGAATATTTATTCTTATATTATAATACCATAAATTAAAATATCTGGAAAGTATTTTTTAACTCTTACTTTTCAACTAATAAAAAAAAAGATAGATTTAAAAAATCTATCTTTTTTATTAATATTTATTCATTTTTTTACTAATATACTAATTCTAAATTATCAAGATTAATAGCTATGCTTTCATCATTGACATACTTATCATATACTTTCTTAATTGCTTCATAGTTCCTTGTAATCAAATCTTTTAAGTCTTGATCCAAATCACTTGGCATATCATTATATGCAGATTCTATATTAGAATATCCTCTCCATATATCTTTATCTACCATTACATAATAGCAAGCAGCATTATTAAGTGATAAAACATCATTTTCATTTAATGAATATGCTTTTCTTATACTTTCGATTGCTTCATCATAATCTTTATTATTAAAATATACAGTTCCTAAAGTTCTATAATATTTATAATTATTTTTATTTATTGATATTGCTTTCTTTAAATCTTTAATAGCTTCATCAGTATTTTCCATAGCTAAATCAACAAAAGCTAAATTATAGTATAATGCATCTTCATCTTTGTTTAATGATAATACAAAATTAAATGTTTCCTTAGCCTTATCATAATTTTGTAAATCATTTTCGTATATTTTACCTATACTTGTAATTAAATTATAATTAAATGGCTCATTATATATAGCTGTTCTAAAATATCCTTCAACTTTATCTGAATTTTCTGTTGCAATTAATATTTTAGGAATTAAAATACCAAATGTATTTTCATATTCAGGATTAGCTACAATTGCAGCATTACAAGCCTCTAAAGCTTTATCATATTGCCCTTTCTTATAATAATTCCAAGCTTCTACATAATTATATACGTATGAATCTTTATCTAAATTATCAACATCTATATTATTATTAATTTCATCAATTATACTTTCTGTTAAATCCATATTTGATTCATCTAATGCATTAATTTCCTCTAACCAAACTTGATATGCTTCTTCCTTTGGATTTTCCTCTGATAATTTATTTATTTCATTTAATAATTTACTTTTATCAAATTCACAAGTTTCCATTATAACGTCAAAAGATTTAATTTCATTTTTATCTAAATTATAAGATTTCTTTAAATTATCTAATCCATCCTCATAATTTCCTAACATAATTTGCATTTTAGCTAAGACAGCCAAATCATAAGCACTTTCATCATCTACAGGATATAAATCAACAATTTCCTTTGCTGACTGAGTATCTCCATTAGCTAGATATACTGCAAACATAGTTTTTAATAATGGTTTATATGTACTATATGTAGTTAAGTAATATTCTCCTAAACTTTCTGCTTGATCTAACTCATTATTTATATAGAAAGTAAATACAACTTTATTAATTAACTCTTTATCTTGTTCTATGTATTTATCTTCATTTTCTAACATTACCTTATCTCTTTTTACTATAGCTTCTCTTAACAAACTATCTGCCTGCGCTATATCACCCTTTACAGAATATACTTCTGCCGCTTTAACAGTCCATATTGGCCAAATATCATCATTTTGCATTAACATGTACTCATTAATAGCATCATCAAACTTACCATCGTAATAATATTGTTCAGCTTTATTATTACTTATTGTTACTGTTTTATCTCCCATTATAAGCTGTATTGACATTAAAACTATAAATGCAAAAACTATTGAAAGAACTAAAGTTACTATTGATCCTATATATTTATTTTCTTTATTTACTTCTTTATTTTCCTTTAAGGAGTGGTTTTTCTTTCTTTCCATAAATCCTCCATATTGGTTTAATATTTTTATTATGTGTTATAATTTTATCAAAAATAATATGAATTTTCAATTATTTATTAAAAAAACAAAAAATATTGTAAAATTATGCTTATAAAATAATAAATTAAGAGTTAAAAGCTTTGAATTTAAGCTTTTAACTCTTAATCATATTTCTTTCTCTTTTAATTGTATACATTATCTTTTTTTATAAGCTTATTTTCAATAACTGCTACTACTTCATACATTATAAAAGCTATAACTGACAAAATAACTATACTCATCATTACCATATCTAATTGTGCTATTTGTCCACCATATATAATTAAGAAACCAAGCCCTTCTCTAGCAACTAAGAACTCTCCCATAATTACTCCTACCCAAGACAAGCCCACATTTATCTTTAGAGCTGATATTATAACAGGAATACATGCTGGGAAAATTAAATATCTTAATGTTTGCCACTTACTGGCTCTGAATGTTTTCATTAACAATATTCTACCCTTATCCACTTCTTTAAACCCTGTCAAAACACTTATTATAGTTGTGACTATTGAAATCAATAAGGCAATAGCTATAATAGCTGAAGTTCCATTTCCAACCCAAAATATAATTATAGGTGCTAATGCAACCTTAGGAAGGGCATTTAATACTACTAAATATGGGTCTAATACTTTAGATGCTGTTTCTGATGACCATAATAAAATAGCAATTATAACCCCAAGAACTGTTCCTAAGACAAACCCTAATACAGTTTCATAGCAAGTTACCCAAATATGCGTTGCTAATGTTCCTTCTTTTATAAATTCAACTAGTGATTTAACAATTCTACTAGGACTTGATGTTAAAAAGGGATCTATCCATTTTAGTTGGGCTGCAATTTCCCATAATGCAATAAATATAACTAAAATAGCTATTCTAAGAATAGTAATTTTAACTTTACTTCTCTTAATGTTTTTCAAATATAATTCATGTTCCTCATTCATTTGCATTCTCTATTTCCCCCCATAACTTTTTAAAGTAATCATTATATTCCTTCTCTTTTCTTTTATCAAATGGAGTTAAATAATCTCTTTCAAATGAAATTCTTACATCATCTTTTATAGTGGCAGGTCTAGCACTTAAAACTATTACTCTTTTAGACATTGTTATGGCCTCACCTAAATCATGAGTGACCATTATTGCAGTTTTACCTTCTTTTTTTATTATTTCTGCTACATCATCCGTAACCTTTAACCTACTTTGATAATCTAAAGCTGAAAAAGGCTCATCTAATAGTAATACTTCTGGTTTTAATGCTAGCGTTCTTATAAGTGCTACTCTTTGTCTCATTCCTCCTGACAATTCACTTGGTTTATGATTTGCAAATTTCTCTAATCCATAGTTTTTTAATAATTCACATGCAAATTCTCTATTTTCATTTGTATATATTTTTTTTATTTTCAAACCTAACATTATATTTTCTCTTACTGTCAACCATGGAAATAAAAAATCCTTTTGGAACATATAACCCATTTTATCTAAATTATTTTTAACTTCTGGATCATTATATTTAACTTCTCCTGAAGAAGGTTGTAAAAGTCCACTAATTATATTTAATAATGTGGATTTGCCACATCCTGATGGACCAATTATACTTATAAATTCTCCATTTTCAACTGTAAAATTTATATCTTTTAAAGCCTCTGTTACTCCATCATATTTATGATAATTCATATTTACATCTTTTATCTCTAAGAGACTCAATCTTTCCACCCCCTTTTGGTTAATTAGGAGTTAGGAGTTATATATACTGTCTTAGCAGTTTTAACCCTAACTACTAACTTCTAACTATTTTATAGCCTCATTTGCAAAATCATTATTTATAATAGTATCAAAATCTGGTCTTGTTTGTATTAGACTAGAATCATAACTTTGTATTATATCCATTAATCTATTTAATCCATCCTCACTAACAACAGGATTTTCTGAATACGCATCGATACTCTTATAATTATCAATAACTTGTGCTATTACCTTTTCATCAGTTCCTGGGAAATATGAAACTATTGATTTCGCAATTTCATCACTTGTATGTTCTTTAACCCATTGTTGTCCTTTATATATAGCATTAGTAAACTTTTGTAATACTTCTGGATTTTCATCCATATATGATTTTGTTGTATAGAAACATGTATACGCTATATTACCTGCAGATTCTCCAACAGAAGCTACAATATTTCCACCACCATCATTTTCAAGCATTGTTGCTGTAGGCTCAAATAATGCCACATAATCTCCAGTACCTGATTTAAAAGCTCCTGAAGTAGCAGTAAAATCAATATTTGTTACCATATTAACATCTGTTAATGGATCTAAGCCATTTTGTTTTAATACATATTCTAGTGCCATTTCTGGTATTCCACCTGGTCTTCCACCAATTAATTCTTTTCCTTTTAATGATGTCCACTCAAAATTCTCCTCTGCTTCTCTTCCGACTAGAAATGACCCATCTTTTTGAGTAAGTTGTCCAAACACTACTGGATAATCTTCTCTTCCTTGATTATAAATATAAACAACTTGTTCTGGACCTGAAAAACCAATATCAACATTTCCACTTAGTAATTGTTGCATTGTTTTATCATCTACATATTCTTAATAACAACAATGTTTTTTCTAAAATATCTTATGAAATTTTTAAACTTACTACTTTATTATATTTTTTATCCAACATTTACATTTGAAAATAAACTTTATATAACTTTATAATAATCTTGCATATTTTATTTTAAGGGGGATATATATGACTACAAACCAAATTAATAAAGATGATTTAATATTAAAAGTGGACTTTTCTTCTTTAGAAACCATAGACAAGTTTATTGATTTATTGAAAGATAATAATATAGAAGTTAAAACGATTGGAAGGGATGAATTTTTAATTAAATTTTAGATAAAAAAAGCTAGATACAAATTAATAGTATCTAGCTAAAATTATTTTATTTTCTAGGTATTTTAATAATGAATTCAGTAAATACATGATTACTTTCTACTTCTATAATTCCATTATTCTTTTCTACAATCTCTTTTACAATTGAAAGTCCAAACCCATTATCTTTATTTTTATTCTCTTTAGTTGAAAATCCTACTTCAAATATTTTATCAATTATCTCTTCTTTAATTTTAGGTCCATTATTTTTAATCTTTATCATATTAAAATTTAAACTATGGTATGTTTTAATTTCTATAAATCCAGTTCCATTCATAGCTGTAATTGCATTTCTCAATATATTAGATAGTACTCTTTGAAAGTCTACTTCTAACATATTGATATCATTTAAATCTATATTTTCCTTTACAATAATATCTATTCCTTCATGATTTATGCCATTAACAATATCAGATATACTAGAATTAGAGTCATTTATCATTTCACCTTCTACTAGTACTGAATTATTTCCATTAATTATATTCTTTAAAGAATCTCCTAATTTTTCATACTTTCCCATAAGATATAATCCATATAAATATGATAATTGAGAACCATAGTCATGCTTAACTTTTTGTAATTCATTAATCTTTTTTTCTAAACACTCATTTAACTTATTAATTTCCTTAGACTTTTTTTCTATTATAATAAAGTAGATTGTAATACCTATAATAAATATTCCTAATAAAATAAATATTATTTCATTAAACAAAGGATTTTCTAAATCATAAGAAGTTCTATAAAAAAACATTATAAAATCAACTACTATAGTAATAATGATTAATAAAAATATAGAGAAGTTCTTGCTTCTAACAACTCTATAAAGTTTATAAAATTTAATTCTATAATTCAATAAAAAATAAGCCATTATATACTGCGGGAAGTAAATAGATATTACAGTTGCTATTTGAATATATTTTTCAGGTATATTATTGATAATGTATCCAAAGAAAATAGTAGTACATATTATAACATTTGATACTATACATAACTGAATTATATTAAAAGCTGTTATTGCACTTACTGAATCTTTTTTAAAGATTGTTGAACATACCACCAATAATACCATATGTAAAAATATAGATCCTAAACTTGAATTCCCCATAACCATAGTTATAATTTGTATTATAACCAACAATATAAATATATATGGAATAATCTCCCTTTTATTTTTTCTATATATAGGCTTAATACAATAATTAGGCACAACTACAAACATAAGACATTGTAAAATTATATTTATTGAATCTGCTACAGTCAAAATCACTTTAATAAAACCCTACTTATCTTAGATTTTTCATTGATTCTGGCATTTCTTCATTTCCTACTGTAAATGCTGATGCTGGATTTAAATTTAAAAATACACCTGCTAACATAAATAAAAAACTTGAAAGGTATTTTTTAAATTTCATTCTAATCCCCCCTTTTTCTCTTTATATATACATTTTCCCCATAATTATATCACATTTCCATGTTATTGTAAATTTTTATTATATTTGTTATTTAGAAATTAAATACCAATATAATTATATTTTTTAAGCTCATTTTAGTTTATATATTATTGAAAATTTATAATTATCATGGTATATTATACTATATTTAAAGAGATGCTATATCACTTTAAACACTTTTCTTTATGTCGTTTTATTTGAAAAAAAGAAGTCACGCATCCATTATTGGTGACTTCTCTTTTTTTATATTTATTTTTGAGGTTATTATATATTCATATCCCTTCATGCCAATTTTCACCTCCTTTTACTTATTTGCGTATTATAGTTTATTTATATAATATAAGTCATTGATATAAAAATGGGTATTGTAGTAAATCGTAAAAAAAATGCAGTAAAAATATTCTTAAAATGAAAAAGTTAGTAAGTAAGATTTCTCCTACCTACTAGCCTTAATAATTATAATTTAGTTGTGTAAGAAAGACTTATCCAACCAGCATTTGACTTAAGTCGTCCCCAACCACTTTTTTCTTCTACTATTGTATAAACTTCATTCTTTTTAACAGTAGTGACAATAGACTAAAGATAAACTTTCATTTACAGTACTTGCATAATCCACAGTACAATTATAAACTTTATTACCTCTTTCTTTTAATAACCTTCTTACTTCTTCTCCAACTAATCTTGTGTTTTCCCCTTCCTTTATAATTCCTACTGCTCCAGTTCCAGCCCCCCTTAAAGTATGTCCATCATTTACTCCAATTTTCATTTTACATTCCTTCTTTCTTAATAATTTTTTTCATAAAAAAAAAGCTATCCTTGTTACTAAACAAAGAAAGCTTTTAAAAATTGATATAAACTATTATTTTTCTAATTCATTTACCCACTTATCATAGCAAATTCTTTTTATAATAAAGTTAACTATTCCACCTAATAGTATAAATACTATGTTTAAACATAATATTTTAAAATTAGATAAATCTACTGTAATTAATTTTACTATTAATACTGAAAGAATGGGTAATATTATTAAATATCTTTCACTCAAAGAATTTTCGTACAATTTTTCAAACGAAAAGAAATATAATAAGTTTCCTACTATTACTACTGCTATTGGATTATAAACTACATTGGGTATATATGTATAATTTGATATTACCTTACTTAAAAATATAAAAACTACTATGAATAATAAAAACAACTTCATAGTTTTTCTAAATATACTTCCCATATTGTTATCCTTTAGCATGTTCAACAAGGGCTTCGTAAGTTTGTCTACCTACATATCCATCTACTGTTAATTTATATTTTCTTTGGAATTCTTTTATTGCTGCACATGTAGATGGCCCCCAATAAGAATCAGCTTTTACATTATACCCATTTTTTTGTAGTAAAATTTGAATAGTTTTTACTTCATATCCATACTCAATATTGCCATAACCTACAACATTATTCACTTTAACCTTCGGCAATCCATTAATAGCTATTTCGCTTAAATAAGCACTTGCCACAGTTCCAGCAACCCATTTCATAACTGTAGATTTAAGTGCTTTCTTCCAAACGAATGAACCAACCGCTTTTCCGAATAAATACAGTGTTGGTAGGATTACTTTTTGCTTATCATTTACATCATATACATATTCATTATAATAATCAAAATTATTATAATAAATTGAATTGCTTAAATCTTCATTTAACAGCTCTGGATATAACAAAGGATCAACTTTATTATCTAACTGATTAAAAACTTGTGAGTAATTATTAATATTTTCATCATTATTTACAACTTGTTCCGAAACATAAATTAAAGCATTAATACTTGAATCATCAATAGTTGTTTCTGCAAAAGCTGGTATTGTATTAACTACAATAAGGAATACTAATGTTAATGCTATTTTTTTTAATAATATTTTCATATATACCTCCTTATATTTTTACTTGAAGAATATCATATAATTATTTTTTTGTGTAATTCTAAGATTATTTTTCGTTATTTTCACTTTAAGTTTCATATATTTTTTATTAACCTTCTCTTTATGACTATAATTCATATTTTTCAAATTTAAATTATAAGTATTAAATATCGACAAAATTACTGTTACAAGTAAAATTATTATTTCCAGGTATAACATAATTTTTTACTACTAAAATAGAAATCTCATATTATAACTTTAATTCCTTCTTTAAATATATTTTATAAATTAAAATTACTTCTTGATTTTTATTAATGATACTTTGTAACTTTTCCTCTCTAGCTTTACTTTCTTTTCTTGTATCTATTAGTAGCCATACAAAAGCACCGCCCATGCCCCTTGGATTACTATTGTTTTAATAAGTTCATTTTCCACAGTTTCTATCCTTTTCTCTAATCGTTTGGAGTTTTAAATATAATAAAAAAGCCTAGTTTCCTAAGCTCTTTAAGTTTTTATTTTTACAAACAATTTTTATAAATTATTAATCACTTACTTAATGATATGCTAATACAGTTTACAATCTAATTAATCTAATTTAAAAATCATCTCTAAAAAAGTTAGAAAGATTATTAGAATTTACTTTTATAACTTTTTTAGAAAGCCCTCCATGTATAAGTTTAAGAGAATCTCCCTCGTTATAGTTACAGTATTTATATACTTTAAATTTAAGTTCTCTTTTATTTACAACATCAGTAACGTATACTTCATAATATATTTTCCTTTTTCCATTTCTATTTGTTTCCTTTAATACAATTCCCGTACATTTCCCTTCAGTTTCTGAATATAATCCCAATAGTACATCTATGAAATATAAAATCTCTGAAATCATTAATATAAAAATAATAATCATCATCGGAAGAATTTCTGATGTAAATGAGGTAAAGGATTTAAAGAATATCAATATGAATATAATAATAAACCAATTAATATGTTTTATTCTTTCACTGAAGCTAACAGATACACGAGGAAAAATCATAGGCTTAATTTTCCATAACAAATTACTTTCTTCATAAGTAGGTATATTATGAAATTCTCTCCATCTTTTTTGAGTTTCAGAAAGCCCAACTTCATTAATTGCCTTGCTTTTAAACTTAAGAATATACCAATTTATATATGAGATAAACATAATTAATGAAGAAATAATTATGCTAACATTTTTTACAATAAAAACTGAAAATATCATATATCCAATAAAAACTATACCTAATAATTTCATACCAAACATTTTTTTATTAAGTTTGTCCTTTTCATCCTTAGAAAGTTCTTGTTGTTTTATAAAAAAATTAAATATACAAGATGAAAAAACTCCGAAGGTAGTAAAACCATTAAAGTCATTTACAATTTGTAACATTGAATAGGAACTCTCATAAAAAAAATATACTAAATTAGTAGCTATATTTATTAATATGGGAAATACAGCAAAAAATATAAAATCTTCAACACCTCTTTTTTCAGACCACATTTTAAGTCACCAACCTTCTAAAAATAATATAATTTATTCAAATATAATTCCTAAGATATGCTTTATTGCATC
>NZ_SMUS01000044.1 GCF_004353185.1 Clostridium cuniculi | reverse complement strand
TACTGTATACAATACAAGCCATACTATTTGAAAAACACTATTAGGAGGCGTCAAGAAACTTTTTTTCAATGTATCATAAACATTTATTGAATTTCTTGTAATAAATCCTACTAGTAGTCCTCCACCAACAGCTATTAAAATATTCTTTAACAACCCCTTAAAGTCGAACTTATTGTTTACAGAAAATATTTCTTTAATAATATTTTTTCTTTTTCCCTTAGGAGCTTTTTTTACTTTCACTTTCTTTTTCATTTTCATCACCTCTTATTATTACTAATTAAAATATATGTTTCATAATAAGAAATAATGTTTACCTATCATTAACTGTTTATATATTACTTAACTTTATCATTAATCCATTCTATTAAATCTTGAATAACTTCATCTTTATTTTTTTCATTTAACATTTCATGTCTTCCATTTTTGTATAATTTATATTTTAAATCTGATATTCCCAATTCTTTATAATCATTATACAATCTAATTATACCCTTTCCAAACTTACCTACAGGGTCTTTATCACCTGCAAAAATAAATATTGGTAAATTTTTAGGTATTTTTTCTAAATTTTCTCTTTTATTTATTTTCCATAACCCTCTAATTAAATCATAATAAAATGATGTTGTACAAATAAAGCCACACATACTGCTTTCCATATACTTATCCACTTCTTCTTCTACTGAACACAACCAATCATAACCTGTCCTATTTGGTTTAAAATTAGAATTAAAATTCCCAAATGATAATTTATCCATTAATTTACTTTTTGCTTTTCTTCCTCTTAACATAATTTCAATTTTCGAAATCAAAATTCCAAGTTTAGTAATTTTATCTGGTCTACCATTAGTTCCTGATAAAATTACTCCATTAATTTTATCTCCATATAATTCTATGTATCTTTGAGTAACAAATGAACCCATACTATGTGCAAACAATATTATAGGTATGTTAGGATTTTCTTCTTTTATTATATCTGTTAACTCTTTAACATCTTCAACTAAAATATCAAAGCCTTCATTATCAGCGATATAACCTCTTTCTTCATCCTCTATTGATGTTTCTCCATGTCCTCTTTGATCATGAGAATAAACAATATATCCATTTTCACACAGCTTCTTTGCAAAATAATCATATCTTAAAGCATATTCCGTCATACCATGAACAATTTGTACTACTCCTTTTACCTTTTGAGTTGTAGTCCATTTATAACACTTAATTTCTTTTCCCTCTGTATCTATAAAACAAAATCTCTCCAAAACTATTTTCCTCTTTTCAGTTTTTTCTTATATTATTACTCTATACTTTAATAGTGTCAATTATAAACTGATGTTTTTAATTATTTTTTTACAATTTAACTTTTTTTATTAAAAATTTTTAATTTAGCTCAAATATAATACAAAGATGGATTTGTTAAAGCGTAACTTTGTGTTATACTATTTTAGTATTGATATGTCATTTAAAGGAGATATGTTAAAAATTAAAATGAATATTGAATAATATTCACTATAATTTAATCTTTGCTATTAAATGTTTATATTTCAATATTATTGTTAATAATGTAAATAAATTATTGTAGGTGGTGAAGGAAATTAGTATTAAGTCAATTCTAAGTATATTAGCAACAAAATTCACATTATTTCTTACTAAAACCATTTTAAAAGGTGGAACTACTTTTCCTGGGAGAGTAGCTTTAAAGCTAGATAGCAATATATTAGCTAAAGTTTCTAAGGGATATAAAGTAGTTTTAGTTACAGGGACTAATGGTAAAACTACTACTACAAGCATGATTTATAACATCATTAAAGAAAAAGGATATTCTGTTATAACTAACAATACAGGTGCAAATCTTTACCCTGGTATAGTTACTACATTTGTAGAGAACTATAAATTTTTCAACAAAGATGAAAATAAATATGCAATTATTGAAGTAGACGAAGCGAATTTAAAATATATTACAAAATATATTACTCCTGAAATAATAACAGTTACTAATCTTTTCAGAGATCAGCTTGACAGATATGGGGAAGTATATACTACATTAACTAAAATTTTAGAAGGTATAACTCTTGTTCCTGAAAGTAAGCTTGTTCTTAATGGAGACGAGTCTCTTCTTGGAAAATTAGATGTTAAAAATGAATTAATTTTCTATGGATTTAAAACTCCAATAAATGAAAATAAAACTATAGATGTAAATGCAGACTCAAAATTCTGTAAATTCTGCAAAACTCCTTATAGTTATAATTTTGTTACATATAATCATTTAGGTGATTACTACTGTACAGGCTGTGGTTATACTCATCCATCAATAAAATATGGTGTAGATGAAATTCTAGAGCTAACAGCTGAAAGTTCAACTGTAAAGTTTGGAGATACTGAGATTTATCTTGGACAATCTGGAGTTTATAATATTTATAATGCTCTTTGTGCTTATTCTATTGCAAAGGAACTTAATGTTGATAACAGTACAATAAAAAAATCTTTAGAAAGTCAAAGTTCTAGTTTTGGAAGACAAGAAATAATAAACATCGATGATAAAGAAGTTAAAATTATACTTGTTAAAAATCCTGCTGGATATAATCAGGCATTAGACACTTTATGTCTTAATAAAGATTCTTTCTCATGTGCATTCCTACTTAATGATAATTATGCAGATGGTAGAGATGTATCTTGGATCTGGGATGTTAATTTTGAAAATTTAAAAGATGCTGATTTAGATGAAGTATATGTATCTGGACTTAGAGCTTTTGATATGGCAGTAAGACTTAAAACTGCTGGTATAGCATCTTCAAAGCTTATCATTGAGGAAGATTATGAAAATTTAACAGCTAAAATTAGAAATGGTAAAAATAAAAAGCTGTATATTTTAGCTACTTATACTGCAATGATAAACTATAGAAAGTATCTACACTCTAAAGGATATATTAAAAACCTTTGGTAATATAGGAGGAGCTTATGGAATTAAATATTTGTCATCTTTATCCAGATCTTTTAAATGTTTATGGAGATGTGGGTAACATATTAATTTTAAAACATAGAGCTGAAGAACGTGGAATTACGGTTAATATAGTAAATGTTTCTTTAAACGATGAATTTAATGCTGATGAATATGACATTGTATTCTTCGGTGGTGGTCAAGACTATGAGCAATCAATAGTTTCTGATGATTTAATGAACAATAAAAAAGAAGAATTATCTAGATATATCAATGATAGTAAGGTTTTAATAGCTATTTGTGGTGGTTATCAATTACTAGGAAAATATTATACTGCTCCAAACGGTGAAAGAATTGAAGGTTTAGGTATTCTAGATATATATACAGAAGCCGGTGATACTAGATTTATTGGAGATACTGTAATATACAATGAAGACTTCAATGAAACTTATGTTGGCTTTGAAAACCACTCTGGTAGGACTTACCTTAATGGTCTTAAACCATTAGGTAAATGCATACACGGATATGGAAATAATGGTTCTGATGGCTATGAAGGATGTATCTATAAAAATACTTACTGCACTTACTTCCATGGTTCACTTTTAGCAAAAAACCCTGAACTTGCAGATAGATTTATTAAAATGGCACTTGAAATTAAATATTCAGAGGTGGCATTAGAGAAACTAGATGATAGCTTAGAACTAAAAGCTAAAGAAGTTATGATTACTAGATTAAATACTAAATAAAAAATTTAAAAATTATTTACTTATAAAGAAGGACGGGGAGATTTATGTCAAAAAAATTTTTTAGAGCACTAACGTTAGTTATTTGCTTAACTTTAGTAGCACCATTTTTTAATACAACTAATGCATTTGCCGCTACAGAACCTCAAATAATAGGAGCTTCTGCTATAACAATGGATATGGATACTGGTGAAATAATTTACTCTAAAAATGCTGATGTTCAACGTTCACCAGCTAGTACAACAAAGTTATTAACATCTTTACTTTTTGCAGAAAACAAAAATAAAAGCGATATAATTTCTTATACTGATGTATCTGCTGCTGTTACTGAAACTTCATTAACTAATTTTATCGGTAACACAGCTAAAGCTGGTGATACTTTAACTGCAGATGAAGTTATGGATGCTGTAATGGTATATTCAGCAAATGATGCTGCTGTAATGATGGCTGAATCTGTTGCTGGCTCTGTTGATGCTTTTTGTGCACTAATGAATCAAAGAGCCCAAGAACTTGGTGCTGTAAACACTCACTTCGTTAGTCCAAACGGATTAGAAACAGATCCTAACAATCATAATGTTACTACTGCTTATGATTTAGCTCTTATTGCTAAAGCAGCTTTTCAAAATGATTGGGTAAGAGAAGCTAGTGGAATAGATAAAACTTCTGTTACACTAGATGGTAAAAAAATCTATATTGAAACAAGAAATAAAATTCTTGGTGTAGATGGTAATATTGGTGGTAAAACTGGTAACGAAACTCAAGCTGGTCATTGCTTTGTAGGATTCTATAATAGAAATGGTAGAAATTTAATTACTGTAGTACTTGGTTCTGAATATGGGGCTGATGGAATGAATGTATTCCATGATACTGAATCCGTTGCAAACTATAGCTATGATGCCCAAAAAACAACTTATAAATCAACTGGAGACGAAATTTCAACTGTAGATTTAAATTATAAATTATTTAAATTCTTCGGACCTATAAAAACTATAACTGCACCAGTTATATTAGATCAAGATGTTGAATACTACAAGAATGACTTTAATGATAAAAATGCTAAAATTGAAGTTCCATCTAATGAATTAGATGCTTGGAAAGTAGCTTCAGATAATAATGTTGATTTAACTTTCACTGCTGGAAATCATAGTGAAACAGTTAAAGGTTCTATCACTTTAAGTGTAGGACAAATATTAAAAGCTAACATTGGAGTATATGCTCTTGCTTTATTAATAACAATATTAATAATAGTATTAATATTTGTTGTAATTAAATTAATAATCAATTCAAAGAGACGTAGAAGAAATAGAAGACGTAGATATTCTAGATACTAAAAAAATGCTATGCAAATTTAAAATTTGCATAGCATTTTTTTATAAAATATTAATTAAAAACTGCAGTAACCCACTCATTAGTTTGATGCTTGCTTATAAGCTTAAAACCGTAACTTTCTATATTTTCCTTAACCTCATCAAAACTCCATTCAACAAGTCCTGAAACTAATATATTGCCATTATCATTTAAATGCTCTTTTATATACTTCATAAACATTTTAGTTTCTTCGCCTCCAATGTTTATGAATATCCAATCAAAATTATCCTTAACTAAAGTCTCATCATCTAATATATTCCCAATAACAGCTTCTATATTGTTTAAATTATTTAATGAGGCATTTAGCATTACTTCATCTTCAACGTCTCTTATATCAACAGCTACAACCTTTGAAGCCCCTGCCATAGAAGCTGCAATAGATAATATTCCTGAACCTGTTCCAATATCTAATACTGACTTTTCTTTCATATCTAATGTATTTAAAATTAATTTTAATATGTCTTGAGTTGTTTCATGCAATCCAGTACCAAAAGCCCCTTGTGAAATGAAATTAATTTTTGTTTTCCCTTCAAACTCTTCATCTGGACTTGCTATAACATATTTTTCATCTAAATGTATTGCTGGAAAATCATATGTAGTATAATCATAATTATTTTCTTCAACATTTATGTAATCCATTTTTAAAATTGCTTTTAAATTATCTTTAAACTCATCTAATCCTTCTTTTTCACCTTCAAAAGCAACCTTAAGAATTATTTCTTCATCCTCTTTCTCTAAATATCCATATCCATAATTATCTGTTGTTATTTCTAATGGATTTTCATAAAAAACATTATATATATCATTTATAGCTAGAAGTTCAATTGTAGCATCTAACTTTTCATATGGTAATTTATAAGAAATTATAAACATAAAATCAACCTTTCCTTATTTAGTTTTACTTGCTTTTTTATTTATACTCTTAGTACTTTTCTTTGTACTAAAATTTTTCTTACCTTTATTTTTATCATTCTTTTTATTCTTAAAACTTTTTTTAGAAACCTTATCTGCTCTACTACTAGTATTAGATTTTTCTTTAGCTTTCTTTTTACTATCTGAACTAATATCTTTCTTAGTACTTTCTTTTTTACTTTTCTCTTTAACTACAGGATTTTTAGCTACAGAATATCCAAACTTACCTAAAGCTTCGGTATCCATTTTAAAATATTCACCATGACAATATGTAATTAAATCAGCTTCCTCAAAGTGTATTTTCCCTTTTTCATCTATTAATTCTTTATCTATATGGGAACCAACTACATCTGCAATAAACAGATCATGAGTTCCAAGAGGAATTATACTTTTTACTTTACACTCTATAGAAACAGGACATTCATCTATATATGAAACATTAACATTGCTTCCTTCTCTCATTGTAAAATTCATTTCTTTTATCTTATCAAACTTACGACCTGGTCTTACTCCACAATAGTCAACAGCTCTTGTCATCTTTGTACTTGGTAAGTTAACTGTAAACTCCATAGTTTCTTTTATATATTCATAAGATAGCCTTTCTGGCCTAATAGATATTGATAACATAGGTGGTTTCGTACAAACTGTTCCAATCCATCCCACTGTAAAAACATTTTCTTTTCCTTCTTTATTTTTAGATGTTATTAAAACAACTGGTGCCGGGTTTAAAACTACGCTACCTTTAAACTCTACCTTTTCTTTCATATTATTTCACACCTTTTCAAAATTATCTTAACGATTATAACACAATTACGTATAAATTGAGAAGTAATTTATACAATGACAAGTAACAACTGAAAAAAAGAAGCCTCTTTAGGCTTCCTTTTACTCATAAAGAAATTTATAAACATTATATCGTGTGCTAACCTTATCAACATACTTTTTCGTTTCTTTAAAAGGAATGTATGTTAAGTTTTCTCCATCACTTGAATACTCTGGATCATTAAGCCATTTTGTTACATTACCACTTCCACCATTGTAAGCTGCTAATGCTAAACTTAAATCGCCAAACTCTTTTAGCAAGTTATTTAAATACCAACATCCAAATTCAATATTAATTTCGGGTTCATAAAGCATATTAGTATTAAAATTATCAACTTCTAACTTGCTTCCAATCCATTCTCCAGTGGAATCCATAATCTGCATTAACCCTTTAGCTCCCTTACTTGATTCAGCATCTGTATTAAAATTACTCTCTGTCTTTATAACTGCTAAAACTAAAAATGGGTCTAAATTGTATTCATAGCTATATTTATCTACTATTTCTCGATACTTGTATGGATATAGATACTTTTTGATACTATACTTTCCACCAACTAAAATCACAATGGCAACTATAAGCCATATTATAATTTTTTTAAACTTCATTCCCTCTCCCTACTTTTAAATAGATTAAATAGACTTTAAAAACTCTATTAGTAAGTCAACTTGCTCTTTAGTCTTAGATAAAGTATCATTATTTTCTATAATTATATTAGAAAAATCTTTTTTCCTATCTAAAGGCATTTGAGCATTAATTCTATTTATAGCCTCATCTCTCGATAATGTATCTCTTGATCTTACTCTTTGAATTTGCGTATTATTATCTACCCAAACTAAGATAACATAATCCATATCTTTATGCAAATCATTCTCTATTAATGTAGGTGCATCTACAATAACAAAATCCGCTTTTTTCTTTTCTAATTTATCTATATTCTCATATATTTCTCTTTTTATATATGGTAATATTATCTCTTCATATTTTTTTCTTTGTTTAGGAAATCTAAATATATGGTTTCCAAATTCCTTTCTTCGGAAATCACCTCTCCAATCAAAGAATCCTGATCCAAATTCCACTTTAACTCTTTCTAATATTTCTGGATATTTAACAAGTACATCTCTAGCTATTACATCTGCATCTATTATATTAAATCCAGCTTCCTTTAACATAAATGATACGGTACTTTTTCCTGACCCTATTCCTCCTGTTAATCCTATCTTAATCATATTTACCCCCTATTTTGCATCATACCATGTATTACCTATATTTGTATCAACTTCTAATGTAACTGACATCTTTAGTACATTTTCCATCTCTTCTTTTACTAATTCTTTAACAACTTCTAACTCATTTTCTTTAACATTTAAAATAAGTTCATCGTGTACTTGAAGAATCATTTCACTGTTTAAATTTTCTTTCTTTAATCTATTATAAACCTTAACCATAGCTAATTTAATAATATCTGCTGCACTTCCTTGAATTGGTGCATTCATAGCTAATCTTTCCCCAAGTGCTTTAACAATTTTATTTGAAGATTTTATTTCTGGTATAAATCTTCTTCTGTTTAAAACAGTTAAAACATAACCTTTTTCCTTAGCCTCTTCTTTAACACTTTCTAAATATCCTTTAATTTTTGGGTATCTATCAAAATATATTTCCATATATTCTGAAGCTTCTTTTTTAGTTATTTTTAAGTCTTGAGAAAGGCTAAAGTCACTAATTCCATATACTATACCAAAGTTAACGGCCTTAGCTCTACTTCTCATAAGAGATGTAACTTCATCAACTGGCACCTTAAATACTTCTGATGCAGTTTTAGTATGAATATCACTATGGTGATTAAATGCATCTATCATATTTTTATCATCTGACATATGTGCAAGTACTCTAAGTTCTATTTGAGAATAGTCACAAGATAATAAAACATCTGTGCTTTCTTTCGGTATAAATACTTTTCTTATCTCTCTACCCATTTCATATTTAACAGGTATATTTTGAAGATTTGGCTCTGTACTTGATAATCTACCTGTTGTAGTAACAGTTTGATTAAAGCTTGAATGAATAGCTCCATCTTCATCTATAACATTCTTAAGACCTTCTACATATGTAGAATTAAGTTTTGTTATTTGTCTATAGTAAATAATTTTTTCTATAACAGGATGTTTATCCATTAGCTTTTCTAATACTTCTGCATTAGTTGAATATCCTGTTTTAGTCTTTTTAATTACTGGTAAATCTAATTTTTCAAAAAGTATTTTCCCTAATTGCTTTGGTGAACTTATGTTAAATTCCTCTTCACAAAGTTCATATATTTCTTTCTCTGTTGTAGATATTTCTTCTTTAAATTTAATAGCAAGTTCATCAAGTTTTTCTCTATTTACTTTAAATCCTATCGCTTCCATACTTGATAAAATACTTATAAGTGGATGTTCAACTTCATAATAAAGCTCATCCATTCCCTCTTTATTGATTCTTTCTTTTAAATATTCGTAAAGCTCCTTCATATGTGAAATAGCATTACAAATTAACTCTTCATTTTCTCCTTTAACTTCCTTCATTAAATATTCATTAATTAAAGTTTCTAAAGGATAATTACTTTTAGCAGAATCTATAAGATAAGCAGCTACTACAGTATCAAATATGAATTCTTTTATTTCGATATTCATTTTAGTTAGTATAGTTACTAAGTTTTTACCATCATGTATTACTTTAGCTATCTTCTCATTTTCCATAAAAGTCTTTAATGTATTTATAGCCTCAGTTGGATTCTCCATAGTTATTATTTTAAAATCAATTAGACTAACTTTCTCTCCATAGTTTAAATATAATTTATCTAATTCAATTTTAGAATAAAGATTTGCGTTAGATGTACTATATGCTATAAAAGCAATATTTTCTTTTTCTTTTAAAGCTTCTTTTAGACCATCTAATGTATTTACTTCATTAATCTCTACTTTTGCCACTTCTTCTTCCTCTTCAACATCTTCACCAGGTAATTTTGCTAGTAAAGATTTCATTTGAAGTTTAAAGAATAATTTCTTAAGTTCTTCTCTATTATAGTTTTCTTGGCTTTTAATATCTTCTAAGTCAAATTCTATAGGAACTTCAGTCATAATTGTAGCAAGCTTTTTACTGAAAATTGCTTGTTCACTATAAGTTTCTAAGTTTTCCTTAAGTTTTTTACCACTTATTTCATCAATATGTGAAAGTACTCCTTCCATAGAACCATAAGTTGAAATAAGTTTAAATGCTGTCTTCTCTCCTACCCCTGGTACTCCTGGAATATTATCTGACTTATCTCCCATAAGACCTTTTACATCTATATATTGAGTCGGTGTAACACCAAATTCAGCCTCAAAAGCTTCTCTATTATATACAGCTGTTTCTGTAACACCTTTTTTAGTAATTACTACTTTAATATTATCAGTAGCAAGTTGAAGAGCATCTCTATCTCCTGTTACTATGAAAACTTCAATTCCATTACTTTCAGCAAACTTAGCTAATGTTCCTATTATATCATCTGCCTCAAATCCATCTATTTCATAAATATTAATTGCTAATAAGTTAAGCACTTCTTTAATAAGTGGAAATTGTTCTGCTAATTCTGGAGGCATCTTTTTTCTACCAGCTTTATAATCTTCATATTCTTTATGTCTAAATGTTGGAGCTTTTCTATCAAAAGCTGCAACTATGTAATCTGGCTTTATTTCTTCCTTCATTTTAAATAGCATATTTGTAAATCCATAAACTGCATTAGTATGAATTCCTTCACTATTTGTTAATGGTGGTATTGCATAAAATGCTCTATTAAGTAAACTGTTTGAATCTAAAATCAGTAATCTTTCCATTCTTTCCTCCAGTGTTTCTCTTTATATATTTTTTTAACTATTATTTAGTAATTATAACATATTTACATTAAAATATACTAAGTTCTAATTCTTCAGATAAATCTTTTAATATATGTATTCCACCAATACTATTTCCTTTACTATCTAAAGCTGGACCATATATACCTATTCCAAACCTTCTAGGAACTGTAGCAATTATTCCTCCTCCAACTCCTGATTTTGCTGGAACTCCAACATGTACTGCAAATTCTCCTGATGCATCATACATTCCGCAAGTAACCATTATTGTTTTAACTATTCTACAAATTTCTCTTGAAACTAAAACTTCATCATTCCAAGGTGCTATTCCATCATTTGCAATTACAGCTGAAAATCTTGCTAAATCCTTAGCTGTAGCTTCAATTGAACATTGTTTAAAATAAAGGTCTAATACTTCTTCTACGTTTCCTTCTAATATATTAGAACTTTTCATAAAGTAGGCTAATGATCTATTTCTATCTCCTGTTGCTTTTTCACTTTCATATATTTCTCTATTTATATCTATTGTAGGATTATTAGTTGCTCTTCTTAAAAAGTTTAGTATTCTTTGTAATTTATGCTCTTCATTTTCACCAAAAATAAGAGATGTTGTTACTATAGCTCCAGCATTAATCATTGGATTATATGGTCTATCTTGATTTCTTATTTCTAAGTTTACTATACTATTAAATCCCATTCCTGTTGGCTCAACATTTACTTTTTTAAATACGTTTTCCCTACCATTATCATTAAGTGCAATTATTAAACTAACAACCTTTGAAATACTTTGAATAGTGAACTTAACATCACTTTCTCCAGCCCAGTATTCTTCATTGTTTTTTATATCATATACACATAGCCCTAAATCTTCGCTATTTGCTTTTAAAAGAGCTGGTATATATGATGCAAGTTTACCATCTTGTGTATATTTTTTATTTTTTTCTACTAAGTTAATTAATAAATTTTTCATTCGTTCTCTTCCTTTTCATATTATATATGTAGTAATAATTATAGTTATTTTTATGCTTTCTTACAAGTTTATTCCCCCATTAAAAATGTAAATTATAATCTTTTTTATAAGAAATAATAAATAATATAATTACTACAAATAATTAAAGTATATATTAAACTTATTTAATTCATATAAATATGTGGTATAATTTACTATAATAAACAATGTAGGAGGGCTATATATGGATAAAAATTTATTAAAAAAATATGCTGAGTTAGCTGTAAATACAGGAGTTAATATTCAAAAAGATAATATATTAGTTATTACTTCACCAATTGAAACTGCAGAGTTTGCTAGACTTATTGCTGAAGAAGCTTATAAAGCTGGTGCTAAAGATGTAGTTGTACATTATGGTGATCAACAACTAACTAAAATAAAATTAGAAAATAGTTCTTTAGAAACTATCGCTGATTATCCTGCTTGGATGGCTGAAGGATATAATTATTATGCTAGACAAGGCGCTTGTTTTATTTCAATAGCTGCAAGTGATCCTGATGGATTAAAAGGTGTTTCAGTTGATAAAATAGGTACATCTCAAAAAGCTAGAACTACAGCTTTAAAAGAATATTATGATAACTCTATGTCTAATAAATGTCGTTGGTGCGTGTTATCAGTTCCTACACTTTCATGGGCTAAAAAAGTATTCCCTAATGTAAGTGATGAAGAGGCTATGGAATCTTTATGGAATGTTATATTTAAAACAGTAAGAGTTGATACTGAAAATCCAGTAACCGCTTGGGAAAAACATAATGCTTACTTAGAAGAAAAAATTAAATTTATGAATGATAATAACTTTAAAAGTGTACATTTAAAATCTTCAAACGGAACTGATTTAAACATCGAACTTCCAGAAGGTCATATTTGGGCTGGTGGTTCTGAAGGTGACGTTAAAGGAATACCTTTTAATGCAAATATGCCAACTGAAGAAGTCTTTACTTTACCTAAAAAAACAGGAGTTAATGGTGTAGTTTACTCTTCTAAACCATTAAGCTATGGTGGAAATTTAATAGATAATTTCTCTATTACTTTTAAAGATGGTAAAGCTGTAGATTTTACTGCTGAAACTGGTTATGATGTATTAAAGCAAATGCTTGATAGTGATGAAGGTGCTAAGTATCTAGGAGAAGTTGCTTTTGTTCCTTATGACTCACCTATTTCTAACTCAAAACTAATATTCTTTAACACATTATTCGATGAAAATGCAGCTTGTCACTTAGCTTTTGGTAGAGCTTATGAGTCTTGTGTAAAAGATGCAGATAAATATTCTGAAGAAGAACTAGAAAAAATAGGTGTTAACAATTCAGTTATTCATGTTGACTTTATGATTGGAACTAGCGATCTTGAAATCACTGGTATTAATAAAAATGGAGAAACTATTAAAATTTTCTCTAACGGAAATTGGGCATTTTAAAAATTAAAAGCAACCTGATTTGTATATAAATTATATATAATTTTATATAATTTTTATATTAATTTCATAGTTTAATATATTAAGCGAAAGGAGTGTTTCTTGCTAAACACTCCTTTTTTAATATTCACTATGTATTTTTAAAGTTTAATATTATCATTACCAAAATTTAATTACCATATTATTGCCCTATCTTTTGAGCACTATCTGGTCTTGGTTGGTCTTTACCTAATTTTCTTGATTCCTTAGAGTATCCAACTTCATTAGCAGTTTCTACTCTCATTTTTTGTAATTCAGCCTTAGTCTTTTGACCTGACTTTTTATTATCCTTTGAATTTTTATTATTTTTATGTGACATTCCTCTTCCCTCCTTTGCTACTTTTACGCTTATTTTATGCTTTCCATAACAAATTATGCTCTCAATAAGAATCCAATATATGGTTACGCCTCCGGGGTCCATCCAAATATTGGATTGACCCCGGAGGCGTAACCATTTTCTGTATTTTATTCTAATCTATTTCTTATTTCTTTAATAAATTCATATGTGTTAACAGTTTTAACTTCTTTCAAATCAGTAAGCATTGCTAAATCTTTAGTCATTACTCCCTCTTCAATTGTTTGTAATGAAGCTTTCTCTAACTTATCTGCAAAAGCAACTAATTCATCATTTCCATCCAATTCTCCTCTTTTTCTTAATGCACCTGTCCATGCAAAGATAGTTGCCATTGAATTTGTTGAAGTTTCTTCACCTTTTAAGTGTTTATAATAATGTCTTTGTACTGTTCCATGTGCTGCTTCATATTCATAATATCCTTCTGGTGACACTAAAACAGATGTCATCATTGCAAGAGATCCAAATGCTGTTGCAACCATATCACTCATAACATCTCCATCATAATTTTTACAAGCCCAAATAAATCCACCCTTAGATTTAATAACTCTTGCAACTGCATCATCAATTAATGTATAAAAATATTCAATATTAGCTTCTTTAAATTTTTCTTTATATTCTTCCTCAAATATTTCATTAAAAATATCTTTAAAAGTATGATCATATTTCTTAGAGATAGTATCTTTAGATGCAAACCATATATCTTGCTTTGTATCTAATGCAAAATTATAGCAACTTCTAGCAAAACTAGATATAGATTTATTAGTATTGTGCATTCCCATTACTACACCACTATCATTAAACTCATGAATAGTTTCTCTACTTTCTCTTCCCTCTTCATCAGTAAAAACTAATTCCGCTTTTCCTTTTCCTTCAATTTTCATTTCAACATTTTTATAAATATCACCATAAGCATGTCTAGCTATTGTAATTGGTGATTCCCATGTTCTAACAAAAGGTTTTATTGAACTAACTGTGATTGGAGCTCTAAAAACTGTTCCATCTAAAATTGCTCTTATAGTTCCATTAGGACTTTTCCACATTTCTTTTAAATTATATTCTTTTATTCTATCTGCATTTGGAGTTATAGTAGCACATTTTACTCCCACTCCGTACTTCTTTATAGCCTCTGCAGCTTCAACTGTTACCTTATCATCAGTCTCATTTCTATATTCTATCCCCAAATCATAATATTCAGTTTTTAAATCGATAAATGGATTTAATAGCTCCTCTTTTATCATACTCCAAATAACCCTAGTCATTTCATCTCCATCCATTTCAACTAATGGAGTTGTCATTTTAATTTTTTCCATAAATATAGCCCCCTTATTAGTAATTATTTATATAATTAACAATTATACCATATATTCCTATTGTTTTAAAGTTTTTTTGATAGAATATATTCAAATTCCTGCATTTTTATCTATTTATCCTATATTAAAATAAAATTTTATAAGAATTTATGAATTAATATTATTTTTTCTTGCATTTTATTCATAGAATAATCTTATTTTATATATTATTAGATAAAAAAAATTCAGTAACTTATCATTACTGAATTTTTTATTTTTTATATTTTATAGTATTCTAGTTTAGTACTATTATTATCTTATTTAACTTTTTATTATAAATACAAGTTGTGATTTCTTTTAATAATATTTAGGAATATTATTAATCTACTTCCTTATAATCTACATCAATTACTTCTCCATTACTATCATCTATACTACTTTTTTCATAAACATTTTGATTTTGACTTTGATTATAAGAATTATATGCTTCATTCTTATATTTTTTCTTTGCAAAAGCCATTTTACCCTTAAATATTATATAAGCTACTAATCCTGCTACTATAATAAAAGGTAAAAGGTATATAAAAAATCTAATTATCGCAATAAAAATTCCTATTCCAACTATCGTCCACAATATAGATTTTAAATTATTCATGTAACTCAACCTCATTTATACTATAATATTTAACTTATGTTATCATTATACTATCTATTAATTACTTTTGCAATATAAGTTATTAATTATTTTGTTAAGAGGTTATTAATACTCTTTATAGCTTTTGTTAATAATTTTCACTTATTTTGCTGTAAATTTATACACTATTTTCTTACTTTACAGTATCTCCAGAAGTTCCATTAGTTTTTTTAGCTATCATAGGTAGTATAAATCCTAATCCAATCAATACAAATGGTGTAATAACATTTAATGATACTTGGAACCACCAATCACCAGAAAATGTTTCAACACCACTTGGGAACATACCCATTATACAAGCAAATGCAGTAAATGCAAAACACCAAATTCCAATTCCCATAGCGAATTTGTCATTTTTTACAAATTTATAATCTGATTTATATCTATCAGCTGCTTTTTTAAGCCCTATAAACGCTAAGAATACCCAAAGATATCTCATTGGCATAACTACAGAATTTAATTGAAGTAACCAATCAAATAAAGAGTTCATATCTCCAATTCCAAGAGCTGGCACTATTATTAATATACCAACTAATATAGCTGTCATTATATATCCATTAATAGGAGCACCGTATTTATTAGTCTTAGTTAATGCTTTAGGTATAAACTTTCTATCTCCATCAGCTAAAAGAACTTTTAGTGGAGCATCTATAGAGAATACTAAGGCAGATATTTGAGCTAAGAAATTAGCTAATGCATAAATTACTATAAATAATTTTCCAACTCCATAATATTCACCTAGCATTTGGAATGCATAATATTGACCATTCATTTTTAAATCTGATGGTATATTATTAGCATCAAACATCATTGCCATTGCTATAGAACCTAGTAATGCAGATACTGCAACCATTATAGCTAATGTAATCATTCCCTTAGGGAAATCTCTACTTGGCTTTTTCATATCATTTACATATGGAGATATTTTTTCAGCTCCTCCAACTGCAAAAACTAACATTGATAATGTTGTAAAATATGAAAAATTAAAGTTTGGCATCATATTTTTAATACTAAAATCTACTGTTGCTGATTCTATTCCTCTAATTGACGGTGCAGCTAACATTAATACAACATATAAAAGAGACATAACAAATACTGATGTACCTGCTATTGTTCCTATCATCTTTAAAGATGTTACCCCTCTTGAAGCAACCCATAAAAAGAATAAAAATACTGCTAATGTTAATAATTGAGCCATTAATGGATCCATTCCTTTTATAAAGTTACCATCTTGCTTCACAGTCCATCCTAATGCGATTAAAGCCGCTTGTGGTTTCTGTGCTAAATATGGTATATGAACTACCCAATATGTCCATCCTGCAAAATAAGCTAAAGTAGTTCCAAAAGTTCCTCTTATCCAAGAACTTACTCCACCTTTACTATCTTTAAAAACAGACCCTAATTCACCTACCATTAATGCATAAGGTACAAAGTATAATCCAATTATAAGTACCCATGATACTACTACTGTTAATCCTTGATTAGCAAAGTTATTTACAACATTACCAAATCCCCACACCGATACAAAAGCCATCATAGCTAAATTGTACCAACGCAAATTTTTCTCTTGTTCACTCATTAAATTTCCTCCCTAGTATAGATGTACTATTTTATAATACATATGAAGAAATTGTTTGTCTATACTTTAACACTTAATACTTTTTATACCTTTTAATTAATTCATTTAATAATTTAACTGTTTGCACTGGATATTTACCAATAGATGTTTCTCCAGCTAATAAAAAACCAGTTGCTCCATTATTTATAAATGTATATATACTTTCTATTTCATTTATATTGCTGTTTAATCTACTTTTCATACTATCCAACACATGAGTTGCTATTATTATTTCTTTATTATATTTATCATCTCTTAATTTTTTCAATAGTTCAAATTCTTGTTCTACAGAAATCTCCATTCCACATTCCGGTACCAAATCACCTCTTGCAATAACAATTCCATCACTACAATTCATTATTTCTTTATAATTCTTCAATCCTATTATAGTTTCTAACTTTGAAAATATTTTTATATCATTTTGATTTCCTTTAACTTTTTTTATGTATTCTCTCACACATAATATATCTCTAGAACTTTCAACATAAGATTGCCCAATTATATTTATATTATTATCAATAGCCCATTTTAAATTTTCTTTATCCTTATCATTTAATGAATTTTCACCTAAATCAGCTCCAGGAATATTACATCCCTTTCCTCCTCTAACTACTCCAGTGTCTTTTGCTATTGCCTTTAAAAATATTTTATCTTTATCAATGATATCAAAATTCATAGTTCCATCTTTCATAGATATTTTTTTAATATCATTTTTCTCTATAACCTCAGATTTTATATTAAGAGGAATAATTTTAGATTTATCATTATTATTAACAATTAGAGAATATACATCAGAACTACAAAAATAAACTATATCATTAATATACACTTTAAATACACTTTTTAAATTTTCAGCTACTCTTACTTTCTTCCCACATAAATCTGCCATAATACTTATATCTTTTTTTATACTTCTAGAATCATTCAATATTTTTATAAATTCACTTTCGTAAAAATGAGAAAAGTTTAACCTAAAAATATCTACACCATTATTAATTAATTCAGCTAAAACTTTTCTATTTGATGAATTAGGTCCAATAGTTGCAATTATTTTCATTAATACCCTACCTATATATTGCTTATAAATTATACTATTATAATTTTTTTCTTTTTATTACATATTGTTACTTTTATATTTAAATAAACTATATTTTTATCATATATTCTTTTAATATAATTTCATAATAATTTACTTGCACATAAATCAATAAAAAACTATTTATATATTACTCTTGTTCTAAAATATACTTTTACAGAATAATTATTTATATAATCATTTTGTAGGAGGATGAAATGAAATACTTAAAGTTTATTTATATAATATTATTAACTACTCTTCTATCTGGCTGTGTTTTTAATGACCCTAAATACATAAACCTTAGAACTAAACCTAATCTTTATTATTACTCAAATGAAATTTACGAAAAAATAAAAAATAATGAAAGCTATTCACTTAAAGTCTTTGATGTTAACTTTTATGAATATCATAAAGTTGCAGAAGAAGATGAAGATGTTTTACCTTGTTTCTTAGAATCTTTAAATAATGATAACTATGTAAGTGAACTAAATTTAGAAGATGAACAAGTTAAATATAAACTTATAATTGAATTTGATAATGATAACTCAAAATATGTTATAAATGTTTATGATAAAAACTCTATAACACTTTTTCCTTGGGATGGGAATTTAGAAGAGGATATGATAAATATGACCGATGTTCCTCTACGAAATAATATTTATTCCTTTTGTGTATATATAATTAATAAAGCTCATTCTAATAACTAATTTAATAGATAATAAAATAAGACACTCAAAATATACTATAAATATTATAGATATTTTGAATGTCTTATTTTTTAATCTAATAATTCAAAAACTCTTTTATTTTTCAATGGATGTAATGCATATGGCGCTATTTCATTTAGTGGCTTTAACACAAAATCTCTTAAATGCATTAATGGATGTGGTAATATAACAAATTCATCATTACTTACTATATCATCATATAAAACAATATCTAAATCTATTATTCTTGGTCCCCATTTTATTTCTCTAACTCTTCCAAGTTCATGCTCTATTCTAAGAAGTTCAGACATAAGTTCTCTTGGTGTTAAATATGTTTCTACTTTAATTGCACCATTTAAAAATTCTTCTTGGTTTTCATTTCCCCATGGTTCTGTAACTATGAAAGATGAAACTTTAGAAATTTTTATTCCATTGACCTCTTCAATTTTTTTCATAGCATTTTTAAGGTTTTCTTCCTTATTTCCCATATTACTTCCCATTGCTATATAGGCAAAATGTCTCTCTCTATTAATTTCAACCGCTGCATAGTCTAAATGTCTTCCTATAGGTGCCCAAGGCTTTTTTAATAGAACTTTAACAGCCTTAACCATTGAGTAATTATCTAATATAAAGTTAGCAACTTTATTTACAACACTTTCAATTAAATCTAATGATTCCTCTTGGAAAACTTCTATAATCTTATGGCATAACTCACCATAATGAACTGACTTAGTTAAATCACAAGTTGTTGCAGCTTCTTTAATATCTAATGATAACTCTACTGATAGTATAAATTTTTGACCTAATGTCTTTTCTTCTTGAAAAACACCATGATTTGCAAAAATTTCAATATCCCTTAAATATATTTTATCCATTTTATTACCTACTTTGCTTTTAATATAGTGTCTGTCATAACAGCTACTCTTTTATTTTCTAAAACATCATGAACTCTGATAAATTCCATACCTTTCATTATTCCAACAACAGTAGTTGCAAGGGTCCCCTCTACTCTCTCATTAACTGGTAAATTTAAAGTTAATCCAATCATAGATTTTCTTGATGTACCTAAAAGTACTGGATATCCCATAGCTCTTATAACTTCACATTTATTCATTACCATTAGGTTTTCTTCATAAGTTTTAGCAAATCCTATACCTGGATCTAAAATTATATTTTCCTTTTTTACTCCAGCCTCTAAGGCAATATCAATGCTTTCTTGTAAATCATTTATTACATCTTCCATTAAATTTTCATAAGGCTTATCTTCCCTATTATGCATTAAAATAATTGGAACATTATATTTTGCAGCTACTTTAGCTATATTTTTATCATATTTAGCTCCCCAAATATCATTTATAATATCTGCTCCAGCTTTTATAGCTTCTTCTGCTGTTTGGCTTTTATATGTATCTATTGATATAGTAACATCTAACTCTTTTTTTATAGCCTTAATTATTGGAACTACTCTTTTTATTTCCTCTTCCTCAGTTACATATTCTGCTCCTGGTCTTGTTGATTCTCCACCAATATCTATAATATCAGCTCCATCTTCCACTAATTTTTTAGCTTGATTTACAGCAGCCTCTATTTCATTAAATTTTCCTCCATCTGAAAATGAATCTGGTGTTACATTTAATATTCCCATTATATAAGTTCTTTCACCTAACTTATACTCCTTATTTCCTATTCTCAAATCCTTTCTCCTCCTTTAACTTTAATATGTTATTTTAAAGTTTTTCTTTTCACTACTCCAATAACATTCTTTTTCAGCCTTACAATTAAAACATTGTCTTGATAGTTTATCAGCCTTATATATTATTTCTTCTAACTTATTATCACTTTCTTTTCTATGATTAGCAATGCCATTTAAAATAATATTAATTTCCTCATCTGTAAAGCTTGTTTCTTTTAATATTTCTTTACTCATTTCTACACTAGCAACATCATGATGGATACCTTCTTCATATTGCTTTACTCTACCTATATCATGTAATAATCCTATAGCATAAATAACTTCTTTTGAAACATTTAATTTTTCTTCTAAAACCATTATATATGCAATTCTTGACACATCCATAAAATGTTCTATAGTATGGTTACAAAATTCTCTATTTCTTTCATACTCACTTAATTTTTCTAAAGCTTGCTTATACTCTTTATTATTAAGAATTATATTTATATTCTCCATATTACACCTATCTTATAAAGTTCATAACTTCTCTTCTTAGCTCTATATCTTCTCTAAATACTCCTCTATAAGTAGTAGTTACAGTCTTAGCTCCAGGTTTCTTAACTCCTCTCATAGTCATACATGTATGCTCTGCTTCAATTACAACCATAGCACCTTCTGCATCTAAATATTTCATTAAGGCATCTGCAATTTCTGTTGTTAATCTTTCTTGTAATTGAGGTTTCTTAGCATAGATTTCAACTGTTCTTGCAAGCTTTGAAAGTCCTGCTACTTTTCCCTTAGGTATATAAGCTATATGCACTTTCCCAAAGAAAGGTACTAAATGATGCTCACACATAGAAAAAAATGTTATATTCTTTTCTAATACTAAATCATTATTTTCTACAGAAAATGTTTTAGATAATACTTCTTTAGCATCCTTACCTATTCCCTCGAAAATTTCCATATACATTCTTGCTATTCTATCAGGTGTTTCTATTAAGCCTTCTCTATTTACATCTTCTCCTACACCCTCTAATATTAATTTTACACCTTCCATTATCTTTTCTTTATTCATGTTTTTCGCCTCCATTTATTGCTTTATCATATTGCTCTTTTATTTCTTCAATAATCTCACTCTTAAATAGCTTGTTTTCTATATTAGAAACTTTTATAACCCCAACTAATGAATTAGTTAAGAAAACTTCATCACTATTTAATAATTCTTCCTTCGTTATTCTTTTCTCTATTACATCAAAGTTATTAATAACCCACTGACGAACTATTCCTGGCAATAATCCACATTTAATTGATGGAGTATATATTATTTTATCTTTAATAATAAAAATATTAGTTGTGCATCCTTCACATAGATTACCTTGTTCATTAAAAAAAATAGATTCGTTTAATTCTTTTCTTTTACATACTTCATATTCTATAATATTTTCTAAATAATTTAAAGTTTTAAAGGCTACTATTCTAGATGTTGAATTTCTCAAAACCTTAGAAATTCCAACTTTAAAGCCTTTTTCATAATCATTATCTTTATATTTTATTTCTCTTACAGAATAAATTAAATTTTTCTCAGTTACAGTAATTTTTAAAGCTTTATTTTTTATATTATGTTGATTTATAAAATGAATTACATCCTCTATAGCTATTAACTCACCTAACTCTAGCTCTATAATTGACTTATTTAATCTATTTATATGCTCTTCTAAAAATATTGGAATTTTCTTTACTAATATAGTTTCAAAAACTCCTCTACCAAAAAAGACTCCACTATCTATACTTATATTATCATTATCATATATAACTTTTCTCATATACTACCTTCTTATAATACTCTCATTAAGGCCCTTGCCTTATCTAATGTTTCATTATACTCATCTTCCTCTATTGAATCATAAGTGATTCCACCACCAACACCAAAGAATGCCTTATTATCCTTCTTTATTATTGTTCTAATTACTATATTAAAATCACAATTACCTCTAAAATCAAAATATCCTATAGACCCTGTGTAAATGTTTCTTTTAATACCTTCTAACTCTTCAATTATTTCCATAGCTCTTATTTTAGGGGTTCCTGTTATTGAACCACCTGGAAAACATTCTTTTATACATCTTACAGATGAAACATCATTCTTTAGTTCACCTTCTACTGTAGAAACTAAATGAAATACTGTAGCATACTCTTCTAATTTAAAGTTCTCAGTTACCTTAACTGTATGTGGCTTACAAACCTTGCTAAAATCATTTCTCTCTAAATCTACAACCATCAATAGCTCCGCCTTATCTTTCTCGCTATTAATAAGCTCTAATTTATTTTTTTCATCCTCTTCTGCATTATGTCCCCTAGGTCTTGTCCCCTTTATAGGTCTTGTATGTGCTTTATTGTTAAATACTTGAATAAATCTCTCTGGTGATGAACTTATTATTTGAAAATCTTCAAAGTTTAAATATGCTGAAAATGGTGCTTTATTTATGCTTCTTAACTTCTTATATATATTGAAGGAATCATCTTCATTATAACACCAAAACCTTTGTGTCATATTTGCAATATAAACATCCCCAGATACTATATATTCCTTTAATCTAGTAACTGCTTTCTTATAATCTTCTTTAATGAAATTTGAATAAAAAATATTTTCACTTTTTTCACATACCATTTCATCATTAATCTTTTCTCCATTATGTATTACCGTTAAAATACTTTCTATATTTTCAATATTTCCATCTAAATCAGTTATATATTTTTTATCATTAATTAAATCAAATATTATTATATTTTTATAAAAGATAAATCTCATATCAGGAATATTAAAATCTTCTTTAGATGTATTAGGTAATTCTTCTAATAATCTCCCAGCATCATAAGAAATATACCCAATGCCTCCACTTAGAAATGGTATAATATCTTGAATATCATTTTTATACTCATATATTAGATTTTCTAATACCTTAAAGGGATCTCCTTCAATTATATTATCATTTATATATGCTTTTTCATTTTTCACTTCAAATCTTAAAAATGGATTTATTCCAATAAAAGAATACTTAGAAAGATTTTTATCTTCCTTAGAACTATCCAATAATATAGTATCTTTTTCATCTTTAAATAAATTATATACTTCAAATGCATTTAATTTACTATTAAACTCTCTTTTAATTAACCCCACTTAACTTCACTCCTAATAGTATTTTTATTAGCATTTCTTATTTTCATTGCTAAATTCTTTTGTTATTTTGATAAAATTGTTTAAAATTTTATGACCCTCTTCTGTCATCTCAGCTTCTGGATGGAATTGAACTCCATATATAGGATACTCTCTATGCTTAATTCCCATTATTACTTTATCTTCAGTTTCACTAGTTATTTCAATAGCATCTGGTAAATTCTCTCTACTTACTATTAAAGAATGATATCTTGTAACTCTTAATGGATTTTTCACATTATGAAATAGATCCTTATTATTATGAGTTATATTAAAGATTTTCCCATGAACTGGCTCACTTCCTTTTTTTATAACTGCATTAAAATAATAACCTATACATTGATGTCCTAAACAAATTCCCAATATAGGAAGTTTCCCCTTAAATTTATCAATAATATCTAAACTTAAACCAGCCTCTTTAGGTGACTTTGGTCCCGGTGAAATTACTATTCCATCTATATTCATATTTTGAATATCTTCAATACTAATTTTATCATTTCTATAAATAACAATCTCTTCCCCTAACTCTTCAAAATATCTAACTAAGTTATATACAAAAGAGTCATAATTATCAATCATTAAAAGCATTATATTCCTCCAACTTCATTTGTACTTTTTTATTCTAAGCTATATTTTTTTATTTAAACATAAATTATTAATAATATGTTACTTATATTTTATAAGCTTATCTATAAAGAAGCTATCTCATTATTCCTGCATTTTTATTGCATTATTAATGAATAAATTATATCATAGCTTTATATACTACAAAACATTTACTTGAAAGGAGTTTAATTTTATTATGATTATATGTGATTTACATACACACTCTACTGCATCAGATGGTAAATATTCACCTAAAGATGTTGTTAGAAAGGCTTATAATAGAGGAGTAAAATATTTAGCACTAACTGATCATGATACTCTATCTGGTATAAATGAAGCAAAAGCTGAAGCTGAAAAATTAGACATTCATTTTATTCCTGGCGTAGAATTATCTACAACTTATAAAGGAGAAACTATTCATATTTTAGGATACTTTAAAGGTGATGATTATAAAAATCCAGATTTAAATAAATTTTTAGAGAATTTAAAAACCAAAAGAATTGAACGTGCACATGAAATAGTTAGAAGATTAAAGAAATTTAATGATATTGAAATAGATGTTAATGAAGTTCTTAAAAATGGTAAAGATACTATTGCAAGACCTCATATAGCTAAAGCTATAATAGATGCTGGATATCCTTATACAAAAGAATATATTTTTGATAATTTTATTGGCGATCACTGTCCTGCATATATACCAGCAAATAAATTAGAAGCTGAAGAAGGAATTAAACTATTAAGAAACTATAACGCTGTTGTAATTTTAGCTCATCCTGTACTATTAAAGAAACTACATGTACTTGATGTACTTCATCTTGATTTTGATGGTATTGAAGGTATATATGGTCTTAACACTCCAGAAGAGACTGAAAATTTCTTAAAGATTGTAGATAAAAAAGACATATTAACTTCTTGTGGTTCTGACTCACATGGTCATGAAGAAGATGATACAAAGCATGGAATTTTAGGTTCTCAATCAATGGAAGAACATAGATTAGAAAAGTTTTTAAATAAACTTAATTATAAATAAGAGTTGCTTTTTGCAACTCTTATTTTAGTTTAATTAGCGTTAACTAAATTTTATTCTTCAATTAAAAATGCTTTATATCCATTTTTAGTTTCATATATATCTACTTTACTAGATACTTCCCATGGAGCATGCATGTTTTGTAAAGCAACACCACAATCTATAACTTCCATATTATATTGAGCTAAAATATAAGCGATAGTACCACCGCCACCTTGGTCAACTTTACCAAGTTCTGCAGTTTGATATGCTACATGATTTTTGTCCATAATTTTTCTAAGCCAAGCAACAAATTCTGGATTTGCATCATTACATCCACTTTTTCCTCTTGCTCCAGTATATTTACTAAATACTAATCCTCTTCCAAAGTAAGCAGTATTTTTCTTTTCACAAACTCCTGGATAATTTGGATCAAAGGCTGCAGTAACATCTGCTGATAACATTAATGAATTTTGAAGTGCTCTCTTTAATTTTAATTCTGAATATTGTCCCATTCTATCCATAACTTCAGCTAAAGAATTTTCAAAGAATCTTGAATGCATTCCTGTAGCCCCAATACTTCCTACTTCTTCTTTATCTACTAATAATATAACTGAAGTTTTTTCTACACTTTCAACTTCTAGTAATGCCATTAATGAAGTATATGCACATATTCTATCATCCTGACCATACCCCATTACCATGCTCTTATCTAAACCTAAATCCCTAGCTTTACCTGCTGGTACAATTTCAAACTCAGCTGAAATAAAATCTTCTTCTTCAAAATCATATTTATCTTTTAGAAGAACTAATATATTTTCCTTAACAGCTTCTTTTTCCTTACCTTCTAATGGTATATTTCCTACAAGAACATTTAAATCTTCTCCTGCAATAACTTCATTTGCTTTCTTTTGTAATTGTTCTGCTGAAAGATGTATTAAAAGATCTGAAATTCCTAATACAGGATCATTATCATCTTCACCTATTACTACATTAATTTTTGTTCCATCTTTTTTAACTACAATTCCATGTAATGCAAGTGGTAATGCTACCCATTGATATTTCTTCACTCCACCATAATAGTGAGTATCCATTAAAGCTAAATCACTATCCTCATATAATGGATTTTGCTTTAAATCTAATCTTGGAGAATCAACATGAGAACCTATAATTCTCATTCCATTTTCAATTGAATCTTTTCCTATTAAATATAAAGCTAAAGATTTATCTTTATTATTAGAGTAAACCTTATCCCCAACTTTTAAAGTCTCATTATTTTTTATTATTTCATCTAAATTTCTATATCCTTTTTCTTCTGCTAATCTTATAGCTTCATGGATACATTCTCTTTCTGTTTTTCCTACTGAAAGATAATTTTTATATCCTTCACAAAACTTAAAAATCTCTTGCTTTCCATTTTCATCATATTTTAGCCATGCATTCTTTTTATCATCTTTACTCATAATATAGCCCTCCTTATTCTTCCTCACTAACTTCACACATTCTTTGTTCTATAATATCTACTGGTGTAACATCAGACATTAATGAATGTCTATAATTACCTGCTGCAGCTTCTATTATAACTGCAATATTTCTTCCTGGTCTTACAGGCACTCTTAATCTTCTAACATTTACCCCAAGTATTTCTTGTGTTTCCTTATCAATACCTAATCTATCATAATCTCCATCATCTTTCCAATGCTCAAAATGCATTAATAAATTTATGTCTTTTGATGGTAATATAGAACTTAATCCATATAATGAAGATATATCAATAATACCTATACCTCTAACCTCTAACATTCCAATAGTTATTCTAGGCGATGTACCTATTAAACTTCCATCTATTTCTTTAATATCAACTGCATCATCAGATACTAATCTATGTCCTCTTTTAATAAGCTCTAATGCAGTTTCACTTTTCCCAATTCCACTTTCCCCTGTTATAAGTATACCTATACCATATACATCCATTAAAACACCATGTAATCTAGTTTCTGGAGCAAGTTTTCCTGCTAGATACATAGTAAGTTTACTTATAAACTTTGTTGTAACCATATTAGTTCTTAATAACCATGACTTTGATTTTTTAGCCGCCTTAAGAAATTCATTATGTGGCTCTAAACCTCTAGTAATGATTATACATTTAGAATCAAAACTAAAATACTTATTAATTCTTTTTCTCATTAACTCTATTCCCATGTCATCTAAAAAGCTCCATTCAGCTTTTCCTATAACTTGGATTCTTTCAGGTGCAAAATAATTATAAAAACCAGCTAACTGTAATCCAGGTCTATTTATATCGTTAACAGATATCTTTACATTCTTTTCGCCCTCAACTAAAACTTCTAATTCAAAATCTGATATTAACTTCTCTACAGTAACTGACAATATTAATCACCTTCTACTTCTTTTTATTCTTAGGCTCAATACCCTCTAATTGTGCTCTAAGGTTTGCCTTATAGCTATCTATATATCTTCTTCTTAGGATTTGTTGCTCTTCTTTTTCTTGTTCAGTTAAACCTTCTTCTTTACTCTTCTTATATAATTCATTTATTCTAACCACTACATCTTCAATTTTTGCTTTTGTATAATCCATTTTTTTCATCCTTCCTTTTTATTAGTATTTTAAATGATTAATAAATTTCAATTCATTTAATCTAACTTATTTTTATTTTACATTTATTTCTTTTTAATATCAACTTTAAATATTTTTTATTTCATCTTTTTGATATTTTCGGCAAATTATTTCTTCTTTTTCTACCTCCACTCTATCATATATTATTTACAAATTTCATTTTAAAGATACTTATGTTTCTTTAAGTAATGTTTTGTAAAACTTTGCGATATTATATTATTTTACTTTTTTACCATTTATGCTATAATAATCCATATAATGTTAATTAATATCAAAAGGAGGTGCTTTATGAATAAAAAAAATCTTAAAAAGAAAATTATTCTACAAAAGATAACTTTAAATTTACTTTTGAAATTTCTATCTCCTCGAAATAGATTTGTTATATACATATCCCAAAATTTGGACGAGCATATATGGCAATATCAACATCTTATTTATAAAAAATATAAAAGAAAAAATTCAAATAAATATTCTATATCAAAATCAAAAGCTGCATAACATGAAAAAAACACCTCAAAAATTGAGGTGTTTAATTCTAATTTACTCCCAACATGCCGGTCGCTTAAATATTCACACCTGCAGCTCGCAGGTGGGTTCTGCTCAATTTGCTTCAGCCATCTTCTGATCTTATGAAGCCCGACATCCACAAACATGTTGCAAATCCCGTAAATATAATGTAGGTTGAACATCATAAGCTAAACGCACATCTCAGGATTTCATGCTTTTATTATATCAAATTATATAGAAAGTTCAATAGTAATCTATTCCATTTCGTAAAAATTATTTAGACATGTAATCCTTTACTACCTCTTCTATTGATATATTGCTATCTTCTTCGGTAAATAAAGCCATAAATTGCACATAATCGCTAGTTTTTTCAGTCATTTGAATAGCCATCATTTCACCTTCAATTTCTAACTCTTCTATTATATCTTCTATAATTTCCAATACTTCATCATTTGCAAAATCATAAAGGTATGGGAAATAGTATTCATTATACCATTCCTTGCTATACTCCTCTAAATTGCTTTCTTCATTTGAATAAGCTTTTGCTGCATCTAATACATCTTTATCAAAATCAAAGTAGAAGTTTATTAAAACAAAATCTTCACCTTTTTTTAAAACCTCTATATCTGATAACTCATTTTCATTTAATATTTTTATAATTTGTGATTCTTGCACTTTTTTTCTCCTTATAACTAATATAATAACTTATTATATTCTTTCTTTACTGCTATAAATTCTTTATCATCTTCTACAAGATTTAACTCTTGTTTTCCATCCACTTCATCTATTCTAAATACGTAAATATCCTCGCTATCCTTATCTTCTACAGGAGCTAATAATAGATACTCCTTATCTTCTAAATAGATTCTAGCAATAGCTTCAAACTGAACCTTATTTCCACTCTCATCTAAGAAAGTCATTATTTGAACTTCTTCATTTTGAACGTTTTTTATATCTTCACTCATTAAATTATTCTCCTTCTCTTCTAATGGTATACTATTTTAAAATTTTACTATAAAAGCTTATCACAAAATAGCTTTTCATTACAACATTTAGATACATATAATCTTAATTTTCTTTCAGCTGCATCTCTTCTAGCATGCATACACACAATTTTTTTACAATTACTACAGTATATCTTATATTTGTACTTGGACAAATCTGATTTTAATTCATTATTATATTTAAATGTAGTATTACTAGATATACCACTTTTAATACAACAAGCTTTAAAAAATTTATTATGTCCATTATTAGTATTAGTTATAGTATTACAGTAATAATGTAGATACTCATGAATTATTACCTCTCTAACTATCTCTTCACTATACTTACCATTTAGTAACCCTTCAGCAAATACAAATTTTAAAGGTTTTATTTTATTATTAGTTTTTTCATAAAAGAAGGCTCCCATTCTTTTCTTAGCTCTTTTAGATATTTCTATTTTTATATCACATGGATAATTCCATTTTTCTGATATTTCGTTTATAATTATTTTTATATCTTCTACAGACCAAACTTTATACATAATTTACTCCTAAATTACAACTAATTAAATAGAATATTTCTTATT
>NZ_SMUS01000043.1 GCF_004353185.1 Clostridium cuniculi | reverse complement strand
CCTCCTTTTGTCTATTAAATTTGGCTGCGAACCTTTTTTAATTATTGACAAAAGGAGTTTTTTTATATACTCACCGCTTAAGCTACTCTGAACATACCTGCACAGCAGGTAGTATTCATTTATACAAAAATAAGCAGAGTAATTACTTACTCTGCTAAAATTCATACCTTATCTGCTAATTTATTCAGCATATTTCTTTAATATTTCAATTATTATATTTGTAGCAATTTCCATTCCTTCTACAGTAATATGCTCATATTCTCCATGGAATGCATATCCACCTGTTCCTAAGTTAGGACAAGGTAATCCCATATAACTTAAAGTAGCTCCATCAGTACCACCTCTGATTGGTTCAATTACAGGTGTAACATTTAAAATCTCCATTGCAGCTTTGGCATTATCAATTAAATGCATGCAAGGTTTAACATGTTCAGCCATATTCTTGTATTGATCTGTAATTGTTAATTTTACTGTGCCTTCTCCATACTTTTCATTTAATAATTTTTCAATTAATCGTAATGTAGATTTCTTAGAATCAAGCTTACATGCATCATGATCTCTTAATATATATGATAATACAGCATTATCAGTATTTCCTTTAAAGCTTTCTAAATAATAAAAACCTTCATATCCTTCAGTATGTTCTGGTTTTTCACCTTGAGGTAACATTCTATCAAATTCAATTCCTACATTTGTTGCATTAATCATCGTATCTTTTGCAGAACCTGGATGAACAGAAACACCATGAATTTCAACTGTTGCTGCGGAAGCATTGAAGTTTTCATAGGAAATTTCTCCTTCTACTCCACCATCCATTGTATATGCAAATTCTGCACCAAAGTTTTTAACATCAAACTTACTAGCACCTCTACCAATTTCCTCATCTGGTGTAAATCCTATACATATCTTACCATGAGGTATATTTTCATTTATTATTCTTTCACAAGCTGTCATTATTTCAGCAATACCAGCCTTATCATCAGCTCCTAAAAGAGTTGTTCCATCTGTTGTAATTAAAGTTCTTCCTTTTAAATTCTTTAAATGTGGGAATTTTTCTACTGAAAGAACTGTTCCATTTAATAATGTTAAATCCTCACCATTATAATTTTCTACTATTTGAGGATTAACATTTTCTCCTGGTGCTGCTGGTGCCGTATCCATATGTGCAATAAATCCAATGCTAGACTTATCTTCATATCCCTTAGTTGCTGGAATAACTCCATAAACATAACAGTTTTCATCTAACTTAACATCTTGAATACCAATTTCCTTCATTTCTTCAACTAATATATTAGCTAAATCGAATTGTCTTTTAGTTGATGGTGTAGTTTCTGATTTGGGATCAGATGTTGTATATACTTTTGCGTATTTTATTAATCTTTCATATGCTTGCATATTTTTAGCTCCTTTTATATAAACTATTTTTTTATTTACAAAGTTCTATTATTGCTTGGGTAAATATTTTTGCACTAAGGATAAGCTCATCTATAACTGCAAATTCATTATTACCATGCATATTATTATCAGTACCTGGCATTGTACAACCAAATGCAACACCATTTTTTAAATGATGTACATAAGTTCCACCACCAATAGCAATACATTCTCCTTTTTTACCACTATACATCTCATAACATCTTAATAAAGTCTGAACAAAATCTGAATTTTCATCAACATGATGACCTTCAAATACATTACATGGTTCTAATACTATTCCTACCTTATCTAAATTTTTTAAAATAACATCTCTTAAGTTTTCATCATTTGCACAAAGTGGTGCTCTACAATCAAATGTACCTTTTAATCCAGTAGTATTATATTCAAAAATAGTAAATGATAAAGTTAATTCTCCAGAAACTTCATCACTCATTTTAACACCAATAGCATCTCCTTTATAATCTCCATGTGGGAATAACTTGCTTATAGCACATATTCTTTTAAATCCTTCTGATTCTGCAAAGTCCATAGATGACAATAATTCTAATATAGCTGTTAATGCATTATTAGCACTTTCTGGATAAGCGGCATGACCACCAATTCCTCTAGCATTTATAATACATTTATTATTTTCTTCATTGACAGTAAATTTTACTCCAGATTTATTTGTAACATTTTCAATATACTTTTCTATTTCTTTTTTATTAAAGCCTTCTATAACTGCTTCTGCTTTATCTGGAATAACATTAACCTTAACACCTGAATTTATAGATAGAACTCTTGGTATTGCATTATCTTCATTAAATTCGGCTTTAAAGTTACCCTTTAATCCACCTTTTTCCACATTTATAACCGGAAAATCTGCATCTGGTGAAAAAGTCATAGGTGCTTCTTTTTCTATCTTGTAATAATGCTCAATATCAGCACTTCCACATTCCTCATCTGTTCCTAATATAAGTCTAACATTTTTACTTAATGGAATATTTAAATCCTTTACTGCTTTTAATGCATATAAAGCAACTATAGCTGGCCCTTTATCATCTGCAGCTCCCCTTCCATATAATTTACCATCTTTAATTATTGGATTATATGGTTCAGTCACTGTCCATTCATCACCTGCTGGAACTACATCTAAATGAGCAAGTATATCTAAAGCTTTTTCTTTATCATTAAAATCAACTGTTCCTACATAATTATCATAGTTATTAGTTTCAAACCCCATATTGCTGGCAATATTTAAAGCCTCCTCTAAAGCCTTAACTACCCCTTCACCAAAAGGCATTCCTTCCTTTGCTTCTTGTCTATCACTTTTTATTCTTATCATTTTACATATATCATTTAACATAGCATCTTTATTTTTACTAAAATACTCATCAATTAATGCTTTATACATTTTAAAACACCTACCTTTTCTTAAAGTTATATTAGGTACTATTATATCCTATTTTGTCCAATTTATAAACTATTAAGCAATATTCACTATTTATTTGAAAGAAAAAAGCATAGTGATAATAATTATTTAACACTATACTTTTTTCTCTTAATTTATAATGATTATCTTAATATGTTTATAAATAAAGTAATAACAGCAGAATTAACAAAGTCTACAAAAAGTGCTCCTACAATAGGAACTACAAAATATGGTATTGGTGCAAACCCAAATTTAGCTGAAAGTGCATCCATATTTGCAACTGCATTTGGAGTAGCACCCATTCCAAATCCACAACTTGCAGATGCAAAAACTGAAGCATCATAATCTTTTCCCATAACTCTAAAAGTAATAAAATATGCAAATATAGCCATAAGTACTGATTGAGCAAGTAGCATAACAACAAGTGGTAACGCTAAATCAAATAACTCCCAAAGCTTTAATCCCATTAAAGCTATACATAAGAAGTAACTTAAGCTAATGTTTCCTATTACTTCTATTTCTTTTTCCTCAATTTCTAGCTTTCTTATATCACAAACATTCCTTATAATAGCAGCTGCAATCATAGCTCCTATATATGATGGAAATGTTAGTCCTGTATCCTGAATAAACTTAGATATAATTGAGCCTAATCCCATTGCAAAAAAAAGATAAGCTGAACCATTCATAAGCTTATGATGACAAAGTACTGCTTGATTATCTTCATGAAAATCACTAAGTGGAATAGAGTGATCTTTTGATTCCTTAGGTGTTTTAAGCTTATAATTTTCTATTAAGTTTTTAGCTACAAACCCACCTATAAAACTTCCCATAACTAATCCAAATGTTGCTGATGCAAAAGAAACTGTTGTAGCACCATTAACTCCTAGCTCTTCTAAAAGTGGTCCAAAAGAACCAGCTGTTCCATGTCCTCCAACCATAGAAATTGAACCTGTACATAATCCTAATAAAGGATTCAAATTAAATACCTTTGCTAATATAGCTCCAACTATATCCTGTGAAATAACTAAAAGTACAGCTATACCTAAAAACATAGCTACCTTTATTCCACCATTTTTTAATATTTTGAAACTTGCAGTGAAACCTACGCTAGCAAAAAATGTAGTCATAAATAAATTTTGTAAAGTTGTATCTATTACTATAGTTGCTAAATTAGTTACCTTTAAAAATAACATAACTAAGGCAAATAAAAGTCCACCAACTACAGGTGCTGGTATACAATACTTAGATAAAAATCTCACTTTTTTTCTAAGATATGTTCCTAAATAAAATACAACAGTTACTAAAGCCATGGTTTGGAAAATATCTAATTTTACCTCCATCTTATATCCTCTCTTTTATTTATTTTCCTTTATATACTATATAAGTGTATTTTAACACAATTTTATACATTTTTTTCTTTTTTATAAAAAATATAATTTTTGTATTTGATAAATTTAACATGTTGTTTCATAATAGGTATTAAATTAAAAATATTTATTATAAGGAGATGAAAATTCTATGTTCTCAAATAAAAATAATAATACTAATTTAGTATGCCCCGTTTGTGGTGAAGAAATGAATGAATATAAATATGGATATGATAATAATGTTCATGGGAAAATTTATTTTAAATGTGACCATTGTGGTCATAAAGAAAGTAAAATTTTATAAAATATAATTTTTTATCACTTTTTTTCAATTTTCTACATAAAGTATTATATAGAGAATTTAACGAAGGGATATACTATTATGTACTATAAAAGAATCGATGACTGTATAGACTGCAATGATTGCATAAACGATCCATCTGAATTATCATGTAACATTGCTTGCTCTAACACTAAAAAGAACTGTTATGAATCTTATAAAGTTTTTGATCCTCAAACTTATGCAAAAGCATGTATTGCTCTACAACCTTATCAAAATTTATTTGATATAAATTCTGCATTCTATGCAGGAACAATATTTAAGGATATATATAGTCCTTATTGTGCTATTAAGTATTCTGAGGAGGCAAAAAAATGAATCAACATGAGTGTTTAGATGCAATTAGAAAATTACAATTTTTTGCTATAGATTTAAACTTATATTTAGATAATTTTCCTAACTGCAAAGATGCAATAGACGACTATAAATTAATTTCTTCCAAACTAAGAAAGTTAATTTGGGACTATGAACAATCATATGGCCCATTAAGTAATTTTGGTTCAGCTTATATTCAAAACCCTGATGCCTGGATTGATACTCCTTGGCCTTGGGAAAATTCAAGTAACAGGGAGGATTAATTTATGTGGTATTATGTTAAAACTTTAGAGTATCCTATTAATTTAAAATCTTGTGATTTAAATATGGCAAAACTAATAATAACACAATACGGAGGTCCTGATGGGGAATTAGGAGCTGCTCTTAGATATTTAAATCAAAGATATACAATGCCAACAAACAAATCAAAGGGATTACTAACAGATATAGGAACTGAAGAAATGGGACACGTTGAAATGCTTGGAACAATGGTTTATCAATTAATGGAAAATGCATCTATTGAACAAATAAAAGCTGCTGGATTAGCTGGACACTATGCTGATCATGGTAAAGCATTATTTTATACAGATGCAACAGGTAATCCATGGACCTCAACTTATATCCAAGCAAAAGGCGATGTCATTGCTGATATACATGAGGATATGGCTGCTGAACAAAAAGCTAGAGCAACTTATGAATGGTTAATGAACTTAACAGATGATGCAGAAATTAAAAAGATTTTAGGTTTCTTGAGAGAAAGAGAAGTTGTTCACTATCAAAGATTTGGTGAAGCTTTAATGGATATACAAGACAACGCAAAACCTAGTAAATTTGATTGTAAATAGATATACAATTCTTTAATATAAAATAAATCCACAATTTATACTTTTATGTATGTTGTGGATTTATTTATTTGTAAATATTTATAATTTAATCTCTAAACAATCCATGTTATTATTTATATATAATTTCATTTTATTACATTTTTTTCTGTAAAATAATATAATTTCCACTATATAAACTTATAAACATTGGAGGAACCTATGAAACTTAAACTTAATAACATTACTAAAAATTTTGATAACAAAAAAATACTAAATAGCATAGATTTTACTTTTGAAAAAGGCAAAATCTATGGACTTCTTGGTAGGAACGGTGCTGGTAAAACTACTTTATTTAACTGTATAAGCGAAGAGCTTTCTTTAGATTCTGGAAATATATCACTTATCAATACTGAAGGTTTAGAAGAAAATATAGATTCATCTAATATCGGTTATGTTTACTCTGATCCTGTACTTCCTGACTTCTTAACAGGTTACGAATTTATTAAATTTTATATAGATATTCATAAGGATAAAATAAAGAATTTGCTTACAGTTGAAGAGTATTTAGACTTTATAAAAATTGAAGAAGATGATAGACATAAATTAATTAAATCATATTCATTTGGTATGAAAAATAAAATACAAATGCTTTGTTACTTAATTACTAAGCCAAATATTATACTATTAGACGAGCCACTTACTTCTTTTGATGTTGTCGTTGCTTTAGAAATAAAAAATTTACTTAAAGAAATAAAAAAAGATCATATATTAATATTTTCAACTCACATACTTCAATTAGCTATAGATTTATGTGATGAGCTTGTAATCTTAAAAGATGGAAAACTTTCTTTAATTGATAACAACATCTTAAAAAGCGATAATTTTGAAAATGAAATTATGGATATTTTAAAGGAGGACATCCATGTTTAAAGTATTTTTTAAAACATACGAAATTTCTCTTGCTCAAAAAATTAATATGTTGATTTATTATACAAAAAAAATTCCGATTTTAGGCAAAAAAATACCTAATACTATTTATAATACTGGAGAGCTTAAGTTTGTACTTAGTATCATAATTAGAATTTTTAGCTTTTTATTTGGATTTGCTAAGAAATTTTTATATATTTTTATAATGATTATGATTCCAGCTATGTTTATAGCTGAAAAAACAGATATTAATGTTTCATCCATTAATTTTCATATATTTTTCTTTTTAAGCTTTGTAATTGGAGCATTATTAAATAATCAATTTACAGCTAATATTCTTACTGATTTTTATATGATTAATTTAATGAGAGTAAATCCAAAAAAATATTATTTAAGTGAAATATTATTTTCATACTTTGAATATTTAATATATTTTATATTTCCTATTATGCTATTAAATTGTACATTTATTGAATCACTAATAATTACTTTAGAATTTATTGCATTTAGAAGTATTGCTCAAGCTTTATATATATTATTTTATAACTATTTTAACTTTCAACTATCAAATAAATGGTACTTTATTCTTCCTGTTATTCTAATTTCATTAGTTACTGCATATGGAGGGCCATTTATAGGTTTTTTATTTGATTCAAAAAAACTATTACTTAATGTTCAATTTATAATTATTTTTTTTATTTTATCAATGATATCATTTTTTTATTTATTTAGTTATAAAAAATACTCTTTATTATCTAGAAATATTATTTCTAAAAATGATCTTAATACATTAAATACAGTTTCTTCTGAAGCACTGTTTATGGATGTAAAACTTAACGAAAAAAACTTATCCAAACTTGATTTAAAAAATGATAAGCATAAAGAAAAGCATGGACTTAATTATTTAAATGCTAAATTTATTGAAAGACATAAAAAAATAATAATTACTCCCATTCAACATAGAGTTATTATTATAGGTATCTTATCTATAGCAGCTTCAATATTATCTATAACAACACCTGAGTCTCATAAAACTTTATCTTCAATTATTTTAAGTTCAAGTGGATTCCTTGTTTTTATTTTATATTGTATCTCAATTGGTGAAAAGATAACTAAAGCATTTTTCTTTAATTGTGATAATAGTTTACTTAGATATAATTTTTATAGAGAAGCCAACATTATATTATCTAATTTTAAATCTAGATTAAAAATAACTATTATATTAAATTTAATTCCTGCAATATGTATTGGGTTTGGGCTATCATTAGTATTACTGCTTACAAATGGTGACATTGTAAGATTTGTTCCTATATTCATTAGTATAATAACATTATCTTGCTTTTTCTCTATACACTATTTATTTTTATACTATATTACTCAGCCATATACATCTCAATTAACTATTAAAAGCCCTATTTATAAAATAGCTTCATTTATAGTTTACATAGCTGCATATACTTGTCTTCAAGTAAATACACAGTCTATATGGTTTACTCTTACTGTAATATTAGTAACTATTATTTATGCTTTAATAGCATTAATTCTTGTTTATAAACTTGCTCCAAAAAAACTTTAAACTTAAATAATCTACAGAGCAAGTTATCATTTAAAAGGTATAAAAAGGACTAGCTAACTAGTCCTTTTTATATATTTATATTTACTTGTTTAACATTGCTTTTATAGCATGTACAACTCCACTATCATCATTACTCTTTGCTATAAACCTTGCCACTTTTTTTAAGTCATCATGGGCATTCTCCATAGCATAACTATGATAAGCACTACTCATCATCTCTAAATCATTTAAGTAATCACCAAATACCATAGTTTCTTCATGCTTTATATTTAATAACTCTTGAATTTCTTCTATTGCCACACCTTTATTTATACCTTTTGCAGTTATATCAAGCCAAATTTCACCTGATACTGCAATTTGAGCTTTATCTCTATAATCATCAAAATATTTATTACTATTATTTTCTGATCCTGAAAAATCACAAATTGTAACTTTTAATATATCATCTTCAATTTTAGTTAAATCTGATACTATTTCATATCTTGCATAGTATTTCTGTGTTTGCTCAATTAATCTGTCATCACAACTTTCTATATATGCAGATTTTTTTCCACAAAGTATTATATATGAATTTTTTATAGTTCGTCCTATTTTAATTAATTCCCTTGCAAGATTTATATCTAAAGAATTGACTATAAGTTCTTCTCCCTTATATACAACAAAAGTTCCATTTTCAGCTATAAACATCATTTTTTTCTCAATACCTTTAAACCTATCTAAAAGATTATAGTATTGTCTTCCACTTGCAGCTGCAAATATTATTTCTTTTTCTTGTATTTCATTAAATACTTCATAAAAACCATCTTGTATTTCATTATTAGAATTTAATAATGTTCCATCCATGTCTGTTGCTATTAATTTAATCATATCTTCTACTTCCTATCTTACTAAAATATTACTTGAACTTCTTTATTCTTTAGAATTTCCTTTATACTTTCTTCCGGTTCTTTTTCAGTCACTATATAATCTATCTCATCTAGTGTTGAAAACTTATAAGCACCATCTTTATATAATTTTTCATAATTTGCTACTATATATCTTCTCTTACTACATCTTAAAATCTCTCTTTTTACTACAGCCTCATCATAATTAAAATTACTAATAAAATTATCTTCTACATTAATTCCACCAGCTCCAATAAATGCCTTAGTAAACTTAAATTTCTTTATTTCTTCTACTGCTACACTTCCAACAGTTCCCCCTAATTTTTTATTATAATGTCCACCAATTAATATTACATCAATATTAGGAGTTCTATCAAATTCCATTGCAATTCTATTCATATTTGTTACCACTGTTAAATTTTTACTTGTATTGCTTAACATTGTAGCAATAGTATGATTAGTAGTTGAAATATCCAAAAATATAACATCATTATCCTCAATAATATCTAAAACTAATTCTCCTAAACGACATTTAGATTCTAAATCTACAAAAACCCTGGAATTTGTTTTTTCATAATAAGAAGATTCTCTCTCTAATATTGCTCCTCCATAAGTTCTCTTTATATTCCCCTCTTTTTCAAGTCTTTGTAAATCCTTACGAATCATACTTTCAGAAACATTAAATTTTTCACTTAAATCTTTTACTAATACTTTCTTCTCTCTTTTTATAATTTCTAATATTTCATTTAACCTTTCTTCCATAAACATAAATAAATATCCTCTTCCCCGTATTTTTTATTACCATTTTATTATCATTTATTATCATTTATTACTAATTATATATTATACCTTATAGTCTAACTTTTCAATACCCCATGATTTATTAATTTATTTTCCAGTAAAATATTACATATTCTATTTACTTTCCTATAATATGGTAATATAATTATACCTAGATATTCGATGTATCGATTTACAATGTATGGTGGTGAATTTATGAAAATTAATAAAGAGCTATTAAAAGGTAGTACAACAGTCCTAATACTGAGCATTCTTAACCGAAAAGATATGTATGGTTATGAAATGATTAAAGAAATAGATCTACTTTCTAAAGGTATATTCTCCTTTAAAGAAGGTACTCTCTACCCAATACTTCATAACTTAGAAAATGCAAATTATATTGAATCTTATTGGGATAACTCTTCTAGTGGTAGAAAAAGAAAATATTATAAAATAACAAATGATGGCAAAAAGCTTCTTCTTGAAAAAAAATCTGAATGGAAGCTATTTAGTGAAACTGTAAATAATGTTTTATGGGAGGCTAATTTATGTCTATAACAGAAAATAATAAAGTTAATGAATATATAAATAATGTTTCTAAATTAATAAAAAATAAAAAAGTTCATAATGAAATTAAAGAAGAATTATTAGACCATATTAATGATATTATTGATGATTATTTAGAAATAGGTATGTCTCTAGACGTTGCAACAGATAAAGCTTTAATGCAAATGGGTAATGCAGAAGTTATTGGTCATGATTTAAATAAAGCTCATAAATCAAATTCTGATTGGCTTCTTTTAATAATTACAACTTGCTTAATATCTTTTGGATTTTTAACTACAGCCTTTCTTCAATTAAATACTTTTAATGATAATTATTATATAAATTATATTAGTAAGCTATTAGTATTCTTAGTAATTTCTATCGTATTGTCATTATGTATTCTGAAATTAGACTATAGAAAATTAAAAAAATATTCTCTTACACTTTATGTAATTAGTATTTCTTTAATTTTACTTACATCAACCTTTGCTCTACCTATAAATGGTATGAGACATTGGCTAATAATAGGTAGTTTTTCTATTGATACTTTAGCTATTACCCCTATATTATTAATAATTTCTCTTGCAGGAATTTTTGATAATTATAATTGGACTAATAAAATATCATTATTTAAAGGACTTATTTTAACGTTCATCCCAATAATACTATTTATATCTCTATCATCATTATCTACAGTAGTAATATACTTAATTGCAACTTTTACAATTATGCATATATCTGGATTTAAACTGAAATATTTAATTATTTTTTCTAGTGCATTGGGTTCTATATTATTATTATCTATATTTAGGAATGCCTATAGAACAGAAAGATTGTTTATATTTTTAAATCCCTCTCAAGATATAGATAATGCCGGATGGATTTATAATCAATTAAATACATTAAGAAATTCTTCAGGCTTATTAGGCACTGGTTCTACTATTAATAGTTCAGTTCTCCCAGCTGCTAATATGGAGTTTGCACTAACTTCAATAATTTATTGCTTCGGCTGGATTATTGGCATAATGGTTATGGCTTTGGTCTTATCATTTATTATAAGAATTGCATTTATTTCTAGGAATACTAAAAACACTTATGGAAAACTTTTAGTAAGTGGACTTTGTTCATTATTTGCAATTCAATTTATATTAAATATTTTAGCTAACTTTTCACTTTCTCCTATCTTAGGTATAAATATGCCCTTTATAAGCTATGGTGGAAATCAATTGATTATAAATATACTTTCTATTTCTATAATCAATAATGTTTATAAATTTAGAAATGTATCTTCTACTTTGTCTAATTAACACTAGATAAAATAAAGTTTTAAATTAAAAAGGGTGATAAAGCTATGATAGGAATTACATTTATTTTTGCAGATATTTTATTTACAGTAATTTGGATAATGTTTAGAGTTAGATATTATACAAAAAATAAGCCTATAAATAAACTAAGGGAGGTATTTATAAATTTATTCTTCATTTACTTCTTAATGTTAGTTAATTTAACAATATTTAAATCTGGAGAATTAATGTTAGATTTCGATACTAGATTTTATATTAATTACATTCCCTTTGTAGAAACAATAAAAATGTTTAAAAATGACTTTACAGATATACATATCGCACTTTATAACGTTATAGGTAATATATTATTATTTATACCATTAGGATTTTGTATACCATTATTTTTCAATAAAAAAAATAAGTTAAGTAAAGTTATATTATATGGATTTACAGCATCTTTAACTATAGAAGTTCTTCAAATTTTTACGCCATTTAATACCACTGATATAGATGATATCATATTTAATACATTTGGTAGTATTATAGGCTTTATAATATTTAATATTATTTATAGAGTATTTAAAAATACTAAAATTGAGGAATTTATTAAAAATCTAAGTAGTTCTTTTAATGGTAATTTAACATTAATAGCTGCTAAACCTATAGGAACAATGGTTTTAATTTTTACACTTTTCTCTTTTGGAGCATTGTATAATGAAACAATCTCTGCTAATGTATCCAATGAAGACTTAGCAATTGAAGTCTTTGGAATGAATAACCATGATTACTATAAAATAACTAGAGATTTTGAAAATTATAAATTTTTTCTTTCTGATGATAGTACCTTTATAGAACTAAAAAATATTAAACGAATTTTTAATAATAGATGGTATAATAAAAAATTCACTGCCAATTTCCAATTAAAAGATGGTGACTATTCTGTTATGACATTAAATGAAGATAATCTTATTTCTGGAGTAGTGTTTGGCAAAAATAAAGATGCTAATATTATTGAAATTAATTTTAAAGGCACAAAATACATGGAACATATAACAGAAAATGAGTACTTCATAGTTCCATTTCCTAACTTTGAAAAAGTAGATGAACTTACTGATTTTTATAACTTTTTTGATGGTAAAGAAAGTTGTGACTTAAAAATTAAGTTTTACGATAAAAATGGAAATGAATGTACATCTATGAAATTTGCTTTAAATAATTAAAGTATTAAAAATTTTAAAATGCTCAATAGATACTTCTTCAAACTATCTATTGAGCATTTATTTCTTATAAATAATAAACATTTATTCTGAAAACTATACATATTTTATTAAAACTCTTGATTATATTCCTAAAATAGGATATTATATAAGTAAACGTTAACAAGATTGTTAAATATCTGATTAAAGTATCGGTTTAAATAAATAAAAACTAGGGGGCATTTTACTATGGAAATAAACATTATAGAAAACAATAATTTATTGAATATGATATATATTAATACTAATGAAGAGGTATCAAATAATAAATTTATTAAAACAATTTCAGGAATCGTTACCAAAAATAATTTCTTAGATGATGCAAATTATTATACAATAAATAATTTAACTAAAAATAATACTCTAAAATGTTTTGAAATAGTATCTAAAGATAAATCTGAAGTTTTACTTAACTTTGAGGGATTATCATTAGAAAATATAAGTAATTCCAAAAGACTAAGATTAAAAAATCTAAATGAAGACTCAGTTTATGTAAATCTTGAAACCAAGGAAGTATTTTCGGGGGGAGCATTAATGTATTATGGGGTAAATATAAAAAAACTATTTCAAAATTCCTCAAGTAATACAATTCATTTAAAAATGCTATAAGATTCTTATACTAATTTAACTTAAAGCAAAGATGTAGTAGATTTGTAAAAAAATAAATCCACTACATCTTTTTTATTTAAATACTCTACACTCTATTAATATTATTCCATTACTGCTTTATTTTCTTTTGCATCTACCTTAGAGTTATAAAAAATACCTAATATAACTATTATTGAACCTAAAAGCTTTTGCCAAGAAAAATCACCCATTACAATTGTATCTATAATAATTGCACATAACATTTGTCCTGAAAACATTAATAATGTACTATATACTACCGGTATCTTAGGTATTACAATATTAGATGTATATACTACTATAACACCAATAATTCCTCCTAAGAAAATATATAGTGGCATTCTGCTCATATCTGTAATTGATGGTGCTGATGCACTACCTATTCCAAGTAAAATAAATACTCCTCCTATAAGTCCACCTATATAATGAATTATTGTACTTTGAATTAAACCTATTTTCTTTCCAAGTGTTGAGCTCACTATCATTGATAAAGTAGTTAATACTCCACCCAATATAGCTAATAAAATCATTAACATTCTATAATCCCTCCTTTTAAGCCATTGTCATAATAACTAATCCAACAAAAACTATAAGAAGTCCTACAAGTTTCTTAGGATTAAATTCATATTTAGTTAAACCAAATAATCCAAAATGATCTACTAAGGATGAAAATACTAATTGTCCAAATACAGCTAATGCTGTTGTTAATGCAACACCTATACTACCTATTGTAATTACATTAACTAAAGTAAGCATAACCCCAAAAATTCCACCTAAAAATAAATAAAATGGTATAGCCTCCTTTATTACTATCTTTTCTTTTTTAATTGCGGCAACTATAAGTATTGCAATAAGTCCTATTGCATGGATAATAACTACAGAATATGTACTACCAACATAACCTTCTAATCCACTATTAAAAGATATCATAATAGAAATAAGTGCCCCTATTAATAATGCTAAAATATTATACATCTTAATTCCTCCGTTTAAATTTCTAGAAACATATTACCAGATATATATAAAATTAAAATAGGACATTTGTCCTATTTTAATTTTAATAGTATACTCTTTTTATATAATATTTCTAATTAATATATATTAATTAACTTTATCTATATTTAAAGGAGTACTTATGAAAAAACTGAATAATAAAGATCTTCTTACATATTATGTTAATAAATATTCGTTAAATTCTTACTTAAATAAAAGTTTATTAAATTCTTTAGAAATACATACATTTAATAAAAATGAATATCTTTGCTCATTAAACGAAAAATTATTTTATATGTATTTTTTAGTACATGGAAAGTATAAAGTAACAACATTACTCTCAAGTGGTAAATCATTGCTTCTTTGTTTTAATACTCCTCTATCAGTAATGGGTGATATTGAATTTATAGAAAATCCATATGCAGATTGTAATGTGCAAGCTTTAGAACATTGTATTTGCTTAGCCTTGCCATTAAATAAGATACAGGAATATGGATATGATGATCCAATATTTTTAAGATTTATAATATCATCTCTTCAAAAAAAACTTAGAAGAAATTCCAGTTATATGAGCATTAATATACTTTCGCCAATTGAAAATCGCTTTGCAAGCTATTTACTTTCATCATTACCATCAAATAACTCAAAAGAAATTTTTGTTGATATTGACGGTATTAATAATTTATCTGAACTTTTAGGTTCTAGCTATCGTCACTTAAATAGAGTTATTAAAAATCTTTCTGATTTAAAAATTATAGAAAAAAATAAAAATACAATAAAAATTTTAAACTTAGAAAAACTCACATTACTTGCCCAAGATATTTATAAAAATTAAATACTATAGTATAAACTCTCAACTTTTGCACAAACTAGTATGGATTAATCAATTATTTATTTAAGGAGAAATTTTATGTCAAGTTATACAGGTACAGTTAAATGGTTTAATGAAGAAAAAGGATATGGATTTATTTCGGCTAATGATGGAAATGATATATTTGTTCATCATTCACAATTAAAAGAAAATGGTCCTGATAATTCTCTACACGAAGGCGAAAATGTATCATTTTCTATTGCTGATGGACAAAAAGGCCCTATGGCTATAAATGTACATAAACTTTAAAAAAAAGTGGTAGATGAATTTTTATTCTCTACCACTTTTACTTTAATTAATATAAGATACTATGCTTCTTTTCTTTTTCTTTTTATAACAAGTGATCCTGAAACAACTAATCCTAATGCTATAGCAAGTACTACAAAAGAGTTTTCTCCCCCTGTCTTTGGCATTTCTTTAGCTTTCACAGTTACATTTATAGTTAAAGTTGTTTCATTGTTATCACTATCTGTAACCTTATATGTTACTTTATACTTTCCAGCTTTTTTAGTATTTACAGTATTTTCAACAACTTTAATACTAGAAGTTAAATCTCCATCTTCCTTATCAGATGCAGTAACTCCATTTAATGCATCAAATTTATCTCCAACTTTTAATTCTAAATCTTTAGCATTAATAACTGGTTTTTCATTTGTTTCTTGATCTACATCTACTGATGGTTCTTTTTCTTCTTCATCATCTTCAACTATATCATCATCTTCAAGAGATTCATTATAACTATTAGTATCTACCAATACATAAGATGCTTTTGCAGGAACTACTACTGTATTTCCAGCTACAGCCCCTAATGATTCAACTCCAGCTTTCTCACCATTTACTACTATTGTCCAATTGCTTGAAGGTAATTCTACTTCAACTTCACTGTCATTAGAATTAAATATTACAGCAATATTATCCCATGAATCATTTGTTTGTTTACCCTCTAAAGTATAAGCAACAACATTTGAATCTGTAACATCTAAGAAATTAAGTCCTGATTGTATATCACTAGTTGTATTCATTCTAAATGATTTATGAGATTTTCTTAAAGTTATTAATCCCTTATAATACTCAAATAACTCACTATATTCTTCTTTTCTTGTCCAATCAATTTTATTTACACTGTCTGATGCATTATAGCTATTATGATTAAAGCTTCCATCTTCATTAACCTTTGTTCTAGCAATTTCTTCTCCAGCTTGGAAGAAAGGAATACCTTGTGAAGTTAATACAAGAGCTGCAGACATTTTATTCATAGCTAAAAGTTCCTCTTCACTTGCATCTGGATTAGTAGTTTGTAATTTATCCCATAAAGTTAAATTATCGTGTGCTGATGCATAATTTACAGTTTGATACGGTTGATTTGCCCATGCAGTAGTTCCATAACCTGAATATTGATTTGGTCCTCCTGTATATTCAACTTGATCATTTTCTGTTGATGCAACTATACCAAATTTTATAACATCTTCAAGTCCATTAAATCCATTTACAAATCCAGGAGTAGCGTCTTCAAATACATGTCCTTTAATTGCATCTCTCATATCATCACTAAATGCAGCTATTTGTAAATCTCCATACTTAACAGTATTAACTTTTAATGCTTGCTCTTCACTTGATAATGGGGTATCTCCACCAGTCCATCCTTCTCCATATATTAATATACTTTCATCTACTTCATCTAAAGTAGTTCTTATTTCCTTCATTGTTGTTATATCATGAAGTGCCATTAAATCAAATCTAAATCCATCAATATGATATTCTTCAGCCCAATACTTAACTGAATCTACCATCATTTTTCTAACCATTGAACGTTCAGATGCTAATTCATTTCCACACCCAGATCCATTAGAAAAACCACCATCACTATTTTGTCTGTAATAATAATCTGGAACTGCTAAATTTAAGTGAGAATCTGCTGTAGCACCTGTATGATTATAAACAACATCCATTACTACTCTAATTCCAGCCTTATGAAGTTCCATTACCATTTTCTTAAATTCTTCAACTCTAACTTCTGCATTGTAAGGATCTGAAGAATAAGAACCTTCTGGAGTATTATAGTTTTGAGGATCATATCCCCAGTTATATTGTGCTTGATCTAATTTTGTTTCATCTATTGATCTATGGTCAAAAGTAGGTAATAAGTGTACATGAGTTATTCCTAATTCTACTAAGTGATCTATACCTGTTTTTATGTCACCATCGCCAAATAAAGTTGTACCAGATTCCCACATACCATTGTACTTTCCTTTAACTTCCATAGAAGCACCTGATGATTCATCAATTGTAAAGTCTCTTATGTGTAATTCATAAATTATAGCATCTGTAGCATCTACAAACTCTGGTTTTACATCATTTTCCCAACCTTCTGGATTAGTTGAACTTAAATCAATAACCATTGCTCTATTACCATTTACTCCAACAGCTTTTGCATATGGATCTGTAACTTCTTTTTCTACTCCATTATTAGTTACTAAATAAGTATAGTAAGTTCCATTTAAATCTCCATTTACATCTAAAGTCCAAATTCCATTTTCGCCTTTAGTCATCTCTTTAATTTCTTTAGCATCTACACCATTTCCTTTGTCAAATAATGCTAATCTTACATTTGTTGCAGTTGGAGCCCATAATACAAAACTTGTCTTATCTTTTGAATATAAAGCTCCTAATTCTCCATCATAATGATATAACTCTTCAAACTCTTCTGAATTAAATATTTGTCCTAAAGTTACAGTTTTTCCAATATACCCATCTATCTCTAAAGTATATTCATTAGTTAAGTTTAAATCTTTTTCTGTTACTATTTTACCTGAAGTTAAATTTTCATTAATTTCTAAAGCTTTAACTTTTATTACTTCACCACTTTCCTTTAAAGTTACATTTTCTACAGTTAAATCTTTGCTCATCTTTACGTTAGTAATAAAACTAATTTCATTTAATGAATCTATTTTAGCACTTGTTATAGCTAAATCTTTAACTGCATCTTCAGCAGTAAAAACTATTTCAGAATTACTTTGAACTAAATATGCATTTATTTCACCATTATTATTTGCATAAGCTAAATTAATAAATCTGTCAAATTCAATATCCTTAGCTGACCAATCTGGCTTTCTAATAATGATACCGATTCCATCTTCTTTTGCATCAACTACATTTTCATATACTATTGAAGTAGTTTTTCCAAAATCATCTTCACCAGTAAATGCATGTCCTTCTCCTCCATGATTTGGATCTAACCAAGTCCATACATCCCACTCATCATAATCATTGTTGAATCTATAGTAATGTACATTTAAAGTTACTTTTTCAAAATCTCTATTTATTTCCTTTAATTCTACATCCTTATCTTCATCTTTATGATTTATAATAACTTCTGTATCTCCAGTAGTTAAATCTACAAACTTATCAACGCCAAAATAATTTTCAGCCCATTCATTCCCCTGTTCGCTTCTACGAAGAATATACCCTAATTGCCCTGCATCTTTTGATGTTTTTACAACAGCAAATTTACCATCTTGATCTTCACCTATAAAATCAACACGTTGACCATCTTTTCCTGCTTCCCAAACCCATAGGTTCCAACCATCATAATTGCCATCTGGTCTATTATATCTAATTTTTACATAGACCTCTTCAGAAGCCCTAACATTTACTTCTGAATTTTCAACAGCTTGGACAGAAACTGGTAGTTGAATGAAAGCTATGAACATCATTAAACTTAACATTGCTGCCAAAGCTCTTTTAAATTTTCTCATAAATTTTCCTCCCATTGCATCTTATTAAAGTAATATTAAATAAGTTATTTTACATATTTTATTATAAGTTTAATTATTAATTGTTGTAAACATTTTCTAACTTGTGAAATTCTTTATTATTTTCTTTACTTAACTTATAAAAATATAAAATAATTTCACATATAATATAATTTTATTATGATTTCATTATTATAATTTCACAAAAAAAAGACGATTAATATATAACCGTCTCTATTTTAACACTTTTCATTATACATAAACTTTTTCTTCTAACCCTGCTGAAGTTAATGCAATATTTAAATTTCCATTTTTACATCTTAATTCATCAATAAATTTCTTTTGACTTATATCATCAGTTAAATGAACTCTATAGCAAAGTTCAAATAAAGCACCAAAATCTCTTGTTCTAACACTTTCAATTACCCATGAAGTTGAATATTTATTTAAAACTTCATCAAAAACCCCTTCATAATTTAAATCTTCTGGAACTAATATCTTTAGTTTCATACTTTTAGTTTTAGGCATGGCAAATTTAAGCTTATCTAAAATGATCATAACTGCACATAATATTACTGTAACTATGAATCCATATCCAACATATCCCATACCACAAGATAAACCAACTGCTAAAGTAAAAAATACATAAGCAATATCTTTAGGATCTCCAGGTGCACTTCTAAATCTAATAATTGAAAAAGCTCCTGCTAAACTAAATGCTCTTGCAACATTGTTTCCTACTAAAAGAATTATTATTGAAATTATTACTGGTAACATTATTAATGTTAATGTAAATCCAGGTGCATATCCCTCTTTCTTATGAGTATACATATAAGCTAAACTAATAATAAATCCTAATACTATTGATGCTCCTATTACAATTAATGCATTTGCCAAAGTAAATGACTCTCCATTTGTCGACGCTATTATAGTTTCTAACATATCTTTTCTCTCCTTACTTCACTAAAGTTATTTTTTCTTGAACAATATCTCATATACTCATTCCCATACTTAGAAAATTTAGTACTATATATTTCTAATTCTGATAATATCTCTACTAACCATAATGGTATTGCCCCTAAAATTTTAACCTCCATTAAATATTCTCCTGTTTCTAAGAGATCTTCGCCAAAACTTCCTGATTCTAAAAATAAATAATCCCTTCTTGTAATTATTTTTGAATCAAAGGTTAATCTAAAGTTTTTATCACTTTTAGAGAAAAATGCTTTTCTGCTATAACTTATATAAACTTTAGGATTAACTTTATTATTATCTAAATAATACTCAATTTCATTTAACACTTGATTACTCATATAATCACTTTTTTCAGGTCTTATCCTAAACTCTAAAAATTTATATGCTTCTCCTAAAGTTAAAACTACTCTTCTCTTATTAACTACCCCACCAATTTTCTTTTTAAGTTCTAGAAATACCTTATCATTAGGTGATTTTGGAACCTTATAACTTCTTAATCTAAGCTTCTCTTTGTAATATGGCTTAGATATTGAATGTCTAATTACTTGATTGTCATCTGTATCATAATAAATATTATAAATACTGTAATTTTTCCCATCTTTACAATATTCATCAGGATCCATATATTCACTCAATCTTTTTATTAATTCATCATATTGTATTTGATTTAATAAATATTTTTTTTCATATCTCTTAAATGATTTTATTGCCATTTATATACCCTCCTCATATATTCTGTTGTATTGTTCAATGTAATTATAAAACCCTAACCTTAAAAAAATCTTAAACTTTTAAGATTTAGAGTGTCAGTTAAAATTTGGAGTCAATTTAGGAAACTCACTACTCGCTATCGCTCTTAGAAGTAAGTTCCACTAACCAAATTTAAATTTGGTTAGTGGAACTTAAGATTAATTTAAGGTTTTTTTGATAATATATTTTTAGAGTTTATTTATGAAATAAAATTTTTATTTGATTTTTTATATAGAAAATAATTTTAATAAAATATTTGGAGGAAATTATGAAGAAAAAACTTATTTTAGCTTTAACAATTATTTCTTTATGTATAAGTTCAGTAGCTTGTTCAAAAACAACTACAAATAATAGTAATAATACTGTTATTGAATCTACTGAAAATACAGAAAATGAAACTACTGATACCTTAGATTCAGATATAAATTTAGATGATATAACTGCTTCTATTTCATTAGGTGATACAATAACAGTTAATGGTAATGGAGCTACAGTGAATAATAATACTGTTACTATTAGTACTGGAGGTACATATTCAATAAGTGGAACCTCTTCTAATAGTCAAATAATTGTTGATAGTGCTTCTGAAGAAAATGTTTATTTAGTACTTAATAATGTGGATCTAACATGTACAAATAGTGCTCCTATTTATGTTAAAAGTGCAAAAAATGCAATAATAGTTCTACCTGATAATAGTGAAAATACTATAACTGATGGTACAACTTATACCTTTGAAGACTCTTCTACTGATGAACCAAATGCAGCAATTTTTAGTAAAGATGATTTAACTATTAAAGGTAATGGATCTTTAACAGTCAATGCAAACTATAATAATGGTATAACAAGTAAAGATGATTTAAAAATAACAGGTGGAAATATCTCTGTTACCTCCGTTGATGATGGACTTATGGGAAAAGATTCTATAACTATTAAAGGAGGTACTATTGATATTAATGCTTCTGGTGATGGATTAAAAGCTACAAATTCTGAAGATACTGAAAAAGGGTATGTTTTAATTGAAGGTGGAACATTAAACATAACTTCTACAAATGATGGAATTCAAGCTGAAACAAATGTTAATATAACTGATGGTACTATTAACATTACATCTGGTGGTGGTAGTGTTAATAGTAGTACTAAAACTGATAATATGCAAAATCCATGGGGGCAATGGGGTCAAAATAGTAATACTACTAGTTCTTCAAGTGACACTAGTAGTGCAAAAGCAATAAAAGCAATAAGCAACATAATAATTGATGGTGGTAATATTACTATAGATTCATCTGATGATTCACTTCATTCAAATGATAACTTAATAATTAATGGAGGAACTTTTGAAATTTCATCAGGTGATGATGGAATCCATTCAGATACTACTCTTGAGATAAATGGAGGAGACATAAATATATCTAAATCTTATGAGGGAATCGAAAGTACAAATATAACTATTAATGATGGTACTATTCACCTTATTGCAAGTGATGATGGTTTAAATGCAGCTGGTGGAAATGATTCTTCATCTACTAATGGAAGACCTGGACAAAACAACTTTAGTTCATCTAGTGGAGGTACAATTACTATTAATGGTGGATATCTTTATGTAGATGCTTCTGGTGATGGTATTGATGCAAATGGTTCTATTGAAATGAATGATGGAACTGTTATTGTAAATGGACCTGAAAATAGTGGTAATGGTGCTTTAGACTACGATTCAAGTTGCAATATAAATGGTGGATTATTTATTGCAGCAGGTAGTTCTGGAATGGCTCAATCACCAAGCACTTCTTCAAAACAAAATTCTGTTAATGTATTTTTATCTTCCCAATCAGCTAATACATTAATTAGTATAAAAAATGAAAATGGCGAAGATATAATTACTTTTGCTCCATCAAAAACTTATCAATCAGTAATAATATCATCACCTAGTTTACAAAGTAATACAAAATATTTTGTTTATTCTGGTGGAACTTCAACTGGTAATGAAACAGATGGTTTATATACTAACGGAAGTTCTACGGGTGGAAGCGAAGCTGGAAACTTTACAACTTCAAATACTGTAACTACAGTAGGTTCTGGTAGTGGTAATACTGGTGCTCCTGGTAATATGGGTGGCTCTGGTGGCGGTAATAGAAGACAAAGAAATTAAAACCTTATATTTATTTTATATTAAGAATTGTGTTTATCTTTAACACAATTCTTTTTTACTAATTTTATCTAGTATAATACCCACTTAATTTTGGAAATATATCTATATACTATAAATTTTGGAGGGGATTTTATGACTCAATCATCAACTAAAGATAAAAATTATAATGTAATTGTAATTGCAGGTGTATTTCTTTTAGGTGCTTTTATTTGCTATTTAAACAGTACATTTATGAATGTAGCATTGTCAGATATAATGAAAGATTTAAATATAAGTGTCTCAACTGCACAATGGTTAAGTACAGGTTATATGCTCGCCACTGGTATAATTATTCCATTTACTGCCTTTCTTATAGATAAATTTAAGAATAGAACACTATTTTTTGTATCTATTGGATTATTCACTATTGGAACAATTATAGGAGCATTTGCAACTAACTTTACTATGCTTTTGACAGCTAGACTTATTCAAGGCTTAGCTAGTGGAATGATAATTCCTTTAATGCAAACAGTATTTATGATTATTTTCCCAATAGAAAAAAGAGGTTTTGCTATGGGTATAGTTGGTATAGTTCTTGCTTTTGCTCCAGCTATAGGACCTACATTATCTGGCTGGATAATAAATATTTATCCTTGGAGATATTTATTTTATGTAACTCTTCCATTTGCTATCTTAGATTTAATATTAGGATACTTTTTATTAGAGAATGTAACTGAAAATAAATCTGTATATTTTGATATTATTTCATTTATTGGATCTACTATTGGATTTGGTGGATTGCTTTTTGGATTTAGTAATGCAGGAAATTATAGCTGGACTGATGTTAAAGTATATTTACCACTAATTATAGGTATAGTTTTTCTTATAATTTTTGTATGGAGACAACTAAATATGAAGGAACCTATGCTTAATTTAGATGTATTTAAAAGTAGTGTTTTCACCTTTTCTACTATAATTTCAATGATAGCCTATGCTGGATTAATATCATCGGAACTAATACTTCCTATGTATCTTGAAGATGTTAGAGGTTCTTCAGCTTTTGATACTGGATTAACTTTAATGCCTGGCGCAATTGTAATGGGAATTATGAATCCTATTACAGGTAAGCTTTTTGATAAATTTGGAGCTAGATATCTTGCACTAACAGGGTTAACAATTTTAACTTTAGGTACTTTTGGCCTTTCATTTTTATCAGTATCTACTCCTTTAATTTATATAATTTCTATTTATGCTATAAGAATGTTAGGAATATCTATGCTTCTTATGCCATTATCAACATCTGCATTAAATTCATTACATAAAAATTTATATTCTCATGGTAATGCTGCTAATAATACTTTAAGACAAGTAGCCGGCTCTATTGGTACTTCTTTGATAGTAACCTTGATGAGTAAATCCACAATTTCATCTGGATATACAGATCCAGCTAAAGCCCAAGTATATGGAATGAATATTTCATTTGCCTGTACAGCTGCATTAACATTAGTAGGACTTATAATAGCTTTCTTTGTAATAAAAAAGAAAGAAATCGTAGCTAAAGATTAAAAATACGGTTTTATTAACCGTATTTTTCTTTTTACCTAAATATTTATTATTTATTCTAATGGATTCCCTTCTGAATCTTTTATAATTCCTAAAAATATCAATATACATTCTATAAATGCCCATATTTCAACAATAATCCATGTTATACCACCATTAAAATATCCAAAGAACCATAATATTAATTGTACCATACCAATTTTAATATATCCTAGATAAAACCTATGTATCCCCATACCACCTAAGAAAAGTGCTAATAATCCTGCTAGTAATTTACTTCTTATCTTTACATCCACCTTATTTATATTGTTATTTAGCTTTGCACCACAAAACTCACAAATCTCAATATTATGACTCTTTATTCGTGAACCACATCTATAACAATAATTATCACCTAAACCTTTTCTCGTTCCGCAGTTTGTACATCTTAAACTATCATTACTCATAATCTGACCACAATCCCTACAATACATAACATTTCCCCTCTCTAAAGTATGGTTATTAAAATTATATGATTAATTTTTATTTTCTAGGATTAATATCTTTACTTAATAAGATAAAAATTTATAAAAAAATGCCTTTATCTATTTAATAAAGACATTTTTATTCAATATACTATTTAATTTTTTCTCCACAATATGGACAATACTCAAAAGTATTTTCAACTTCTCTACTACATCTAGCACATCTTTTTACTGTATAATAACCTCCATAATTCTTATTTACTTCTTTCAAATCCCAATATGTAATTTCTATATCTTCACCTCTTTCTACTGCCTTTCCCTTTTCTTTAGGAATGCTAAAATAAGTATTGCATCCATTACAAATTACATAATAATCTTCATTCCATCTAAATAATGGTATAAAGAAAAAATGAAAAAAAGTATAAGATTTAATTAACTTTCCTCCATTTGAAATGTTGCAATTTTTACAACAGAAGTTAGTTAAATTTTTAATTTCTTTTATTTTATTATCTATTCCAAATATACCTATAAAAAACAATAACTACACCCTCTTAAATTATTTATTACTAATATAAATCATCTGTAATATTTTTATTTATATTATAATTTATTTTCATTTTATATTAAATAGGAAATATTAATCTTGTATATTCCACCCCAATATTTGTAATAAAATTTATTTTGTTTTATAATAACTAAATAATAACTTTTAGAAAGGAGTCACTTTATGCCTAGTTTAATTTTAGAAGGTGGAACTTTTAGACCAATTTTTAGTGCAGGAGTAATGGATGCATTACTTGATAATAATATTATTTTTCCTTATTGCATAGGTGTTTCTGCAGGAATAACTAATGGAATCTCATATATTTCTAAACAAAAAGGCCGTAATCTTGAGGTCTTAACTAAATATAGAAATGATAAAAGATATTTAGGATATGGAAATTTTCTCAAATGCAAAAGTTTATTTGGACTAGACTTTGTTTTTGATGAAATACCTAATAAGTTAGTGCCATTTGATATGGATACTTATAAAAAATATACAGGTAAAGTTTTAATTGGAGTTACCAATGCTAAAACTGGTAAAACAGAATATTTAGATGGAAAAGACCTTGATGATAAAGCTACTTTTCTTAGAGCAACCTGTGCTCTTCCAATCTTTTTTCCAGTTATAAAAATAAATAATAATGAATATTACGATGGTGGACTTTGCGATCCTATTCCAATAAAAAAAGCAATTGCTGACGGAAATGAAAAGCACTTAATAGTTCTTACTCAACCAAAGGGATATAAAAAAGATTTAAGTAAAAAAAATGTTATTGTATCTAAATTATTAAATCGTAAATATCCTAATTTAAAAAATGCTTTTCTAACTAGACATGAATCTTACAATGAAATTGTGAAATTCTGTGAAGAACTTGAAAGGCAAGGCAAAGCAATAATATTAAGACCTGATTATAAATTAGAAAGCTTTGAAAAAGATGTTAATAAACTAAAATCTAGCTATGATCATGGCTACGATCTAGCTACAAAACATCTAACCCAAATTAAATCACTCTTTAACTAAATTGTTCGTTACGTGGAAGCGAAAAAATGAAATATTTATTTTCCAGTAACCGTGAAATTTTCACCTAGAATTTATATAATTGATTCCGTAAAGTTGGCTAAAGTTTTTAAACTCGCTATTCGCTCAAACAGTAAAAACTTCTTTACGCAACTTTACTCCATCAATTATTAAATTCTACGGCTTAATTTCAATGGCCCTTCCAAATTAATATTTCATTTTTTCTTTTTTCACGTAACTACCTATAGCATAACACCTTGCAGTTAATGTCTTTTGCTACATGTTATATGACAAGTCGTTAACTAAAAGTATTTTTACCTGAATAAAATAAAACTCATTAAATTAAAAGTTAATTATTCTATCAAAATAATTTATAGCACAGAACATTAACTTTATAGGTTTTTCGCTTTTAAATTGCAGACCTAAGCTTTAAAGTTAGTGATAGAGAAAAATTAATGATATAACCGGAAGAAAGTATTATATAATAAGCTTTAGAATTTAATTATTATTGTAATAAAATTAGCGTTAAGAAGCTGAGGTAAGCGATAGCGAACTTCGAAGCTTTAGCTGATTTTATGGAAATAATAATATAAATTCTTAGCGAAATTATATGACTTAATGGAGGTTATATCATTAATTTTCGGCATCACGGCATTAACGCTTTGGTCTCAATATTATTTGCTATGTTGATCTGTGAAGTCTCCTTTGCTTATGGCAACACGTTCTGCAACTAAGTTAGAAAGTACTTCATTTACAGTCCAATCTATTGAAGTTTCTGTAACTACAGCTTTTAAAACATTATTAACTCTTACTTTTTTTAGATTTTCAATGAATATATTCATCTTTGCAGGTGGTATTGCATTAAAGATTATAGCTCTTTCTTTTCTTCCATCTGCACATTCTGCATTTATATTGTTATCTAATACATCTTTAATAACTGTATCACCATTTTTGCTATTTAAAAGTATTTGATCTCTAATACCTAAAATCATTGCACAGTTTTTAACTTTTTGTAAATCCTTTCCTCCTAAGTTACAAAGTAATATACAAGCTCTTCCCTCTCTTGCACTATTATCTTTTATATCTAACTTATCAAATGACATATGTACTCCTCCAATTTCATTTATTAATTTTTTCTAATAGAATTATAAGCTAATTATATCATAAAATTCTTTTCTTTAATATTTAAATAATAATAATTATTATTTAATATCTAAAATAAGTTTTACATATAGAATATATAATTTATTTTTACAGAACACTTGTTCGTATATTCTTTTTAATATATACTTATACTAAATGATATAGAAAACCGCTCTTCTAATAGAGTGTATCTTTTATAAGATAAATCAAAATATTAAAGTTGGTGAATTTATATGGAAATTTCAGAAAAATTAAGAATTTTAAGTAGTGCTGCTAAATATGATGTCTCTTGTTCATCTTCTGGATCAAATAGAAATTCTAAAAAAGGAAACATTGGCTCAGTTACAACAAGTGGCATTTGTCATAGCTTTACTCCTGATGGCAGATGTATATCACTTTTAAAAATTCTTTTAACTAATTACTGTATATATGATTGTGCTTATTGCATAAATAGAGTATCGAATGATATAGAAAGAGCTTCATTTACTGTAAATGAAGTTATAGATTTAACTATTAACTTTTATAGACGAAATTATATAGAAGGATTATTTTTAAGCTCTGCCATAATAAAAAATGCTAATTTTACTATGGAACGTTTAACAGAAATAGTTGAAAAATTAAGAAATGAATATAATTTTAGAGGATACATTCACTTAAAAGCCATTCCTGGAGCTGATGAAGAACTTATAAAAAAAGCTGGTTCTTCAGTAGATAGAATGAGTGTCAATTTAGAATTACCTTCTTCACAATCATTAAAGCTACTTGCTCCACAAAAAAATAAAGATGAAATTTTTAAACCAATGAAACTTATTAAGAATAATATAATTGCTAATAAATATGAATATAAAAAATTTAAGAATTCTACGTTCTTTGTTCCAGGAGGTCAAAGTACACAACTTATAGTTGGAGCTACAAAGGAAAGTGATTTAAACATCCTGAATTTATCTGAAAATCTTTATAATAAATTTGATTTAAAAAGAGTTTATTATTCAGCATATGTTCCGGTTAATCAAGGTAAAAATCTACCTTCCCTTAAAACTCCTCCTACTTTAAGAGAGCATAGATTATATCAAGGTGATTGGTTATTGAGAGTTTATGGATTTAAAGCTTCTGAGCTATTATCTAAAGAAAAACCTAATTTAGATATTAATTTTGATCCTAAAACTAATTGGGCTTTAAATAATATTCATTTATTTCCTGTTGAAATAAACAAAGCTCCATATGAAATGCTAATACGAGTTCCCGGAATAGGCATTAGAGGTGCTAGAAAAATTATTAGTGCACGTAGAATTAATTCTTTAACTTTTATAGACTTAAAAAAGCTTGGTATAGTAATAAAAAGAGCTCAATACTTTGTTACTTGTGGTGGCAAGTATTTCGGCTGTGTCCCTTTAGATGATGAGAAAATAAAAAGAGCTCTTACTCCCAAAATAGACTTAAATCTATTAGAAGAAGACTCTGAGCAAATAAGTTTTTTTGACAATGAAATAAATAAAATTTTATTACCTTATGGTACTACATTAACTAATGGATTATCTGGTAGTAAAAAACTACTTTTATTAAATGATAAAACTACTTCTTATACTGGAGAGATCTAGTTATGATTGAATTTTTATATGATGGATCTTTAGAAGGATTATTTACTGCTATTTTCTATGCCTATCCTTGCAAAGATGATTGTACTATAAATAAACTTGAAAATCATATACCTTCCTTATTAAACGAAATAAAAGAAATTACTACTGAATCTGATAAATTTAAAAGAGTATATAATAGTATAATTCAAAAACTTAATGGAAAAGTTTTAAATAATGTATACTATTTATATCTTAGTGAAATTGATGGTGTAGAAAACATAATTCTAGATTATTTGAAGCTTTGCTATAAATATGGTACTAATATAAACTTGGCTAAAAATAATGATACTATTATCCTAGTAGATAAATACTATAAAAAAGTAGCTCAAGAAGCTCATATGTTTACTGGATTTGTACGCTTTAAAGAAATTGCGCCTTTAAGCTTTTATTCTCAAATAGAGCCTGTTTATAATATTTTACCTATAATACTTAATCATTTTACTCTTAGATTTTCAGATCAAAATTTTATTATTCATGATTTAAAACGTGAAAAAGCTATTATGTATAATAAAGAAAGTTCAATAATTACAGATTTATCTAAAGATGAAGGATATCTATTATCTAATCTTAATAATGATGAAAATTTTGAAAGCTTATGGAAAACCTTTTATAAATCTGTAAATATAAAAGAACGTGAAAACTCTAAACTACGTAATCAACATATGCCTAAAAGATATTGGAACCACCTTACCGAAATTTAAAACTAGATTGCAATTTGCAATCTAGTTTCCCCCTAAACTTTTATATAAATCATTCTTATCTATATTAAATCTAATAAAATTCTCCCTCTGAATTTTATTAGATATATTTCTCCACTTTCCATATTCATGGAATGGATTATCACTACTATTTTCCTCTAACCAAATCATAAAATTTCTATGGATATTTTTATCCATAGATAATACTATACTTCTATTATTATCTAAAAAGGTTCTTCCTATTACCTTAATTGATTCTAAATCTAATATAGAATTAGCCTTATTATCTTGATTAATATCATAATTCATTCTCTTACTTATATCTTTAGACACTCCTAAAATATTTTTTCCTCTTTCAACAGCATACCACCATCCACCTAATAATGCTCCATAATGATTTTTAACTGATACAAAATAATTATCTACTGTTATTC